>CANJZQ010000029.1 GCA_947479535.1 Oligoflexales bacterium | reverse complement strand
CGTCTTCCCCGGGAAGGCTGCGAAGGACTGGGCTGAACCAAAGAAGCCACCTTCCGGTCGAATGGGCCGTTGTATCCTCACGCGTTTTTGGAGGCAGTTCTACCGTATGAATACCCCTGAGATTCGCCGACCAGGAGAGGATTCTTGCCGAGCCCAGTCCATGCTCTTCCGGAGCAAAGGACGGGCTGGACTTCAATACGGGGACTGGCAGGAACTTTTTCCTGAGATCATCGGCCGTAGCCCGACGATGCTAAAGGCACTGGAGACGGTTGCCAAAATATCGCACTCGGAGAGCGCCGTCCTGATCTCCGGTGAATCTGGAACCGGGAAAGAGCTGATTGCCTCGGCCATCCACCGCCTCTCCAGCCGGTCGGCCAGACCCTTTGTCGCCATCAATTGCTCGGCCATTCCGGAAAACCTGCTTGAATCCGAACTCTTTGGTCACGAAAAAGGCGCTTTCACCGGTGCCGACCGCCGCAGGATGGGACGCTTTGATGCGGCTTCGGGCGGGACGCTGTTCCTGGATGAGATCGGGGATATGCCTCTGGCCCTGCAAGCCAAACTGCTGAGGGTCCTTCAGGAACGGAAGTTCACGCCACTGGGCGGCAATGAGATCCGTGAAGCAGACGTCAGAATCGTCGCGGCGACCAACTTGGACCTGGAAAAAGCAGTGAAGGCCGGGACGTTCAGGCTGGACCTGTTCTATCGATTGAACGTTTTGCCTGTTGCCCTGCCGGCCTTGCGCGAACGAGCCGAGGACATCGCGGAGCTGCTGGAGCATTTTCTGGATCTAGCCGTCCGGATGCACGGCTACGACGCGAGCACGACCCTTGGACCAGACGCCATGCAAACCCTTTGTGCCTTTGGGTGGCCTGGCAATGTGCGCCAATTACAAAACATGATTGAGCGGCTGGTGGTTTTGAAGGGCGGGGGCGAGATCACCCTTGAAGACCTTCCCCCAGAATTAACCCATGCGGCTCCAGCCTGTGTCATTCCGAGCGCTGTTCCCACTGTGGTCGCAAATGCGACCATACCGCTGGCTGTCCGGCCGGTCGAAACGCCGGCAGCGATCATCCCAGGAAGTTTTGGAGAACTCCCCAAAGACGGGATCGATCTGATCCGGTTCATTGAGGACCTTGAGAATTCAATGATCATGCAGGCCCTTGACCGGACGAGCCACAACAAGAACCAGGCGGCGAAACTTCTGGGGCTGAACCGGACGACCCTCGTTGAGCGCATAAAAAAGCGGGGACTTGCCCCGCTCAATGCACCGGCTCAAGAGCTCTGACATTCAAATCGTCATCACTTCTTTTTCTTTGGCGGCCAGTTTGTCATCAACTTGCTTGATGAACTGGTCCGTCATTTTTTGAACATCAGCCTGCAGCTTGCGGCTGTCGTCTTCGTTCAACTCTTTATTCTTTTCCTTGGTCTTGATGTCCTCATTCACATCGCGACGAATGTTGCGGATTCCAACTCGGGATTCTTCCGCCATTTTCTTGAGGCTCTTGGCGATGTCCTTGCGCCGTTCCTCGGTGAGGGCTGGAAAGGGAAGGCGGACGACATTGCCGTCGTTCGTGGGCTGCACCCCAACATCGGCAATCATGATTGCCTTCTCAATGTCTTGGATCAGGCGCTTTTCAAAGGGGGCGATAACAATGGTCCGGGCGTCCGGCGTGGTAAGGGTCGCGACCTGGTTGAGTGGAGTCGGCGTGCCGTAATAGTCCAGGCGGACCGGGTCCAAGATCGTGATGGAAGCGCGACCGGTGCGGACCAGTTTGAGTTCGTTCTCAAAACCCTTGATCCGCTTTTCCATGGCTTGTTTGCAGTGGTTGATCACATCGGCTGACATGCTATTCACTCCTTACGTGCTTATTTTTCTTTTGCAATTCATGCGCCTCAGCGCACAACGGTTCCCATCTTGACGCCCGCGACGGCCCTTTGAACGCACCCGGGATCGCCCATCTTGAATACCAGAATCGGCAATCCTGCCTCCATACACATGGTGACGGCTGTCGCATCCATGACGTCCAGTTTTTTCTGAATGACATCAAGGTAAGTCAGGCTCTCAAACTTCTTTGCATTTGGATTTTTTGCTGGATCACTGTCGTAAATGCCATCCACCTTCGTGGCCTTCATGATGATCTCGGCCCCGATTTCCCGCGCGCGCAGGCTCGCTGCAGTATCGGTCGTAAATAGCGGATTGCCAGTACCACCGGCAAAGATCACCACGCGGCCGCTCTCAAGGTGCTTGATGGCGCGCCGCCGGATGTAAGGTTCCGCAAGTTCGGTCATGGTGATTGCCGTCATGACGCGGGTCTGCTGCTGAAATTTATTTTCAAGAATCGCCTGCAGTGCCAAACCGTTGATTACGGTGGCAAGCATGCCCATGTAGTCGGCCGAGGCACGGTCCATGCCCCATTTGGAAGCGATGCTCCCGCGAAAAATGTTCCCGCCACCGATCACAACGGCGACTTCAACGCCCATCTGCCGAACCAGAGAAATTTCGTTCGCGATGACTTCAATCGCATCGCCGTCGATGCCAAACCCCTGTTTGCCGCCGAGCATCTCGCCAGAGACTTTCAGCATGATGCGCTTGAATTCCGGTTTCATTTTCCTGATTCTCCGAAAAAAAAAGGCAGATTCTCATTTAAAGAGAATCCGCCTTTTTAAAGACTGAGGCAACCTATTGTTGCAGCTGGGCCGCAACTTCCGATGCAAAATCCGTTTCCTTCTTCTCGATGCCTTCACCGAGGTGATAACGAACGAACTTCACCAAGGACGCGCCGCCGCCCTGTTTTTGCACCAATGTGCCGACGCTGATTTCAGGATCTTTCACAAAAGCCTGTTCCACAAGACAAACTTCCTTGAAGAACTTCTTCATCTGGCCTTCAAGGATTTTCTCAATCATGGCTTCCGGCTTTTTCTCTTCAAGCAACTTCTTGCGTGCCAAGACACGCTCTTGCTCGAGTTCCACGGTATCAACCTCGGCGCTGTTCAAGTAGCGGGGGGCTGCCGCCGCAACATGCATGGCGATATCCTTGCCCAGGGTCACGAGCGCGTCATTTTTGGTTCCACCTTCGAGGGCGACCAATGTCCCGATCTTTCCGCCCATGTGGACGTAACCGGCAACAACACCGTTCGGAGCCTTCAAGACTGAGCAACGGCGCACGTTCATGTTCTCGCCAATCTTGGCGATCATTTCCGTCAAGGTGTCCTTCACGGTTGCGCCAGTTGCCATCTTGGAAGAGAGCAAAGCGTCAGCCGAATTGAAGTTGTTCTTGAGGGCACTCACGGCACATTCGCGAGCAAATTTACGGAAATCATCATTTTTGCTGACGAAATCGGTTTCGCAATTGATTTCCAAAACAACGCCAGCGTTCTGGTCGTCGTTCACAAACACTTCCACGAGACCTTCCGCAGCAACGCGGTCTGCCTTTTTCGCTGCGCGGGACATGCCCCGTTCGCGAAGCCACAGAATCGCCTTCTCAATATCACCGGAGTTTTCTTCGAGTGCCTTTTTGCACTCCATCATGCCAACGCCGGTTTTCTCGCGCAGTTCCTTGACTTGTGATGCAGTGATGCTCATCGGAGTCGTTTCCCGTATTGAATCGGTTCAAATTAACGCAGGCTTGAAGCGCTGCGGTTTAGTTCTTCTTGGACGGCTTGCGTTTCTCGACTGCCACAGCGTTGCCATGATCGTCGAAGAACTTTCCTTCACTCACGCCGTCGCCCTTGTCGGCAACTTCAGTCTTGTCCTTGGACTTCAACTTCCCGGCGAGGCAAGCCTCGGCCGCAGTCGCGATGAAAACCTTCAGGGAACTGATGCTGTCGTCGTTGCCTGGGATGACGTAGTCCACGAAATCCGGATCAGCATTCGTATCGGCAATTGCGACCACCGGAATACCCAAACGGCGGGCTTCCAGAAGGGCGATCGTTTCCTTGTGGGCGTCAACGATGAAAATAGCGCGCGGCATGCCCGGCATGTCTTTGATTCCACCGATGTTGCGCTCGAGCTTCTCACGCTCATTCTGAAGTCCAAGGACTTCTTTTTTCGGCAATTTGTCGAACGTACCGTCCTGCGCCATCTTCTCGATCCGCTTCAAACGGTGGATGCTTTGACGAATCGTGGCAAAGTTGGTCAGAGTCCCGCCGAGCCAGCGGTGGTTGACGAAATACATTCCTGAACGGCGGGATTCGGTCGCGACAAGGTCGCGCGCCATGCGTTTCGTTCCAACGAAAAGCACGTGGCCGCCCCGGGCAGTGGTCTTCTCAAGAAAGTCGCAAGCGTTCTGGAACAGCTTCACGGTCTTCTGAAGGTCGATGATGTGGATGCCGTTGCGCTCGCCGAAGATGTACGGCTTCATTTTTGGGTTCCAACGACGAGCCTGGTGGCCGTAGTGGACGCCCGCTTCAAGTAGCTCTCTCATGTTCACAGTAACTGACATTTCACATTCCTTTTTCGAAGGTTAGTCCTCGACCATCCCAACATCCCAACCCTTTCAAGCCGCCGTCATTAAATTCCGGTGGAACAAAAAAGAGGGACACCTTCGATGAGACAGTCCGCGTAACGGGTAAAAGCACCACGCCAATACCCTTTAAAAGCCGCTGTAACGTACTTGGGCGGCGTTCGATTGACAAGCAGGAAAACTACTTTTTGTTCTTTAATTCGGCCAGTTTTGCGAAGGGAGACACGGGTTCATCGACGACATCGCTGCCGCCGCTGGAGAACACCCTCGGGGCGGACAAGTCGGCTTTGCAATAAAGGCAACGATCCGACCCTGGTTCCGGCTGGCAGCTTTGGGCTGGCACGGCCGTCTGAACCAAGTCATTCAGCAATTCCTCGACATCGATTTTCCCGTCCAGAATGTGGCGGTCCTCAAGGTCATCGGACGACAAGGCAATCTCCCGGCGATCGTCCCTGGCCCGGGGGGACGGCTTGAACAGCGCGTCGACGTCCTGGCTCAGGTCCACCGGAACGGAGAGGTCGCAGCGGCTGCAAGGGACAAGGGGTTCGTACTCAATCCGGCCACGGACGATGACACATCCGGACAATTCAGTGTGCAGTGATAATTCGCCTTTTAAACGCCGCGGTTTGTCATCAATCCCGGGCGCGCACGTATCGTCTTCTTCAAGGGAAAACGAAGAATGGATCGCGTCCAGCCACGGTTCGTCACCGTGAATCCGGACGGTTACTTCTTTTTTGAGATCCTTGACCGTTAGTTTCATAGGCTGCATAACCTAACTTAAAGGAAGGGCCATGTCACCAACTGCGAAGCGATGGACCGTTTACCGGCGCGGAGAAGCACTGGGCACCTTCACTGCGGCCGAAATTCGGGAGCAGTTGCGAAAAGGCGCCCTTTCCACGGGCGATTTTGCGGCAGCCGAGGGATCGGCGGTACAGCAAGAACTCATTGAAATCGATGAGATTTTCGCATCCAGCGGCGACCGGAACGCACCCCTTTCTGAATCACCGAGGAAGTCGCGCTGGGCCAAACGGGCAGAAGAGCTCAGCCTGCAAAGTGCGCCACCAACCCGCCCCAGCCCAAATCGACTCAAGCCAGGACCGAATCAAGCGCACCGTGGTCACCGGCAGGATCGTCACCACCGGATTCAGAGGGGGCACCACCCTGGCTCGCTTCGCACGCACCCGACGGGGAACCCCTGGATTTTAGCTATTTTTGCGACCCTGACTGCGGTCGCGGCTGTTTTCGTCGCCTGGCTCATCCGCCGGCGAGGTTGACGGACGGCGATTCTCACAAGTTAAGGATTGACCTGACCTAAGGTTGGGACTAGAAGATGAGCGCTTGTTTCACGTTCCACGTTTCACGGCTAGTTTCGTGAAATCCAGACACAGGGAAATGGTCCCATGCCAACACCAAAGTTTCGTACATCCAGCTCCAAGCGCAACATGCGCCGCTCACATCACCACCTGACGCCAGCTGGCATGTCAGTGTGCTCGAACTGCGGGCACGTAAAAAAGCCCCACTCGGTCTGTGAAGACTGTGGGCACCACAAGGGCAAGGCTGTTTTGCCGGCGAAAGTATCCGCCAGCAATTCTGAATTCACTGCCGAATCCTGATTCGACCAACCATGTCGACTCGCAATGCCGCTACCACTCTGGCTATGTTTCCCGGACAGGGGTCTCAATACGTCGGTATGGGGCGGCAATTGCTTTCTGAATTCCCCGAGTCCCGCATCTCCTTTGAAGAGGCGGAAGATGCCACCGGCATCAACATCCGCAAGCTTTGCCTGGATGGGCCAGAGGACGAGCTCAAACTCACGGCAAACACACAGCCATGCATCCTGACGGTCAGTGCGGCGATGTGGCGCGTTCTGGAAAGAGAAGCCGGGTTTCACGCCGACTGGTTTGCAGGGCACAGCCTGGGCGAATACTCGGCCCTCGTGGCCTCCGGAAAACTTGCCCTTAACCGGGCTGCTTTCCTGGTTCGCCGCCGCGGAGAAGCCATGCAAGCCGCTGTTCCAGCCGGAACGGGAGCCATGGCGGCGATCATGGGCGTCGCACCAGAAACATTGCTGTCCCGGGCCGAAAAAGCATCACGTCCGGGCAGCGTTGTCGAAGTCGTTAATTTCAACAGCCCGCAGCAGCTCGTGATCGCAGGCCACAAGGCCGCTGTCGAAGATCTTGTAAAAGCCCTGGAAACGGAAAAAGCCCGCTGCGTCATGCTGCCGGTCAGTGCTCCGTTCCATTCATCGTTGATGACGAAAGCCCGGGAAGCCATGGAGCCTTTGCTCCGCGACACACCGCTGTGCAATTCCAAAGAAAAGGTGATTGCAAACCGCACCGGAAAAGTCGAATCCCCTTACCAGATCCAACACCTGATCGGTCAAATTGATCACAGCGTCTTGTGGACCCAGACCCTGGAGACAGCCGTTGCTGCTGGCTGCGTGGATTTTGTAGAAATTGGCCCAGGAAAAGTCTTGAACGGATTGGCCAAGCGTCAAATCCCGAAAGATGCCCGGCTCACCCACACGGATGACATCCGGGCAGCCGTCACTTCACTCTGTCGTTAAAGGCAGTCGCCCAAGCCGGGTTGAACTTCCCTTTCGCGTACACCACACCGATTCGCATCTGTTTGAAAATATCGTTCGCAATCCTTTGGATATCCTCAGCAGTAACGCGCTCCAAATCTGCCGGCATCTCGTAGAGGCGGTCGGTTGTCCCGTAGTAATTGAAAGTCGACAGCAGAGCCCCGGCGATGCCGCCGTGGGTTTCCTGGGTCATGAAATAGGATGTGCTGAAGACCACCTTGAAACGGTCCACTTCGACCTGCGAAAACCGTTTGGTTTTCAATCGCTGAATGACGGCGGCGATCGCATCCATGGTTTCCTGGGGCTTTGAGGTCGAAACTGAAATCGCCCCAATGCCGACCCTGTACTGGATTTGCCCTGCGCCAACCCCGTATGAAAGTGACTTTCTAGTCCGAACCTCGTCCCACAGCTCCTCACTAAGCATTTCGAAAACAAGGCGCGATGCTGTGGAATCCTTTGCAGCAGCCCCAATGGCCGGAAACTTTATCTTGATGTAGGCAGTCGGTATATCCCGCTCCTCCATCGCAAACGCGTTTGAAGAATCAAAAGACGGAGCCGTCACTGCGACAGCATCGCGCTTTTTTCCAGACCAGTTACCGAAGACTTTTTTTACATCCGCCAAAACCTTTTCGTCCGGCAGATCTGACACGACAACAATGACTGGTGGCGGACCTGCCAACAGAGACTTGTGGTAAGCAACCACATCATCACGGCCCAAGGCAGCCAGCTCACCAAGCGCCTCATCGCGCAGCAATCGGTACGGGTGTCCCGCCGGGTAATAAACACGATTCACGACATCATTTGACCACGCCCCTGGATCCTCTGACATTCCTTTGAAGGAGGCTTCCATCCGATCCTTCTGCAACTTCACATCAACAGCGTCAAAGACAGGATTCATGACCACAGCAACAAAAGCTGGAAACGCTTGTCCCCAGTACGAGGAAAGCGCAGTCATCGAACACTGTGAAAATTCAACACCGCCGCCGCATCCGATGCCGATGGAGTAACGCTCGGTTAATTTATTGAGTTTCTCTTTTGAATAACCTTTTGCAGCACGTCCCATGCTGGACATCGCCCAATCATTGAGGACTTTACGTCCTGCTGGCTGATTCGCCGACCCCTCAGAAAAACCAACGGAAATGGTAGAAATTCCGGAATCTGGAACGCGACGCAGAATGACGGTCACACCTGAATCAAGGACAACTTTTTTCGTCGCCTTCTTCTGTGCCGCAACCGACTCTGGCTTCACCAGATTTACATTATTTGCTGCGTGGGCCGGGGCAAAAGGAGCGGCCGAAGCCGCCACAACTAATCCGCGCAAAATCAAAGACGACAAGTGACTTCTGGTTTTCATTTCAGACCCTCCGCATTGTCTTTCAGACCCACCTTGCCCGCGGCGGCCGGGGACATGAAAGTCGAACTGACGACCGGTTTTTTGATCAGCCAGCGGGACACAAACGCTTGCACGTCACTCATTTTTACCGCCTGCAGTTTGGTCAGATAATCGTTGTAGTAATCGAGCCCGGTGACCGCCCACCAGAACGCCAACGATTTTGTGTGTTCTGAGATTTTATTGAGATCAAATTTGCGCTCAATCTGAAAACCACGTTTGGCATCTTCAAACTGATCACGGGTGAAATAACCAGGCCTGCGCCATTCTGGGATTTCAGCCAGGAGAAGTTCACGGGCCTCTTGCGCCTTCTCCGGTTTGGTTGTCGCAGAGATCGAGAAATCACCCGCGTCACCTTGCGTGTAGTACCCACCCCCCGCAGAAAACGTCAGCCCTGAATCGATGAATTTCTTGTAGAAACGCCCGTTTCTGTGACCGAGCATGCGGCCAAGGATATCTGCAGGGTAAGTATCGCTTCGCTCTATCTGGGCCCGTGGACCAGCAAAGGTTAGCTGAATGTCTGCATTCTCCACATCAGGCCGGGTCATGACGAAATCCGAAGATTTCGCGGCGCCCGTCAAGGTGGGACGAGAAACAGGTTTCCATCCCGGAGGATTTTCCCACGCACCAAAATGCTTTTGAACCATGGATGGCAGCGTGAGAGGATCGAAATCGCCGCCAACAAGAAGGGCGCAATTTGCTGGCGCGAAAACTTCAGCTTTTATCCGCAGCAATTGCTCTCTGGTGGCCGTTTCAATGACCTTCCTGACGCCGAGGGGATTTCTGCGGTATTCGTCCGCACCATAGGACAACTTTCGCACAAGATTATAACGGTCAAATGATGGCGATGACGCGTCGCGGTCGTATTCATCAAGGACAACACGGCGCTCTTTCTCCATCTCTTTTTGTTCCAGCAAGGGCGTTGCGATGGCATCTGCCATGAACTGAAGCCCCTCATCCAGAAACGCTGAAGGCAACGTGAAGTAATAACGCACAACCTCGGCCGAGGTGTCGCCGTTGAAGACGATTCCAAGTTCACGCACCCGGTTCATAAAGGCCTCTTGATCGGGAAGCCTCTTGTTTCCCTTGAAGAACATGTGCTCCCACAGGTGGGTCAGCCCGTTTATCTCTTGCGTTTCAGTCATCGAGCCCGCTTTTGCCGCCAGCACGATGGTGGCCAAAGGCACCTTGGAGGACGGCACCATAACGAGATCAAGGCCATTGGGCTGCTTCACGACCTTGAAGGAAGACTCAAAACCAGACGCTGCAAAAGAAGGCAAAGCAAGAAAAATAGAAAGAAAAATAGATAAAGAAAAAACCCCAAGCGCAGCGGCACCTGCGGTTGTCCGGTACGATTTAACAGCGAACCTCATCCGTGAGTTCCCCCAAAAAAATGAATCTAAAAATCAGATCGAGTCGGCGATGATTTCAGAAATATCCTTGACCGTAACTTCATCTGCCTTACCATTGGCCTTGACGCCATCGGTCAGCATGGTCATGCAGAACGGACATGCAACGGCCACGGTTTTCGCACCAGTTGCGATCGCTTCCGCGGCGCGGTTATTGTTGATCCGCGTCCCGATATGCTCTTCCATCCACATGCGACCGCCACCAGCGCCACAACAAAATCCTTGCTCGCGGCTGCGGGGCATCTCCGTCAGTTTTACGGTTGGAACAGCCTCGAGAACCTGACGCGGACTCTCATACACGTCATTGTGGCGTCCCAGATAGCATGAATCGTGATAGGTGATGTCTGACTCCGCAGGCACCGCCGATGGTTTGATCTTTCCCGTCTTGACCAGATCCGTGATCAGTTCCGAGTGATGCACAACGTCGGCCTTGAATCCAAAGTCAGGATATTCGTTCTTGATGGTGTTGAAACAATGGGGACAACCAGTCACCACCTTCTTTACGCTGTATTTCTTCATCGTACCGACATTTTCTTCGATCGCGGCATTGGCCAGGTATTCATTACCCAAACGACGCGCGGTGTCACCATTGCATTTTTCCTCGGTCCCGAGGATCGAAAAACTGACGCCGGCAGTTTGCATGATTTTAACAATGGAACGAGAGACCTTCTTGTAGCGCTCGTCATACGAACCAGCACAACCAACCCAGAACAAGTATTCCACATCGCTTTTTTCGGCCATCGTTGAAACGCCGAGCCCCTTGGACCAGTCAGCACGCGTCGAAGGATTCATCGCCCAAGGCGATGCATTATTCTCAAGATTTTTGAACGTGTTAGCGAGCTCCGGCGGGAATTGACCTTCGGTGAGGGTCATGTACCGGCGCATGTCGACAATCGCCGGAATGTGTTCGATAAAGAGCGGACAGGCTTCCATGCATGCACCGCAGGTCGTGCAACTCCAAAGCTCATCACGGGTGACGACGCCATCAATAAGGGAACGCTGTTTTTCCGGCGGTAAGGTTGCCGCTTCGGTCACGGCACTTTTGAGGTGCTTGATGATCATGCGCGGATCAAGCGGCTTGCCCGTATTGGTGGCGGGGCACTGCGAAGAACAACGACCACACTCGACGCACGTGTAACCATCAAGGAGTTGCTTCCATGAAAAATCCTGGACCTTGCCAACGCCAAATGATTCGGCGTCATCTTTGAATTCCATGGGGCGCAACCTTCCGCGCGGCTTCAGCGAACGGAAAAATATATTTGGCCAGACCCACACAAAGTGCTGATGCTTGGAATATGGAATGAAGGAAGTAAAGGCGAACAGGATGCCGACGTGAAACCACCAGAATCCGTTTGAAAAAGACTCCCATCCCGTCAAGCTCGAGACGCCAAATAAACCACCGATTCCACTTCCAAACACGTGCGACATGGGAAGGGCTTCCGCAGGAAGTCCACCCGCCTGTACCGGGAGAAAGGTTTTTCCACCCATGTAAATCAAGGAAGTGGAAACAAGGCCCAAAATTGCGCCTAACACAATCAACCCGTCGACCTTCGAATCCCGGCCCAGACTAGCCAGCCTCGGTGGCATAAAAAACAGACGGCGGCTGATGGCCCAGACAATCGCAACGACCACAGCAAAATTCGCGATGTCTTGCGTCAACAAATAGATGTGGTAGGCGTCTCCCCCGCCCAGGAGCCACTGAAAACTGAAGGGAGCATAAATCCCATGCAGCACTGTCTCGGCGGTACCAATGGTAACCGTCACGAAACCCCAAAAGATGATTGCATGCATGAAGCCCGGAATAAATTCACGGAACATGCGCGGCTGAAGAAAACCCCCAACGACAACACCGAGAATCCTCTGCGGTAGATTATCCGTCCGGGTTTCCTCGGCAGCGGTACCAAGGTGAAACCATCGCCAGAGCTTGACGATATTGAATCCAAAGAAACCAAAAACAGAAAGTGCCAGCACTGCAAAAATAAAATTAGCGATAGACATGGACAACTCTCCTAAAGGTCGAAATATCTGATGTGATGTGTCAAGACGACCGGGCAGCCTTCCTCAGGCTCCGCCGTGCCTCAAACAACATCAGGTGGGTTTCGTACTGGATCCTGCGGGCGATCGCATCGCCATGGATGTCGGTGTATTCTTGAATAAAATCCAGATAGGCTTTATCGCACAAGGCTCTCCTCTGAGCACCTGCCACTGGAGCGCGAGCATCGATTTGGTTCTTCTGATTTTGCCGAAAGCGAAGTTCGATGTCCTTCAGGCGGACGGGAAGGAGTGCCTCAAGTCGCCGTGCGACCTGCCGCGCCTTCAAACCCTCTTGCGCATGTGAGTGGATTGCGCGGGTCAATTTTTCCTGGGCCATGTGCAAGTCCAAAGCCGCCACCCTCAAGTCGACGGATCAATAACGAATCCGCGCATAAATTTCTACGTCAGCGAACGACCTCCCGAGTATATCGGTCAAGGAGAATCTTGTCATCATCATCCACCCGCGAGCGAGAGACTTCATCGAGGATATCCTCGCGATATTTTCGGTCCACTTCGTACTCTCGCTTGATCTCAACATCACCCCCAACGATGGATTGGCCATAGTAATTATCTCCATTGACCCGGCGCCTGCGCCCCCGGTCCTGCCCTGAATCCCGCGCACGCTGCGCTGCTTGCTCGGCTTGGCGCAGCAACCTGCCCGCCATGTCGGAACTGCTCTCAGCCCCGGCAAATTGGCCCGCATTCCCCTGCTCAATCGTCTGCTGCATTTGAGTGGCGGCAGCCTTCAGGCGAGCCTCGGCGCCGGGAGCAAAAGCCCGAATTTTACCTTCGAGCCCTTTAGTGCCTTTTAAATTGCCATTTTCAATCGTCCGCAGCCCCGGCCAGTTCGCTTCCACCTCCTTGGCCTGCCTAGATTGAGCCCGATCCAGACCCCCGGAAACCTCGCCCTGGCGCCTTTGAAGTTCACGCAATTCGTTTTCGGTCGAGGCGAGTCCACGCTGCCGCTCTGCTTCACGACGCTTCCTGGACTCATCTTCTTTTGCTTCAAGCTCATCGATCCAGACGCGATACTTTGCAACCCCACGCGCAATCCTTGCGAGTGCATCCTGTGCGCGGGCATCACGATTGATGGCATTCCTGGGCTGATCTCCGCCCATCAGCCCCTGGATCTCTCGAATTGTTCGGTGAAATGGCTTTTGATCACGGATCGCTGGCCACTGCGATGGAATCAAATCCTTCCCTAGGCGCTCAACACGAGCGACCCAAAACTTGTGCCGCTCGTCCAAAAAGAGACCCAAGCGAGAAAGGATCCGGATTGCAGATGACTCGCGTCCTTGATCGGGAGTTTGAAGGACACGGGACAAAGTCCTCATGGCGACGAAAAAGTCCCGGTCCCTCTCCCTCTGATCAATTGATTCATGGGCAAACAGGAACTCTCCGAGGGCGGCAGACAATTCAAGCATGGCAGATTCATCGCCCTCGCCGACCCGCGCATCGAACGAATTAAGATCGTTGCGGTCAAGTGCATCAAAATAAGGGGAATCGGCAGATTGTTGCATGGCAAGTCCGGTCAAACGCTGGGAATCCTTCTTGACCTCCTGGTCCTTTAATTTCCCCGATTGGGCCGCATCGTCAACGACCGACTTCAACTCGCGCAGGGTCGCCAAAGTGCGGCGGTAGCGCCCGTAAGAGCTCAAAACCGTAATGCGCAGCGGATCACTGGCCCCGGTCAACGGTTTCGGGACGGAACGATCGGTTGCGATGGCAACAATGGTGACTTCAGATTCATCGGCCTCGACATAAGGTTCCAAAGTTACGCTGTAGTCGGTGTCGATTTCACGACGATCATCAGACAGAACGTTCAGGACATTTTCCACGGACTCTTGCTTGCCGCTGCGGATCAAAAGCTTTACCGCAGCAACAGGAGCCTCGGCACGCACGCTGATTTTGAGGGGCAGTGGCTTGTCATCGTGCCAGGCACCGCCAAAAGGCAGAGTGGAATCTGGATTGGATGTTCCACCAGGAAAAGCCGTGGCGACGAGGGTGACCTTTGGTACAGGCAGTGACTGCACTTTTATGTTGGCCAAGAGCAGCGAGCGGCCATCACCATTCAAGTATACGGACGTTGAACGCGAGACGGTCAGGGTGATCGTAAAACCGCGCTCCTTGTTCGATCGAGTCATCACAAAGTTTTGCGAGGAATCGCGAAGCTCGATGGCAGGGTTGCCGTCGGCTTGGGTTGCGATTTCGATCAGATTCCCCTCCAGAAGTTCAATGTCGGGTGTCCGGTGGCGATAAACGGCGATGACACGCGGTGTCGTGGAATCTGGATTTGAAGGATCACCTTTCAAGATAGTGATCTGGGCTCTCGGTTGCCAGACAGACAGGGCGCCCACCAATTGCCCCCAAGCTCGCGACAAACTGGGGGGCTCAATCAACAGCACGAACACACCAAATAGAACCGGCAAAACCAATCGCTGACGTCGGCGACGCATAATCGCCGCAAGGTCGGCGCCAAGGCGCCGACGCAAAACCAGATCGGCATGGGTGACATTATTGCTTTGGACGGCCGGCAGCAGCATCTCGCGCAATAGATGCCATCGCCCGGCAAGGTCCTCTTGGCTTGCCGCCGGAAAACTCCGCCAATGCGCGGCAAGCTGCCCAATCAATCCGACGAGTGCGGCAAGGGTCACGGCCCGGGTCAAGTTGCTCCACTCTTCACCGGGATACCAGAGACAACCAAGTGCGAATAAAATGAAGGCAAGGACTGCGCATTCGACAGCGGCTTGAAAAAACCTCTGACGAATTTTTATTTTTTCGAACAAAACCGCTTCGGGATTCATTTTCGCAGCCAACGCGAGATGATGTTTACGGGCAGACTGCCAATCCCCACGGCTGATTGAACAACCTTGCAACTGGCACCCGCTGGACCTGAGAACGCTAAAGCCTCTTCACGCCAAAGGCCTTCCCTTTCAGGGGTCGCAGCAATGATGAGGCACTTGACGGAAAGCAATGCCAGTTGCTCTGGGATCTTGGCCACCGCCTCAACGAGTTCATGGGCAGCAGCAGGTGCCATAGATCCCGCGTTTTGCGCCCTGATGATCTTCCTTGCGGACAAAAATCTGGCCGGAAGCTCAATATCGGGCATAAATTCCGCAAGAAATTTCGTCGCACCCTGACGAAAGCGAGAGACCGAGGTTGATTCGGGATGAGGGGGATCGATCAAGATAAGGCCCCCCACGAGTTTGGGATAAGTCAGTGCCAGCCGGATGGCAATGACTGACGACAGGCCGTTGGCCAGAATAACGGGAGCCTCACCCAGTTCATGGTGTTTGACCAGGGCCACGACCTGTAAAAGATCCCGTTGCAGGAGTTTTATTGACTTTGCCCCGATTGCGCCAGCGCGGCCTTTGCCGTGTCCGCGCATGTCAAACCCATAAGTGGATCCGCCATTCGAGGCAATGAGTTCGATGGCCCCCCGATAGGTCGCGGCAGCTTCACCCAAGTCGTGGAGGCACACCAACGGCAATTGCTCTGCCGCCTCACATTGCCAGCCACTGATTTGAAGTGCCGTCCCACCATGGTCCACAGGACAAAGGTGCGAGTAGAGGGAAATGTTGGGCGCTTGGATCATCTCAAAAGGTTACCACAACCATCGTTTGCGATGTGATAGAAACGATGCTTCCATAATTTCAAAGGGGCAAACCATGAAAGTCGCAGTCCTCGGTGCCTCCCAAAACCCAGAGCGCTACTCCAACAAGGCGATCCGGATGCTCCTTCAGCACAAACATGAAGTCACGCCCGTGAATCCGGCGCAGTCCACGATCGAAGGCCTGCCGGTCGCCGCAGACCTCGAATCTTTGCCCGCCGGCATTCACACGATCACCGTCTACGTGAGCGCCGACATCTCGACCAATCTTTTGAATTCCATGATCGCCGCAAGGCCCAGCCGCGTGATCTTCAATCCGGGAGCGGAAAATCCAGTGCTCGCGAAAGCCCTTGAGGCCGCTGGAATTCATGCGGTCGAGGCCTGCACACTTGTGCTTCTCAGCACCGGAACGTTTGAATCCGCGTAAAACACAAGGCACTGATATAAAAAGAGAAGTGCATGGAATTTGCTTTACTTGCCAGACCCGGCAGTGGAAAATCCTTTCAAATCTTGAACGGCATCCATCGATCGGGGGATTTTCCATGCGCGCATCGCGTCTTTCATTTGCATTGCCATGTGTATTGGCATTTGCATTGGCTTTTGCGGCGACGGGCAACGCCTATGCCTTGGATGCTCATCCCGGCAAGGCTCCCCCTGCGATCGGTGCCGAGCTTCGCACCGAATTCATCCACGACGACCACGGCGTCGAGAAATTGTATTTCGACAAACTTACTGCAACCAATACGTTCCGCCTCACCGATGTGAAAATCAGCCTGACCGGCGAATTCAACGATGCCACCAACTACCGCCTCCGACTCAACATGAACCCCCAGGCATGGCAGTTGGGCAACGCGGCCGACCGGACCGAACTCGCTTTTGCGACGATGCGCCTCAACAACCACCTGAGCCTGTCGGTCGGCAAGGATCAGGTCATGCAGGGCGGCTGGGACAACTTTGATCAAGAATTCGATGCGATCTGGGGGATGTCGTCTTACATGGGGCCGTTCAAGACCTATGCACCGGCCGCGACTCTGGCCTTCAATCAAGCCCACGGAACCCTTTCCCTGCAGATGACCAACGATGTCACGACCACTTCTGGAATTCTCAGCACACTCCTCAGCGGCAAGAACACAAACACAACCAACGCCGACGGCCAATGGAACACCAGACAGAACCAACCTGCTTTTATTGTGGACTACCGCGGTATTTACCGTGGCGGACTGGTTCGCCCACTTCTGCAAATCGGCCAGTATGACGCAAACCATTCGCGGTTCATCGATATCGGCGCGAAGATCTCCCGCGGTCCGCTGAATGTCACCTTCGACTACCTCATCGACAACCGCTCAGAAAAGACCTCGTCAGGCGCAGAAAAATATTTAACGTACACCCTTACGGCATTGCGCGCGGATTACACGATCGACGGTTTGGCGAAACCGTTTATTTATTGGACCCAAACGAACACAACCGGTGAAACAACTCTCGCCCAAGATACTTCTCCGAAAAACTCCGCTGCGAGCCTTGGTGCAACTTATCTTGGGTTTGGAACAAAATATGCGCCTTACCTTGCGTATCACCGCCTCGCGGGCAATTATGTTGTCGGTGGCACGGAAAAAACCGGCACCCAGAACAGTGTTCGCCTCGGCGTGATGGGCAGCATTTGAATCAGCTTCAGGCATCAAAGCAACGGGAGACAGACATGTTTTGCAATCGCGTGACGGCCTTGCTTGGACTTGCATTGATTCAACTCAGCGTTGCCACACAGGCCTGCACCTATGCTTCCGCCAAATCAACAAAAAAGACTAAAACGGAAGCCTCTCCCGAGGCGACAGCACCCACCCCGGAATCGGTTACCAAGTCAAAAAAATCCGATATCACGGTCGCCGAAACTGTGAAGCTCCTGGAAGAGAACAAGGCCCATCTGATTGACGTCCGCGAGCTTGAAGAAATCCTGGACGACGGAATGGCCAAGCCTGCCAAATGGCTCGCGATGGAAGAGATTCAAACCCGGGGCAACCGCTATGAAGAAGCGATCCGGACCTGGCCCAAATCAACTTCCCTGATTTTTTATTGCGTCTCAGGCAAGCGCGCCCGGGTTGCCGCCGATCACTTCAGGGAACTTGGATACCATGTTTCGGTTATGGGTGGGTTGAAGGACTGGACGGGTGCAGGACTCCCGACGCGTCCGAAACCTTGAGCTTCTCACCCAATGGCGAAGATCGTTTCACTCAAAAAAACCTGATATGGAACGATATCGACACCCTCACGCTGCTGCTTCTCATTACCGCGATAAATAAGAATTCTATCCACGGGCTTTTTACAGACTGCAGAGAACTCCTTTAAACCGGCGATGTAGTCCAACTTAAAAGATGTTCCGTACTTTATCTCAATTGCAACCACCTTGGCCCCAACGTCAATAATCAGATCCACTTCGTTCTTGGCATCATCACGATAAAAGTAAATCAACCAGTCTTTACCTTGATAGCTATTGAAAGCAATCACCTGGTTTATCATCCATTGTTCAAATAGCTTGCCGAGTTCAGTTGGCGTGAAAACGTTACGGTGTTTTCGTAAGATTGCATTGCGCACTCCCATGTCGAAAAATATAAATTGTTCTTTCTGGGTTGCCTTGCGCTTGGACTTGATCACGGTATAACTCGGAATTCGATGCACCAATAGCGTGTCGCAAAGGACATCATAAAACCTTCGCAAAGTTTCCTTTGGTATTTCACTGTCAGAAGCCATGCTTGAATAGTTGGTGATTTGACCTGAATTCTCTGCCGCCAGGTCTAGAAATCGTGCATAGCTGCTGAGATTGCGAGTCAACGCCTCCGCCTGAATTTCCTCTCGCAAATAGGTATTAATATAATTGCCGAGCAATTCAGCGCCGTAATCTTCGAGATAAATTTCTGGAAGTGTTCCCTTCGTAAGGGCTAAATCCAAACTCCACTTGTCAGGCCCAGCGGCGCTCAACTCCCAGTATGTCAATGGAAACATCGCGTGCAAGAATATCCGGCCAGGCAGTAAATTCGCATTGCCACGACGTAGTTTGCGAGCAGAGGAACCCGTGAGCAAAAATCGAAATTGCTTGGATTTCCCGCTGGTGCTGTCGATGATACTTTGAACCGTGTTCAGTATTGACGGCAAACGCTGCACTTCGTCAATGACCACAATCGCCTTGTCGGGAAGTGGTGCGACAATTGCTTTTAGCAGCGCGGGATCTTTCAAATGATCGTGATAGGTGGTCTCGTCAGAAAAGTCGATGTACGCACTTGCGCCGAGGCTTTTAAATAGCGTGCTCTTTCCGGTCTGTCGCGGGCCCAACAACAAGATACTCTTGGGAGTCCTGCTCAGTTCGCGCCTTAGAATTTTTTCGAGCGTACGCTGGATCATTTTCTGACTATAACCCACTCCGTGGGTCAAAATCAAAGTATTTGGCCTACAGAGTGGGTGGAATGCTCAAATTGGGCCAAGCAGGCTCCCGAGTGCCGCACTCACGTCAATCATTCCGTAGCCATACCTTTCGCTGAGCCCCGACGCATCGTACCCAGCATCAGGACCGCCAACCTTTTTCGCGGTTTTGGTCATTGCGGACTTGATTGCAGCCGGCTGAGCTGCGGGTACAAAACTGCGAAGGATCGCAGCCGATGCGGCAACTTGAGGCGCTGCCGCCGAAGTCCCCCAAAATGAATTGGTGTAGTCGCCATCACCCAGGTTGGCGGAGTCGTTGCCGGTGTTGTAACCAGGCGCGCCAACGCGGTCCGTTGTTACAATGCCTGGATTCAATGGATTTCCCGCGTCTGCGGGGCCACCATTGGAGGGTGCGACCAAATCCAGGCAAAGGCCGTACCCACTGTCCCGGACCTTCTGGCCCGACCGGCCAACCGAACTGACTGCAATCACTTCATTCAAAGCCGAAATATCCGGGCTGGAAGCCCTGCAATCGTTGGAATTCGCATTGCTCATGGCGAAAACAATCACGGAATCCCGAGCCAAATCCATGATGGCCTCGACCACAACGTCCGTCACCGGTGGATTCAAACGGTATCCCCAGCTATTGGAAAAGACCCGGGCTCCCCGTGAATGCGCATACCGGAATGCGGCCGCCTGATTAAGAGAGGAATTGTCGACGACTACTGGAACGATCTGGCACCACGGACAAGCGCCCGCCACACCGCGCCCGTTGCCACGAGCCCCGATGATGCCAGCCGTTGCCGTGCCATGCTTGTTGGAAGACCCGTAAAGCAAGTTATTGTTGTTCGTTGCGAAGTTCCAACCCGCAACATCATCAATCAACCCATTACCATCATCGTCTTTTTTATTTGCCGGAACCTCGCCCCCGTTTTGCAACCAGGCATCAGCAAGGTCATGATGCCCTGCTTCAAACCCAAGGTCCAAAAGCGCCACAACAGATGCCTGGGGCACTAAGTTGCGCGCCTCGGCCAGACGCCAGGCATTGAGCGTTCCGTTCGTATCCATGTGCCACTCCTGTCCCAACAACGGCTCCTGCCACGGGGCAAAGCCACGGGCCTCGACTTCGTAAGCCACATCAGGATGGGCAAATCGCGCCACGCCAGCTTCAACCAGGTTGTTCGCCGCGTGCAAGGCCTCCAGGGGATGCTCAAACACTGCGACGATCGCATCGCCCAAAAATGGCTTGGACAGAAATCCCGAAAAACCCAATTTACCGGTCACTGCCGCACGAAAATCCGCGACCGTGACGCCACTCGCGGGCGCCCCAATCATGATTTTTGAAATTCTGGCCGGAGCTGATTTTTCGCCGACAACAACGTCTATGAATTCTGGGTTTCCCTGTAACATTTCACGCAATGAACCAGGAAAATTGATTTGGACCTTGCGCCCACCAGAATGGAAATAGACCGAGGACAACTCTTGCGCCGCAGCCTTGTGCGGCAAGAAAAAAACACCGGTCAAAAACGTCAGCATCCAGACGACAAGAAATAAAACTGCCGCGGCGCGATGCAATTTTGCGTGGCGCTTCAAACCCGACCACAACATGAGCGGCATCATGATTGCCGCGGGGACTGAAAACCAAAGGTGAATCTTGAGGCGCTGAAAAAGCAGGGGATCGGCTTTGATGTAGTCGTAAATATCGGGTTTCACGAGACGGATGGCGACTTCAAAAACGATCAGAGTCGTCACCGTCAACGACACGAAAACTATATTGAGCTGGCCGTGCAAACGAAATTTTCCGCGCCTAACTGCCAAAATAGCGCTGGCCAACAGGAGGGTGACCAGCGATACGGCAATCTTCAATGCCAAAATAACATTTGGTCCGGTCAACCATTGCACGATTGGCGCTCCGATCTTAATGTATCCACATCATTGCTGTGACATGGTACCGTCATCACTCGTTGTTATTAAAGCCCAAGGAGTCAAAAAAAATGATCCGTCTAACCTTTGTGAAACTTGCAACCGTCGCCATTGCCCTGTCGGCTACCTCCCTTGCCCACGCCTCTGACAAGAATAGTGAAACCAAAAAGGAAGAGGCTGCTGCCGGCCATCAAGAAGTCAGCCTTGATGAACTCAAAAAAATGATCGAGACAAAGTCGGTGTTTCTGATCGACGCCAACAGCGGAAAAACCTACGACAAGGGCCACCTACCAGGCGCAGTCAGCTTCACCAAAAACGAAAAGGACTTCGCCAGCCTCCTTCCAAAAGACAAGAACACGGCGCTCGTTGCCTACTGCGGCGGCCCGATGTGTTCGGCTTGGGAAGACGCGGCTGAGGCTGCCACCAAGGCTGGCTACACCAACATCAAGCACTTCAAGGGCGGCCTGAAGGGCTGGAAATCTGCGGGACTTTCCCTTGAGATGGCGCCTGCGAAGAAGTAGTAATGGGGTAACTGGAGCCTCGTGGCTCCAGGTTCCTTTTGGGGGTGTATTTGGTTTCGACAGGCGTGACTGCCGAGTCAGAGAGCATGTCCGGGGTGGGACCGTAACCCGGTTATTAAAAACGGGCCAACGCTTAATCGGCAACGATTACGCACTCGCAGCCTAAATAGGCCGCCGTTGAACCCTCGATCGCTGGTGTCGAGGGGGAAACGTTATAACGCCAGCTTGGTGCACGGTACTTCCGCCTGGAGTGCTTGGCATGACGACAATCAGGCTGCGGCCATGAAAGCCTGCTCGCGGGCGCTCAAGGCAAGAGGACAAATCGCGTAGCTAAACATGTAGCGCTTTTTCCGTCACACGTTTGGACGAGGGTTCGACTCCCTCCACCTCCACCAAATCAAAATCCCCGCTCAGCTTTTGAGCGGGGATTTTGATATTGTAGTCAATATTGACGCTAAAACGGAGCAGGGTGCCATGGGGTTTCTTCGACTTGCCGTAGGTTTTCGGTCCTTCCTTGGAAAATCCCTCCCAGTAACCCTGATGATGGCGATGACGGTCTGCGGCGGTTGCCAGTCCACCCTGCGAAAGCCAGCAGAGGCGGATGTAAAGATCATCGGCGGCGAGGATGCTGGTGAAAACTTCCCAGCAGTGCAAATGATTATTGCAGGAGAAATGCTTTGCTCCGGAACATTCATCGACCCAAGCCACTTTTTGACTGCTGCGCACTGCCTTCGTAGCGAAAATGGAGAAACCCCGGAATTATCGAAAATCAAACTGGCAACGAATTCGGAACAGCCCCTACAAGTTGATGTCCACGCAGGCTACGGCAGTCCACCTCGCATCGAGCGCAATTATGATGTTGCCCTCGTCACTTTCAAGCCAAACACCGATCGCCCCTTTGCCGTCATTTCCAGGATCTCACCTCGACTTGGGGACTGGGTTACCCCCGTCGGCTTTGGGCCAGCAAGAAGGCTTGGATTTAACCTGTTTCCCCGCAGGAGGTTCGGGAAAAACCAGATCTCTGAATTTGTTGGAACGAAGGTATTTATCGAGAATCATTCGAATCGTGAGATGCGCGATCGCGTCTTACTTGGCCCGGGAGATTCGGGTGGCGGATGGTTTGACAGCAGGAATGAACTGGTTGCCGTTGGGTCTTCAGGAAATACCACAGAGTCTCAGGCCGTCTTGATCAACGATCCGCCAATCCGCGAGTTCATTCGGGAAGTGCTAAACAGGCCGGGAGGATTGCCTTGAAGCTTGTGGTTTCCGAAATCTTCTCTGAACCGGAGTTGCAGGACGAAATGGAATCTTTACGTTTTTTTCAAGGGTTTCGACGGCTCCAAAGAAGATGGTTGGCAATGATCTTGATACTTTCATTGCCAATCTTCCATGGGTGTCAAGCCACCAGACGAAATTTAAACAGCGCTGATGTAAAAATCATCCCTGGAGAAAGTGCCGGCGAAAGATTTCCGGCAGTCCAGATTCTCTACTCCGATTCACGAATGTGCTCCGGCACGTTCACCGACACAAGACACCTTCTGACCGCAGCCCATTGCTTGATGGACAAAAATGGGGAAGTTTTGGCACCGAAACAGGTCAAGGTTGGCCTCGCCCGGGAGGTCGCCTTACGGATTGACATCCACTCCAGCTATAAATCTGGCGCCGAGATCGATTGGGATTATGACGTCGGCATCGTCACATTTTCGGATAACCACGACCGGTCTTTTGCAAGATTTTCCATATTTACGCCCATGCTGGGTGATCTTGTTACGCTTGTTGGATATGGCCTAGGGTCACCAACAGAATTGGACGATATGCCCACAAAAAGGTTTGGAACAAATAAGATTTCGCAGTTCCGCGGATCAGCCATCTTTATTGACAATGATTCACGGGAATCGCTCACCGACCACGCCTTGTTGGGCCCAGGAGATTCTGGCAGCGGAATATTCGACACGAGAGGCGAATTGATCGCCGTCGGCATCTCCGGGTCGCCTTCGTTTTCTCGCGCCATCTTAGTCAGCAACAGAAAAATCCAAGATTTTCTGATCCAATTTTCAAACAACGCGGAACCGCGGAACTAGCGGCACAGCAAGAAGGACAATGGAAATCCCAATGAGCGTTTGCGCGGGAAGAAGGGTCCGGTAGCTGGAATAATGCAAGTGCCAGGCCAGATCATGATGCGTGCTCAGGTAGACGAGAAACATGAAGGCCGCATAGGAAAGAGCTCCCAGATTCGCTGCGAGGGCCATTTTGAACCGGAGCTCCCCGGGCATGGTCTTATAGCGGAAGATGGTTGCCGCGAGAATTCCCGTCAGGATATAGCCGTTTCCAAGGTGCTGCGCAAAATAACCGAGGCATATCCGCCACTGCGCAGGATCACCGGCCCGGGAAAGGAACCGGACCCACGCCGCACCCTTGTCCCCGCTCATGTCATTTACCAATCCAAGGCGACTGGAGATGACGGCCCAAGAGGCATAACAAACCAAAGCTAAAATGATCGAGGCCACCGGGACACACTTCCATTCTGTGTCGCGCTTCACCTTGCCATAAATGGCCCAGAGCAGTGGGGGCAGCGTCAAAAACACCAAGGGCAAGCCCTCTGACTTTAAATTGACCATCAGACTGGCAACCATCACAGCAAAGCCAAGCAGCAAATCATCGCCATCTTCAACCGCGAAGAACAATGCCAAAGCCATCAAGCCGGCACTGGCCGAAAGGATTGGATCGACATAGCCAGAATAAAGCAGGGAACCTCCCCCTGAAATCACGAGTCCAAGATAGACTAGGCCGAATAGATACCGCCGCTGAAAAAGCATATCCGCAATAAATGCAAATGCCGGAAACAGCATCAGTGCCACTGAAAATTTAGGAACATGATCGTTCCAAGCGCCGTTGATCCGGGCGACTGCTGACCCGATGGCGGGAAGGAGTTTTGGATAATCAGGATGGCTGAAGAAAACGGCAGGGTCTGCAAATCCAGCGTTTTGATTGATCCCCTGGGCATAAAAAATCATCTTGGCGTGAAAGAACCAGATCTCCTTGGCGTCTCCGACGATGATGGGATCCAAAATTGAAAAGGCCGCAAGAGGCGCCCAGAGAACAATAAATATCGCGACCACTTTCAGGGCTGGTTGGAGCAACGCCGGCTGTGATTTGAATCTCTGAAATTCTCCCCTCAACTTGCGAACAAGGACGGGGATGGCGCAGACACCGATGATGAGGCAGAAAGCCTCTGCAATTTGGGAGTTGCCCGTCAACAATTCTGTTGCGTAGCGCAGGAGCATCCCCGTGCCAACAGGCAATGCAAGTTTTACAGACAAGACAAACGAGCCGGAATAGGCGGGGCGTGTGCTGGCGGCGCTTGCCATCCACAGGACCGACCAGCCAGTAAGCCAAAATAAAATTAAAGACTCAATCACGGCGCTTAACATGCACAACCTCTTCGCTTAAAAAGGTGAGCGTGTCCCCTGAATACGCCGAGACGAATCCTTGCCGTGTAAAACCATCTTTGGCACTGGGCGAGCAACGGATTGGCCAACATCCTTCGACAATGCGCTGCTGTATGTGCTCTTCGAGAAGGAATGACGGGTCCGTAAAGTATTCACGGATCCCGTGCGCAGTAAGATAGTCGCAGATGACTTGGACTTTCCTTGGCTCAAGTTGAAGATTGGTGACTGGTAGACCCGCCGCATGGATTCGCTGCGGCAACGTCTCGAGGACCTTCTGTCCATCGACCACCAGTTTTACGAGTGCCGGACTTCTTGCCCAGAATATCCAAAGCAAACCAAGAATTCCGATGCAAAGGTCAAGGCGCCTCAATTGAATGACGCGACCCAATGGGACCGGCTGATTCTTGATTGCCACCATGCACAAGCCTTGAGACAATTTTTATAGACACCAAGAGGGTAACATGAACTTTCGACCCGGTCGAAAATGGCTCCCGGACGCCGAAGGTTGGGCCATGCTTGGCCTGATATCCGTCGCTGCAATGCAACTCTCCAGAATTGGAAACTCGTTTTGGATTGACGAGACCGGTTTGGTTGCAGAAATCCACGGATCATTTGCACAACTTCTTGAAGACTACAGCCGTCGCCTGCCCATGCTTTCGATATTTGAAGCCTTCATGTGGGCATGGGGCCGCTGCTTCGGATTTTCCGAAATTGCCATGCGTTCTCCATCGGTTCTTTTCGGCGTTGTTACCCTTGTTTTTCTTTATCGCACGGCCCGAAATTTGACTTCAACCTACGGCGCGACCCTCGTTTGCTTGGTTCTTTTGTGCATTGAACCCATGGCCTTTGTAAATGCCAGGCCCTATGCCATGACCATGGCATTTCTATCTGCCTCAATCCATCAGTGGGTTGCCTTCTCGCGCACGGGAGCCAAAAGACACTGGATGAGAAGCTGCGCCGCCGGCGCAATGGCTGGGCTGACCAAGGTATTCGCGCTGGAGGGACCTCTATTATTGTTTGCAGGTGGCCTGCTTTTTCGAAAATCGAGGGCACACATTTTTACGCGCTTGAGCCTGAAGGCCATCCTTGCCGGCCTGTCTATGCTTGGCTTGGCGATCCTCGTGCAGATACCTCTCGTGATGCATTTTTATTCTCGCTCAGCCCTACATTCCTATGCTGGCCCTCTGCCGGCCCAGTGGCTGCTTGAGTTTCTTGTTTATTCCATTCTGCCGCCCGGCCTTATGGTCCTGCTAGTTGCGTCTTTGGCATTGAGGTTTTCGGCTCGTGCAAATCATTCCAGGAACGAAACGGGGCTCAGCTCTCAATTAATCGTATTCGCAGGGGCGGCTATCATTCCGTCGGTTGTCCATTATCTGGTTTACCGGATGACCGGTTCTTTTGTTGTTCACAGAAACTACATCATCGCGTCATTTCTTCCGGCAGCCTTGGCCATCGGTGTGACACTTTTTTCATCTAGTACCGCGAAGCGATGGCAGCACTTCATGTTTTGGGCAACCTTCGTGATCAGCGCCTTTGGATTTATGACGCATGTTCCACCGGAAAATTGGCGCAGGGCCGTGAACCTCATCAACGCGCGTTATGATTCCCGATCATCTGTTGTTCTCATTCAGGCCGGTTTCTATGAGAACGCCCACCCCGAGCTATTGGACCTGCCCCTTCTTGCCGGACCAGCCATCGCTTACCCGACCAAGGGCACCGTGGTTTCAATCCCAAGTAATTTGAGTGCGACTTCCAGGGAATACATTGAAAGGTTGTTGAACGATCATCAGTTGCGTGACGATCCGAAGCCGATTTTGATGATGGCAAGGTCGCCATCGATTATGGTTCCCGAATATATTGCCCGTCGGCTGCAGAGAAATATCGCTTCGTTGGAACAAGACGGCATCATCGTCTTCGAACTTTATAAAAATTCACGCTGAACGCGATCAGGCGAATTTCTTGATTCGAAAAGACTTGTGCTAACATTTAGTGAGATTTCCGGATCCACTAAATCAAGCATGGGGCACACCATGATCACACGGGCCATTGGCTTTCGTCTGTCGTCTTTGTGCGTTTTGATTCTACTGGCAGGCTGCGGCCGCGCCGACGACCTTCATTTGGATGTTGATGAAATCCAGACGACACAGGGTAGTCACTGGCATCCGGATGAAAAGCGAACCCCGGGGCACCTTTGCTCGCGATCTGACCCCGATTTTGACGAAACCCGGTATGCGGAAAATATTCCTCACTGCGCCCGCAACGTAAGTCGCGCGACACGGGTCGCCGTCTCGGCTCCCTACGGTGTGACCGAGGATGAGCTAAAGGATTATCAAGTGGATCACCTGATTCCCCTGGCATTGGGCGGCAGCAATTCCACACAAAACCTTTGGCCCGTGCCCTATGAATCCGCAAGGAGCAAGGCTCAGTTTGAATTCGTCACTTACAATGAGCTTAAAGAAGGAAAAATAACCCAACGGCAAGCGATCGCAAAGATCCGCACGTGGGTGAAGGATCATCTCAACTAGCTTTTCGACGGAATTGCCTTTGGGGCGTCGTATTCGAGCTTGAGATCAACCCCACTGAGCTGGCGCTGGATCGCTGTGCGCACCAAAAAGGCCGCCATGTTTCCTGCCGCCTTGGGCTGCAGTCCAGATTCATGAATATTGGAAATACAGTTTCGGTCCGCATCAGTCCGGCCCGGCTTTGGATCAAACGTAAAATAAACGCTCAACGAGTCAGAGCTGGCCAGCCCAGGCCTCTCGCCAATCAGCATGATCACCGACTTGGCCTTCAAACCAAATCCAATGGCGTCACCGAGGGCAACGCGCGCGTAACGGGCAAGGACCACGGGGCCTATCCCCAATTGCACGCCATTCATGCTTTGAAAAAATCCTTCGATAAAAGCTGACGCATTGGCGTGAACGGCATTTGCGGAGAGGCCATCAGCAACAATTAGCACACAATCCGGCACTGGACCTTGCCCAAGATGGGCGTCAAAGCGTGTCTGTGATTCATCAGAGAGGGTCCTGCCCAAATCGGGGTTCAAGAGGAAGTTTTGCTTTCCGCTGCACTTGGACTGGACTTGGATCGACGAAAATCCGGACGATGTCAGGACCGCACCGAGCGGCGCAAAATCAACCTCACGCCAAACACTGTCCCGGGCCCGGGAATGCGCCATCCGAAAATCAAGGAGCTCGCGCGTCGGAACAGAATTTCCAGAACGGCCCAGCGCAATTCGCGCATGGGTAAGCTTGCGCAACGATTCCCAAGAGTCGGGCTTGATCGTCATTGAATACCGCCGCCCGGCAGAAGTTTCGTCGCCGCAGTCAACAGTCGTGATTTCGACTTACCAGCGGGCAGAAGGCGGCCCGACTTGTCGTGGACACCCATTTGCTGCAGCCACACCTCAAATTCGGGGGCGGCACGCAGTTTCAAGGCCTGACGCACGTACTGGGCATCATGAAACGAAGTCGATTGATAATTGAGCATGATGTCGTCTGCTCCCGGCACGCCCATGAAATAGTTGCAGCCGGCAACACCGAGCAGGGTCAACAAATCATCCATGTCATCCTGGTCGGCCTGGGCATGATTGGTGTAGCAAACATCACACCCCATCGGCAGGCGCAGCATCTTCCCGCAGAAGTGATCTTCAAGCCCGGCACGGATGATTTGTTTGCCATCGAAAAGATACTCGGGGCCAATAAATCCGACGACGGTGTTGACCAGAAACGGGTTGAACATTCGCGCAATGCCGTAGGCCCGTGCCTCGAGGGTTTGTTGATCAACTCCATGGTGCGCTCTGGCTGACAGGGATGATCCTTGGCCGGTTTCAAAATACATCACCTGCGGGCCGCCTCGTTTCAGGGCGAGGGCTGCATCCTGAGCCTCGCGCAAAATCCCAAGGTTCACCCCAAAACTCTTGTTGGTAAGTTCGGTCCCGGCAATGGACTGAAAGACCAGGTCCACCGGACTGCCGTTGTTCATGGCCTCAATCTGATTGGTGACATGACCAAGGACACAAGATTGAGTGGGAATGGCAAGGGTCTCGATAATCCCAGCCAAAAGGCTTTCAAGTTCCATGAGGCGCCCGACGCTGTCCGTCGCAGGATTGATTCCAATGACCGCATCGCCACATCCATACATGAGGCCATCAATTGTAGCGGCCGTGATGGCCTTCAAATCATCGGTCGGATGGTTTGGCTGCAGGCGAATCGAGAGGTGCCCTTTTTTACCCACCGTCGACCGAAATTTTGTGGTCACTTCGATCTTTTGTGCGACGGCAATCAAGTCCTGGTTGCGCATGATCTTGCTGACGGCAGCAACCATCTCAGGCATCAGGCCTGGGGCAAGTGCGGCCAGTTCTGAATCGGTCGTTTCATAGGCAAGAAGGTGTTCGCGAAAGCCACCGACTGTCAGATGGGCGATCTTCTTGAAGGCCTCTTTATCCCATGAATCGCAGATGGCACGAGTGACCTCATCGGACTCATAGGGGATCAGCGGATTCAATGGGAATTCCGCCAACGGAATGTCAGCCAGACACATCTGGGCGGCAACCCGCTGTTCTTCGCTGTCGGCCGCCACGCCGGCCAGGATGTCTCCTGATCTTTGGGGCGTGGCCTTGGCCAAAACATCGGCCAGATTATGAAAGCGGTGAACGTTGCCTGAAATTGTGATCTGAAATTGTTTCAATGCTTGCTCCGGAAAGGATCCTTCGCTTCGCTCAGGATGACAGGTCGACTCAGGATGACCAGCTAATTTCCAAAAACAAACGGACGTTCGTAGTGGCATGTGTATCCGCCAGGATTTTTTATCAGATATTTCTGATGATAGTCCTCGGCCCGGTAAAATTCGCCGGCAGGAACAATTTCGGTAATGACCTT
>CANJZQ010000028.1 GCA_947479535.1 Oligoflexales bacterium | reverse complement strand
TCAGACACGCGATGCCTGCGATAAAACCAAGAGACGCAATGGTTCGAATTGGGTTCAGTGAGGACTTAAATCGTCCAATCATTGAAATCAATTCGCCTCCTGCCGCGGCGGCAAGTCCGCTGGAAAAAATTACCATGGCCCAGTCAGCCCATTCTTCGTGATCTTTTGTGATGGTCGGATCACAGATGATTTGATTGACTATGTCCTCTGCCAGCTCACCGGTTTTCAGTGCGACGAGACCAGCAATCAAACCCAGGCCCATCAAAAGGCAAGATCCCCGGCGCATGGATTTTGCGAAAGCGTCCCGGTGGAAGCCGTCTGCAACAATTGCCAGAAACCAAATCCCAGTTGCGGTCATCAACAGGGCCACGGGGAAATGAACGACAAGCGGGTGGAAGAGTTCCACCCGCGCGGGAATCAAGGATTTCACGGCGTCCAGGATTCCATTAAGCATTTCAGCGAATCTCAACGGCAATTGGTGTTAAACGACGGCCATGCTTTTCCGCTGAAACCTTCACGTTCGTGCCTTCTTTTAAAGCACTGAATTCTGCCGGCGCCCCGCCTGATGTCAGGGTCGTGGCGTCCGTGAAATAGAACTCGTGCTTTTTGCCAGCAGCGTCTTTGACATAGATTTCTTTTTTCTTGGTGACAACCTTCACGACACTGCCTTCGATCTCCACGATCGCAGCAGATTTTTTGATGGTCGTCGTCATTTCAGCAGCTGCCGCTGGCTTGGCTTCATTTGAAGCCGGCTGAGCAAAAGCTCCGGAACTCAAACCCGCAACGAACACCGATGTCATAATCAATTTACGCATTGTTAGATCCTCCTAAAGATTATTTGTACGCCCACTGTGGGGCGTTGTCCTCATTCGTTTCAAACCTTGGTGGTCAAGAGGTCTTCTAGGAACCAGGCAGTGAACTCGTTGCGACCGGCAATGCTGGATTTTCGGTAGATATCTTGAGCCTGCTGGCGCACGGTCCGCTCACTTGCCTTTCGGATTTCGGCGGCTTCTTTGAACGACAGTCCTTTTAAAATGAGGAATCCGACCTCTTTTTCAGCGGGTGACAGGCCCCACCGCATGAACTGGTGATCGATTTCGTTGGCGAGCCCCTCGGTGTGAAGGCGCGCTTTTTCCCGCCATTCCTGAAGGTCCTTTCTGGTCTCATCCAGCCGGCTTTCCAGGCGCGTGGCCTTTTTAAGGGTTGAAAGGACTAGAAGGACAAATGACGTGGTGCCAAGGCCGATCATCACGGTCTCCCACGCAAGGTGCAGGCTGGGTGCGCCGTTCGCCAGGTCCTGCCATAAATCGAATCCATGCATCGCCACGATGATCGCGACGATGATGGTCGCAATTTTTTTTGCATGACCAGCGCGATGATTTTTTTTAGCTTCGCTCATGCCTCGACTATAGTTGAAGGCCATAGGGTGCTGCCACCTGAATTAGGGTGCTGGTGGAGGCATGAAAAAAGGTGGAATGATTCTGAGTCCGGCATCCTTGTCTAAGGCTAACAGGGCAGCCCTGTCGTCGCCCGCCAGGGTTAATTTGTCCACCTGGTTTTTAAAGTTGGCCTCTTCTTGCACTTGCTCCGTGATGAAAAAGAGCAAGAATGTTGCTGCATCCCGAGAATTCATGGCTGTGGCCAGATCGTGAAGTTTATTGATTCGCTCGGTTTGGATTTCTTCCAGGGCCAAGGATTTGGATGCGGCATCCAGCGGCGTGGTGAAAGTGATCGTTGGCACGTCAATCCCGCCAATGGCTGGTGTCTCGTCCTTGTCTGTCAGGAAAAACATCATCATCCGGGCATGGTTTAGTTCCTCAACGTACTGTGCCGTGTACCATGAACCAAACCCGTTGAGGTTGATGGCATAGAAATTACTGGCGAGGCTCAGATATTCTTGGGCTCCGTGGAGTTCGTCCTTAATTTGTTGATTGATGGCAGCCGTGACCTCTGGCGGGAGCTTTCGCACCATGGCCGTGTCCGTTGCGCCGTGGCCTGCGGTTGATAAAGTCAGAGCTGAAGCAGCCGCCAAGCTCAGCGCGGGCATGGCGATCACTGTCCTGATCCAATGGTAAACCCTCATTTGATTCTCCTTTTGTGCTGGATCCCGAACCCAGCTGATTTTCGTCCTTGCCAGAAGAAACGTGATGCAACTTTCGGGCTGTAGAAAATTATCTCGTTCACGCCTCAATTCGCCATCCGTCAAATGACGGATAGTGAGTCTCTAATTAAAAATTCGGGTCTCAAATTTTCCCCTGTTTTATTGGTTGTTTATCAATTGCTTATTTTTCATCTAAAGATCTCAATTCGGTAACCCGTTAACTTAAGGGATTTTTTTTAAATGTAATTTGAGTAGCGGGGCTTTATGCAAACTGATGCCGATCGGACATGTGTCCAAGTCCTTTCCTTTTGGGCGTCTGGTTTTGGCGTTGTGCTAATGCTGTTTGGTGCGTCTGCATGTTCTGGCAACGAAGAGACCCGGTCGCCTTCGGCCCTTGGCTCCGCAGTGACTGGCCATATCGAGCACTCCAGCGGTCAGGGAAAAAGTTTTTCTGTTTCTGCGACTGATGCCCCATGCCCCGGGGCGCAATCCGGCAGTCCAGCCTGCAGCACCGCCAGCGATTACGGCATGAGTGGTTCGGGTTCGAGCGCTAGCAGCGAGACTTCCAGCTCCAGCAGTAGCGGCGGGACTTCCAGCTCTAGCAGTAGCGGTGGGAGTGTGGTGAACACGCCATCGGTAGTTAATCTACAGCCAAGCGGAGCGCCAACCTGTGTGACGCCTAGTATTTGCGAGGAAGTTCTTGATGAGACCTGTCGTGTTCCTTATACAGCGAACTATTCTTGCCAAAATTTCGCTTATAATTTTTATAATCGCTGTAAGTGTGCCGGCGCGAGCGTTGTTCGCATTGACATTCAATGTCAGGGTGGTGCTCATGCGATAAACGGTGTTTATATGCCGCCGAAGCCACCCGATACGGTCTCAAAATTATGTGCGGTCGAACCTCAGGCTCCCTATGGGCCAGGTAAAAAACTTCAAGTGAAGCAGTGCGGTAATGTAAAGGAATTTTATACTTTCAAAGGGAAGAAATTTTACCGTTGGGTCACTAAATGCAAATTGGTGGATGGCCCCAATTGGGAAGTGCCGCCAAATCCCGATTGCAATTTTACCTATGAAAGTCTCTGCCGGAACATGGGGATGAAGCCAATACCCACCCCTGGCATTGGTGGCCTGACAATAATGCCCGATAACCCGGAACCAACTTTGATTCCCCAATGGTGCAGTGATACGAGAGTGCCTTTCACCCTTGCGGGTTGCATGACTTGTTGTGCCACGATGTGGCCGCGTAGCACCCTTCTGGGAGATGAATGGAGAGACGCGTGTTCTGCGGCGTGTCGCAGTCGTACAAACCCCTAGCCCATTTTTCGACCTGCGCGGGGCGATGGGTCTAGGATAGGAAAGGATCCTTCGCTTACGCTCAGGATGACGGGGCTTCGCTCAGGATGACGGGGCTTCGCTCAGGATGACGAGGGAAAAAAGAATCCCCCGCTGCGCTAGCGCAGCGGGGGATTGGGGGTCTAATCAGGCCCGGTTGTCTGGGCGCTTGGGTTTGAAGTCGCGCTGCGGACGGTCTGCATAACTGCGCGGGGCTTGTGGTCCGCTGCTGCGGGCGTCGTCGCGGTTGCCGCCGCGGTATCCGCCGCCGCTGCTGCCGCCGTTGCTTCCACCGCGGTATCCACCGCCGGTGCTGCCGCCGTTGCTTCCGCCGCGGTATCCACCGCCGCTGCTGCCACCGCGGTATCCGCCGCCGTCGCTGCTGCGCGGTCCATCAAAACGTCCGCGGCCTTGGCCGTAGCTTGGACGCTGGTTGCCAAAGGCTCCGCCATTTCGTTTGCGATCGATCAGACGCTTAAGGCGTTCATCGTCGAAGCCGATTCTTTGTGGTCCGCGTGCCTTGCGGCTTGCTTGCAGCAAACCAATCAAGCGGCATGCAATCTGTGACACATCCATCGTGGTTTCGAGTTGCGCCAGAAGTTCGACGGCGTCGACCGTGGATTCCTGGCTGATGATGGACTCCATCAGTAGCTGGTCCAATTTCTTTTGGACGGCATGAACCCGCGGAACTTCACGTGCTTGGAAGTTCGCCTTTACGGCGTCTTGAATCCGCTTCAGCTTGAAGTACTCGGAAGGGGTGACCAGGGTCATCGCCTTGCCCTTTTGTCCTGCCCGTCCTGTGCGCCCGATCCGGTGGATGTAGGCCTCGCGGTGAAACGGCATGTGGTAGTTGAAAACGTGAGTCACACCAACCACACCAAGGCCACGGGCGGCGACATCGGTTGCAATCATGAAGCGCGTCTCGCCGGCACGAAAGCGCCGGATGATTTCCTGGCGCATGCTCTGGTCCATATCGCCATGGAGTGCCTTGACGTTGTAGTTGCATGCCGCCAGGGCCGTCTGCAATTCATCGACTTCAATTTTCGTGCGGCAGAAAACGATCGCGCGCTCTGGTTCTTCGGTATCAATCAACCGAATGAGGGCATCGCGACGCTCGGATTCTTCGACCACGTAAAACGACTGTTCGATGTCTTTGGGGATGCGTTCTTCTGTGGTGATGTCGATGTACTCAGGATCCCGCAAAATATCATTGGCCAGCTTCCGGATAAGCGGCGGCATGGTTGCCGAGAACATCAGGCTCTGGCGCTCTGCCGGCATCATCGAGAATATTTTTTGGATGTCTTCAAGGAATCCCGTGTCGAGCATTTCGTCGGCTTCGTCGAGGACGACAATGCTGGGCTCAAACTTTTTCAAACGGCCAGATTCAAGAAGGTCGATCAGGCGGCCTGGAGTTGCAACGACGATTGGGCATCCCTGGTTGATCAACTCAACCTGACGCATGGATGACTGGCCACCGTAAACAGCAACGCTGCTCATACCAGCATTGCGGCCCAGTTTTGAAAGTTCATCGCTGACCTGAAGGGCGAGTTCGCGAGTTGGTGCCATGACCAGGATTTTTACCCCGGATGATTTGGATGGCTTGAAACCGCTGAGCAGAAGACGGCTCATGGCTGGCAGTCCGAAGGCTGCGGTTTTACCGGTTCCTGTCCGGGCTTGGGCAAGAAGGTCGCGCCCCGCCATGGCGAGTGGAATCGCCAGGCTTTGGATCGGACTTGGCGTCACAAAGCCAGCGTCGCGGACTCCTTTTAGAATCTCCGGCGGAAGGCCGAATTGATCAAAAGTCTCGCCGCTCGCTTGATTGATTGGGTCGCTGAGTGCCTCAGTGACCATGTCATTAACTGTTTCGATGATGATGTCGTTAATCTCGGTGCTCATTGCCTTGCCGTGCTTTCTGGCTTGATAGCCTGCGTGGGGTTCGCGGTCTTGATTTGCTCAAGTGCTGGTTGGTGCCTAATTGCACCTGCACCCCGGGCAAAGCCAATAACCTTACTTCTCTTCTCAACCTCTATCTCAATCTCTAACGATGCGACCTTCATCCTCCACCAAAGGAGAGCCAAGACAGTGTTCGTTGACCAACTTGGCTCGGATGAAAGCAATCAATTTGCGAAACATCTTCGTCTTGGAACCGGTGATTGGCCGCGTTCCAGGAAACGGTGGTATTGTTTGGGTAAGCCTGCGCAATGACGTTCAACTGTGCGTTGTAGGCATCAACCAGTTGAAAAAATTCCTCGCGAGATTCCTGACTGCGAAGTGGACTTAGCATGGGGCGGCATACTGGCGAAAGGCTCCATTTGAGGCGGCAATGGGCTTTTGAAACGCCGAGCTCATGGAGTCTGCGGATGTTTGGCACGGGGATCAACCGGATCTGAATCGATGGGTTTGATTGAATGAGGGTGTTGATCGCGCCTGCCATATTATTCACGTAGCGCTGCAGGTCGTAGGCCCGACCGTCAAAGAAACTGCAGGCGTCGTTGGCACCCATCAAGATCGTTGCATAGTCGGGAATGTGCCTTGCGGCCTCTGCTGCCTGACGCGCCAAGTCGTCCGACTTGGCCCCGGACCGCGCAAGATTCACCGCGCGAACTTGCAGGTGAGGCATCAACTGCTGCAGGCGTGCGGCATGGCTTCCGACTGATGGGTCACGGCCGGTGACGAAACTGACGTTGTGATCCTCACCAATGCGAATTGCGTCCATGGCTGCCGTGATGCTGTCGCCGAGGGCCGCGACCACGAAGATTCCGGGGTGTCGTGGCGATTCTTGTGCCAGGGCCCCATTTGAAATAGTCGCGGATGATATTGTAAAAAAATACAATAATAATAGACGTTTGCAATTTTTCGAGAGAAAATTCATAGTGCGGGTTAATTACTATAACATTACGTTAAAATCAATATAATATTTTCAATTCTATTGATTAACGATCTGTTCGCTCCAGAAGGCAAGGTCGTTCACCAGACCCGCGATTTGCAGCCGAAAGTGGCTTCGCTGGTCTGGTTGGATGCTGGCAAAGAGAGCTGACGTCAGGGCATTGCGGCGATCCCTCATGCGCATGCGCATCTGGCGCGATGCATCATTCAAAAATGGATCTTGGTTTTCACCGAAGAGTCGGCACTGCTGCTCAAAAAGGGAGGGGTTGCCCCGGGCGGCAACAATCAACTTTAGGAATGCCCCTTGGGCGTCAGCGCGGTAAGCCAAATAGTCCCGTTCCCAATGTCCTTCGTCGTCCCTTTCAAGGGCGGACCCGTCGAGAAGTTCCACCTGCTGGGAAGTCAGGCTCCCAAGCCACTTTGTTGCCATTTCGCGGGACTCACCCGACTGACGTTTACGCAGGGCCGCAACCCCTCCGTTGGCGGCTGGGTCGTATTTCTCGTCCCTTTCCGCCAACTTGCCTCTGAGGTGCTCTATTTGTGATGGCTCGAGGCTGGCCAAAAGCGGAGCAAAATCGTGGCATCCGTCGGCTACGGCGAGGCGAAATCGGACTTCAAGCCGCTCCAGCGCGGGAATTGGGTCCGTAGCGTCTGCCATGGATTGAAGGATCGCGATGGTGTCCGGAAGATGCCGTTCCCGGATTTTCTCACTTATTTTAGGAAGGGTTGCTTTGAAGGTCTCTTTTTGTGCGCCGTCCAAGTCCAAGTAACTGACGGCGAGGCGCGTCGAAAGCCATCCATAATTTTCGAGTGCAAAACGCCTCATCGAACAACCGGCGGCGACCAGAAGCGCCGTTGCCAACAAAGCGAATTTTGCCGCGCTGAGAGCTTTCACAATGCCCCCTTCATTGATACAAAGATCGGATTGTTTTCATTATTTCTTGAATGTGAGTGTTATTGAGCGGTTGCAGGTGAATCATGGGTAAATATTTGAATCCATTTTCGCATCCATCCAAAGACATCCCGGCTGGATTTGTGGTGTTTCTCGTCGCCCTACCTCTTTGCCTTGGAATTGCCTTGGCATCAGACGCGCCGATGGCATCAGGAATCATCAGCGGGGCTGTGGCCGGCTTGATCGTAGCATGGCTTTCCGGTTCTCACCTGAGTGTGAGCGGGCCAGCTGCTGGCTTGACTCTGACGGTGGCGGCATCCATTAAACAGTTGGGTTCGTTTCAAGCCGTTTTGGTGGCGATCTTTCTTGCTGGCCTGATGCAAATTGGTTTCGGCCTGCTGCGCGCAGGTGTCTTGGCTTCTTTTTTCCCCCACAGTGTCATCAAGGGGATGTTGGCCGCCATTGGTCTGATCATTATCCTCAAGCAAATTCCGCACGCACTCGGATGGGATGCCAACTTTCTAGGGGATGAGAATTTCCTGCAATCCGTAGATCAGGAAACGACCTTCACAGAAATTTTTAAGGCGTATGATCGCCTGGATCCCGGCGCAATGTTGGTTTCAATCGCTGCATTCGGCGCAATATTCCTTTGGAATCGCAAATGGATCAAGAAGCATCAGTTTTTGTCGATGATTCCAGCACCACTGATGGCTGTTCTCGCCGGCGTTACCTTGAACGAGGTGCTGGTGCACTTCGCACCCGCGATAGCACTGTCAGATACTGGCGGGCATCTTGTGGCTATCCCGGCATTAGGCGGGCCGCTGGGTTTTTTCTCTCAACTTCCAACCCCGGACTGGTCTTTCCTTTCGAAGCCCGAGGCGTGGGAGGTGGCAATCTCGATTGCTCTGATTGCCAGCATCGAGTCCTTGTTGTCGCTGGAGGCGACCGACCGCCTGGATCCGGAGCGTCGTGTTTCTGACGCCAACCGGGAACTCCTTGCCCAAGGGGCTGGTAATTTCATCTGTGGACTCGTCGGTGGTTTGCCGATGACTTCGGTGATTGTCCGGAGTTCCGCGAATGTTTATGCGGGGGCCAAGACCCGACTGGCATGTTTTGTTCAGGGTGTGTTTCTTATTTCTGCAGTTTTGATTTTGCCGGCAACCCTCAATCGAATTCCCTTGGCTGCGTTGGCAGCCGTACTCATCACGGTCGGGTTCAAACTGATCAGCTGGGACATATTAAAAAAAGTATGGAAGTCTGGATTTGAGCAGGCCTTGCCATTTTTCGTCACCTTGATCGCCATCGTTGCAACGGATCTGTTGACGGGCGTCGCCGTGGGTCTGGTTTTTGGTCTCATGATTGTGATCCGGATGAATCACCAATCAGCGATCACCGTTGTTTCAGAAGGCGACACCTATCTGATCCGCTTTGCCAAAGACGTCAGCTTTGCTCACAAACCATCCTTCAAAAGGATTCTTGCATCGCTGCCGGCGGATACGAACGTCATCATTGACGGCACGGGAGCTCATTTTATCGACCACGATATTTTAGAGGCGGTTTCTGATTTTTATGCTGCTGCGGGACAGAGAAACATCAAGGTGACGTTAAAAAACTTACGGACAAAACGAATGTCTGCCTGGGGTGGAGTGCAACATGGAAAGCTACAAAAACCTACTATTGGCGAATAAAGCCTGGGTTCAAGAAAAAATAAAATTGGACCGTGACTATTTTACGGAATTGGCGCGGGATCAAAAGCCAGAGTTTCTTTGGATCGGGTGTTCAGATTCCCGTGTTCCCGCCGAGGAAGTGACCGGCACAGAGCCCGGTGAAATTTTCGTCCACCGCAACGTCGCGAATCTCGTGGTTCATGCCGACTTGAACATGCAGAGTGTTTTGCACTATGCGATAGACGTTTTGAAAGTCAAACATGTCATCGTCTGCGGCCACTATGGATGCGGTGGCGTCAGGGCGGCCATGACGAACCAGCGATTCGGGATTCTTGATCAGTGGTTGCGCAACATCAAGGATGTTTACCACGATCACCGCGATGAGATCATGGCAGCTGGTGATTTGGAGGCGCAGACCAACCGTCTGGTTGAACTAAGCGTGTTTCAACAGCTGCACAACATCACAAAAACAACCTCTCTTCAACGCTCCTGGAATTTTGACAAACGCCCGACGTTGCACGGCTGGGTGTTCGGAATGAACGATGGCTTGCTGAAGAATCTTTACCGTCTGGATCCAGACTCTCCCATTGAGGACATTTATCGCTATGACAAAGACGCGCTCCGGTAACGGAGAAATCGTCGCAGGGTTTCTTGCGCCACATCCGCCGCATCTTGTTTACGCCGAGAATCCGGCCCAAAACGAGCCCAAGTCTCGCGGGGGATGGGAGCCGCTGCGCTGGGCCTACGAGAATTGCCGGCAGCGGATCAAGGAACTCAGGCCAGACGTGATTTTGGTCCATTCGCCCCACTGGCAGACCGTGGTAGGTCATCATGTGACGGCAACGCCGCGGTTGGAAGGGAGATCGGTCGATCCAATCTTTCCTCATCTTTTTCGTTTTGATTACGGAATGGACGTCGATGTTGAACTGGCGGAAGCCATTGTGGATGAATGCAAAGGCGCAGGGCTTGAGGCTAAACCGATGCGGAATCCAAAGTTTCGAGTGGATTACGGAACGATTGTTTCCCTGCACATGCTGAATCCCGATTGGGATATTCCAATGGTGGGAATCAGCGCCAACAACAGTCCTTATTTCTATGACGACAAAATTGGCCAGGAAGAAATGTCCCAGTTGGGCCACGCAACGGCCAAGGCCATCGCAAAGACTGGCCGACGTGCCGTCCTGGCTGCCAGCAACACTCTGTCGCATCTGCACTTTCCCCAAGAGCCAAATCCGGGTTTGCCGGAAGACATGTCGTGCGAGCATATTCAATCGCAAGCCCAATATGAATGGGACGTGAAAATCATCAATCTCCTCCGTGCTGGAAAAATCGACGAGTTTTTTGAGGTGATGCCACAGTTTTGCCGCGAAGCCTTTGCCGAGATCAAGGCTGGTGGACTGACGTGGATGCTCGAGGCAATGGGGCGTCCGCGTTACGGCGCAAAACTGCACGGCTATGGCACGGTAATCGGCACCGGAAACGCCGTGATGGAATGGCTTCCGGACAATAGTCCAAAGTCAGATTCTCAGGCCTCAGGGGGTCAAAAATGACCGTTGTTGCGCGGGCGCTTGTTTCTACGGCACCACAGTTGCTGAAACCAGAATTAAATCCAGCTTACGGTCGTCTCGTTAACGGACTTCAGGCAGTTGAGGTTGATTTCAAAAAGCTTGGCGTCGAACGGATCGTATACTGGAGTACCCAGTGGATCTCAGTTCTAGGCCAGATGTTCCAGGCAGGCAGCGATTTGACGGGAACTCATGTTGATGAAAACTGGCATGAATCGTGTGAATTGCCGTTTCATTTCATGGTCGATCAGATACTGGCTGCCGAATTGTGTGCTGGTGCAGCTAAAGCTGGTTTTCCGGGACAATGCATCGATTACCGCGATTTCCCGGTGGATACGGCGACCATCCTTGCCGACCGGTTTTTGAATCCCGATAAAATTCCGGTGACAATGGTGGCGTGCAATGTTTATTGCGACAATGAAAAGACAAAATCCATGGCGAGTGAACTTTTCAAGATCCTTGAAGCACGCAAGGAAAAAATTGCGATCGTGGCCGTTAGCTTGCTGAGCACTTTCTATCATACTTCCACGATAGATCTGCGCGAAGACTCCATTCGTGGTGACGCGGAAAATGCTTTTGTGGCTGACTTTGTTCGCGCGGTTTCATCGGCCGACTGGAAAGCCCTCCAAAACACGGTTGCTCGTGATGGGGCCAAGATCCGGACAGATATGGGGTTAAAAGCCCTTAGCTGGTTGGAGGGGACCATGCCCACTGGAAGTTTCAACCGGCCTTGGAATGTTTTGGTGACGGGCCCCTTGTACGGGGCTTCTGGAATTGTTGCTCAGCTTTAAACGCCGCGCGTGAGTCCGCCGTCGACCGCAATTTGTTGGCCAGTGATGTAACTGGCCTTCGTTGAAGCAAGAAACGCAACCAGGTTGCCCAGTTCTTCGGGGCGGCCCATGCGTTGCGCTGGAATTTCGCGTGCAGTTTTTTCCATTTCAATTTGTAGAGACGTGCCATCGCGGTCTGCTTTTGCGGCACGCAAGGATTCAATCCGTCCCGTATGGATCACGCCAGGCAAAACGGTGTTCACCGTGACATTGTCGCGAGCGACTTCGCGGGACAGGGTTTTTGAGAAAGCCGTCACCGCAGATCGCATGGAAGAGGACACAGCAAGATGATCAATCGGTTCGATCACGCTGGTTGAGGTGATCGTGATGATGCGCCCCCACTTTCGTTCACGCATGGCTGGGAGAAGATTCTGGGTCAATAGCGCTGTGCTCATGAACAGCTGCTCAAAACCGGCCCGCCAAGATTCTGGAGATGTCTGTGCGGCTGAAGAGGGAGCAGGTCCACCGACATTATTGATCAAGATATCGACTGGTCCAAATTGCGAGTTGATGTGAGCCGTCAGCGCAGCAACTCCAGCAGAGGTTCCCAAATCACATTCAAAAATTGCAGGGGCCGTTCCCGATAGTGATCTGATCTTGTCTGCAGCATCAGAAAGTTTTGCTGACGACCTCGAAGCAATCAGAACTTGGGCACCCTCTTTCACAAGAGCTTCTGCCACAGCGAGGCCAAGTCCGGATGATCCACCACACACCAAGGCCTTTTTTCCAGTGAGTTCCAAGTTCATGATTCCACCGCTGCAGGTTGACGAGGTGTCGTTGATGCCGTCGTGATTGTTTTGTATTCCGAGAAGAAATCCAGACTGTGACGTCCACCTTCCCGGCCGATGCCGCTGCGCTTCATCCCGCCAAAGGCTGTATGCAAGTCGCGAATGAACCAGCCGTTGATCCACACCATGCCCATGCGAACCGATCTGGCAAACTTTTGGGCCAGGGCGCCATCCCGGGTGTAGACGCTGCACGATAGGCCGTACGGAACGCCGCTGGTGAGGGCAATGGCCTCCTCGGCTGTCTTGAAGGTTTGCACAGTTAATACTGGCCCAAATATTTCTTCCTGAATCAGGCGCGAATTCTGCGCAACGCCCGCGATCACAGTGGGCTCATAAAAAGCACCTTTGGCCAGTTGTTCCCCCAAGGATGCCGGAATCTTTCCGCCGCAGAGTATTTCTTCTGCGCCGGAAGTGCGCGCATGGTCAACAAAAGCAGCGACCTTGTCGCGATGGTCATTGGCGATCAAAGCTCCCATCGTGGTGGCATCGTCGAGAGGGTCTCCGATCTTTATTTTTTTGACACAGGCCAGAAGGCGGTCAATCACTTGTGGAGCAATTTTTTCGTGAACGATGAGTCGGGACCCAGCCAGGCAAATTTGTCCCTGGTTCCGGAATGCAGCACGGCATGCGGTTGTGACTGCCAAATCCAAGTCTGCGTCTTCAAATATGACGCTGGCTCCTTTGCCGCCGAGTTCAAAAGACAACTTCTTCAAGCTGTCGGCCGCGTCGCGCATGATCGCGGATCCTGTGGTGGTTTCTCCGGTGAACGAGATGGCCTTTACGCCGGGATGACGGACCAGGGCCTCTCCGGCGCTTTTTGCGCCAAATCCGTGAACGACATTGACCACGCCCTCGGGGACTCCTGCCTCATTGAGAAGTTCGCAAAGAAGCGTTGCAGAAAGTGGCGTGAGTTCTGCCGGTTTTAAAATGATGGTGTTGCCTTGGGCAATCGCCGGCGCAAGTTTCCATGTCGCCAGATAAAGCGGCAGGTTCCAGGGGGTAATCAGCCCCGTAACCCCGAGGGGCTCACGAATGCTCGTGTGGTGTGACCCGTCATCACCAATCCAGGTTTCAAAAGACTGATGTGCGGTGAGGTCGCCAAAAAAGTGGAAGTTCTGTGCAGATCGCGGAATATCGCCGTTCCTGGTTTCAGAATAGGGTTTACCAGTGTCCAGGGATTCGGCGAGGGCAAACGTTTCGACGTTGGCCTCGATCAGGTCGCCGATCCGGTGCAGCAATTTGGCGCGGTCGGTGGCCGTGGCCCGACTCCAGGGCCCTTCCGCTGCTTTTTCGGCGGCTTTCACGGCCAGGTCTATTTCCGTGGCTCCGCCGACTGCAACTTCAAACCAACTTTCATTGTAGGCTGGCAGCGTTTTTTTAAACGACTCGCCGCTGCTGCTGTCCAAATAGCGGCCACCGATGAAATGCTGACACCGCTCTGGCAGAACCTGAGTCTTTAAGAACTGTTTGCGGTCAGATTTGTTGTGTTCGCAGCCGTGTTTCAAAGGGTGTCTCCCACATGTCTAGGATTCTTTGTGATTCTTCATGATTCGTCGGCCTTGCCGCAGATTTTCTTCAAAATGGATCAGGGTGCAACGGCGACGGCTTTCATCTCAATGAAGTTTAGGCCTGGCAACTGGCGGACTGCGACTGTGGTCCGGGTCGGTCCTGAATGGCCTTCAAAAAACTTGTTCCAGATTTCATTCATCGCCTGAAAGTCCTTCATGTCCGTCAAGAAAACGTTGACGTCGATGATGTGGCTGCGGTTGGCGCCTTCGGCCTGCAGTGCGCGCTCGATATTGGTCAGGACTCCCAGAGCCTGGGCACGAATGTCGTAGGATGCGACGGTTCCATCGGGGTTCATCGTCAAGCCGGTATAAGTATTGGTTTGGGGGTCACGGCAGCCTTGCCCCGCGACAAAAATCAGACCGCCTGCGCGACGCGTGTGGACATAGCTGGCAAGAGGTTTGGTTAGTTGGCTCATGTCTATTGCCTCCGGAATAAAATCATCTTCAGAAATCGTCAAAATTATGGAGTCTTTTGACTAACACGGGACCAGATCGCGGACCAGTGCGTCTTCCAAATCCAAAACCTGTTTTAGGGCTTCGTCGCGGCAGATTTTGGTGAAGGAGACTTGATCCCCGGGGAGCTGCCAGGCCAGATTGCGCAGGCTCGAACAAGCGACGGTTGCAAGACGCTGGTAACCCCCGGTGAGCGGTCCATCAGGGCCGACGATGATGGGGTTGCCGGAAGGGGGCAATTGGACTGCGCCGTAAGTCATCGGTTCAGGTGGGATTTCCCGTCCTCCCTTGACTTGGGTGGCCGCCGCATAGCGCAGCCCCCGGCGATCTGATGCGGCCAGAAGTTGAAAGGCGGCATCGGAAAACAGGGCGTCATCTGCAACCCATGAAAGTTCTATGGACCCTGATTTTTTTGCCCGCAATCGACTTCCGGTTGCGACCCTGCACATGGGGGCTGAAGGCCGTGAAGTGGAGTCCGATGACAATGCCAGGTAAATTCGGCTGCTCCCGCCGAGCTTTCTCAAATCGAGTTCCTCGCCGGCAGATAAGTGAATCGGCTCCCAAACTGGGTAAGGCAAGGCTCCTTCGGGAGCGCCGATGGCGATGACGGTTCGTGATTTGGCGCGAAGGATGGGGCCGGTCAGGGTGCACTCCAAAATGTCTGCGTTGTGCCCCATAACAAGATTTAAAATTCGTCCGGCCCAAGGGTCCATCGGGTTGATTTGAGGGCGCATGGATGCCGCTGGCTTGATGATTTCGATGGTCATTTGATTTCCTCGACAAACTGGACGAGGTCACCGGGCTGCCAAGAATCGCAACCATTGGTGGGGTCAAGAAATCGCGTTCCCGTCAGGCCGATGATGTTCCAGCCGCCGGGCCCGTCAGCCGGATAGATGCCGCAATAAGGTCCGCCAAGGGCAATGGCCCCGGCAGGAACCTTGGCGCGCGGGGTCTCGTGGCGTGGGGCCTTTATTTTCGGCGAATCCTCCAGGGGCTCCAGGTAGGCAAACCCAGGTTGGAATCCCGAGAACGCGACGGCATAAGTGGTGGCCAGATGGCGCCGTAGAATTTCTGCAGGAGTCAGTTGATTTTCGCGGGCAAGTTTTTCAAGGTCGTGAGAGATGCTGGCAGAGTCACCATAGCTTGCGGTGATCAGGATTTTATTGGCGGTGAGATCAATGGCAGTGGCCTCGGATCCTTTATCGCCTCCCTCTTGAAGCAACGCACCAAGCCATTGGATGGCTTGGTTGAGGATAGTCTGGCTTTCCTGGGCCAGCTTTCGGGCGCTGGATTCAATGTTCCATGTGATATGGACGCAGTTTGCACCAAGCACGACGGTTGCGTCATCGGGATGTCGGGACTGGGAGATATTTCGCCGGACTTTTGCGTTCAGGATGCGCAGTCTGCCTTCGGTTCCAAGGCCTTGATCGAGAACCTGATTAAAGTTCAGAGCCAGCTCTCGTTCTGAGATCCAACGGGCGGAAATTTGATTGATGATGTTGTTTTTCACTGGTTCAAACTTCATATATTAAACATTTACCTTATGACGAAGCCGATGCCTCTAAAAATTGAGTTCTACGATCGTCCGACCCTTGACGTCGCTCGCGACCTCATTGGCTGCCTCCTTGTCCGGAAGTCCGGGCAAGGCATTCGTGCAGGGCGCATCATCGAGACAGAAGCTTACATTGGCACGGAGGACAAGGCCTGCCATGCATCAAAGGGGCGAACTCCGCGGACGGAAGTCATGTTCGGACCGCCCGGTACAGCATATATTTACCTGATCTACGGCATGTACCACTGCCTGAATTTTGTGACCGAACGGGAAGGTTTTCCAGCTGCCGTGCTGATTCGCGCCCTTGAGCCGGTTCGGGGGTTTGACAGGAATTTGGCTGAATTGCCTGCGGGCAAGAGGAAAACTTATCTGAACGGACCAGGTCGTCTTTGCCGGGAAATGGAAATTACCCGCGATTTGAACCGGCACGACGTGACGAAAACGGGGGGATTATATGTTCTGCCTCGAGATGTCATTCCCGCCAGGATCACCCAGACGCCTCGGGTCGGAGTCGCCTATGCTGGGGACGATGCGCTGCTGCCGTGGCGTTTCGTTGTTGCTTCACCCTGAGGCATATACCCGTCATCTTGACCTCGCAGCCCTTATCCTGATCCCAACTGCCGTCATCCTGACCCTGAGTGAAACGAAGGGGAAGGATCCTTTCTTAAAAAAAAAGCCCCGGCTTTCGCCAGGGCTTCTTTTTGATTCAGTAAACAGTTGCTTAGAAGTTGCCGGTAACGCCAAGGCCAAGCTCGCCTTCGCTGCCAGTCTTCTCGGTCGTTGCTGGCATGAACTTGCCAGACGTCATGCGGTAAGCCACATACGGCGTCCAGTTGTCGCCAAAGTTCTTGAAGGAAGAACCAACGCTGATTTGGGTCGCGTTGTCATCCCAATCGCCAGTGGTGTTGGTCTTGTTCTCGGTTCCGCCATTCACGTCCTTGTCGACCACGTTGAAGGAGTTGAACCATACGAACGGTACCATCGATCCAACTTCATGCTCAGCGCGCAGCGTCATGTTGTTGGCAACAGCAGCCTTGTCAGACGTGCCAACTTTTTGGAACGCAGAGTGCGAACCGTAGTCGAACGTGACGGCCGTGGCACCAAACTTGGCGCGAGCGCCGACGTTAAAGAACGACGAGTGGTTCGAATCGTATTGGCCGTACTGGATCATTGGCTTGATCGAGCCAAACTCACCCGTGTACTCGAGGAGAGCAGCGGGCTGCTTGTGCGACGTGTTGTACTGGGCTTCTTTAACATCAGTAGTAGCCGCATCGTCCATCACGTCGTTGACGAGCTGGACGGTGATGTTGTGGGTCGAATTTGGGCTGTAGTGGAAGCTCAGCGACGTCTCGTTGCGGTCGAATGCCAGAGCCTGAATGCGATCGCCCCAGACGTTGTTGAAGCTATTGTCCCAGTTGCTGTAGCCACCCTGACGAACGTAGTCACGACCAATGGTCACGCCGACCATTTCAGAAGCCTTCCATGTAGCGTTCGCCACATCGACGAGGCTATCGGTGGAGGTCGCGTTGAAGCGCAGGTTGAACGACGTTTTGTCGTTGAACTTGCCTTTGAAGCCGAACTTCACGTCGCCTAGACCGAGAACGGTCGTGGCAGACGATTTGCCCCCTTCCTCGAGAGTTGCAAGGCCATCGTCGTTACGAGTGAGTTCCGAGCGGAATTCACCGTAAACGTCAGCCTTTGCGCTGCTGTTGCCTTCAGCCATAGCAGAGGTCGCAACCGCGACACCAGCCACAGAAACCATAATGTTACGAATGTTCTTATTAAGCACAGTTGAACCCTCCAATAAAATTTAGGACCTATGCTTTATAAAAAAGTCTAAACTAAACTTCTTCGGATTCCAAGACTTACGGATGAGTTTGTTTAGACTGTGTCAAATGTGACTCTTTTTTAAATGCTGCTTAAAAATTCATCTTTCGATCCGTTCAATCCTGAAAAGTCCTTTTTTGTTGATGATGAGCCGGATGCTTTCGAAGGTTGCCCGCTCATCAGCTTGTGTGCGACCGATCTGCGAGTACTTTAAAATCAGATCCAAGTGGTAGACCTTCGGCATTTTCATCTCGACCAGACGTCCCTCCGTGTCCAACATTTCCGTTCCATGCAAAGGATCGTCCAACTTTGAAAGAAAAGCTTCGATGTTCAAGCGCAGAATGTCGTGCACTGCTCGTAATGGATAGATGTGGCTGCGGAGTATATTCGCGTTAAGGTCGATTACTTTTCGGTAATGCACAGCATCGCCAGAGTCTTCCTCCGACTCAAGGCCTTCGGGGTCAAATTTTTTGTGAAGGTCCCGGACCTCAACAGGCAATTTTGTTGGACTGATGAATCGCGTGTATTCGGAAATCGAACCGATGCTCCACTTCTGGCCGTCCGAATTCGAGTACTGGATCCGCTCGCTGTTGTCGGGAATTGACCTCATCAGACTGGAGCGGAAATAACTTCGGCCGAGTTCTTTAATCCGGTCTTTTAAAATGTAAGCGAGGATCAGCGCCACCACGATGACCATGGTCCCACTTCCGAGGGAATTGAAAGGGCTTTGGGCCTGGTTGGCGGCCTTGATCCGTATGAAGATTTCCATGCTGACGGCCCAAAATGCCGCAAGTCCAGCAGCAATCATGGCACCAAGTTGCTGTTGAAAAGCAAAGAGTGGGCGTGTCCGGACATCCAGGTAAAGGACCTGCCAAACGCGTCTTTTTAGAACACCGCGACGGAACACGTAGCGCTCGACAGTGAGGTCATCGCTGGCACGGGTGATCCAGCCGTAGGATTTCTTGACGCTATACCAATGGTCAAATCTGGCGAGTGCTCCCAGTTTTCTTTGCAGGCCGTCGAGTTGGGAAATATCCCCGTTGCGTTGTAGATTGCTCAGGGTCTTTGACAGTTTGGTCAGGCCATCGCGGATTCGATAGGTGCAGTATTCGTCAACCACCTTGAGCTCACGATGAACCCGGTTTGTACCATCTTGGTCGATGCGGTCCGCGTGCTCGATCAATCGATGCCATGTGCGCATGATGGCGTGGATCCGATCTAAAAATTGTCCGGAGTCCAAGCAAGCGTGCTCCAATGCCTCAAGATTTGAGTCGGAGGGTTCGCGGGTGAATTTTTTCACCGCCTTGCGCAGCTGCTTGGACCTTCGCTCAACCCTGCGGAGGTAGTAGCCGGCCAGTGAGCAAGCAAAAATCCTCGCTTCGTCGATCACTTCGCGTTCCGGGAAGGAGGCCTTTCCGTCGCCCGTGGCTTGAAGGTAGCTTGCAATGACCGTCACCGGTGAGCGCGAGCCAGAAGTCTCTTCTCCGATCAATTGTTCGTAGGTGAGTCGGGGTTCACGCAGACGGATCAGAGGGCGCAGGTCACTGTAGAAGCGCTCTTTTGGATACGAGGCTGGGGTGATCCCCATCTGTCTTGGAAAAAAGATATAGGCTTCGACCTGATAGCGCAGGTTCTGGCGTGCAAACTGCCGGAGCGGCAATAGTGGATAATCAAATACCGTCTCCAACTGGGTGCGGTCATGCACTGCAACGGACGACTTGATGAAGCTGGTACTGTAAAAATCTGATTCTTTTGCTGGACGTTCTTCTGGGGGGAGATCCACGCCCGCATGCTGCAGGCTTTGGTGGTCTTCGTTGCGAAAATTATTGGCAGCCTTGAGTTTACTAAAGCCCATCCTGTTCCCAGCCCTTTGAGCCACTCGCTTCGACGTGCTTGCGGCCAGTATCGGTCAAGTATCGACCGCGGGGGCCGCGGGCGAGGTATCCGCGGTGAACCAAATATGGTTCGTAGACCTCTTCCAGCGTACACCGGTCTTCATTCAGTGTGGCTGCCAGGGTTTCAATTCCGACCGGCCCACCATCATATTGATGATACACGGTTTTTAGGATCATGCGGTCGATGCGGTCCAATCCGTGAGGGTCCATTCCCTGTCGTTGCAGGGCGTCGCCCGCAAGTTTGCTCGTCACAACCCCAGAGCCTTGCACTTCAGCAAAATCCCACACGCGCCGCAGCAAGCGGTTGGCAAGGCGAGGAGTTCCCCGTGAGCGGTCGGCAATCTCCCGCGCGCCTGCTTCTTCAATTTTGATGCCGAGGATTCGGGCGCTGCGCTGCAGGATCTGGCACAGAGCCGTTTCGGTGTAAAACTCCAGGCGCTCTTGGATTCCAAATCGTCCCAGCAGCGGTCGCGACAGCAACGACACACGAGTGGTCGCGCCGGCCAGCGTGAATGGTGCAACATCCATGCGCACGCTGCGTGCGGACGGTCCTTGTCCGATCATCATGTCGATCGCAAAATCTTCCATGGCTGAATAAAGGATTTCTTCGACTTTGATCGAAAGGCGATGGATTTCATCGATGAACAACAAGGTTCCCGGTTGAAGGCTGCTCAATATTCCAGCGAGATCTCCCGGTTTGTCGATGGCAGGCCCACTGGTGCTCACAAAAGGAACGCCAAGTTCATTGGCGACAATTTGCGCCAGAGTCGTCTTCCCAAGACCCGGTGGGCCATGGAGCAGAATGTGGTCGAGGGGTTCGCCGCGGCGTTTGGCAGCCGTCACATAGATGTTCAGGTTCTGCTTTACGGAATCCTGGCCTGGGTAATCAGAGAAGGTTTGAGGGCGAATGCCTGGGGTCTGGGTTTCAATGCGCTCGTCATCATCGCGTTTTTTTGTGGTGGCTAAACGTTCGATTAACACATTTGCCGTTGGTTCGCCCGATGACAGGTCACCCATGATTTTACCATCCCCTTAGTTCGGCAAGCGCTCCACGAATGAGGTCAGTCAGGCCGTCTTTGTTGGCCAATCCTGTTGCCTCATCCTGATCCTTCCAGATCTTGCTTAATACCTGGGATACATCTTTATCCTTGAATCCTAGGTTTTCAAGGGCGGACTGAGCATCCGACAGCAATTGCGCTCCCAAGTCGCTGCTGGTGCCGGTTGAAGCGAAGATATCGCCGGCGGAAGCTGACCGTGGGGCGGCGGCAGCCCCGCTGCGCGCTGCCGCAAGGGCCGCAGGGCGTGATTTGAGGTATTTCTCAATTTTTGGTTTGAGCTCGAGGGCGAGCCGCTCTGCGAGGCGTTTTCCAACTCCAGGGACCGATTCCAGTAGTTCCTTGTGGCCGTCGAGGACTGCTGAGAAAATTTGTGCGGGTTGCAGGCCACCAAGAATCGCGAGCCCGATTTTCGGGCCAACACCGGAAACAGCACAAACTATATTGAACAGTTCTTTTTCCTCGATGCTGGCAAATCCAAAAAGTTTAATGGCATCTTCCCGGACGTGGGTTTCAATCCAGGCCGTGACCGTTTGGCCATGGCCGCCGATGGCGCAAATGGAAGACAGGGGCATTTCAACCCCATAACCAACTCCGTTCACGTCAATCACAATGCGTGAGGCATCCTTTTGGATAACGGTACCGGTCAGGCGGTCAATCATTGATCGTCCCCTTCTTTGAGAGGTGCTTCCACCCTCGTGGTTAAACGGATTTTGAATTCCTGCAAATCCTTCATCAAGTGGAGGACTACATTGGCATTTTCCTGCTGGTCCGGTTCACTGCCGAATCGATTGTGTAATTCGTTTACATTTTTGGTCAGCGTATCCACGATTTCGATATCTTCCTTCGTCATTCGCGAAAGGGAAGCCGTCATGTCATTGAAGTGCCGGACAACGTATTTCAAGTCATCTGTACTGCGGACGCCCAAGTGTGCTGTGAGGTCTCCGCGTCCGGTCATGCGCATGGCGCGAATCAAAGCATAAAGAGGTCCGGCGATGCGGTTGGTCATAATGAGACCAAGGATGAACACGCTGAATATGTTCATCACCAGCGCCAAGCCCATCACGAGCAGGATCGGCCAAGGCAGAAACCGCGGAATGACAAGAATTTTAAAGACATAGAGGGGGAGCAGGATAAAAAAAGAAGTCAGGACCGTCGTCATCGTCCCGACGAGGACTGCGGCACCGGTGTAACGCAGCTGCAGATCGCGGTTGACCACGATCATCCTGGATTTCCGCGCAGAGGGGCGGCTGTTGGAAATAGGGCTTGTATCGCCTGTCGCTGGCATGACGCGCTCCTTGCGTGCTGACGTGGCTACTGGCTTGGCGGACTAGAGGTTGCGGTCCAATCAGGAACGCAACGCATCCACCTTGTCCGTTTTTTCCCATGGGAATTCACTGCGGCCAAAATGGCCATAGGAAGCCGTCGGCAGGTAAATCGGCCGAAGCAAGTCGAAGTGGTCCGTGATGGCGCGCGGGCGCAATGGGAATACCTTGCGAACGAGATCTGCCAAGTCTTTGCCGGAATACTTGGAGGTGCCATAGGTATCAACAAAAACGCTGACCGGGTCGGCAACGCCGATCGCGTAAGCGACCTGAACCAGACATTTTTTTGCGAGGCCCGCGGCCACGAGGTTTTTTGCAATGTAGCGCGAAGCATAGGCAGCCGAGCGGTCGACTTTACTTGGGTCCTTGCCCGAGAAAGCGCCGCCGCCGTGTGCTCCGTGGCCACCGTAAGTGTCCACAATGATTTTGCGTCCGGTCAGACCGCAGTCACCTTGTGGGCCACCGACAATAAACCGGCCGGTTGGATTGATGTGGTAGGTGGTGTTTTGAAGGAGCTCTTTCGGGATGACTTTCTTTACCACCGACTCGATCACGTATTCTTTGAGTTGGTCATGAGAGACATCGGGCGAATGCTGCGTGGAGACGACAACTGTGTCAACGCGATGAAGTTTCCCGCCACGGTATTCAACGGTCACCTGACTTTTTGCGTCTGGACGGAGGAATTTGACGTCCGCAGTGCGGCGGAGCTGTGAAAGTTTTTTGAGAAGCTGATGGGAGTAGCTAATGGTCGCTGGCATCAGTTCCGGTGTTTCGTCACAGGCAAATCCGAACATCATGCCCTGATCGCCGGCACCTTGTTCGTGGTGCAGGCCTTGGCCTTCGCTGACGCCGATGCTGATGTCTTCTGATTGTTGGCCAACGGCCATGATGACGCCACAGCTTTTGGCATCAAATCCAAGTTCACCGTCGGTGTAACCAATGTCTGCAACGACTTTGCGGGCAATGGCGTCATAATCCACCCGCGCGTTGGTTGTGACTTCGCCTGCAACCACAACCAATCCGGTTTTAACGAGAGTCTCGCAGGCAACGCGTGCGCGCTTGTCTTGGGCCAAAATTGCGTCGAGAACGGCATCGCTGATTTGATCGGCAACTTTGTCCGGATGGCCTTCGCTGACAGATTCCGAAGTAAACAGATAGTCTTGTGGAGAATGGCTCATGAAAGTCCTCTTTTCATAGTGATCAGGAATCTTCCGCCCTCGATCATTTTGTATTCACCAAGTCCGAAAGCTTGACCTCCGTCATCCAGCAACATCACTTGCAATGGATTTTCGTGGCCAGGATTTCCTGCATTGCCCCCGCTTTTCATGTTTGCCAGCCATGAATCGGCACTGACCGAAACGGTCTGCCCTTTTTGCAAGCGTGACAAGCAATCAAGATGGACAGCCTGCCAAACAGGTAGGCCAAGTGCAAGTTGTTCTGGCGGCCGGATCATTTTTGCAAAGTTTTCAGGTCCCTCGGCCAGGGCCTTTTCCATGTCATCAATGGTCACACAGGTTGCCAAGGTTGCGCCCGATGCTTCCGTTCTGACCAGCCGGTTTAGTGTTGCTATGGTGCCGGCAGCATGGGCCATGTCGCGGATCAAGGAGCGAATGTAAGTGCCCTTGGAGCAGCGCGCCCGAAGGGTTGCAATACCTGATTCAAAGTTAAGGAGCTCCAGTGATTCGATAACAACAGAGCGTTCCAGTTCTGCAATCGGAACCTGGTCGCCCTGATTTTTGCGGGCGTACTCGTAGAGGGGTTTTCCCTTGTACTTCACGGCTGAAAATACTGGTGGGATCTGTTTGATCGGACCGCGAAAGCGGTCGAGGACGCCTTCGATGTCGGCACGGATGACGCCGGAAGCGTCGGTTTCAGCCGTGATGGTTCCGTCGGTATCAAAGGTGTCAGTCTCGACTCCGAGTTTCATGTCAAATTCGTAAGTCTTAGGCATGTCCAGCAAGTGGTCTTGAAGGCGCGTCGCACTGCCAAATAGCAAACAAAGGACGCCCTCTGCCATTGGGTCCAAAGTTCCGACATGTCCGAGCTTTTGTCGTCCGATTCGTTTTTCAATCCAGCGGGAAAGGTCCTTGGAGATCATTCCCTTGGGCTTATGTGCCGCAAGCATTCCCCGAAGAGGCCGCTCAAATCGGATGGATTTTTTCTGGTTTTGTTCCAAAGATCTGCGCCTGATTAAATCTTGTTCAACAGATCTTCGATGCGTGCACCGTGCTCGATGCTTTCGTCATAGAAGAATTTGAGTATGGGGACGCGGCGGACGTCCAGCGCTTCGGCGAGCCGTGCACGGAAGAAACCTGCAGCGCGGTCAAGACCCCGCTTTGCAGTTTCGATGTCTTCCCCTGGCATGGTGCGAAAGTACACCGTTGCATACTGCAGATCGGGACTGATTTTGACGGCAGTGATGGTGACATGTTGCAGTCGCGGATCTTGCATCTGGCCCCCTGCGAAGCAGGAGGCCACGATGTCACGAATCTCATCAGCCATGCGGTCTTGGCGTATGCTCATAAATCCTCAGAGTGTCGCGGCGGTTTCTTCGAGAACGAAGGCTTCAACCACATCGCCCTCGCGCAGATCTTGATAACCCTGAATTCCAATACCGCATTCGTAGCCATTGGCGACTTCACGGACGTCATCTTTAAACCGGCGCAGCGATCCAAGCTTGCCCGTGTAGATGACAATGTCGTTTCGAATCAGGCGCACATTGGCATTTCTGGTGATTTTTCCATCAGTCACCGCCGAACCACCAACGACGCCTATTTTGGGCACATTGATCAGCTGGCGAACTTGAGCATGTCCGATGACCACTTCGCTGACAACGGGGGGCAACTTGCCAGCCATGATCGATTTAACGGCGTCAACAAGCTCATAGATGATGCTGAAGTACTTGATCGGGATTCCTGCCTTGTCAGCCCCTTCTTGAAGTCCGCGTCCGGCGCGAACATTGAATCCGAGGATGATTGCCTTTGACGCAGACGCCAAAGTGATATCAGATTCGGTAATACCACCAACAGCCTTGTGGATGATGCGGTTCTCGACCCTCGGCGTGCTGAGTTTCAAGACGGCCTCGGACACAGCTTCCACGGACCCTTGCGTGTCGCCTTTAATGATCAAAGGCACTTCGTACTTATCGGCTGTTTGAATTTTACCCAGTAGATCTTCAATGCTTGCGGCACTTGATTTCACGGTGGAAGATTTACGGGCTTGCTCCTGACGGAAGCTCAGGATTTCTCGCGCCTGGCGATCGTCAACGACGGAGTCGACCTGGTCACCGGCTTCAGGAACACCGTCAAGGCCAATGACCTGAACGGGTGTGGCTGGCCCAGCTTCCTTCACCAAAGCACCGCGATGATCGGCCATTGCGCGGACTCGTCCAGAACGCAAACCAGCAACGATAAAGTCACCGGTTTTCAGGAGGCCTTCGCGAACCATGACCGTTGCAACCGGTCCACGCCCTTTATCGAGGTGCGCTTCCACCACAGTTCCCGTCGCGATACCCGTTGCCCGGGCCTTGAGGTCCAAGACTTCAGCTTGAAGCAGAATGGCTTCGAGCAATTCGTCGAGGCCAATTTTCTGCAGGGCAGAAACTTTCACAAACTGGTTTTCGCCGCCCCACTCTTCGGACTGGATACCGTGCTCGGCAAGTTCCGAGTTGATGCGATCGAAATTTTTGTTCGGCTTGTCGATTTTGTTGATGGCGACAATGACGGGCACATTGGCAGCGCGTGCGTGATTCACGGCCTCAATCGTCTGTGGCATTACACCGTCATCAGCGGCAACGACCAAGATCACGATGTCTGTCAAGCTCGCGCCCCTGGCCCGCATGGACGAGAATGCCTCGTGACCCGGCGTGTCCAGGAAAGTGATTTTTTTACCGTTCTTTTTAACTTGATAGGCACCGATGTGCTGGGTGATGCCGCCGGCCTCGCCGCTCGCCACCTTCGATTCCCGGATCGCGTCCAAGATGCTGGTTTTACCGTGATCAACGTGACCCATGATGGTCACGATCGGGGCGCGGTGTTGCAACTCCAGGGAGTCATCGCGACTGCGAGCCAAGATGTCGTCGATCGTCGGGATTTTAACCTTCACTTCAAAACCATAGTCAGCTGCCAAGATGGATGCGGTGTCGCTGTCGACATCTGCATTGATGGTCATCATGGTGCCTTGGGCCATGAGCTTTTTGATCAGCTCGCCGGCCTTGATGCTCATTTGCTTGGCAAGTTCGCCGAGCTGAATTGTTTCAGCCATCTCGACCACGCGATAAGCTGCGCGCGGAGTGGTCATCTGAGTGCGTTTCAAGTCCTTGCGGCGTCTTGCGTCGCGACGGCTTCTTGGACCACCTGGCGTAAACACCCGCGGCTGGACTTCGCCGACCGATGGAGCGGCAACATGATCGACTTCGCCATCAGGCTCTTCGGCTTGATTCAGTAGTGCACGAACGTTGAGGGATGCATTTGCGCGGCGATTTTTTGCAGCCTTGATGCGGGCAATTTCTTCTTCTTCTTCCGCACGGCGGTCGCGAACCTCGCCAACTGGGCGACGACGGACTCCAAAGGCATCCACTTCCGGCGTTGTGCCTGCTGCGCCAGGGGCAGCGGCTGCGCCAGGGGCTCTCGGTGCAGAAGGGGTTCTGGGGGCGGTGCCAGGTGCAGCGGCTGCCGCTGCGGCCTGCTGCTGCTGAGCCCGGTCGTGCAAGAGGCCCATGCCGGTTACCCGGGTTCCACGGCTGTCTTCCCGGCGCATCGTGCGTGTCCGGGTCGAAGCGGCTTGCTGTTCCCGGGCAGCACTTGCTGCGGCAACTTCTTCCGGGCTTGCGCGTCGAATGATGGTGGCGCTTGCAGCAACTGCGATCGAACGGCGACGTTGGTCAACTGGTGACTCCGCTGCCGGAGCGCTCGGGGTTGATTGCGGCGCAGCTTCGGTTTCAGGCTCAACTTCCGGCGTCAGCTCGGATTCTTGAGCATATTCGGCCTCTGTCGAGGTGCTGGCTGCAGCTTCGGTCACATCCTCTGTCACGGTTTCCGTCACAGCTTCAGCGGCCGGGGCTGGAGTTTCAACAACCGGCTGGGCCACTTCGACCGTTTCGTCGGCTTCGACGACTTCTTTTTCTACGAGGACCGGTTTTGCCTTCGCTTCGTGAACAACCAGCTCGGGCGCCTCAACAGGCTCCGGTTCAACAGGGGTTTCTGCAGCAGCTTCTGCCTTCCGGCGACGAATCACAACCGTGGGACGTGCTCCGCCTGAAGTGACTGGGGCTGCGGATTTGCTTTCCTCGCCACGGATCACAGCGCGGAGACGCTCGGCTTCTTCGCCAGAAAGCGTGCTCTGGTGGCTTGCGACTTCGATGCCCATGGATTTGAGCTTGGTCACTGCCACCTTGTTGTCGATGCTGAGCTCTTTAGCGAGCTCATAGACTCTAATTTTTACACTCATTTTTAGCCTTTTAGCTCCGACTGCAGGTGACGGTCAGCCGCCATTTGGACAGTCCGTGCGATACCAAGTGACAAGCCCGTTTTTTGGGCTACTTCTTCGGCGGAGTCAGCAACAATGTCGCCGATCGTGCCATACCCTGCATCGGCCAATGCGTGGGCCGTTGCTTCGCCAACACCGCTTAATTTTGCAAACACAGCGATACGGTCGTTTCTGGCGGAATCAGCAACGGAAGGCCCGCGCTGTTCCTCGGGAGTCGCCGACGAGCTGGCAAAAAGCTCCTCGCGGTCGCCTTCTGGAGTTCCTGCTTTGGCTGAATGCCTTACGGTAGGTTGTTGCGCTGCCATTTCAGCCGCGGCCTTGATCACCTTTTCCGACTCTGCTTCATCCATATTCAAGAGGCGAACGAGATTGCGGGGGCTGAGCTCGGCGATTTCGGCTGCGGTTTTGATCCCTTCGTTGACAAGGATCTCGGCCTGCATGATGCCGAGGCCAGGAATCGTGGCGATGAAGGCTTTGGTGCCCGCCAGCTCTTCTTCCAGTTTTTTCTCGCTTTTGATGTCCAATTTCCAGCCGGTCAATTGGGCGGCGAGGCGTACGTTCTGACCGCGCTTGCCGATTGCCAGCGATAACTGGTCTTCGGCGGCGATGACATCCATGCTGTGGTTTTGTTCGTCAACAATGACCTTGGAAACCACGGCTGGTGAAAGTGCGTTACAGACCAAACGCGCTGGATCCTTGTCCCACGGAATGATGTCAATTTTTTCGCCGTTGAGCTCTTGGACAATCGCTTGAACCCGGGAACCCTTCATGCCGACGCAAGCGCCAACGGGGTCTACGGATGAATCGCGCGAGTAAACGGCAATTTTGGAGCGGTAGCCCGGATCACGAGCCGCACTTTCGATGGTGACGATGCCGTCGTAGATTTCCGTGACGGTTTGTTCGAACAAACGGATCAGGAAGCCAGGGTGTGCTCGCGACAAGACGATTTGCGGTCCCCGCGACGATCGCTTCACTTCGGTCACGTAACCTTGCACGCGATCCTTGATCCGGTAGCGTTCGGTTGGAACCTGCTCGCGGTAAGGAATGATGGCTTCAGTCCGGCCGAGGTCGACGATGATGTCGTTGCGTTCAATGCGACGCACGTGTCCACTGAGAACTTCGCCAGCGCGGTCCTTGAATTCTTCGTAAACTTGAGCGCGTTCCGCATCGCGGACCTTCTGGACGATGATCTGTTTTGCAGACTGGGCTGCGATACGACCGAACTGGGTCGTGTTGATCTTCATCCCGAGGGCATCGCCGATTTCCGTTCCGGGATCCAATTTCTTGGCTTCCGTCACTTCAATCTCGAGGCTTTCGTCATCAATTTCTTCCACGACGGTGCGAAACTGGAATAATTCGATTTCGTCGAGCTCTTCGTTATAATGAGCTTCCAAGTCAGCGGTAAGGCCCAAGGTCCGGCGGGCCGCGTGGATCACGGCCTGTTCCAAGGCGTCAACAATCACAGCGCGGTCAAGATTTTTATCGCGGCTGACGGTGGTGATTACCTTGCGGAGTTCACTGTCTACTTCAGTTGCGTCGATGAGAGTCATGTCGATTGGCTCCTTTCCCAGTCAAAAACAATATTGGCGCGGTGCAGCTTTGCAACCGGGAAGGACCAGTGTCCTTCGTCGGTTTCAAGTGTCACCAGCTCATCATTTGAAACATCCAGCAGCTTGCCTTTGGCTTGCCGCCGTTCACTTATTTTCTCAGTCAGATTGACGTTGATCGTTGCCCCGATGAACTTGCGAAAATGCTCTGGCCGGCGCAGCGGCCTTTCCAAGCCGGGCGAACTGACTTCGAGGCTCCAGTCACCGCTAAGCATGGCGTCTAATTGGTCGCAGGCGTTCAAGGCGCGGCTCACAGCGGCGCAGGTATCCAGGTTGACACCTTCCGGGCCGTCGACAAAAACGCGGAGCGTTTTCTCGTAGGCAAGCCATTCTGCTTCAATGCACTCCAGCCCCATCGAGGCCAGTTCGGCGCTCTGGAGCTGGGATTGGATCAATTCGATGGCACGATTCAGTAGAATGCGGTTCATGTTCACCTTTTAAAGACAGCAACAGGCATCAACACACAGCAAAACTTCCGTGTGCCGACAACCTAACTTCATGAAATTTCAGAATATTCTGTCATTTCAGGGCGGCTGCTGTGTGGCGAGCGACTTCTATCTAACCGCTTTCTATGAAAAAATCAATGAATCCGTGACTAAAATTGCATATCTGACAACCATTCCAGCCCAACCGGAGCCTCCCATGAACAGCCCTGGCAGCCCAATCAGCGAACGCCGTCGCCATGAACGCCTTCAGTTATTATCGGGACTTGCAGCTGGTCCGTTGGTGAGTGTGGAGATCGAAGGTGGCGCGGTCCTGCCTGTCCTAAACTGGAGTTACGGCGGTTTGCAAATGGCAGTCAGCCGCGCCGGTCAATTAAAGATCGGGCGATTGGACGGCCAGGATGCCCTGCGCGGCAAGTTACGATTGGCCGTGGCATCAGAATTGTCTCAATCCGTCGAATTCAGAGTGGTTGTGACGACTGAAAATACCCTGTCCTGTGCCTTTGTTCATGATGCGCCGGATGCCTTGCTCTTTATGCGCCCTTGGATGGAATGCCTTCGTCGCGGATCAGGCGTTCTGGAGCTGGCTTCCGGCGCCATCAAGCCCGAGCTGGCTGCCGCCGGCTGGAAAATCTGGCGTGGCGAAGGTCCGCTGACACTGTCTGTCCGTCATTCTGAGCAGCCCCGTCATTCTGAGCGCAGCGAAGAATCCTCTCTTCAGCCCCGTCATTCTGAGCAGCCCCGTCATTCTGAGCGCAGCGAAGAATCCTCTCCCCCCGACTGGCTCTTGGTCTTTCCTCTTGGTGAAGCCTACGCCGAAGTTGGTTCCACCGACGGCAAGCTTTTTTGCCGCCAATCCATCGACAATGACGGGATGGCCAGCACACGGATGCAGGCCTCCAACGCAAAAGATGTGGGATTGCTTAACCTCGCCCTGATGTACTTGGCTGGATGTGCCGCAGGTGGTGTGCCGGAAACCTTGTGCGCGAAGATCATTGACCAGTTGCGAAGGGATGCTTGACGGCCCTCGGGGTGACGCCTCAATTATCGGCAAAGGATTGCATAGCAGAGGTTCGCAATGCTTTCGCAC
>CANJZQ010000027.1 GCA_947479535.1 Oligoflexales bacterium | reverse complement strand
TGTTTTCAGTTGGCGTAAATACGACAAGTTGCCGTGTCGCATCCATACTGGATCTGTTTAAAATGATGTCATCGGAATTGAAGGTGGTTTCGACTGCGAATTCGGGAGTACCGCCAGAAACAAGAGTTGCCGAGACTTTGGCTTTTTCGCATCCCGGAAATGCAAATGACATTGGAAATGACAGCAATATCGCCATCATCCCGTTTCGTTGCCTGATCTTGTCCTGATTTGTCGAAATACGATCCCCTTAATCTCCTAAGGATTCGGAATAATTCGGCAAAACTTTACGATTTAGTCAGTACGTAATGCTCTGGCTTGCGCTATAGACGATAAAGGCCGGATATCCTGGGATGCGGTCCAGCAACTGGGCGGTCGCCTCGAAAGTATAGGTGCTTCCACTGTCCAAGAGCTTGTCAGGAATGACGACGGACTCCGCATCAGACGCCACTGATGGCGATTCGTAAATTTTAATGCCATCTGAATTACTGATCGAAACCGACCACGAATAATCCGCGAGATCGCCGAACGGATCTGAACTCGTAACCTTGGCCACCGTGCGGGTCGGGCCGTTCCATGTGAAGGTCAATGTCCCCAGATCAATGTCAGGGAACGTAAAAGGATATTCCGCGAACACTGGCGATTCCGTGGTGCCAAAGCCGAGTTGCAGAAACAAACTCTGGAACGGACGCGGTACCTTTCCCGTGCCGAGCAAAATCTTTTTGGCGTAAATCAAATCACCTGAAAATCCGTCCTCGCTGGCCCCATCATCCAGCAGACTTTTATCCCATGCCGCCTCGGGGATCGTCCCGCTGGCTTCAACCACTGATCCGTTGAGAAGGGCAAGAGGGCCGCGCACTTGAACGCTGAGAGGCAATACGCCGGAGCGAAGTTTAGTGGCCAAGGTCAAATAAGTTTTGCTCGTGGCCGGATGCACCTCAATAGATGCCGCGAGGAATTCGATCCCGGTTCTGAAATTCTGATCGCTGCAGGATTCCGCCACATCAGTTACCAGATTGCCGTTGGCATCGGTATCAACGACGTCCAATGTGCCATCGGCATCATCGTCCGAATCGAAAACATTCAACAAGCCATCGCCATCGATGTCAGGGTCGAGGTCGTTCACAATCCCGTCGCCATCATAATCCACCGAACTGAGTCCGATGAGCCCCAAACTCGACGTGCCGTCGGGGGCTCCGTCACCGTCCGCATCGGATGCCGTATTGGTGGCCAGCGAAATGCCGTCCATCGACTGCGGAGCCACGACGTAGCCACGGTGGATGAGCCGCGGCAGATTTGATTTGGTCATTGTGAAAAAAGTCTGAACCTTGCCGGCCGTTTCGGATGCGACTGCAAACGTCCCCCGAACGAGATAATCGGGAGACAGCAGGTTGAGCCCGTGCGGAACGGTGGGACGCACGCCAGAAATGGTGAAAATCCCGGAACTGTTGACCTCGCCGACCCGGGAAATTCCCGTGTCACGCTCCGTTAAAACGACCACCCAACCCGCCATGCGGCTCTGCCCGCCTGATTGGCCTGCGATCGATCCGCTGATTGTGTCTGAGCCGTAAAGGGCACCGCTGCTGCTGCCGGTTGAATCGCTTTCCGAGCTGCCTGAACTGCCACATCCCGCTGCCCCAAAAGCCAGCAGGAATATCATGTGGAAGCCGAGCGTCACCCTATGCAGTGACGAGCGCTTCCCAAAGATCAGCGATGGAAGTTCTTTAAACAAATTCCAATGATCCTCTATAATCCCTTCAGCAGAATACGAACCCGATGGTCTCGTTTCGGAGCAGACGCAGGTTTGTTTAGCAAAAAATACAAACCGAAATTAAAATAATCTTTTATTTCAGGTACTTAATGAATTTCGAGGCTCGCATTTATGAGCGCTGACGGGCGTTTCACCAAAGTCAACGATGGGTTCAACTGCCTATTTTGCGGGCGCGAAGTACCCCCTGCTCCCCAGACCTGTCGCGACCATTGCACCTGGTGCCTGCACTCTCGCCACGTCGACATCAACCCGGGAGACCGGGCGAACCCCTGCCAAGGGCTTTTAAAACCGGTCGGTTACGAAACGACCGGCAACAAGGGGCTGATGATTCATTACCAGTGCGAGCGCTGCGGCGAGCACCACCGCAACCGGACGGCTCCGGATGATGACTACGACGCCGTATTAAAACTACAAGGCAGCTTTAAAATCCCTTAAAATCCCTTGCAACAAAACCCCGTCGGCTCTACATTGCGCGACGGGAAGGGGCCTGCTCGCAAACAGCAGGTCCGGCAAAGCGGACCATCGCGGTGGAACAGGGTCGGACCGGTAACGGAATGGCTTTGGACCATGGAGGAAAGTCCGGACTCAACAGGGCAGGATGCTGGCTAACGGCCAGGCGGGGCAACCCGACGGAAAGTGCAACAGAAAGCAAACCGCCAACCCGCAAGCTGAAAGGCCTGCGGCGGTAAGGATGAAACGGTGTGGTAAGAGCACACCAGCGGTTTGGCGACAAACCGGCTCGGCAAACCCCATCCTGAGCAAGACCAAATAGGAGGACACGGCGCAGGCAACTGCACCGGCTGCTGGCCCGGCAGGTCCTCGGGTAGGTCGCATGAGGGTGTCGGCAACGGCACTCCCAGATGAATGATGGTCTCCCGTGCAGGCGCAAGTCGACGCGGCAGACAGAATCCGGCTTACAGCTTCGCCGCCAGTATGTGGCAAGCAGGCCCCTCTCCCAACAGCATTGCCAATCATTTGCAACAAACCACGAGCACCAGATGCCTCTCTGCCCGACAGACATCCTGAAGGACATTTCGTCCTCACTAAATCCTTCGGTAAATCCCTACGTCGCGAAAATGAGCGCTGCTTTGGCCGACGGCTCGATTCCAGTGTTGCAGGGGTCAGCCCTAAAAGACCGCCGCGGCCAGTGGCGCGAGGCCTTTGGCCGTCAACGCGGAAATCAGGCGCCGTCAAACCGAAAGTTGATTGTGGAAATTGGCTGCCATTTGGGTCTGACGTTGAATCAGATGGCCGGAAACCACCAGGACGCCGACTTTATTGGAATGGACATCACCTTTAAACGGGTTGTGACCGCCGCAGAACGCGCCGTACGCCAGGGCCATTCCAACGTCGCCACGATTTTAGGAAATGCCCGGGCGATGGACGCCGTCTTCGCGGACGGAGAAGTTGATGGATTTATTATCTTCTTTCCAGATCCGTGGCTCAAACGGGCGCAAAGCAAAAACCGCCTCGTTGATCAGAAGTTTGCAGCCCTGCTTGCGACTAAATTGTCGCCAGGGGGCTTTGTCTGGATGAAGACCGACCAAGAAATCTATTTCAACGAAGCCAGCGAAGCCTTTGTGGGAGCAGGTTTCAAGCCAATTGAACCAGTTGATTTTTTTGCCGGACGCATCTACGAAAGCACATTCGAACGTCGTTTCCGATTGCAGGGACTCCCCCCGCACGGTGGTCAGTGGCAGAAGCCGCTCAACGGCAGAATGTGCTAAACTGGAAGTCCATGAACACCGAATCAAAAAAATCATTATCCAACAAAATTTCGCAGTCATTGCTGAACTCAGCGCAGCCTGTTGCTGAACTTGCCGCGGCGACGAACCTGGCCGAGGTCAAATCAAAAGTCCGCGTGTCGAGCCTTGACTCCATGACGGTCACAAATCCAATCGGCGAGTCTCGCGGACTGAAGGTGCAAAACAGAACCGATTCAACGGCACCATTGGCAGACCTGGGCAACGGGACGAAAATCGTTGCCATCAAAAGCGCCAATAAAAAAATGAATCCAAATGAGGGTGCGGGTGACTGATCCAGTGGAACCTCCGTCTGTTCAAATCAGCTCCAGCCTTCGCTCCTGGAAAATCGACGAACGCCGCATCCGCGGACTTGTCTCGCACATGGCAGAACGCCTTGGTGTAAACCACCTTGATATCCACATCGACTTTGTCGGTCCAACTGCCATGCGTCAGATCAATGGCGAATTCCGCAACAAAGACAAATCAACCGACGTCTTGTCGTTTCCGTTAATGGAATGGCCAACCCCGAAGCTGGTTGAAAAAACGAACAAGGCAAAACAATCGCCAACAGCAGGCAGAAACAGCAAAATGCTGAGCGGCACTAAAAAAGGCCTCGTTTCTTTTGAGCATGAAAGAATGCTCGGGGACATCATCGTCTGCCTCGATGCTGCAAACAAAAATGCCCGCGAAGATGGCCATGATGTCGCACGCGAGGTCTGTTTCCTGCTCGCCCACGGAATCCTGCACCTTTGTGGTCACGATCACCAAAAGCCGGCCGAAAAAGCCCTGATGTTCCGCCAGCAGGAAATCCTCATGAACGATGCCGGTCAAAATTGGCGAGCCTGCGTGAGGAGATCGACATGAACGGCGGTGACACCGGATTTTTATATATCTTGCTGATTGCTGGCGCGACCATTCTCAATGCGTTGGTTTCCGCTGCAGATTCTGCGGTCACTGCCGCCGGTTTCATGAAGGGCAAGCAGCTCCTCGAAGACGCCAACGACAGTGACGCCCGCGCAATCAACCTTTGGCTGACCCACCCCGAACGGCTCAACGCGGCGATCGTCATCAGCAACACGCTGATCATCGCCGCAATTTCGTCGGCATTGGCCTTGCATTTTGATTCCGAAAAAATCAACGCACCAGGCATCCTGGCCACCATCATCACCCTTTTGATGATTCTCGTCTTCGGAAAGCTAATACCGAAAGCCTATGCCTCTGCGCGCTCTGACAAACTCGTCATGAGTTCGCTGCGATTTCTGACTGCCCTGCAATGGATCATGCTCCCTTTGGTCTTGCCCATGGCGAAAGCTTCTCTTGCTGTGATGAAAAAATTCGGCGGCACCGGCAAACGCGACCGCGCCATCACCGAAGAAGAAATTGAGTACATGGTCGAAGAAGGCGAAAAGGCAGGAGTCCTCGAAGAGACTAAAAAAGAAATGATCGTCAGCGTTTTCGACCTGAGTGAAACCCGCGTGCGCGAAATCATGACCCCGCGCACAGCCATCGACGCCCTTGGTTCAGACGTCACTTTCGATGAATTGATGAAGGTTGCCCTGGAGACGGGTCATTCACGCCTTCCCGTTTACCAGGAAACAATCGACCACGTGGTGGGCATCATCCTGGTCAAGGATCTGCTGCAGTATGCACATCACCGGGGCCGCATTCCTGGTGAATTTTCAATCAGCAAACTGATGCGGGCACCCTTTTTCGTTCCCGAAACGAAATTGATCATCGAGGTTTTCAAGGACCTGAAACGCAGCAAAAATCACATGGCTGTGGTCATTGATGAATACGGCGGCACTGCAGGAATCGTCACCCTGGAAGACATCCTGGAAGAAATCGTGGGCGAGATTCAGGATGAACACGATACCGAAGAAGCCAATTTCGTTGAAATTTCGGATGGCGTCTTTCACGTTCAGGGATCGACGAACATTTACGAGTTTTTCGACGAGTTTGGCATTCCCGAAGATTATTTCTCACCAGATGACATTCAAGATGCCGACACCATCGGTGGCTTTGTCGCACAACGTTTAGGTCAATTGCCGGAAGCAGGGCAGAAACTAACCATCGGCAATCTGCAAGTAGAGGTCCTGCAAATCACGCGTCACCGCGTGCACTTGCTGGCAGTGCACACGGCCAAGGGACCCACCACCGTTTCACCGGAACCAAACAAGTCGTGAAAAAAATATTCACCTTCATCGCCGTTGCCTTGTTTTTCTCGCCACTGGCAGAAGCCTCTGTCGCAGCACCTGGGATTCTTGCCGCGGCGGTAAAATCCCGGCCGCTGAAGTATCACAGCGCGATTGAAATCACAGCCTGGCTGAAAGCCCTGCCCGCTCGGGAGCCAGATCTGATCGAATACCATACGATTGGGACGTCCCTGCAGGGACGCGAGATCGGGGTTGTGTCTATCGGTTTTGCCGCTGGACAGAACCGCAACACGAAACCGGCAATCGTGATCAATGCCACACATCACGGCGACGAGAAAATCGCGACGGAATCCGCCCTGCATTTCATTGAGACGTTGATTGCAGATCAGCATCACCCCGAAATCGCCACCATGCTGGCGCGCTATACGTTTCATATCCAGCCCATGGTCAACCCGGACGGCCACGAAATGGGAACCCGGGATAATGCCGCCCATCGCGACATCAACCGGGACTATTCCTATCCCCTGCGCCCGGACCATTTATCGTTCAAGACGCCCGAAGCCCAGGCCGTGCGCAACCATGCGGGCACCATCGACATCAAGGCAGCCATAGCCTTGCACTCCGGAACGGATGGAGTCCTGTGGCCATGGTGTCACACGAAGGATGCCCCACCTGACGCACCTTTTTTGACACGCTTGGCTTGGCGCACCGCGCGGAGCATTGGAACGGTGGCCCGCCAGAGTTACGACGACTATCCAAGTTCGGGTGAATTTTCAGACTTCGTCTATTGGCGCCACCGCGCGCCGGCATTGACCATCGAAGTCGACCGCCGCCGGATGCCACACCCGTCGCAGATCAACACAATCTCGGCACGGACCACTCGGGGCATCATGGAATTCATGAATGAATTCATCAAGTCGACTGACGCGAGGGACATCGCTTCAAATCTATAAAAAGGGATTTTTATGATTGAACGGACAAAGAACCACATCCGGACGGCCAATTTTTTTACCGCACTTCTATTCATCGCCTTCGGGACAACTTCATGCAAAACCAGGACACCATCGGCTCCTCTGAGGAGTGCGGATGAGGCGCAGGAGATTTCTTGCGCTTTCGGAGATTTTGAATCTGCCCCGGGCAGCGCTCCCGGTGAAGAGCGCTTGAACGGCGATCAATGGCGCATCATTGCGTCCAACGCTCTTGCCAGCAAACTGGCTTACGCCAATTCTGATGAAGTCAAACAAACCATGCGTGGCTGGGGCTATCCCAACACTGATGTCATTGACTCGCGGTCCATGAATGCATTTGTTTCATCCAACGAAAACTGTGTGATTCTGTCCTTTCGCGGAACGAACATGTTGAGCCTGCGGGACTGGATCGTTGATTTCAGGATCCGCCAGACAGACGTGCGTGAAGGCGCAATCCACACCGGTTTTTATAAAGCCTGGACGCAGATGAGCAATGAAGTGGATAGGACGCTTCAAAGGCACCGGGCTGCAGGAAAGACTTTGTGGGTTACGGGGCACAGCCTTGGCGGCGCCCTTGCAGCGACTTACGGTTGGGATAATTCTCGCAACAGGCTCTTTCGCCACCCGCCGAAGATCGCCAGAATCGTGACCTTTGGACAGCCATTGATCGCGGATAGAACTCTTGCCAAATATATGCGTAGCGAGTTTCTTGGGCGCTTCTACCGGGTTGTGAACGACCTTGATCTTGTGACGACCCAGCCGCACCGGTTGACCCACTTTGGCTCCCTCGTCTGGTTGCGGGAAGGTTTTGTCGATTTCCGTTTCGATGCGGCCCTTGCCGGCAACGGAAGTAACGGCGGCGTTGGCGATATTTCTGCGGCCCCGATTCCCGATGAACTGGCTGGATCTGAAGAGGGCTATCAGGAGTTGAAGGATGCCTTGGATCAAATCCCCGCTGGGTCCGACTTCAGCCCGGGTGATGATGCGATGCGGGTCGGTAATCGTCCCGGCGCAATTTCGTTGCCGAAGAAAATCACGGATCACTTCATGGGTGGCTACATCGCCAAAATCAAAACGGCCATGTTCAGCGGCAGCACTCAATCTTTTTAAGCGTGTGAATGGGAAGATCTTTTCTTAACCCGTGATCCTGCGCCGCACCTCGTCATTCTGAGGCCGAAGGCCGAAGAATCCTTTCTTCTCCCGTCATTCTGAGGCCGAAGGCCGAAGAATCCTTTCTTCTCCCGTCATTCTGAGGCCGAAGGCCGAAGAATCCTTTCTTCAACGCGGAAGAGAGGATCCTTCGCATTCGCTCAGGATGACGGGTTGACGCTCAGGATGACGGGGTGGCGTTCAGGATGACGGGTGGCGCTCAGGACGTGGCGAGTTGACGGCGCAGGTTCATGACGCGTGATGCGGCGGTTTCAAGAGTCGTGGTAAATGCCGGACTTTTTGCCGACTCGGCGCGCAGCGCTTCGATTGCCAGGCGGCAGCGTTCAATATGACGGCAGATCAGCAACAAGTCAGTGCCGGCGACGACGGCTTCAACGAGAGCCTGTTGCCACTGTTTTTCGTCTTGGGGAATCGCGCCCATCGTCATGTCATCGCTGACCACGACGCCTTCAAATCCAAACTCAGTGCGCAGCAGGCCATCGATGATTTCGGGGGAACGACTGGCTTCACGCCGCGAGAGGTGCGGATAGATCGCGTGGGAAATCATCACCATGTCGACCTTGCGGACCATGCCACGAAAAGGAACGAACTCGCGTTTGTCCAAAATGCTGCGTGGTAAATCAATGACCGCAGCCCCCATGTGGGTATCCACCTGAGCGTCGCCTTGTCCCGGAAAATGCTTCAAGCACCCCAGAATTCCAGTGGACTGCATCCCGTCCAAAAAGGCGCCGGCACGGCAACAAACTGATTCGGCGTCGGTGCCAAATACACGGTCGCCGATGGCGGTGTTGGTCGGTTCAGTCAAGATGTCCAGGACCGGAGCGAAATTGACGTTCACGCCGGCTTTGAGCAGCGCACGTCCCACTTCCATTCCGTAACTTTCAAGAACGGCAAGGCAGGCCGGATCGAAACCGCCGCCGCTGATCCTTTGAGGTGCGCCCAAGTCAGGAAAATGGGCCTTGGGCATCCGTGCGACGCGGCCCCCCTCCTGATCGATGGCAACGATCATCGGCGGTGCCCCTGCAGGACGCGTTGCCTGCAGTTGCCCCATCAGTGCAGAAGTCGCCTCATAACAAGTCTGATCTTGAGGGATGTTCCGCCGGAAAAGGGTGATCCCGGCGGTGGCTTCGGACGCAAAAAACGCTGCCTCTTCCCGAGACAGCGCCATTGACTCGATGGCACCAGCAATAATAGCGCTGGCCGCGTCCTGATTCATTGTTCCTGCCAAGATCTATTCGTCAATGATCTGGAGGATGTAACGCTTCGAGAGCTTCGCCGCAGCGCAATTCAAGATCGTGCGGATGGCGTCAGCAGTCCGGCCCTGGCGGCCGATCACCTTGCCGATGTCTTCCTTCGCGACTTTGAGTTCAATGATGTTGGTCTGGTTGCCAGCGATCTCGTTGATCTCGATCCGGCCAACTTCGTCGACCAGGGCCTTGGCAATAAACTCAACCAACTCTTTCATCGACACTTCATCATTTGTCATAGCATTATCCATATAAGCGTCAGTCCAGCGTAGAGTGTTCACAGCAAATATTCACAGCGACCAGAACAGATACACCTGCATTCAAGATTACTGATCTGCAAGGAAGGGAGTCAAGCATGGCAAGCCTGGAAACGGAAACGACTTTCAACGGGTCCCTTGAATTGGTTTTTGAAGGTATCAAAAAATACGATAAATACCCCAAGTATTTGCCGGGGGTTACCCGGATCGATGTTCTACCTCCAAAGGAGAAAGGCTCGGTCTGCCAAGTCCGGTACGAACTCAACATCGTAAAAACCTTCTTTTACGTCTTGAACATGTTCGAGGACGGCCCAAAGAAGATCTGGTGGACCCTGGACGACTCGAACATCCTCAAGTCCAATAATGGATCCTGGACCTTTAAGCAGAAGGGGAAGGACAAAACCAAGACCCACGCCACCTACAAACTGGACATCAAATTCAAGGGCCTGATCCCAAGCGTCATCACCGACCAGGTGGCCAAAGCCAACCTGCCCCTCATGATGACCGGCTTCCAGAAGCTGATCGACGATTCCCAGGGAGCCTAGCGGAAAGGATCTTTCCTTCCCGCCTGGCGCACACGCAAGTCGGACCAGTCATAGATAAATGGAAACCCGCGCCAGACGGCCAATTGTGGCGCATCGTCGAGTTCAAGGCCCAAATCGTCCAGCAACTGCAGCGTGGCAGCCAAATGACCCTCAAATTCTTCCGGCAAACGTGAAATCACGGCTCCAACCGGCATAATGACGGCGGCTGGTTTCATGCTGATTTGCATCGGAGGCACCAAAGTTTGCGGGCCGCCCTCAAAGGCGCGCCCGCGGGCTTCGAGACGCAGCCGATCCAAGGCTGCCAGCCAATGCCGCCCCTCGTGCCCAAGCCGGGCTAGAAACGATGTTTTCGGTATCGAAAGGGAATAATCCACCTGACCGCATGTCCGTCCCATGGCTGTCTGATCCGCCCCCTCCCCAAGGATCCCCCAGCCCGCTGGTAATGCCTTTCCTGGCGCGTGGTTACGGGTCATCGACTCGAACAGCCCAGGGTCAAAATCCCGCTCAAAAAGCAGCCAAAGTTTTTTAGCGGACTCTGCAACTCGTTGATTTTGTATATTTTTTTCTTCCATTTTCGAAAAACCTCTACTACGTTCCGGGGCTGCAGTGATGAGCATTACTGGATCGACTGAAACTTCCGCCCTGTAAAAACTTTGAACGCCTGTCAGCCAAGACTCAAGTCCCACTAAGGAATTTGGGTAAATTTAATGGCCGACTTGCTGGCAGGGACGGGCCGAAATCAGAAGGCCAGGACCCTCATCATTCTATAAGTATCCGTAATTAAAGAATTAAAGTGAATGCCATTAGACTTGGCCCGCAGCCGGAAAACCGGAAAGACCGCGGGCTCTGCCGTGGCACAGGGATTGCTCAAACAGTCAGCAGGGAAGACGTTCTTCCCGACTTGCAGTCGAAGCTGGCTGGTTCATCTGAAGGGGGTTCTTACAATGCAAGGTCATCTGGGTTCCAACAAAGACAAAGTGGTCTCGATCTTCAGCGCACGCCAAAAGGCCGAGGCACTCGTTAACAATCAATCTGCCTCCTCAGAAGCCCCAAGCTTTGATGACGTCATGCGCAAGAACGCCGAGAACCTGGACCGCATTCGCCGCGAGCGCCTGCAGGCCAACAAAGGTGTCTTGAAGTCCTACAAGATCAAAGACTGAATTTGTTCTGAATTTCCAAGTGTTGTTCTGACTACTGTTGCTGGCGTTACAAGCTGTTGTTGAATGTTGATCTGGAAGTGGAAACTGACATGAACTTTGAAGACAAAAATGTAGAGGGCTCGCGCCCGTCAAACTTGAACATCGTCAACCTGCATGATTTCAAGCGTCGCAAGGAATCTTCGGAAGAATTCGTCCGCAATGAGCGCAAGCCACTTTACGTGAGCCACCTCACTGGCCAAATCAGTGATTCGGACAAATCGAAGTCCAAGGGCGAAGCCAACGACTTTGGTGACAGGCTGCAACGCATTCGCAGCAGCTTGGACAAGATCAACAAGTTGATCTCAGATCTCAAAACATTGTCCTGAATTGACCCGAAAAAATAGAAACTAGCGGCTCGTGGTAGAAACGCGGACAAACCATGGCTCTTGGGCCGGGTCTGCCGCTGCCCACTGAGCAATCGCCGCCACCGACTTCGGCATCGGCAATTCGGCAGCCGTTACAAATCGCTGATAAGTTTCGCGCGAGCAATACGCCGCATCCAAAAGTTCTGAAAGAGCGAGAATCTGAAACGGAATCGACATGCTCAACTCTTGGCTGCTCGCCACACCAAAACCCTTCTGAAAATCCTGCGCCAACTTCCGCCCCCGTTCCGACGCCTCAAAGTCGCTGACGGTTGCCTGGCCGATGGCGAGCAAACTACCGCGTAAACTGGCTTGCATCGCAGCAAAACCTGCCCCGTTGGCCTGCAACCTGGTTTCCATGGTGGTCGCAACAATGACCGGAATAAAGGCGCGATGGATCACATCTGGTTCATTCAAGACCGTCAAGATGATGGTGGGTGCAGTTTGCGGATGACCGGCCAGAGGTTCCACTTTCCAGCAGGCTTGCAAGTCGACCGCCTCGCCGGAGGCAGTCCCGCGATTCGGCGGAGCGCATAACGAAGAAAACGAAGCACGATCCGACAAACGAATCCTGGCATTGCTTTCCGGACCCGTAAACAGCTGACGGATCGCAGGCGGCGTCGCAAACCAAACGCGTCGCAGTGCCATCACTGAGTCTGCAGGCGCAACACTGTCGCTGGTCAACAGGCCAGTAATTTCGGAAGTCGCACGATCCCATTGGGCCGAGGCCGTCTTGTGAAGGTCCGGATTGATCTGGGCGAGTGCGTTCAACTCGACATCGCTCATCCCACAAACTTGCGATGTGCGCTGTTGATTTACCAGAGCGTCGTAACTTTTGATGTCGCTGCCAGCCTTCGGCTTACAGGACGCGAGCGTTACCGCCGTCATCGCAATGAGAAGAACAAATATCCGCATTGCCAGGCTCCTTTAAATTCCGTATGGGCGCGTTGAGCTGCTGTTTGGATAAGTCGATCCGCCATTTGGATACATCGATCCACCATTTGGATACATCGATCCGCCATTTGGATACATCGATCCGCTATTTGGGTACATCGATCCGCCATTTGGATACATCGATCCGCTCAGGTTGTTGAACCCACCCATTCCGCCAAAACCGCCAGATAGGCCACCCGAAAGGCCGCCTGTCATTGAAGTCATCAGCCCTTGCGTTGCGCAACCAAGCAAATTCCCGAGCCCTGCTGCACTAGCGCCGCCTGCCGCACCGCCGCCCCCGGAACGAGTGGTGCAACTGAGAAAAGTCAACAGCCCGGCCGTCTGCGATTGCTGCCGCTGTTGAGCAAGCTGCTGCTGGCGATAAGCATCTCCGGCAGCAATCGAAGGATCAAGGGTCCCCATCGGAACTGGTGTATAGGTCGGGATGGTCGAATTGAGTGTGCTGGCGCCGTAAGGACTAAAAGAAGCTAAAGGCGAGCTCGACGGACGTATTGCAGATGTTGGTGCCTTGGCCTGACAGGCCATTAAGGCTGAAAAATAAAGCAACCCGAAGAAAATTCGAATTTTCGAACCACCGACCATCGAATTTCCTCCGACCAAGAATTTTTCTCCCTAAAGGCTCATCTCGTGTCGGAAACCGTGAGCGAAACTTGAGTGGTCCTGATTTTTAGCAGTCTAATCGGGGGTGTCCACTGTTGGCGCGTCGAATGAGGAAGCCATCTTAAAAGGGGTTTCCGACTAGTCCTTGGCATCCCGCGCTGAATCTTTGGACTGCAGCTGAAGGATTAACATGATGCCAACTGAAAACGAGAAGGCCGAGATTGCAACGAGATGGTTGGCTGGCCTTTCCATATTTAGTGACAGCCTCAGAAGTATTGTCGAAATGATGAAGCTCGCGTTTCTAATGACCGAGTAAAAAGATGAGTCATACAAGAAGGACACGATAAGTAACAGCACGTCGGCGTAAACCATGGTGTTAAAGAAGTCGAGGTAGAAGAAGGCATTTGGGTCAGGAAAATCGGAGTTGCCAAGCAGGGCTTGTGAGGCACTAAAAGTCCACAAAGACACATTATAAATACAGGTAAAAAACAGAACCACAATGAGAGACACCGAGATCGCTTTCTTGAGATTGATAAATCGATGGAGGGCTTCCGGGTCCTCAGGATCGCGATGACGCGAGTGCAATCGGTGAAAAATGATCGTCAGGCAAAGCATCACGAGTGACGCGATGAGATCGTATCCGAGCGAGAAAAACTCCGGGTCGCCGAGATGAATGGGTCCCTGCATGTTGATGCCGGACATGTCATGAAAAAAACTTCGCAATGTGATCAAAGTGATAATTTCGAACTGTTTGCCGATAAATTGCGTCATCGATTCCGGAAGGATCACGACGAGGAGCAAGACTTCGTAAACGAGGATAAAACTAAAAGGAGTATAGACCGCTTTCAGGTAATTAAAGGAATGTCCGCGGTATAAAGCTGGAACATGATTAAACAAGAAAAGTAGTGCCAGATGGGCAAGAAAGAATGCGATGGCGAGGCGGATGATACACACCTCAATCCATCGTATGTTGCGGGGCGTGATGTACTTGTCAAATAACTGCCCAAAGTAACGGACGTTGAAGGCTTCCATGTTCAAGACCTTCTCCGACATAGTCGGCGCAGTGTCAGATTTCGATCACCTGTGCAATGTAAGAAAGCTCACGGTAACGCTGGTCTAAATCCAAACCGTAGCCGATGACAAACTCACGAGTGATTTCAAATCCGACGTAATCGACTGGCGTTTTCATCTCATGAGATTCTGGTTTGGACAAAAGCGTGCAGATTTTAAGCGACTTCGGATGACGCAGGCTGAACATGTCCCGCAAAAAGTCCAAGGTCTTTCCAGAGTCTACAATGTCTTCGATCAGGAGCACATGACGATCCTCGATCTTCAATGAAAGATCCGAGGTGATCCGCACATGGCCAGTGGACTGGGTGCCTTCGTAACTGGCAAGTCCAATAAAATCGACTTCCACCGGCAATTTGATTTGCCGGACCAGATCTGCCGTGAATATGAACGCACCTTTGAGCACCGACACCACCAACAGAGGCTCGCCTGCATAGTCCGCCGTAATTTGAGCGCCTAGTTCACGGATCCGTTTTGCAATCATGGCTTCGTCAAATAAAGGGCGGGTTTTCATGAGATGACCTTCCAAACGATATTTTCATGAGGAACTTTTGTCGTGGGATCGGCAAGAACGAAAGCCCCGGCTATCAAGTCAGAAACCGCATCTGCATCCGAAACACACTGGGCGTGGATTTCTGCCAGAGGTTCTCCACGCGCGACGTAGTCGCCAACCCGCTTCAGGGCAGACAACCCTACATCCGGATTGATCCGATCGGAAACCTTCATCCGTCCACCGCCCAACATTTGAATGGCGACCCCAAGCCGCCTGACGTCGATACTCTCGATCACCGCACCATCACCCCAATGCGATGGCAGTTCAACGCGCTGGCGAACCGGCGCCTTGATAAACCAATTGCCGTCTTCAAGGCTGCGGCGATCGCCGCCTTGGGCCGAAATCACTTCGGCAAAAACTTCAAACGCCTTGCCGCTGGCAAGATGGCCACGCAGGCGGGAACAAACCTGATCGAAATCAGAGGCGGGACGCGCGAGCATGACCATGTGTGCCGCAAGTTCAACCGACAATTGGGTGGTGTCCGCAGGCCCTTCATTTTTCAGGATATCAATCGTCTCAGCCACCTCGAGGCCATTGCCGGCCATCGGCCCGAGGGGAGACCCCATGTCCGTCAGGCAGCAACGTATTTGCAATCCAAGGCGCCTAGCCGTTGCAACCAACATATTCGCCAAGGCCTCCGCGTCGGATTTTTCGCGCATGAACGCACCGCTCCCAAACTTGACATCCATGACTAGTCCGCCAATCCCCTCGGCAAGTTTTTTCGACAAGATGGAGGCCGTGATCAAGGGAATGGACTCCACCGTAGCCGTCACGTCACGCAGTGCGTACAAGCGGCGATCCAGCGGGGCAATCTCATCCGTCTGGCCAAAAAATCCCCCGTGAAAACGATCCAGCATGCCGCGCATTTTTTCGGCCGAGATCCGCACTTCCATTCCAGGAATGGCTTCTAATTTATCCAATGTTCCGCCGGTATGCCCGAGGCCCCGTCCGGAAATCATCGGAACATAAAGGCCTTCGAGGATGCACAGCGGCAACAGCACAAGTGATGTCTTGTCGCCAATGCCGCCCGTCGAATGTTTGTCGACCACGAGATTGCGCGGATAATCCCACGCAAGAACCTTGCCACTGTCCCGCATGATGGTCGTCAGATCAGCAGTCTCCTGCGCCGTCATTCCCCGCAACCATGTGGCCATCAGAAAGGCGGCGACCTGATAGTCATCAACATTGCCAGCCAGAAAGCCGCCAAGAAATTGGTTCAACGCATCAAAAGAAACGATGCCGCCATCGCGTTTGATGCGAATGACTTCCTGTGGGATCAGCATTGGTTTCGTCGAATCATTCAAATTCATTTGATTTCCAACAACTGGGTTTCGGCGACAATAAAATCATCTGGTGCGTGAAACGTGGAGGCCAGAATACCTTGAAACCTGCCCAAGAGGTCAACCCTGACGGGCTTGGAGTTCTTGGCATTCGTCCGAAACGCCATTTTGTATTCCTTGTGGCCAGGCTCAATCCTCACTTCAGCGAGAACCGCCCCCCTCGATAAGACCCTCAAACTGCGAAGGGTCCACGACAGGTCTTGGTAACGCGAAATGGTGTTCGCACGACCAATTTTCACCGTCAATTCGGCACGGTTGGCATCAAGACGACGGACCGGGCTCACAGAAATATACGTCCCAGCCCGCCCAAGCACCGGAGCTCCGCGGGCCGATTCAACATCGTCGGGGAGGGCCGGGGCGGGCAAGATGGACTCCATGGGAAAGACGGCGTCGAGGGGATTAAATTCCGCCGGACCAACGCCCCCAAGAGGACTCAACCTTGCCAGAGAAACTGTCGCGATCCCATTGAGGCCCATGGCTTTCATCTGCTCAATCTGATCCCACGAATCACTGATCAAATTTGGACCGCACCGGCGCGCGGGTAAGGCGAACGTCGTATCATTCGATGCAAGAGGCGTCTGCCGGAGGTTCTCGATCACACCGGAATCGATTGGACAGGGCAGCAAAATAATTCTTTTTCCTGATGGCACAAAACGTCGGCTGATTTCTGAGTCTTCAAGATCGCTCTTTCCCAAATCCTTCAGGATGGCCGCAGCAACCTTATCGCCTGGTGGAGAGACCCCAAAATCAACACCAAGGCGTTGGTTGCGCACCGTAGCAAAAGATTTGCCATCGGCAGGGGTTATGGAAACGCCCGCAAAAGAAGGCAGGCGCACACGTTGCGCCACGCGTTGACCGACTCCGCACTTGACTGGCGGAATACCGCCGGGAACACGTTGCCGGGAGACGTCGAAGGGCACGCGGCATACCAAACCTCTCGATCGCTTGAAAAAAAGCGCTTCGTAAACACCTTGAGGCAACTGCATCCGGATCGGCCAAGTTTGCGTCCTGACGATCCCGGTGCCAGCAACATTGACCCCTTCCCCGGCAACGACGCGCATAAAAAACTTGCGCTGCTCGGCCTGAGAACCGAGCGGCGATACGGCAACCATGTCCGGCATCTGCAAGACCTGTTCAGGAGTCGCCACCTCTGCCTGCGGTTGCCCGTAAAAGCTAACCTGCTCGAGGGGCTCGGACACGACTTTCAGTAATTTCCCCGAAATTTTCTGAGCCTCCTCACCAGCCTGCAAACCAGCCACGCGAAGGACAAAAGGCAAGGGCGTTTCCTCGGCGGAAGGGATCTCGGAAGCATAGGCCTCGACGGGCAGCCGCAACACGGGTTTTCGGCCCAAGTTGAGCAATAACAGAGGATCTCCGCTGTCGTTGGCCAACCATGAATCGGCCGTCATCATGGAACCGGCCTCCGCGAAGTTACTGTCAAACTTGAGTTCCTGTGCGCCAAATGGTGCCCCCAGCTCCTGTTCCAGTGCCGCGCGAAAACCATTTTGCACGGCCTTGTCGCCCACAAACAGCCAACCCCGAACCGGTGCATTTAACGCCGTTTGGGAGGCCTCAATGCGCGGCACCCGGCCATTCACGGTGACCGAACTCGCGGGAGCAGGAAGAATGAAAATCTGACCACCAGATGCCTCGACCTGCACATAACTGAGCCGTTTGGAATCACCACCTTCAACGAGGCTTCCCTCTGGGACTGCGAGCAGGTTTCCCCCAGCGCCGGTCAAGGGTTCGATATAAAGGCGTGCCTTCGCGTGGGCTGCCGGAATGGCCTCCAAAAAAATTCCGGGACCGTCACCGCCAACCTGAATGCGAATCTGGGCGATGGACTTTTTTTCGTCCGCGGCCACAAGATTTAGAGAAATTCCGGAAACTCCGCCTTCGGGACTGGCTTCGGAGGCAATTTCCTCGAGACCCTCAAGGCGCACGGAAAATTCGGGGGCGCACTTTTTTGAGCAATCAACCCGCAGGAGGACGCCATCCATGGCAGGGCTGCGTACGTAGCTCCTCTTACTGCCGATGCCTTGAGCCTCAAATACCGCAGCAACCAGGGGCACAAGTCCGGCGACAGATGCTGGAGTCCATGAATTCTGCTCTCCGGAAACGACGACTTGAAGGCCCTCGCGGGCCAAAAGAAGGTTTCCCCGGTAGGGAGCCAAATGGGGAAATTTAGCGACCTCATCTGGCCCGATTGGCAGCGCCGCAAGGTTCGAAATTCCAGAACTGTCACTGCCTGCCAGCGACTCAACCGGCTGATTAGAATATGGAAACACGGCTTTTTTGCGGCCTGTCGCAGACGCACAACCATCCAGAGAAAGGATCTGCAAGCACAGCCAGCAAAACCAAAGGCAACGCGCTCGACGGGCAGTTTTCATTGACAAAAATTGCATCTTTAGTAATACCAACAAGCTTTCTATGTATTTCTGACGCAGAGGACTCAAGATTATGAGCATCGGCCTCGAATCATCCCAAGATTTTCATTCATCCAAGGTAAAAAAACTACCGCCTTCGGTAGTTAAAGATATTGAGCTGAAAAACCACGCCCGTCGCCTGGCCAATCTGTCCCCGATCAGGATCAAGGTTCGCGCCTGCATTTCCTGTGGAACCATGTTCGAATCAGCCGGCAACCGCACCTGCGGCTGCAACACGCGGAGCACCGGATTTATTGCTGGTCGCGAAATAATCTGATAAGCAACTGTAATTAAAGACATTTATGCGCGCTGTGGCTTTCTAGTCACAGCGCGTTTTGTATTTCTGCTAAAGCTCGATGGAAATCCCCCGACAAAACGGAGACTTCTAACGGGAGACCGCAGGAAACCATGGATGGCGTGAGCAACGATCGCAAACCGTATTTTGTCAGCTGGAAGGACGCCCAGGGTCAGATGCAGCGCATCCGACGGACGCCGCCCCCCAAGTTGCACGATCTTAATGCGGGGGATGAAGCGACCTTGGACCGCCGCCTCGGGGACGACTTTCCCAGCGGCAGTAATGTCGAATTAGAAGCAAGCAATCCGCGGCACCCGAATATCCTGAAACTAAAAAATGAGAATGGCCAGACCACCTTCGTCCCGTACTTTGATCTGACCGGAAAAGTCCGCCGCTTTCGAATGGTGGAGGGAGAGCGGGTCCCCGTCGAAAACCAGTCCGCCGGTTCCGGTGAATACATCGACAACAGCTATTTGGAATGGCCCTGAAACCCGAACCCATCCCACGATGATTGCGGGTTGGCGAAAAACCAGTTGCGCAGCCCCGCATTTTTGGGGCATCTTTCCTTCCTCGCGAGAAGTCGCGTGTGGGGGATTAGCTCAGTTGGTAGAGCACTAGATTTGCATTCTAGGGGTCAGGAGTTCAACTCTCCTATCCTCCACCAAAAAAAAGAAAAGTCGAACCCTGGATCTGAAAAGATCCGGGGTTTCGATTTTTATGGTCTCTGATATCGACTCGTTTTCACTGCGAAAATCCCGTTCGCTTGATTTTCCATCTGGTTTTTCCGATATGAAAAGGTCGCTCAAAGAACACGTTTTGTTTGCGGAGAAAATCCGATGAGACCTCTTGGCCTGCATCGCAGTGGTACCTTTTTATTCAAGCGCCTTAACGCAATCACCGTGCTGGGCATCATCACCGTCGCCGGCATTGGATCACTGGTAAGCTGTGGACCATCGAATTCCTTTTCAGGCAATAATCCAGCACCGGCGTCCCGGCAGCGTCAGACATCGGACGCAATCGTCGACACCTTACAAACACCAGTGGCGCCACCAAGCCCACCGCCAGTGGACAATCGCACCCCCGCCGCAGCGCCACCAGCGCCGCTACCACCCGGCGCTATTGTCCAGGGCAGCTTCACTGTTTTTGCTGATCCGCCAAATCCGATGGAGGGACAAGATTATTATGTACACATTCGGATCAAACTTCCGGCAACCATTGCCTCTTATTCACGAAGCGATTTAAGCGGAACGCTGGTCGGAACGGATGGCTACACACATACGATTGGATATGACGCCTATCTCGAAAAGTTTATGTCAGGACAAGGATCGGCAGAATTGATCATCGAAGTTCCAGGAGCCTTCCGAGGGGTCAACGATACCCTGAGGGTCACGTCCCGGGCCTTGAACGAATCACAGACGATTTCCATACGATTTAATTAATGTGCTGAGGTGCGAAGAAAGGATCCTTCGCACTAGGCTCAGGATGACGGGCTGCGGCTCAGGATGACGGGCTGCGGCTCAGGATGACGGAGTAACTGGATGTGCATCTGGTTCCTGGCACCGCTAGGCGCTGTTGTGGATCGCCGCCAGCGCTTATTCGTCGAGATGTCACTTGACACGATTTTTGAAGTCCAGACATCGCCATTAGTGCGTTCTTAGACGCATGTTTGAAGTTTTTCTGAAAAATTTGCGCCACGTCAAACCGTGTCAATATTGAATGCCATGGCGGGGATGTTTTTGACAGCATGGCCAAGACGAAAAATTCTCCGCATAAAAACTGATGTTATGTTTTCCCCAAGAAACAAAGGGGTGAACCATGTACGACATCCGCGAAGAGCTTCTGGAAATTGTCGAAGAAACAAAACAACTGCACACCCGCGATCGAAGCATAACCATGGAATCCGTCTCGCTCATTGGGGAACTAGAACGGCGCAATGCTGCTGTTAACCTATCGATGACTTCGGAACAATTTGCAGTCCACATTGGATTGACGGCGAATCAATATTGGAAACGTGCCCAAGCGGCACGACTGATTCGCTTTCATCCTAATGCGCAAAAGCTGCTGGAATCTGGCGAGACTCAGGTTTCTCACCTGGCCTTGATCGCGCCGAAAATCACTCAGGCAAATTCTGATTTGCTTCTTGATGGTATCAAGCACAAATCAAAAAAAGAGGTCGCACTTCTATTGTCGCGGATCACTCCCGACGGCGATCTTCTGCCGGCGGAGACGACATTTGAATTGCGGATGACTTTGACCGAATCCCAGGGAGAGTTGTTGGACCGAGCCCGTGAGGTCCTGGCTAACATGAGAGGCGGCGGCCACATGCCGTCGCTGCCCGAGATTCTGGTTAAAGCCCTCGAGGATTTGCTGGATAAACGTGACCCACTTCGGAAGGCGGCCATGGCCGAAGCAGATTCAGAGCCGGAGGTAGACGCAGTCTCCGAGCCCGCTTCCCCAGGGAAGGACGGTCAACGTCCATACAAAGCGACGGGAACATCCTCGTTCTGAGGCCGAAGAGTCCTTTCCCCGACGCGGAAGAAAGGATCCTTCGCACTAGGCTCAGGATGACGGAGTGCGGGTCAGGATGACGGAGTGCGGGTCAGGATGACGGAGTGCGGGTCAGGGTGACGGGGTGCGCCTTAGGGTTACGGGTCGGCGTTCAGGAGTTTTTTTTTCTTTTTCTTTCAACCACATGCCAGCTGCGGTGATGATGGCAATCACCGAAACCAACCCACCGAATACGGCGTCATCGAGAGGAAACTCCACGTGGATGGCGCGCCCGGCAACTGCAGCGCGGTCAAACTCCATTCCACCGCGCCCAAGAAACGGCTCCGGCGTCACCTTGGCCTCCATCACAAGAGGCAGGTTCAAAAGCAGGTTTTGGGTCAGAGCAGGCGGGACAACCAGGTCGAAGGAACGCGTCGTGACATTTTCCAGGCGGGCCGCGGCGGGACTGGTAGCCGGGCGAAGTACACTCGCGATCCTTCGTTGAAAGTCCGGCTTCACAGGAAAAAAAGGATCGTAGCATTCACTCACAACCGCACCCCGCCGGACCATCATGTCCTGCGCCGAAAGGATCCCGGGCATCAAAAGAACCCTGTTTGAAAGAAACAAACTTTTATCCTGGATCATGACGTCCAAGGACTCTTTTAATCCAAAGCGTTCCACCATGATGCGATCCGGGATGGCATTGATTGAATGGATCATCACGGCCGACTGAACCAACGACGGCCCTGCAACAAGCATCATTATCATCACGCGCATGGTCATCGCTCTAGTTGGCGTGCCGTTTAAAAAAGCGCGACGGGACAAAAGGTATTCCAAGCCAATGCCAGCGCAAATGGTTGCCCCAAACAACGAAAGGAACTGAAAACGCGGGAAAACGCGCACCGATTGCAGAAGCCGTGCGACAGGCCCGCCAAGTGATCCACCTTTGGTAACGTCCAACCAGAATCCGTTGCCCAGGCAAAGGACCATTCCAGCGAGCATCAGCACCACACCGGCAATCAGCAACCGGTGCCGGAAGATCGCCGTCGGCCGTATATCCGGAGTCAGTTTTTCATGGGACCTTATGCGTTTCAAAGTCCGCGATGCAAAGTAGACCACAGGCATCAGCAAGGCCAAGATCATCAGCACAGGGCTGATAAAAGCGGCGTACTCCCACCATCCAAAAAAACGTCCTGGAAAATGATAGTCCTGCCACATCCGGGCGGGCCGGGAAACAAAGGTAAACATGGTCTTGAGCAAAATGTCAGGCCCGTATCGTTCCGTAAATATGTCCTCGCGATGACGCGAGAACGATTGAAACAAAACCGGTAGAAACTTGTATGAGGCAGCCAGCACCCCGAGCGTCAGTGAAACCGCAAGGCCACTGGCGAATCCCCTTGCGGCGGGCCAGATCAAAAAGAGCGTCAAAATCAGAAAAGCAGGAAATGAATAGACCATTGCCTGGATGGCTGGGGCGGAAAACAACAAAAAAGTCAGCAGAAACAGCCACGGGACAATCAACCTGGGGCGCCTTGATTCCATCTGACGATGCCACTCGCGCGTCACAGCCCAGCAAAGCAGTGTGGCCAGATGAAAAAAACTGAAGGTCGCGTGACCTTGATTGAAGTGCGCGCCAAAATACCCAGAAAAAGTAAAGGCAACGGCGCAAGTCCAGGAAACCCAGACCCTCGTGCCTGCGTATTGCAGAAGCCTCGCCGTGGCCCAAGTCCCGGCTGCGGTCAGCAGGGCCCAAAGCACCATGATGGCTGCGGCCGGATGGATTAAATAATAAAGAATTGATGGCCAGGTGAACGTAAAGCTCTGGGGGTTTTGAAGTTCGAACTGCCCACCACAGAGGTACAAGTTCCAAAAGGGGACGGTGCCATGTTCAAAAAGATACTGACGCAAAACCCGGGCCGGCGAGATCATGTGGTCCCAGTCCCACATCCAGGTCATCTGGTCCCAGGATTCAGCGGTGCTCCATATGTTTTGCAACGCCTGCGGGGGAAGGCCTTGCGGGACTTCCGACACCAACGGATTCATTTCCAGTTGTGTTGCCAGTTGTGCTGCCGGATATGTTGCCAGGTCCGTTGACTGCATCGACTATATCTTCCCTCGTGAACTCCGCCTGGGCGAGAAACCGCCGAACCGTGCCCTTACCATCAAAGATATAGGCTCCGGCCGGATGAGCAAAGCCCCCACCCTGTCCCGTCAACTTAAAATAGCGAAAATCCAGGTCGGCCAGCAGGGATTCAAATGCCTTGAAGTTTTTTCCGGGCGACGCCACGGCGTAGATCCAGTCCCGGGGCAATTTCTGACGCGTGATCAAGTTTTTGAATGAGGCGCGAGTGTCTGCGGGGTCGAAACTGACAACAACAACCTTTGCGCCAGATTTTGAAATCGCAGGCAAGGCATCGCGCCACGACGCCTGAAAATCCTTCAGGATCATCGGGCAAGTCACCGGACAACTGGTAAAGACGGGAATCAAAACCAGCGGCTTTCCGGAGTTCTTGGCGAGGGTGAAACGGCTGCCATCAGAGTTGTTGAGTTCAATGGTCCGAAGCTGTCGGCCGGAGAATTTTTCAGCCTCAGGATATGCCGAACCGGCAAAAGATTCTGCCGAGGATAAAGCAAGTCCCGAGGCCAGGAAAAATACAAAACAGTCCATCCAACGCTTCATAAATCGGTTCATCAATACCCCTCAGTAGCCCTCAAACAACCCTCTGGCGGCCACAGGAAACCAACATCCTGTTTAGTCTATGTCACACGAAACATAGGGAATGTCGACTTCCTCGTTGGTATCGGGGAACCAACGGTACCTTCCTGTGGCTTCAGTCGTTGCGATGCTGCAGGCATGAATGGCCTCGACCACTCTGGCCCGAAGGACTGCAGAATCCCTGAACCTCAGGGTTGCCGATGCGTTGCCCCAAACAAAATCAGGAGCTTGCTGCCAACCTTGCACCCGTTCATTGATGCCAGCCTGAAGGTCCGCAAGCAATTCTGCCCCGGAAAGCGGGCCGTCAGACTTTACGGCATGCCATTCTGCTCCTACCAGACGCTGGGACGAGTCAAACTCAAGGGTGTAGCGGAGCGTCATGGAACCCGACGATTCGTCTTCGGCGGAGTAGGCCAGCATTGGCCCGTTTTCGACGCCGTAATCGACAGTCGTTTCAACGTCTGCAATGGCCACGGTTCTTGGATCGCGCCATACTTGAAATGGATCGCTGAGCCTTCTGCCATCACTGTCCAAGTCAAGGGGCGTCAGTTCACCAATGCGACTGCGAAACCGCCAGACCCCCTGATTCCATACTTGCTCCGTGCGAGACTTGTCCAAGACGAACCCGTGCTTCAACCCGTTGCCACCGTTGCCAAGCCAATGCACCAATGTCGTGTGAAATGTTGCTGGATTGATGTCCCGACATTCCTTGAATGACTTGAAGGCAAACGCTTGTGGATTGGCATCTGCGGCCGCGGCCAGTTCTTCGCCCAAGACGCTTTGCAACTTCACGCGGGCACCGATGAAATCGGTGAAGATGGCTCCGTTGGAATCCGTCACCCAATTTCCCTCTGTTGTTATTTTACGTCCAATCCACGCCTGATTTTTTGCCCAAAGGACCATGTCAGGTCCAAGTTGACCGTCTGGAAGGCGGCGAACGGAGAACACCTGGGGACTCGTCGTATGGCGCTGTTGATCCAACCAAGAGCTGCCTTGGACCCAGATCAGTTCCGAAGCATCAGGCGTCACATTTACGCCTTGCTGTGACTTCGGCAGGCGCGCAAGGATTGCGTACGGGTAAGCAAAGGCCTCCCCTTGATCAAAACGGCTGTGAAAGATGGCTCGAAAGGAAACCCGAGTTTCTCGCGCCAGACTCTCCATTTCGGAATCCCAAATTCCAAGAGCGGCATCGACAATCCGTTGATTGCGGTCGCGCGGAATGTCGTTATCTTTGTCTTCGCATCGCGTGCCGGCAAAACGTGAATTGCCGATACTTCCATTGTCTGACGCGATCTTGGTCACCAAGGCGCGAATGTCGCCCGGGCTGAAGAGCACTTGCTCTCCCGTCTGGCGGTTTCGTGCCAGAACGGCACGGCGCGGAGCAGGCATGCCCACACTAGCCTCGGCCCATCCATGGCAATGCCCCATCCAACCCCATGGGATGTCATGCTTTTCATAAGTCCTGCGATTATCAACGTAAGACTTGAGTTCACTTCGGGTTAAATCGAAATCCTGATTGCCGGCGGCAATGTCGTATTTTTCAGCAGGAGACACAGCCCACGTTTTTGCCAACCCCATATTGCGCAGGTCCGTGGCACCGGCAATGGCTTCCTCAACGGACCGTCTCGATGCAGCCTCATAGGCTTCGTCGGATTCAACGTGGGGATCACCGGCGATTTGAAAATCCGGGACTGTTTCCGGACTGATCCAACGCTTTGCGATGCCCCCGTCACTGAGAGGCCAATAAGAGTCACTCCATGGTTTCGTGACGGCCCCTGAGAGCGATTCTGGTCGCCTGATTTCGCTGAAGTTGAGCGTGCTCCCGAGCATCAAACCCGGATCATTGGCGGCATCCCAGCCCTCGCGCAATGCGGATCCTCTTTCGTCTGGTTGAGGAAGATCGCAATTCAAAACGAGCAATGGCAGCATGCCAGGAATCATTAAACGCATCGTCAATTGACTTGGCCAACGCAATCTCATGGTTCTGTCCTTTCCAAAAAAAGAAAAACCCGCGGCCTACGCCCCGGGTTTTGATGCAATGAAGGATCCAGATCAAATATTTACAGGTTAAATGGTCAAACGCCCTACGGCATGAGGCGTGCCTTCGCGAAAGCCGGCTGCGCTGATCTCGATGAATTGGGCTTTGCGCTGCAGGCCTTTTACGTCCGAGGCGCCGCAGTAAGTCAGTCCGGAACGAAGTCCGCCGACAAGATCCTGAATCACATCACGAACCGGACCGCGGTAGGGAATCTCAACTGAAACGCCTTCGGCGGTCTTCCATTCCTTCATGCCGCCCATGAAGTCATCTTGAGCTTCCTTTGACGCCATGCCACGAAACTGTTTGAACTTCTGGATCTGACCGTTTGGCAGCGAGCGCTCCATCAGCTGTCCAGGCGTTTCATCGGTTCCGGCAAGAAGTCCGCCCAGCATCACAAAATCAGCTCCAGCAGCCAGCGCCTTCACGGCATCACCCGGAGTCCTGACTCCACCATCGGCCATTAATGCGCGATCGACCTTGCGGCATTCCATGATGGCGGTGAGCTGCGGGACGCCGTAGCCGGTTTTTATTCTGGTCGTGCAAACGGAACCGGGACCAATACCGACTTTGATGATATCGGCACCGGCAGCAGCCAGATAATCTGCGCCGGCATAGGTTGCGACATTCCCGGCAATGACCAAGACATTGTCTTTGAAAGAATTGCGAAGGCCGCGGATCGTACGGTTCACTTCTTTTGAATGGCCGTGGGCAACATCCACGCAAACAATGCTGGCACCCGCGGAAACAAGAGCCTCGGCCCGGGTCAGTGCGTCCGCACCGATTCCAATAGAAAATCCTGTGCGCTGTGGATTTGCGCATGCCTTGAAGGTTGCGACGTTTTCTTCGATCGACATGAAACGGTGCAGGATCGCCATGCCGCCAAGACCGGTGACGGCATCGGCCATGCACTGTCCCGTGATGGTATCCATGTTTGAACTGACGAAGGGAATTTCAAAATCAAAGTTCTTCAATAGAACCGAAGTGGTCACGTCCTGCCTTGATTTGATCCCGTTGTATCCAGGGACCAGAAGCACGTCGTCAAAAGTCAGCCCGCGCATGATGGAAACCATAAATCCCCCTTAAAAGCAGGTGAACTTATTATTACGAATCATGTTTTTAATAAAGCAGGATTTAACCTTTGATAAACGGACGTGCTGCCTCAGGAATTTGATCGTAGGAAAACAGACCCTGAGACCGGTACTGCGGCGACATGATCACGTTGTTGAACACCCGCTGAAAATCGGCCTTGGTGATTTGAAATGTCCCAACACCCTGTATTTTAACCTGAAACTGCTCCGCCGGACGCAGCGGGTCAATACGGTTGCGGTAAAAACAAAGGCGCTCCGAAGCCCAATTGGCACTAACCCGGCCTGGAACGACTTTGACTGGTACCGAGGCCTCCTTGCGGGCGCGGGGAATGCGAGGGGCAGAAACGCGGGACTCGCCAGCCCTGCCGCCTGAAGAAGCGCTGCCGCGCTGGGTGCTTTCAGTTTTGGAGGAAGGGGTCCTGGCCTCACGCGCCGCATCAATCCGACGCCGCTCGGCTTCATCCGCCAGATAAACCCGCCAACTATTGACCTGTTCGTCGGTGAAAAATTCGGCGAGATTGTCCATTGGAACTTCTACCGGTTCCAGGTCAAACAACTCTTCCATGACGACGAGCACGTCGCCACTTGGGTTGACGACCCGAACTTTGCCCGGGGAGGAGGACGCTTCCAGACAAATAAACAGTTTTTGTGTCTTCCGGTTCCGAAGACCCTCAACGAATTCACCAGTTTGTGGTTTCATAGTGTATCTGCCTGACTTGGAGAATTAAAATGCCGTCGAGACCGTCGAAACTAAAATGGATCCTGATTCCTGCTGTCACCCTGGGACTTTTGCTCGGCGCTGCGATCGCCCTGCCATTCCTGGTAGACCTGGAAAAATTCAAACCGCAAATCCAAGCCGCTGTTGGCAGCGCTGTGAATGCAGACTTGGACTTCAAGTCGATCCGCCTTCACGCCATTCCTAAGCTTGGGGTCACCATCAAGAATGCCGAAATCCGAAACACAGATCCAACATTCAAGGGAGTCCCCCTCTTTAGGACAGACGAGCTGTTTCTCGCCACAGAATTCTGGCCCCTGTTGAAAGGAAAGCTGGAGGGAGAACTGCGGATCGTCAATCCAGCCGTTGAAATGCACTTGAACGGAGGCACCAACAACCTGGCAAGCCTTGCCAAGGCTCCCTCGGACGGGGCCGCGACACCGAAGCCTGGCGAAAATCAGGCCGCAACGCCAGAGGCACCGGCCGCACCCCTGTCTGGTGCGACCATTTCTGCGCTGCGCGACCGGGTGTTGATCAAATCCATCACGATCTCCGGCGCCACGGCCAGCGTCAAATCCAACGGCAAACCACTGGCCAAAGTGTCCGACCTCGACTTTAGCATCCGTAACATTGGCCTCGACCGCGATATCGAAATCGCTCTCAGCACCGACCTGAAAGCCAAAGAGGCAGGAGCCATCGTAGGCGGCGCGATCAAAATGAACCTCACAGCCAAGATTGAATCGTCGGCTGACGCCCTTTTCAAGCGCCTTACCTTTAACGGCAACCTAGACCTGAAGGATCTGGCACTTAACTTCCAAAACGCCCTGGTTAAAAAGCCGGGCCAGAACATCGCGATGCGGATCCGCGGCGCCGCGTCTCCAAGCAGCCTTGATGTCGACGAACTTGGCTTTGACATACTGAACATCGCGGGCACGGGAAAACTGGCCGTCAGCGACTTCAAGAGCTTAAAAACTGCATTCAACATGAACATTGAAAGCCCAGATGTTTCCAGCCTTGGCGCGATGCTGCCCCAGCATGCAAAGTTGCTGCAGAAGGCCTCGTTGAAAGTAAAGGTAAAGGTCGAAGGCCCACTCGCAGACCTTTCGGCGCTTCAAGCTGACTTGGGTGTTGAAAGTAAATTGTCGGGTTCGGATTTCAATCTGGCCGTGACGGCAACATCGGTTTTACCAGCCAAGGCGGGAGTCAAATTCAGCAGCCAACACATCGACTTGGGCGCACTGCTTAAACCATTTTTGCCACCGACTCTGCCAGCAGATGGCGCCGCCGCCGCGAGTCCAGCGACGGCTGAAAACAAGGCTGCAGATTCTGGCGCAACGGCATCTTCTGGCGGAACCGCAGGATTGGAAAAGGACTTCGCCTTGTCGCAAGAACTCAAGGACACCATCAAACCCCACGTGATCAATGTCGATGTCGCGATGAATGAAATCGTCTGGGATCGCCTGGCGATCAAAAACCTTGTTATAAAAGCGGGATTGAAGGATCTGGAAATCGCCTTGCAGCAGTTTTCCCTACTGGCCCTTGGCGGCAGCGTCAGAGCCGATGGGAAATTGAATCTCGCATCTTCTCCGGTTGAATTTCGCGGTTCGTTTAAACTTGATGGCGTTTCGGCAAGCGACGCAATCGATGTCATCGCCCCGGTACAAAAAGAAGCCCTATCGGGAAAACTGAGTCTGGCGATGGCGGTTTCGGCACGCGGTACAACGCGCCAGACGTTGAGCAAAACTTTGAGTGGCAAGGGAAGCTATTCGATCAATGACGTTAAAATGCGCGGTGCTGCGCTTCGTCCGTTGGTGGCGGAATCGTTTTCGGGATTCGTATCTGGACTGACATCAGGAAAGACTGCAGAAAAAGCCTTTAAAAATATCGCAAAATTTTTGGATTCGCCCATTGGCAAGCGGATTCCCGAAGATAAAAAACCAAAAATCGATGACCTCAAAAAGAAAATCGAAAGCATCAAAGTCGTCAGAATTCCTGACAAGTATGCCGGCGAAAAGAAGGTTGCCACCAGCAGCGGTCAGTTCGAAGTGAATGACGGAAAAATAAAAATAACTTCCGACACATCGAGCGACCTCGGGCAATTCAAGTTGAATGCCATCACCTCTCTCGAAGGAAACCTGGATGGGGACATGGAGATCACCCTTTCCGAAACGGACAAGGCTGCCCTGATCAAACAAAGCGAATATGCGGCTCTGCTCCTGGACAAGAACAAGGCGATGCGCCTTCCGTTCAACCTTGGTGGGAGCGTGATGAGCCCGAAAGTCTCAATGCAGACGGGATTACTGACCAGCAATTTTGAAGACAATGCGGCGGTTCGGTTAGAGCAGGAAGCCAAAAAAGCTCTCGAGGATGCCGCGCGACAGGCCATCAAAGGCGCCTTGCCAGCCTTGGGCATCGACAAGGCGAAAGCCGATGAAATTTCAAAGAAAACTGAGGCTTCCCGCAAAAAGTTTGAATCCCAGGCAAAGGATAAACTGAAGGGTTTGTTTCAGAAAAAATGATTTTTTTGGGCAGTGCCAACCAGCGGCACTGCCCGTTCTAACCCCCTGATAACCATGGGCAATTAAAATAGGAAAGCTCCGGCTAAACCGTCTGGGAAAATCCTGTTTTTCACGTCAAGATTCAGTCCGTTCTGCCGATGGCCTCTATAGGAAGAGGTCGCTTAAATGGCGGAAATCAAACCGAATTCGACAATCTGCCGTTTATTTTTTAAGGGTGCCCTGACGTGCGCCTTGGCGATGATTTTATCTTCTTGTGGCGGCAGCAAGATTTCGACGAGCTGCCAGGATCCAAGCGCGCCGGATTGCCAACTCCTGTTGGAAGCGGCGGGCGCAGCACCCGAATTACAAGCCGCAACCTCCACCGAACAGACTGCAAGTTCCCCAGCAAATACGCTCCCCGATCAACTTTCAAATTTGTCTCTCTTTACCATCGACATGAGCACCCTTGGAATCCGCGGCTATCAGTACAAGTTTGGCCCGGAAGCCGCCGTTAGTTGCAGTGTGGCGGAAGGCTACAGTGAGCGGATATCTGTCACAACCCAACTCACCATGGATGTGAGCGGGACTCCAGATGGCATGATGGCACTTTGCGTCCTGAAGATGGACGTTGAAGGAAATTGGCAGGCTCCGGAAACCGTTGTTCCTCTGATTTGGGAAAAAGACACCACGTCACCCATGCTGACCTCAGTCAGCATTTCCACGACATCACCAGGCACCTCGTTCGTTCCAAACGTTGCGTTTACCCTGAGCGAAGCTGCAACCGTAACCCTTCATAACAGCAGTTCCTGTAGCACGGTAATATCGGAAGCCGTCGCCATGCCAATCGGTGGTCAATCCATGGCAACCAACCCCCTGCCCCCCAATTCGATCACGACAATCTACGCGCTGGCTCGTGATGCAGCGACCAACACATCGGCATGCACACTCATCGGCAATTACATCAACGACGTCACTCCACCTTTGATCAACGCCCCGAGCGTTTTGACTGCTTCGCCCGGAACGTCTCTCGTTCCAAGTGTCGCCTTCACTTTAAGTGAAACGGCAACCGTAACCCTTTATGACGGCAGTTCCTGCGGCACCGCCATTTCTGGTGCCGTAGCCACGGCAAATGGCGCGCAGTCCATGACAACAAACAGCCTGCCGGCCGACACAACAACAACGATCTACGCCGTGGCCATGGATGCGGCGGCAAACGCATCGACCTGCACAAGCATTGGAACTTACGTCAATGACACGATCGCGCCAGCCGCACCGAGCATCACCAGTGTCGCAGGAGACACGGGAGTCGGCGGCACGATTTACACCAGTGTTGTGATGCCAGCGATTGCAGGGACGGCAGAGGCTAATTCGACGGTAACTGTTTACGATGCCTCGTCAGTCCTCGGAACTGCTACATCCAACGCTTCTGGCGCCTGGTTGTTTACGGCATCCCTTGCAGCCGGTAGCCACACTTTCACTGCAAGCGCAACTGACGCCGCGTTAAATCAGGGCGCGTCCAGCACTTCAGTGCCGGTGACCATTGACACCACAGCGCCTGCAGCACCCGCCATCATCAGCATTGCAGGTGACACAAACACCGGCAGCCCAATTTTCACCAGCGAACTCATGCCCGCAATTAGTGGAACCGCGGAAACCGATTCAACGGTGTCTATTTACAACGGATCATCGATGCTTGGTACGGCAACAGCCGACGGATCCGGCGCGTGGGCCTACACCCCACCAAGCAATCTTGCCGCGGCCACATACACCCTGACCGCAAAAGCGAAGGATGCTGCGTTAAACGAAAGCACTGCCAGCGCTACCGTTAATTTGACCCTAGACGCGACACCCCCCGCAGCGCCAACGATTACGAGCGTGGCGGGCGCGACATCTGTCGGGAGCGCCTTTTACACCAGCGAACTAAGACCAGCGATTACCGGCACGGCCGAGGCCAATTCGACGGTAACTATACGTGATGGAAATTTGATCCTGGGCACTATAACGGCAAACGGATCTGGCGCCTGGACGTTCACAACGGCAATCAACCTGACCGAAAGCACCCACGCCTTAACCGCCAAGGCCACGGATGCGGCACTGAATCAAAGCGCATCAAGTTCCCCGCTCACTTTGATCATTGATACCACCGCTCCGGCAGCGCCGACGTTCATCAGCATCGCGGGCAATACGAGTATCGGCAGTACGATTTATACAGATGGACTCAGGCCTGCGATCGTCGGAACCGCAGAAAACAATTCGACCGTGAAGATCTATAACGGCAATTCGATTCTTGGCACCACGACGGCTGACGGGTCTGGCAACTGGAACTACGCTCCGCAAAGTGATCTTGCCACCGGGACCTATTCCATCACCGCCAAAGCAATAGATGCCGCATCAAACTTGAGCGCTGCCAGCAGCGTCGCGATGATGATCATCGACACCACTGCGCCAGGCGTACCGTCCATCATCGAGGTCGCAGGCAACACAAATGTCAGCAACACAATTTACACCAAAGGCCTCTTGCCAACCATAAGGGGCACGGCAGAAGGCAATTCTCAGGTAACCATTTTTAATGGGACTTCAATCCTCGGAACCACCACTGCAGATGGGTCTGGCGAATGGACTTACACACCATCGAGCGATCTGACCACTGGCACTTACACCATCACTACCAAGGCTACTGACAGCGCAATGATTCAAAGCCCTGCAAGCGTATCGGTCACTTTAATCATCGACACCACAGCACCGGCGGCGCCAAGCATCTCCAGCGTGGCGGGCAACACAAATATCGGCGGCGCTATATCCACGAGTTTGTTGATGCCTCCGATCGCAGGAGCGGCAGAGGCAAATTCCACGGTGACGGTATATAACAATGCATCTGCCATCGGCACGACAACCGCCAACGCATCAGGTGCATGGTTGTTTACGCCGGTCCTTACGGCGGGCACACACACCATCACCGCAAAGGCCACTGATGGGGCTTTAAACCAGGGCTCATTCAGCACGGCAGTCACCGTGGTCATTGACACGACGGCTCCTGCGGCACCGAGCATCATCAGCATCGCGGGCAGCACGAGTATCGGCAGCATGATTTACACCAATGGACTAAGGCCGGTCATAGTTGGCACGGCAGAAAACAATTCAACCGTCACCATATACCAAGGCATTTCCGTTCTTGGCACAACCACAGCCGATGGATCGGGCGAATGGACGTACACGCCAGCCACTGACTTGGCCACCGGGACG
>CANJZQ010000026.1 GCA_947479535.1 Oligoflexales bacterium | reverse complement strand
TGCTGCCACTGAGCAGAATCTTGCCCAAGGCGACACGGGCCTTTTCGCCCCCGGATAAATTTCCGATTCGCTTTTTGACGTCGTTGCCAGAAAAAAGAAGGCTGCCGGCCAGGTCAAGGATTTGTTGGTTCGGCGCAGTGTGGGGAGCGGCATCCGTCAGGACGTCGATGACGGTGGAGTTGGCGGGGAGTTCCGCCGCGACGTGTTGGGCATAATAGGCGCAGCGCACAGCAGCACTTTGCTGCAGGCTTCCAGATTTTGGATCGAGGCGCCCGGCGATGGATTTGACCAGGGTGGATTTTCCGGCGCCGTTTTCACCGACGATGGCAACCTTGTCGCCCGATGTGATTTCAAAGGATGTATTGCGAAGGATCGTTCGCTCACCATAACCAAGGACAATGTCCCGGGCGATGACGTCAATCCGCCCAGGAGTGTTGGGTTGGGGGATGCTGATCCGAGCCATGGCCGGCAGGGGCTTGATGTCGATCGACTCCATCTTGTCGAGTTGTTTCAAGCGACTTTGTGCCGCCCGCGCTTTGCTCGCTTTCGCGCCAAAACGGGCAGCGAAATCCCGAATCGTTTGTTTGCGGGCCTCGACGCCGCGCGCTGTTTTTTCAAGTTGGTCGCGCAGCAAAGACTTTTGTTCAAAGTAATCGTCAATGGTTCCAGGATACTTGATGATATCGCCCTGTTCGACTTCCAGGATGTGATCCGTGGTCCGGCGCAGGAATTCCCGATCGTGTGAAATCAGCAGGAATGTGCAATCCAAATTGATCAGAAGATCTTCCAGGACGATCAGCGTCTGCACGTCCAGATAGTTTGTTGGCTCGTCAAGAAGAAGCAAATCTGGTTTTGCAGCAACAAGAGCGCAAAGTTGAATGCGCATCCGGTAACCGCCCGATAGTTCGCCGAGGGGGCGTTGGACAATTGCCTCGGGCAGGGCCAGGCGATCCAGAAGGTCAGTGATTTCCCAAATTTGGGCACCGGATTGTTCCTGAATATAGGTCAGGCCGTCGAGTTCCAGGGGAAGTTGCTGGTCCTGCCGCAGGATCGCCATGCGCAGGTTGCTCTTTTTGACCAGGCGGCCTTCATCCAGAACATCGTCACCTGTGATGATCCGGAACAGGGTTGATTTACCGGCACCATTTGGGCCAATGACGCCAACACGCTCGTTTTCATTGATGCTGAAGGTGGAATTAGAGAAAAGAATTTTTGTCCCGAAGGATTTGGTTCCTGCGGTGAGCTGCAAAAGGTTGCGGGACGATTCATTGGCCATCGGTTAGGGGGTCTTCCGTAGTTTTAGTGGCAGCTTTTTTGGTGGTTGAAGCGCATTTGGTGTAACCGGAAAATCATTTGCCATCCACTTGGTCAGAAGAGGGGTAAACCAGTCGGTGTCACGCAGGCGTTGGAAACGCGATTTATTGTTCATAATGTCAGTGATGGCTATCAACTGCTTTGTTTTTTCCATATGCACGCGCAGCACTGGGGTCAAGATCCTCTCGACAAAACGCTTCGCAGCGCGATCGTCTTTGGCTTCCCATTCATTGGCCCAGTCGAGGGCAATGGAAAGGGTGTTGGCATTCAGAGTTCCGTTGGACATTTCCAGGGCCGTGACAGCGTTTCCATAACGCTTTGCGCTGGCATAGGCATTGGCCAGAAGCACGAGCCTCTTTTTTTCCAAATTTGGACTCTCGCACCGGAAGTTCAAGGCGTCCTTGATGAGAGGGGTGGTTTCAAGATTTTTCAGCTGGATATTGCAGGTGCCATCGCGGACTGGCTGCACGGCTGCTGACTTCTTGATGAGATCTTCGAGGTAGATTGAGGAGCGGTAAATGCAATTACTGGACGATTCACCGTCTGGGGATAAGAAGTGATTTTTTAGGGCCAGGGGCAAATCAATCGGTTTCGTTACAATAAAGGCCAGATACCTGTCGTTGAACCTCGGAGTGTTGACCAGAATATGGTCGGGCTTCGCAAAAAAACTAACTTGTCCGAGTGATGGTGGGTTGGCGGGCTTGAGGGTTGCGGACACTTTGAAGCGCCATGCGTTGACGGAAGAGCCCTCGCTCTCAATCTTGATGAACTGAACGGAAGTCACTTCAGTAGCTTTGTTGAAGAGATTGATTAGGTCAGGGCCGCTTGGCGTCTCCGGGCAAGCGAGGGCCGTGGTTGAGGTCAGTGGCAGGAAAATTAAAAAGAAAAGATCCTTCGCTGCGCTCAGGATGACGGAACGGCTCAGGATGACGGAACGGCTCAGGATGTCAGGACGCATCTCTTACCCCTTGAGGGCGATGATGGTGACGCCGTCGCCGCCCTCCGTATTCTCCCCGGCACGGAAAGCGATGTTGTAAGGGCAATCACTGCGCAGGCATTTGCGAATCGCATTTTTCAGCCGGTCTGTTCCGTGACCGTGGACAATCACCAAAGCGCTTTCACCACGTAAAAGTGCGTGGTCGATGAAGTCGAGGGTTTTTGAAACGGCAGAATCGGCATCTTGCCCGCGAAGGTCCAAAGTATTGGTTGGCGATTGCAAAACCAACGCTGGAATTTCCGGGGGTGGATTGAGGGGCTTTAGTTTTAGCGTTGGCGGTGGTTTCCCGCGACTGGTTGCCTTACCCGAGTCCGTGGACCCTGCTTCTGGCATGACCCGCAGATCGTGGGCCGGGACTCGCAACTTTACCAGGCCAACCTGAATTTCAGCAGGAGCATTGTCCCCTTCGGCTGGTCGCAGGATCTGCCCCTCTTTTCTAAGGGGGACAACAAACACCCTTTGCCCTGTACGCAGGATTTCTCCAGCGCCGATGGTTCGTCCGGGAAGGACCTCACCCTCGCGCCCGCGGGCCAGGATGTCCCGGGACTTCTGGTCAAATTGGCGCATCGTATCACTCGATGAAGTCGCCAAGCTCGCCGCCGCTGCCATGGCATGGGAGGCATCGCCGGATTCAGTCTGGCGCAAGGCTTTGAGTGCTGCCTTCAGTTGATCTTGAAGTTCCCGGATGCTCTGGCGCATTTCGTCCAGTTCGACTTCCTGGTTCTGCGCGGCTTTGCGGGCGGCCTCGCGGCGGGCTTCTTCAAGGGCCTTGCGCTCTGCCTCAAGGCGCGCCCGGGCCTCTTCGGCGGCAAGTTCCTTCTGGCGCAATTCTGCACGGATGTTTTCCGTTTCCTCGCGGGCAATCAAAAGTTGATTGACCGCATTTTCCATTGTGGACGCGCTGGTTCCGCGCAATTGCTTTGCCCTCTCGATCACCGAAGCTGGCAAACCAATCTGGCTGGCGACCTCAAGTCCGTAACTTTGGCCGGGGACGTCAAGGATGAGCTTGTACGTTGGGCGCATTGTCTTCAGCAGGTATTCCATCGAGGCATTGCGGAATTGGCGTGGGCCTTGCCCGCCATCCGAAGCGGCCAGTCCCTTCAGGCTGTCGTAGTGGGTTGTTGCCAGCGTCATCGTCCTGCGCGTGGCCAGGGTTTCCAAGACGGCCTGCGCAAGCGCTGAACCGGTTAGAGGCTCTGTCCCAACAGCAAGTTCATCAAGCAGTGCCAGATCCTCTGGGCCAGCTTTTTCCAGGATTGGCTTTAGACCAAAAACATGACCGGAAAAGGTCGAAAGGCTGGCCGCAAGATTTTGAGCATCGCCAAGCTCCAGGAAAATATTATGAAACAGATAAAGGCGTGAGGTCCGATCGGCCGGGACCAACAGTCCGGCCTTGGCCATCAAGTGCAGCATGCCCACGGTTTTGAGAACGACGGTTTTTCCACCGGCATTGGGTCCCGAGATGATCAAGCAGCGTTGCTCGCCCGTCAGGGTCACTGTGTTCGGGACAGCCGTGTTTCTCATTTTCGTTAGTGAGACAGGTCCGCGAGCCACCGGCTCTGCGCCTTCGGTGGCTTCTGGTTGTTCCTGTTCCAAAGCCTTTCGGATCAGGGGATGGCGCGCCGCGCGCAGGTCAATCAGTGGCGTGTCGGAAAGTTCAACCGGGTTGGCATCCAATTGGATCGCCAGGCCCGCCTGGGCAGTCAAAAAGTCAAGTTGGACAAGCTCTTCGTAATCGACACGCAAGGTATCTAGTTCCGTTGCAGCCTGTCCGCTCAGTGTTTTAAAAATCCGCAGGATTTCCAATTTTTCTGCCAACTGATTTTCAAGCCATTCGGCGTTGAGTGGCGCAACGCTGGAAGGCTCAAGAAACAGGGTCTGGCCGCTGTCGGATGTGTCAACAATCGTTCCTGGAACCCGGCCACGCCCATCGAGGCGAATGGGTACGACATAGCGTTCGTTGCGCACTGTAAAGAAATCGTCCTGCAAATACTGCTCGACGCTGGCTTCGCGCAGCACCTTTTTAATCTGGTCTTCGATCCGCTTTGCCAGGGTAACTTTTTTCCGGCGGATCGATGCGAGTTCGGGTGACGCATCATCCAACAAGGACCCGTCCGGGCTGATTGCCTTTTCAATCGCAGTCAGCAGTTTTGGGACCGGGTAGATCTGATTTTTCAGGCGCGCCAGGGTTTCGCTCTTGGTCGAGAAGTTCACGCAGAAGCCGTGGACTTTTTGTATCGCCTGGAGCAGTTGCAGGACTTGCCGCAATTCGACCCCGCCCAGGATCTGGCCTAGGCCGAGGGCCTTGAAGATTCGGCGCATCGGCGGCAAGTCCCCGATCGGCGGACGGTAGCCCTGGCGCACGATTTCCTTGATTGAAGAAACGTCGGCCCAACGATGTTCAATTTCCGCACGCTCCAGGTTGGGCGCGAGTTCAAGGCAAAGTGTTTGCCCGTCGTCAGTTTGGCTGAAAGCAGCCAGGGTTTCGACCAGCAGAGGCCATTCTAATTTTTCGAGATCGAGTGGCTTCAATCCGGTTCCCTGGACGTTGAGGGCCCCATTTGATCCGGGGGCGATTAGTCATTTCTGTGTGCGAAAGTTCAGGTTAAGGTTATAAATGACTTTGCGAGGATAAACACCGATAATTTTAAAGGTAATCTTCACTTGAACCCCGTGACAACCTTGGGAATCGCTCTGCTGTTGGGATTGGTCACCGGCAGCTTTCTCAATGTCTGCATTCTGCGCATCCCAGAAGGCACTTTCTTTAAAAACACGAGATCGCACTGTCCGGCCTGTGGCGCGCTGATCCCCTGGTACCTGAATATCCCAGTTTTGAGTTTTATGGTGCTGCGCGGCCGGGCCCGGTGCTGTTCCGCGAAAATTTCCTGGCAGTATCCCCTTATCGAGTGTGCAACAGGCCTTTTTTTCGCATACCTCGCCCTGCGTTTTCCATTCATTGAGGTCAAACAGAGTGATTTCGCTCAGGGCGTTGGGCGGATCATCGCGATCGATCCCAACGAGGGATGGCGTTTCCTGCATGCAGCGATTTTTTGTTGTGTTCTGCTTGTTGCTTCAGTGATCGACCTGCGCCTGATGATCATCCCCGATGTTCTCAGTCTCGGTCTTATCGTTTTAACTCCGGTCGTGGTTGCCCTTCATCCCGATCTGGAGTGGCGCAGTTCCCTTCTTGGGGTAGTGCTTGGTGCAGGGATCCTTTATGCGGTGGCTTGGGTTTACTGGCTTTTACGCCACGAGGTCGGGATGGGATTTGGCGACGTCAAGCTTCTGGCCGGCATCGGGGGCTGGCTCGGCTATGAGGCCCTGTTTCCAGTGATTTTGATGGGGTCTGTGAGTGGTTCCGTGGTGGGAATCGGTGTTATGATATGGACTCGAAAATTCCATGGCAAGACAGCCTTGCCGTTTGGTCCGTTTTTGGCTTTCGGTGCGGTGGTTTATTTGTTGTTCAATCAGGAAATCAGGGAATTATGGATTTCGATGGGACTATAACTGGACCTGCGAGTGAGTTGGCTGCGGCGCTAACCCAGTCCAGCAGGCTTTCAGAACTAATCCGGAACTTCGGCGAGCACCTGATGCGCGAATCCGGCGTTGATGTATTTGATGTCTGGTGGTTTCAAAAGCCAGGACGCGGTGTCAAATCTGAAATCTGGGCGCGCGGCGAATTCCGCATCCCCGGTGCGCGAGGGCTGGACGCCAGCGAAATTTTATTGGCCTCCAAGACGGTTGAATCGGAACTTGAAGACCATCAATTTAACCCGTCTGGTGACATCCTGACCGGAGAAGTCACTGGAATCCACTATGTGGTTGTGAAGGGGACAGGCTCACGCTGGCTGGTGGTATTCATGCGAGAGTCCGTCCACGCCTTCAAGGCATGGCAGGCGCGGTGGATCGCTAAACGCGGACGCGAGGCCAACATACCAGAAGCCTTGGCGATCGAGATTCGTGAGGGCATGTTGGCTTTGGCCATTGGATCATTCTCGGGACATGCCAGGCGTCAATTTGAATTGGAAGATGCGCGGACAGAACTTTACCGCGATGCCCTGACTGGACTTTATAACAGCCGGTACCTGGAACTCGCCTTGGATATGGAGGTTCGTCGCGCCAGCCGCTTCGGAACGAAATTTTGTGTCTTGTTTGTCGATGTCGATGCGTTCAAGGCGGTCAATGACAGCCATGGACACCTTTCGGGCAGTTCAATGCTGACTCAAATGGGCGTTGTCATCAAGGACGCCGTCCGCGAGGTTGACGTGGTTGCCCGTTATGGCGGCGACGAGTTTGTGCTGGTGCTGCTTGGTGCGGATGTTGACACAGGGCGCACCATTGCCGAGCGGGTTCGAGAGCGCGTTGCAGCTCACCGGTTCAGGACGGAGACTGGAAAAGAGGGCGCAAAAGACTGTGAAGAGACGGTGCAAGTGACGGTTTCAATTGGTCTTGCGGCCTTTCCAGAGAACGCAAGAACGAAGGAGCAGCTTCTGCGCATGGCCGATGAGACGATGTATTCAAGTAAAAGAAGCGGAAAAAACCGGGTTACGGTCTACGAGGCGGTTCCGGAAGCAGATCACATCCAGCTTTCAGGAGAAGGCAATGGCGGACAAGACCCTGACGAAATCACCGTCTGACAGTTGGGTTGAAATGACCGAGCTTGTTCTGCCCCAGCACACCAACGCGCTGGGTACGGTTTTTGGTGGAGTGGTGATGTCGTGGGTCGACATTGCAGCGGCCACTTGTGCGATGCGGCATGCTGCCAAGACGGTAGTGACGGCATCGGTCGATGCCATGCACTTTATTTCACCGATCCGGCTCGGCTGGATCGTAACCCTGAAATCATCCGTGAATTTTACTGCGACGACGAGTTGCGAAGTTGGCGTCAGGGTCACTGCAGAAAATCCCATGACAGGTGAAAAATTTCACACAGCCAGTGCCTATCTGACATTTGTTGCACTGGATAGTTTTGGGCGCGCCACACCGATTCCTCAAGTCACGCCGAAATCGCCTGAGGAAATTGAACGCGCAGAGGCGGGCAAAGCCCGGCGCAAGGCCCGGCTAGAATTGCGGGAGCGTTTGATCTCGCGCAAAAAGGGCCAAGAATGAATCTCTTTAGATCATTGAACCTGACGATCTCTTCGATCGCAATCTCCCTTGCTGCGTTGGTGTCTGCGCCTGCTCCTGTCCATGCGGAGCCGGATTTTGGATCGATTGGGGTGTCTGCGCCGGATGATTCCGTACAAATCTACTTGATGACGGTTGGCATCGGCGATCAGATCTACGCCCGTTTTGGTCATACAATGATTCGGGTCGTTGATCCAAAGAAGGGGCAAGACGCGGTTTATAACTGGGGCATGTTTGATTTCGCAGACCCGGGATTTGCCTGGAAGTTTTTCAAGGGTGTGTTGCTTTACCGGGTCGGGGTCCAAGGGTACGAAAGGACCATCGAACACTATAAAGATTATGAGATGCGGCCGCTATGGCAGGAACGCCTGAACTTGACCCTGGCGCAAAAGAAAATCCTGCTGGATCGCATTGCCTGGAACATGCGCCCGGAAAATGTCCGGTATCCGTACCAATATTTTACCAACAATTGCGCGACCAAGCCGCGTGATTACCTGGACGAGGCTGTCGGTGGTGCCATCAAGGCGAAGTATGACCGGGAGCCGAGCGGCAAATCTTGGCGCTGGTACGTCCGTCAATACTTGAACGACAACCCGGTCGTGGGGTTGGGGCTTGAGGTCCTGATGAACGGTGATGTCGACCGGAAGATATCCCAGTGGGACGAAATGTTTTTTCCGCCGAAATTGCGTGAAGGCCTCCTGAACCTGCCCGCAATGGACGACAACGGGCGGCCGGACGCTGGTGGCAGGATGCTCCTTGGCGACACCGTGCAACTGGTCAAATTGCCAGAAGCCGCCAGTGGCGATCGCAATAGTTTTGTTTTGGCTCAAATGTTGTTCGGCATCCCGGTGTTTTTTTTCTTTGCGGCGATGGTTGGTGTCGGTGGCATCCGGCGTACTTTGGCTCGCAGCCATCCGGAGCAATGGACCGGCCGCGTCGCGTGGGCGACGCTTGATGCCAGCCACAGGTTGCTGGTTCATATTGCCCAAGGATGCCTTGGCCTTGGCCTTTGTGGTTGGGCCTTGCTTTCGGGTTCATTGGGCACACTTCAGATTGCATCGTGGATGCTGTCCTCTCATACCGATTTGCATCACAACGCGAATCTTTGGCTGTTCTGGCCCACGGATTTTCTATTTTTTATTGTCGGCTGGAGATCGATCCGGAATGCCTTGCGCGGTAGCATCAAGCGTCGCGCTATTTTGAGCAACAGCGTGCGGTTTTACAGTGGCCTCCATGTCATGGCCCTCGTGACCATGGTTGCATTTCGCAAATTGAACTTTATTGGGCAAGACGTTGACCGCGTCCTCTATAATATGGGCATTCTGGGTGGATTCATCTATGCCGCATCCTGGCTCGGAATGATGGATTTTATACTGAAGCCAGCGAGCCCAGTTGAACCGGCGCAGGTTGACGATGCTTCGGAGTAGGTCGCAAGTCCTGACGGCCTGTTTAAAGGAGATCAGGCCCGGCCTGTTTGATTACTGCATGCGTATGACCGGGGATGCGATGAAGGCAGCTGGAATTGTCCGGGACGCCTGCGCAGCCTTGGCTGAGGTTGAAGCGGACGGTGGGCGCATTGGTTCCTTCGATGACGTCCGGGCCTTTTTATTTCGTGAGGCACGTGTTCTTGGCCGGGAATCCTGGCAGGCGGATACGGCTGTCTTGCGGAATCCTCAATTGTTGCCCGGTCAGGCTGAGTTTGCGTTGGTCCGTCTTGATGAAATCCTGCGTCAACTTCCAGGAGAACTGCGCGAGGTTATTTTACTGGTTGAACGCTATAAATTTTCGCCACAGGTTTCGGCACAAATCTGTGGATTTGAAGTCGACAGGTTTGATACGGCGCTGGCCGCAGCATGGCAGCAGTTGTTGACCAAACTGCCTCCTGGTGCCGTGCCAGTTGGTTCCGCTGGACAGCGTGGACCCATCGAACGACTTCCGGACCATCCAGAACCGGCGACGGAGCATCAAATGCCAGTGACGAATCTCGGCGAGATCATGGATGAGTTGGACTCCTCGCGCCGGGGCGTGGGCATGCGAAGTTTCTGGGTTCTGCTTTTCATTGTGGCAGCAGTGGCGGGTTTTTTGTTTCTTAGACGGTATTCCCGCCACTAGTGGTCGCTCTAATTTTTCTATTCAATGATGAATCGGAATCTCACGCCCAGAAGTCAAGGCTTCCTTGGACTTTTGCAGCGTCACCTTTAGAATCCCATTTTTGAATATCGCTTCGCATTTATCTTGGACAACCGAGGCTGGCAGCGGGATGCTCCTGGTGAACGACCCGTAGGAACGTTCCACATAATAACGTTCCGAATCGCCACCTTCCTTTTCTACCTTTTTCTCTCCTTTTATGGTCAGTCGGTCGTCGTTCAAGACCACATGGATATCTTTCTCTTCAAGGCCAGGGAGTTCTGCTGTGACTTCAATCTCCTTCTTCATGTCGCGAACGTCAACGCGCGGTGAAAATTCAGTGTCAGGCCGAAGCAAGGGACGGCCTGTCGCCGCCAGTTCGTCCATAAAATCTGAAAAAACACGATCCAAAACGTTAGTGCTACGCCATGGTATTAAGCTTCTCATAAGAATTCCTCCTTGTTTCTGGTGATATAAGCAATAATGTTGCCATCAACCAATTCGGAGCCCGGCCTGATGAAGCGCTATCTGGACCTCTCGCAACCCGGTATCCGGGCATCGCTGTGCATGGCGGCGTCGGCTTTTTTTCTTCTGATCGGATACGAGTTCATGCGGAGTTCCTCCACATCCTTGTTCATCACTGCTTATGGCAAAGGCGCAGTTCCCGTTGCGACATTGTTCATGCCGTTGGCCGTGATTGCCTTCCTTTATGTGTACGGAATTTTGTTGGGGCGGTTTGGAGCCAAGTGGACCCTGGTTGCAACCACCATCGGGTCCGGTGCGTTGATCGCAGGCGGTTTTGTCATGCACAAGGCCGGTATTAAATTCGCTTCGGCATTGCTTTACGTTTTGCGTGAGGCCTACGTGGTCCTGATCATCGAGCAGTACTGGTCCTATATCAACAGCAAGGTTTCGGCGGAGCATGCCCGCAAGTTGAACGGACCAATTTGCGGAATTTCATCCCTCGGTGCGATTGCCGGCGGAATGACCACGGCAGCCTTCGTTGGTCAAATTGGGACCGACAGCTTTTTGTTATTTGCGGCCGTTGCCTGCATTCCGGCAGCGATCTTTTCGATCTGGGCTTTTGAAATTGGTGGTAATCCTCGCGGTCAGGCGGCTGATCCCCAGTCGATTGGACACAAGGGGAAGGCAAATTGGCGGGATGTGGTCGGCCTGTCTCTGATGAGGCGGGAACCCATATTGGCTTGGATTTTAACCATTGTTCTGACCACTCAGGTTGTGGCCGCCATGACGGACTTTGCCTTTCAGGGTGCTTTAGCGGACGCCATTCCGGAGACCGACGCCCGTACAGCCTATCTGGGAAGTTTTTTTGCAAAATTGAACATGATTGCCTTGGTTTTGCAATTCATAGGCGCGCCAATTTTGCTGTCTTGGTTGCGTTACGATTGGATCAATCTGACCATTCCCACGGTCCAGATTGCGACTTGTGCGTGGGCAGCCCTTGAGCCATCGCTGGTCAGTACGGGTGCGGCCTTCATGACCTTCAAGGCCATCGACTATTCCCTTTTCCGGGCTGCCAAGGAGATCCTTTACATTCCGCTAAGTTTCGATGCACGCTACCGTTCGAAGGAATTGATTGATGTTTTCGGCTATCGTTTTGGCAAAGGTGGCGCGTCTCTTGCGGTGACAGCGGCGGTTGCCCAAGGGGTGGTGTTCACCGCCGGTCGCTATGCAGTGTTGGCCCTCGGTGCTGTGTTTGTCTGGCTTGCCTTGGTGATTCCTGCCGTCGGTCTGCTGCGACGGCATCATCGTGGGCCTGAGTAAAAAATGTTGTCTAACGCATTTGTCTTTGAGGAGGTTTTTATGTTGTTTCAGTTTGCTCCCCGGATTCTCGCGTCGGTCCCCCGTTCTGCTTTGTTGGCCTTTGGGTTGTTGGCAGCTGCCAATGCTCAGGCGGCTGACCCAACCGTTCGCATCACCACGAACATGGGTGTGATTGAAGCGCGGTTGTTTGCGTCAAAGGCTCCAAAAACGGTTTCTAATTTCGTCGAGCTGGCGCGCAAGGGTTTTTACAACGGCATCATTTTTCACCGTGTGATTCCAGATTTCATGCTGCAGACGGGCGACCCCAAGGGCGATGGTACCGGCGGCCCTGGCTACAACTTTGCTGATGAGATCGTTCCCGAATTGAAGCACGACAAGGCCGGAATCTTGTCCATGGCTAATTCTGGACCCGACACCAACGGTTCGCAGTTCTTTATCACGGTGAAGGCAACCCCTCATTTGGATGGCCGGCACACTGTATTTGGCGAGGTTACCAAGGGACTTGAAAATGTCATCGCCATTTCCAAAGTAAAGACGGTCAATGACCGTCCCGAAAAAACAGTGAAAATGGAGAAAGTCGAGATTATCGGTGACTTCAAGCCGGTGGCCCTCGAAAAAATAAAGGAGATGGGAGAAGACGAGCTTCGCAAGCTCGCCCAGGCACCCGTGGATAAACTTTTGAAAAAGATCGGTGAGGCTCAGGGTCTTGGATCTTTCAAAAAGAGCACGATCAAAAATTCCCGCAGCAAGGGCAACAAAGCCCAGATCGAATTTGCCGCTGAATTCGAAAAGGCACCAAAGGCAATGATCGTTGTTTTTGGTGAAGTCAAGGACAGCACGATTGACGTCATGCAGTTCTCTTTTTCAAAGGCCCGCTAGATCTTTTTAAAAGCGCGGCAATGCCCGTCAGGGCACAGCTCCGATGGATTTTGTGGTACGATATTGTGAAAAGATATCGTGTAAAGGTCTGGATGGTGACATCCAGACCACCACAGGTCGCTCCGCGGAGGTTCCAACCATGTCAATCAACCGAATTCGACTTCTTCCCGCTGTGTTGTCCCTTCCCTTTGCCATTGTGGACTTGGGACAAGACACCAAATCAAGCCAACTGATGCAAGAGATCAAAGGCCGGGTGGTTCATCTGGAAGCCAACCACGCCGTGGTCAAACAGCAGCCGGTTGTGAAAGAAGTTCCGGGGACCGGCTGGTATGTGGTGAACACATCCAAGTGGAAGGATCTGCCTTCTTTCGTCCGTGGCAGCGGGTTGATGAGTGACTATGTCCCAGGCAAGTTTGCTGTGATGCAGCTGGACGATTCGGCGGCAGAACACTTGTCTGCCGAACTACATGCTTCCGGTATGGCTTGTGGGGTTTTGGCTCGCCTCAGCAATGCGACGGTAAATTTGGAAACCATCGCGACACCCGTGCCCTTGCGTCCTGTCGACAATGAAATCGCTGCAGTGACTGCCATGACTGGCACCATTGATGCCAATTCCATTAAATCAACAATCGATGAAATGAGTAAAATTACCACCCGCTATCATACGACTCCTACCGGGGTCAGTATTTCGGACTGGCTGGTGGGAAAGTATCGGGATCTCGCTGCCGGACGCAGTGACGTTGAAATTTCGAAGTACGATCACACCGCGATGAATTCGCGCCAATCCAGTGTCGTTGTCAAAATCCGCGGGACCAAAAATCCAGACGACATCTTGATCCTGGGCAGCCACATTGACAGCGTAAATTGGGAAGACGGCACGAAGGAAAGGTCGCCGGGTTCGGACGATAACGCCAGCGGCACAGCCACAAATCTGGAAATTTTCCGCGTACTCATGGCAAACGGGGCGAAGTTCGACCGTACGGTTGAGATTCACGGCTACGCCGCTGAAGAAATCGGTCTGGTGGGCAGCCTTCACATTTCAAACGACTACAAGGTTGCCAACAAGCGTGTCATCGCAATGGTTCAGCAAGATATGAATCTCTACAAGGAGCCCGGAACACCAGACAAGATTTGGTTCGTTCAGGAGAATACGGATGACGGTTTCAACAACCTCCTCGCCAAATTGGTCGACAAGTATGCAAAGGTCGCTTGGGCAAAGGGTTCGCTAACGGCCGGATCGAGCGATCATGCCTCCTGGAAGCGTCGCGGCTATGCGGCAGCATTTCCCTTCGAGCATCCGCAGGATCACAATCCACACATTCATACTGCAGACGACACGACGGTCAACGCGAACGCATTTACCCAGACGGCAGCCTTTGGCAAGTTGGGTCTCGCGTATCTGGCTCACTTCGGCGGCCTCAACTGAGGCGATACGCATTGACGTTTGAAAAGGGAGGAGGGGACGATGATGCTTAAGCTCAATCATTTGATGTGCGGACTGGGGGCCGGACTTTGGTTGTCAGTAGCACCATTCGCAGTGGCCCAAGCTCCCGCCGAAACAATTGCTGAAACAAATCAGGTGCCAGCACTGTTGCAGTCGATTCAGGGCGAAATTGAAGGCGAAGCCAATGGCATCGCTCGAACCTATTTCATCCAGTTGGGCGAGAAGACTGCACCCAAGGACATCGGTTTCCGTTCCGAGGTTTTTCTAAAGGAAGTTAGTGGCGGGGCTCAGGAATTAGAACGGATCCTGATGACAGCCTACATTCCAGAATCCTATCCGGACGGAATGATCATCGATTTCCGGGCAAATTTCAGAAAGTATTTTGAAGAGCAGGGGTATTTCGTTGTCTTTGGACCAGAGGCAGGTCCTGCGGTCACGTCGGCTCCTGTTTTTGATTTTCGGGTCCGCCGCATTCATCCGCCGTGGACTGGTGAGACTGCGACAACGGCTTTGATCGCAGCACAAAAACCTCCTAGAGCCTTGATTCAACTATTTGGTGGGCGCATTGATCTGGAAGGCATCAAAGCGATCTGGGCCCCGTTATGGGGTGAGATGACTGGCATGGTGGGCAGGATGGGAACACTTGAATTTTCGATGGTAGCGGGAGCAAGTGCTGCCATTGCGTTTCTTTTGCTTGTCATGATCGCACTGGCGCCACTGCGTATTTTGCGCAGGCGACAGCAGGCCCAGATGCGCTATCGCCAATATCCGCCGCAGCGCATTCGCGCCGCATTGCCAGCACCCGGTGAGCCACCCCTGTTTAATTCCGGGTATCGCGAAGCAGAGTCAAACCACGTTGATCCGCAAGTGGAGCGAATTCGTGCCACGATGGCCCAAATGGGGATTAAGGATGTTCTGGAGATATTAAGAAACCTGGACCCCCATTACAGGGACCAGGTTCTTGCAGGACTCAATGTTCACAAGTCGATCAAGTCACGAATCGAAAAGGCTCTCAACCAAGGCTCATAGCGCCCGAGTTCGCCAGATTACATTCCAAACCAGGCAGCGACCACTTCATGGGCTGACTTGATGAATGGTGCGAACACCAGGCTCAAGATCGCCATCAGCTTCATCAGAATGTTAAGCGACGGACCAGACGTATCCTTGAACGGATCGCCGACGGTATCGCCAACAACTGCAGCCTTGTGGGCATCGCTGCCTTTTCCGCCGTGGACACCGCTCTCAATGTATTTCTTGGCGTTGTCCCAGCCGCCGCCAGAGTTTGAGGCAGACAATGCCATCATCACTCCGCAAACCAGCGAACCAGCCAAGAGGCCAGCCAGGGATTCGATACCAAACAGGATTCCAACGACCAACGGAGATGCGATCACAAGTGCGGCCGGGGCCAACATTTCGCGAAGGGCACCTTTGGTGGAAATGGCCACGCAGGTTTTATAGTCAGGGCGAGCTTTTCCTTCCAACAATCCCGGGATGGTCCGGAACTGGCGGCGAACTTCTTCAATCATTGCGAATGCGGCTTTGCCAACGGCGAGCATGGTCTGCGCCGTAAACAAGAACGGCAAGACGCCGCCGACCAGAACTCCAGCAAATACTTTTGGTGAAAGCAGGTTCAGTGTTTCGACGCCGGATCTGGTGAGAAAGGCTGCAAACAATGCGAGGGCCGTCAGCACTGCAGAACCGATCGCAAAACCCTTACCGATGGCTGCGGTCGTGTTGCCAGCAGCATCCAACATGTCCGTGCGGCGGCGAATTTCAGGTCCAAGTTCCGCCATTTCAGCGATGCCACCAGCGTTGTCACTGACTGGGCCGTACGCATCAATGGTAAGGCCAATGGCAATGGTCGAGATCATGCCGATGGCTGCAAGGGCGATGCCGTACATGCCAGCCAGAGTCCAGGAGAGGTACGTCGTGACGGCCAAGGCGAGAACAGGAACCACGGTGGACTTGTATCCAAGGCTCAGTCCGTAAATGATGTTCGTGGCGGCGCCGGTTTTCGACGCATCTGCCACCATGCGCACAGGTCCGTAGGAGTGCGATGTGTAATATTCCGTGACATAGCCGATGAGAAGTCCTGACCAGAGGCCAGCCAGCACCGACGTCAGGACGCCGTTTCTGGTCACGGTTATCGCTCCCAGCGTGAAGCTGTCGATCATGGCGACATTTGTGACGCCAATGATGGCCAGGGTCATAAGGATCGTGGAAAGCAAAAGCTGGCGCTTGAGCACCGGCTCTGCCGAGGTTGCATCAGGCTTCATTTTTGCAAAGAGTGCAGTGATCAAACAAACGGGAATGCCGACAGCCGTCAAGAGGATCGGGTAGAGGCGCGCGGTCTCGTTTTCGGCGATACCTGCCGCAGTGGCTCCGATCACAAGGGCGGCGCAAGTGGCCTCTGCACACGAGCCAAACAAGTCAGCCCCCATGCCTGCAATGTCACCAACGTTATCGCCGACGTTGTCCGCGATGACCGCCGGGTTACGCGGGTCATCTTCTGGAATGCCTTGCTCCAGTTTACCGACGAGGTCCGCGCCAACGTCGGCAGCTTTCGTATAAATTCCACCACCAACCCGTCCAAACAGGGCAACGGTTGAACCGCCAAGGCCAAACCCAGCAACCATTTCCATCGTTAGATGAATGTTGCCGATCATGTTGGTGTAAACCAGGGTCAGGGTCAGGAGTCCGAATATGGCCAGGCCAACAAGCCCAAAGCCCATGACGGCGCCCGACTCAAACGCGACTTTGAACGCATCGCTGATGCTCTTGCGGGCCATGACTGTGGTCCGGACATTGCCGATCGTCGCGATTTTCATTCCAAGAAAGGCACACAAGCTTGAAATCGCTGCGCCAATCACAAAGGCGGCTGCGCTGTAGGCTCCTTCATTAATGTCCGTGGTGCCGGGATTATCCAGTGCCAAATATATGACACCAGCAAAGGCGAGGCTGAACAGGCCAACGTACAAGTATTCTTGCGCTAGGAATGCCATCGCACCTTCGGCAATCGCATCCGAGATTTCCTTGAATCTTGCGACTTCCTTGGGGGTTCCACCAGCATCGAGTGATACGGCGCGAACTCGCATGGCATAAACCACTGCGGCGATCATTGCCAGTAGGGCGCAGGCATAAATTACAACGACAGCATTCACAGCTCGAATCTCCTTGACCAAAAAAGACAGTTCCACAGCGATTTAGCGAGCCTAGGTTATGCCCCCGGGAAGGCGGGGCCGGCAAGGACAAAAAAAAACCACGATCCATCCTGGATCGTGGTTTGAATTGCGGCTTGAAGGGCAGATAACTGCCCGCCCCAATTACTTTTTCTTGCGGCGAACGGCCTTCTTGGCCTTCTTCTTGGTGGCTTTTTTCTTGGTCGCTTTTTTAGCGGCCTTTTTCTTGCCTTTTTTGGCAGCCTTCTTCTTGCCCTTCTTGGCAACAGCCTTTTTGCCTTTTTTGGCAGCAGGCTTCTTGCCCTTCTTGGCGGCAGTCTTTTTCGCTGCCTTCTTCTTCTTTTTCTTCTTTTTAGCCGGTGCGGCCGCCTCTACCACTTGATGAACGTCATGATTACCTAACATGGACCTTCCTCCTTGAAATGATCCGATCAGTTTTAGATACCGATTAAAAAATAATAACACACGATTCGTGAAATCAAAACTCATTACTTGCGTGTGTTGGTCAATGCAGCGAGTGCCTGACGCGCTTTTGTATTTAGAAGTCTTGGCTCCGATGGTGACCGCAATGGTGTCGGACGAACTTCAATGGATCTCCCGGAGCCGCGAATATGCATCTCACGGGCTAGTTCCGGATCCGAGCAAAGGATCAGGAGCAAGGACCCCGATCCCTGCTCTTGGATAAATTTGATGAAGTCTTCCCGTTCGACATTATTGGATGAGGCAATCTGCCAGTTGTAGATGTGGACGGGCTTCCCCTGGGCAAATTCCTGGGCGGCTTCATCGAGTGCCCGATCATTCTGGGACTTTCCGGACAACGCACACGTTGCGCTGAAGTCGTTGAAGTCGGCGATCACTTTTGTCATGGTCTGCAGCCTTTTCGCCGCTGCCAGGGCTTCGCCCCATCGTGGATCCGTGGTGGTGACCGCAGGCAGGCGCAAATCTTTCAGGGTTTTTTCCCACGTGGCATTCAAGCTGTTGGCGCGCTCATCGAGGTGAGCCAGTTTTTGAGCCATGGATTTACTGCGTTCGCGGACTTGAGAAAGGCGAGCGACCACGCGCTGCTTTTCCTCGCGGTAACGGATGATGGAACGGGCCTCGCCCAGGATGATTCCAGGGTGGGACAAGTCTGCGGCCTTCTGGCTGTTGGTCAGTTGGCGCCATTCGATGATCAAGCGCTCGAGTGTTTCAAATCGTGCCAGGCGGTCCCGCATCTTTTCGCGGAGCTCTTCTTTTTCTTCTTCAAGTTTGATCAATTCAATCCGGTTCAGCAGCAGTTCAACGAGCTGTTCAACGCGAAAGTCTGAACCCTCGGATCCAAGCCCTGTCAGGTGAGCCATTTCAAGCCACTCTGCACGTGCCGTCGCACAATCTTCTTCCAGACGGGCCATGGCTCCAGCCAGGCCGTCACGCTGGCTGTCAATGTCGGATCGGATCGCTGCCACATGATTTTGCATGACTTCGAGGCGTTTCGTTGTGGATTCCAAGGTTGCTTGCGTGGTCTCCAGCATCTCCACAAAGATCCTGGGTGGGAATTCCGCTGCCCGGGCCGGTGCTTGCGTTGGCAAAGGCTGGGTGCTCCCGTGGATCGAGTCCTTCAGCTTGTCGAACCATGTCTGCGGCGTTTGTTCACGGGTGATTTGTGCATGAACCGGAGAGTGATATTGCATCAGTGACGATGGAGCAGGGGACATTTTCAGGCGCAGCATTTGAATGCTGGCCTCGAGTTCCGCAGAAAGTTCATCGTCGCGCCGGATCGATTGATCCACGGAGTGAATGTGTTCCGTGATCAGCGGGTCCAATTCGTCCCGGGTGGATCCCAGAATTGCAGACCACTGTTCATGCAACGCTTTGGTCGCTTGATAACGGGCAAGGCAACCAAGAGCCTTGCGCCATTCGCGATTCAAAAGCGCATGCAACAAGTTCGGAGATTTCTGGACGCCAAAACTGGACAAACGCAGGGTCAGTTCGTGGTCGAGCGCGCGCAGGCGGTCTTGGATCGCACTGATGCCTTCAGCCGGATCGAGCAGGGGCAAGGCCAGACCTTTGATCTTGTCGATCAGTTCGATCTCTGGAATCAGATGTTCCAGGCGGCGCTGCTCGTCGCGAGTGAATGAGCCAGGAGTTTCAAGGTTTTTCAGCTGTTCTTGAATGGCACGGGCTTCTCTCGTCAGAGGCTCGACATCGTCGATCAGTCGCTGCAGCACAGATGGATCTTCTGCAGCAAGATCGATGATCGCAGCGCCAAGAACCGATGCGATTTTCGAACTCGCCTCCTTCATGGAGCCTTCCACAAAGTTCCTGAAGTCCGTTATGCCTTTTGTTGGGGCTGCCTTTTGCGCTGCCTGGGTCTGGCCCTGATCAACTGCCGACCAAGGTGCCAGGCATGGGCGGCCATTCGGCCCGCGTCTCACGTCCAGGATCGCAGCAATGTGCTCGCCGTCCTGGTTGATACCGTTTCCGCCAGCGAGATCCAAATCCAGCAAGGCTGAAATCAGGGATGTCCTGATTTGCTCGCGGGACAGGCTTTCACCGTTTTTCGAAACAGCGAAGCCCTGCGTTCCGCGAGTCATCACCCACGTGTCGCCTGCACTGTCAGCAATCTGGATGGCGGCATCCGAAATCAAGTTTGACGGAATGCCGTTGAGTACCATTGCGAGGGCCGCGCTGGCTTTTTCCTTGGAATTTTCATTGGTCGTCTGGAAACAAACTGCATGGCGCAGGCCCGCAGTTCCACCCGTGAAGCGAAACACTTCGGGTTCTTGATTTCCATTCGAGCGGTATTTGATCGCAGTGATGATCATTATCGATCTCCGCTGGTCGGGTTGTGACTTTCATAAAATAATCGGCGTAGAATCATTATACACGTTCCTTGGCGCAATTGCTCGAATGAGGGGGGGCCAGCGTGAATGATCCCGTAAAACAGCAATTGAGTTCTGCAGGCGCCGCACTTTTCCGGTTGTTGCCACCGGAATGGTCGCGTCGGGCCGGACTTTCAGCCATGGTGGCGGCATCAGGCTTCGCTGATTCCTTTGAGTCTCCTGTTTCATTGGTGGACCACGCCCTTTCTGTGGATCTTCCTGGCTTTGGAAAACTGGCCCATCCGGTCGGACTTGGGGCGGGGTTTGAGCGAGATGGGGCGCGACTGCGGGCCTTAGGGCCAATGGGTGTGTCCTTTGCGGAGGTGGGTTCCATTCAACTGTCGGACAATTGTCCTGGCATTCCGGCAAGGGGAGACAGAACGGGGCGGGGCATCGTTCTGGGCGGGATCCACGCGAGTAAAGCTGCTTTGGCCTCATGGCCATGTGGTGGCGCGACCCTGGACCAGGTGATCCATCGCGTCGGCGAATTTTCTGGCAGATTTTCGGGGGCATTTTCGGGTGCTCGTCCCTTGGCAATCAATATCGAGGTGCCGTTGCACGATGGCGCGGTCAGGGCCGTTGCCCGAGTTCTGGCTGCATTTCAACGGCTCAATCAAGGCAAGGGTTTGGAGTCGTCCAATCAAATATCCCGCAAGCCACTTCCGGTGGTCCTGTCGTGGGGGCTTCCTCGCGCAGACCAGGCCAATGCCGTTCAGGCGGCCATGATCGTTAACATTCTGGGAACATTGGCCTCGGAAGCGGCCCTGCTTCATGGTTTTCCGGTGTGGGTCAAATTGGCCCCAGGATGCGGACAGCACGTTTTCCAAAACATGGTCGAAACCATCGCGGAGTTGGGATATCAGGGAATCATTGCTGGCTCTTCGCGCAACGTATCGTGGCCAGAGCCAGCGGTTGTTTCAGGATCGCAAGCCTTGTCGGCGACCAACCAAATGCTCGAATGGGCATGGGCTGTTCACAAGGGGGAGTTGCCCATGATTGGATCGGGTGGAATCACCAACGGTGAAGAGGCCTTTCAGAAGATTTTGAGGGGCGCTACGGCGGTGGAAATCATGACAGCCCTATGGTTGCGCGGGCCAACGGCGGCGAGGTCGATCCGGACAGAGCTGCACGCCGAGATGAGGCGTTTTGGGGCGACGCGAATTAGCGAATGTGTCGGGGCCTTTTACAGTCCCTGATGGAGGTTATCGCCAGTGTCCATTCAACTTCCGATTGTCCGTCGAATTCGTGAAAACGTTCACGGCACCATTGATGTTTCTGACCTTGAAGACCGGGTCCTTTCCCATCCGTATGTGCAGCGTTTGCGTCGCATCAAACAACTGGCTTTCTTGCAGTATGTTTTTCCCGGTGCATCCCATTCAAGATTCGAGCACTCACTGGGTGTCATGCATCTTGCGGGCATTGCTTGGGAAAAACTGTGGGCCAATCAGAAGCGACTCGCATCCGGTGCCCGTCAATTCAGCGACTATCCTGATCGGGAAATCCGAAGCAGTGGCGGGCACGGCTTGCTCTCTCCAACCTTTGACATGGTCGATGATTTCTTTGGATCCTCCTACACGCTGCAAGCGTTGCGGCTGGCGGCACTTCTTCACGATCTTGGTCATCCACCTTTTTCCCATTCGGGAGAGGCCTTTCTGCCGTCTTGGAAAACGGTGCAAGAGTCTTCCAGTCCGCGTCCGGTCTGGCTGGACCGGTGGTTGAACCAGAAGGTCGAGGGCCTTGCCAAGGCTGGGAAGGATCCGGCTAAACTGCCTGTGCGTCATGAGATTTTCACCCTGCTCATGCTCGAACGCCTGTTTCGCGATGTTTACGCCGATAATCCCGAAGTGATAAAAATCGAACCGCAAGATATTGCCTCGATCATGTCTCCTGACATTCCGCCCGTCGAAGGCTCGCCCCTTTGGCGATTTGGGGCCTATCGTTTCTGCCATGAGTTGATCTCTGGTGAATTCGATGTGGATCGCATGGACTATCTGCTGCGCGATTCCCGGGAGTGCGGGGTGGTGTACGGGATATTCGATGAAAGTCGGATTCTGAACTCTTTGGGCATGTACTTCGAGCCAAAGGAACAATCAGTCCATTTGGCGATTCAGTTTTCGGGTATGGCAGCCTTTGAGGATTATCTGCGTGCTCGCCACTCGATGTACCTGCAACTTTATTTTCACAAAACTGCCGTCGCAGCCGAGGCGATGATCAAGCATCTGTTTCGTCACATTCCCGGATGGACGTTGCCGGCAGATCCAGAACTCTACGCCCGCATTGACGAGCACAGCATTTACGGGGCTTTGCTGGATGCGGCAAAATTGAGGCTGGGCAAAAAGGCAGATCAACTTGCCGATTTCACTGCAACTTTGGATGACCTGCTGCTTAACCGGCGCATCTGGAAACGTGTCTTCGAAATCAGCGGGCAGGACGACCTGTCGGCGGGTGAGGGGATGATGGCGCAGGCAGAGGAAATCATCACGAGAGCTGGTTGTCCCGTCGAGCGCATATCCAGTGCGAATTCATTGACGCGCTTCCGTCCCCGCGGGTCAAAAGATGAGCCCTCGCTTTTTAAGCTGCGACTGATCAAAAAAGACGACCGGCAAGTACCGCGGGTTTATCCAATCGAGGATTTTTTCACGCTGAACACTGGTGACGGGGGCGCGGTCAGGGCGCAAATCACCAGGCTTTACGTGCCTTCTGGCAAAGCGAAAGATGGTACTTCGTGGCCTGATCTGGTTCGTGCCCGGTTGCGGGCGGAACTTCCTTAAGACAGGATCCTTCGGCTGTGCCTCAGGATGACGCGAGAAAGGATCCTTCGGCTGTGCCTCAGGATGACGCGAGAAAGGATCCTTCGGCTGTGCCTCAGGATGACGGTAAAACGCGTCATTCTGAGGCGGAGCCGAAGAATCCTTCTTTGATGCTACTTGGATTTTGCCTTGAGGTCGCTGCCCGGGCGGAATACCGGAACGGTGCGTGCTGGAATCTTGATCGATTCGCCGGTCTGTGGATTACGGCCCGTACGGGCTTTGCGCTTGGAAACAGTGAATGTTCCGAAGCCGATGAGCTTCACGCCGTCTGGTTTCTTGATGTTTTTTTCAACCGTTCCAACGAACGCACTCAGCCAGGCTTCGCAGGAGCTTTTGGTCATCTTGGTCTCGTTGGCCATCGATTCGATAAGTTCAGCGCGATTCATTCTAGGCTACCCCTCAGTGTTGGTTCATAAAACCGCCACGGAACACCTGCGCAAAAAATTTTGCAGTCAGATGAGTCGTGGCGATGATTATTAAAATCAATCTTGATCAGGAATCTATCGTTATGGTTGCCCGGGATCAACCTGATTCTGCTGCCTCGCAATTGCAAGGCTACAGCAGTTCCATATCGGTGATCGGCTGGCTGTGGAAGTTGTCCGAATAAAGAAAGTCGGACGTGGGCACCACATCATTTTTGATTCCCGTACTTTTAAACGTCGCCTTGTACACATCACATTCGATGTAATCAAAGACTTTGGGGAATGGAAAATGCTGGCATACCTGATCAATCGAACTTTTCATTTTCAGTCCGCAGCGGTCCTGAAATTCGATCGTCTTGCCGTCAGCGGCGACCTTGCCGTGGCGAACATGATGGGGACAACGCTTACAAAGCATCGAAGCATCCTTTCCTTGGATACGTTCATTGCGCCTGATTCTTAGAGCAGGCCATGCCAAAAAGCTTTTTCTAATTGATTACTTATGTAGGGAGTGTACCAACTGTTTTGAGTTGTGCAAGTCCGAAAAACTCTTGCCCTCCCTGATTGACCCGGGTGCGATCCTTTTGCTAGCGTGTGGCAACTTCTTTTTGGAAGTCGGGGGTTATTGACCTATGGCTTGGTTGAATCGTGAAAAAGCACCGTTGGCGAAGAGCCTCAAGAAGGATCCGCCGAGCGGCTTGTGGGAGAAGTGCTCTGAATGCGGGGAGATCGTTTTCCGCAAGGACTTTCTCGCCAATCTGAATGTCTGCCCAAAATGCAATCATCACTTTTATCTTCCCGCCGAAGAACGCGTTTTGTTGTTCTTGGACCCGGATACTTTTGAAGAGGCGGATCAATCTCTTTGCAGCCCTGATCCCCTTGAGTTCAAAGATTCAAAGTCTTACCGCCAACGATTGCGTGACATGCACACCCGGACCGGCCGGTATGACGCAATCATTACCGGGCGTGGCCTGTTGGCTGGGCGTCCGGTTCAGCTCGGTGTTTTTGATTTTGAGTTCATGGGTGGCAGCATGGGCTCTGTCGTTGGTGAAAAGCTGGCGCGATTGTTTTTGCGTGCTGCGGAAAAGCGCGAGCCCGCAGTGGTCGTCACTTCATCTGGTGGCGCTAGAATGCAAGAAGGGATCTTGAGCCTGATGCAGATGGCCAAGACTTGTGCTGCGTTGGCCAAGATGCGTGATGCCGGTGTTCCTTTCATTTCGGTGCTGACTCACCCCACGACGGGCGGTGTTGCTGCAAGTTTCGCAATGTTGGGTGACATCAACATTGCAGAGCCAAAGGCCCTTATTGGTTTTGCCGGTCCGCGCGTGATTCAACAAACCATCCGGGCGAAGTTGCCTGAAGGTTTCCAGCGGTCTGAGTTTTTGCTTGAGCACGGCATGGTTGACATGATCTGCCACCGGGACTCCCTCAGGGTCACGATTGCCCAGATCTTGAATATTCTTTTGCCATCGACCTCCCACCGGCACTGAAATTTTGACTTCCCCGAGCCCGCTCCGTTTTGAGGACCTTTTTGCCAAGCGCCTGTCCCGGATAAAGCCGGGATTGGCCAGGGTGCAACTGGCCAATGAACAGATGGGATGGATATCAACCAGAACGCCTTCCATCCTGGTTGCTGGCACCAACGGCAAGGGCACCACATCGGCATTCCTTTGGCGCTTGTTGGCTCTTGGTGGGCTCCGCTGTGGATTGTTTACCTCGCCGCATCTTTTGTCCTTCGCAGAGAGGATTCAGATGTCGGACCGTCCTGTGACGGAAAATGAATTAGAGGCCGGAATCCCAAATCTCGTGGCACAAGTCGACCCGGGTCTTTGGGCTGAACTCTCGTTTTTTGAGGCATCGCTGCTGCTTGGCTTTTTGACGTGGCGCAATCGCAAATCAGATTTAAATGTCCTTGAAGTCGGACTTGGCGGCCGTCTTGATGCGACAAATATTGTGAGGCCTGAGGCCAGCATCATCACCAGCATTGGTATCGATCACATCGAATACCTTGGGGGCAGCATTTCCCAGATTGCATTGGAGAAGGCTGGAATCATCCATCCTGGGTGCCCGGTATTTATTGGTTTTTCTGCGATGGATCGCGATGACAAGGACGCATTTAAGGTGATTGCGGCAGCGGCTGAAGTCCGGTCAGCCGATCTTTACCTTGCCGGGCGTGATTTCGGGGTCGAAGGCGGGCAATTTTATTTCAATCCCTCGCCCGGTATTCACATGACGGCCACACTTCCGGAATTTTTTGAGGGAGTGGCTCCTTACCTGGTGCAGAACTTTGCTGTGGCTGCAGCGACGGCGTGTTGGTTTTTATGGTCACATGGCCGCAGATCTGGCGTCCCTTGGGGAAGTCCTGGTGAGATCGAGTCTCTATTCAGCGGTTTCTCCCAACCGGAGGGGCCGTGGGCTCCAGCTTTGTGCGGCAGGTTCCATCAAGTGACCTCACTTGTCCCCGGCGCCAAGGAGCCCCGGGAGATTTTGTTTGATGTTTGCCACAATCCACACGGAGCGACAAAATTCGTTGAAGCTCTTGTCCAAAAGTTTGGTCCTGACACCAAGGTCCCTGGGATTGTCTCCATTCTGAGGGACAAGGATATTGCTGGGATACTTGATGTTTTGTCGAGAAAGCTGCACCCCATTGTGCTATTTAAAATTACAAATGATCGTGGCTTGAACCGGGAGGCAATTCCCAGCGGCTATCGTGATCTCCTCCCCCTTGCGGATGATTTCACGGGGGCGGTGAGAATGATGCGCGACACCCTCGCTGCGACAAATTCCACGGACCAATTTCCGTGGGTGGTGTGTGGCTCTGTTATGGCAGTAGGAGAAGTTCTTGGCCGGATCAAGGTTGCAAATTCCGGAACGCATTCTCGCACGCCTCATGAGGTTGCCATGGACCATGCCTTGCGCAACTGCCTTGCCATGCGTGGTTCTGCTGCTGTTGGCACCGGGGGTGACGCTGGGGCAAACCAAGTCTGACGAGATTTCCCGATTTACGGGACCTTTTGAGAGTGTTCCGGAAATATTCTTCGATGCCCGGTCATCAAGTTTTACTCGCGATGGCAAAAAGCAAATTTTTGAAGGCGACGTGATTGCCCTTGGCTCGGGTAACGTGATTTCTGCAGATAAAATTGCGTTTGACCAGGCTGCCGGCACGATTGAGGCCGATGGTCATATTGTGATCATCAGTGATCGTCAGGTTTTTGCCGGGGATCGCCTGCGTTTTTTTGTCAGCACCGGGGATTTTCGTTTGGATGGTGCGGTGATGACCGCGAACGATCCAGATCAGGCAAATCAAATTTCCCGTTCCATTTTGGGGTTCTCTCAAACCGAAATTGATTTTGAACTTGCCCGACAAAACCGGCTGCAGGTGATCCGGGGTGCTCGCGCGCAGCTCAGGGAATCTTCCCGAATGGCCGCAGCCGCAGGAGAAAAGCTCTCCGACGATCTTGTGGACCGGTATGCCTTGCTCCTTGAACAGGAGGACTTGCTGAGAGGGCAAGAAAATCCGGCGCTTGCCCGTTTGGGAAACGATCGCCGTCTGGTGTACCAGAGGCGCCGGCTTTACTGGGACAAGAACCGTGAGGAGCTTTTTCGCAAGTTCGGCGGTTCGGGCGCCTCATCAGCCTATTTCCGGATGGGCGGCCAGATCATCGAACGCCAGAGTGGTAACGATTTCGAAATTCAGGACGCGCTGTTCACTTCATGCCGTTGTGATCCGGGAGACGATCCGGCATGGGCCGTTCGTGCCCAGCAAAGCCACGCTCAGATTGGTGGTTATGCTGATTTCAAAAACGCGGTGATCGAGATTGGCGGGATTCCGGTTTTTTACCTTCCGTATTTTCGCCTGCCAATCAAGGACATCAGGCAATCGGGTTTTCTTCTCCCCGTATTTAGCCACGACCCGGTTTCGGGTACCGTTCTTTCGCAGCCTGTATTTTTTGAACTCGGACCCAATGCCGACGTTACTGTGGCAACCGAGTTCTTCGAACAGCGAGGCACCCGGATTTCGTTGGATGCCCGGCACCAGAGCCGCAGGAGTGAAGGCTGGTCACTAAATATTGAGGGGATGCGAGACCAGATTTGGTTGCGCGACCTTCGCCGTCGCCAAATGTTGACTGGTGTTTTTGCAAAAGGCCTTGAGGCCGCTCGCAAGAAGTCCGGGACAGGATCATTGGCACCGAAATATTCCAATGTGGAACCGGTTGCCGATCAGAATGCGCTCGTTGAACGGTTGTCGGAAGTTCAGTACTGGAATTCAGTCAACGAAGACTGCCTTTCAACGGATCCTGTTTTGCAGGCAGCTTGCGATTCAGACTTGCGGCGGCAATTATCTGTGCCAAGCAATCTTTGGCGTGGAAATGCCAACTGGAACGGAATTAAATTTTTGACCTCGCGCCTGTCGCTGGTTTCGTCGGGAATGATCAAAACCGATCACCGGTACGATTACGATCTTTATTTACCGGATGATTTTCAGTCGGCGGTTCTGCGTGGCCGGGCTTATCCAGCGTTTCATCATTCTGGTCTGATGTTTCATTATGATTCTCCCGATTTTTATGCCGGTGCTGGAAGCATCTTTGCAGATAACATGCGATCTGTGGGTCATTTTGACGGCGAGCAACTACCGCTGTCCATGTCAACGCAAAGCCGTCTTTTCCGTTTGACCCCTGATGATCAGGTTAAATTTCCAGTTTATGGCAACGTTCGTTATCGTCATTACGAAATTCGTGACTACGGCAGGGCTGACAGTTTTGCTGAATCAGCAACAGAATCTCTGGGTGATGGACGCTGGCAAAGCGTTGATTTGCGCCTTTTGGCTCCCATCAGCAGCCAATCCGCAGTGAAGGTGGATCAATTCCTGGATGCAGAGGCAAGACTGATTTCGGGTGCGGCTTATGGAGACCGTTCAACCCAGGAATCCAGTTGGCGTCTTGGTGTTCGGTTCCAATTACCCCTCGATGGTCTCGCTGATGTGTCGGGCTTTCTCCCGTCGAGGGATGCATCCCTTTCTGAGTCGCAACGGCTCATTCAGCATCTCATGAATTGGTCCGTGACCTTCGCGACACGCCCGTTCGTTGCCCGATCAGGGCCATATGGAAGCGAACCTCTGGCAAACGGTGGTCTCCCGACCTATTTTCAATCCGATCGCTCCGAGCCCCGGACCGACAGCACCGATTCAGATTTACCCGAAGATGAACAGCTCCGTGCCTATCAGACTGTCGGGCTTTCAACGTCCCACCGGTGGCGCATTTTCAGCAGGGGCTGGAGAATGCTTCCGGCCGACACAATAGAATCTGAGGGACCGAAGTCGCAGGTCAATCAAACGGTCCGTTCCTCAAAGTACATTCAGGATCTCGCCCGTAGAGAGCTTTTATTTGCTTTGGACCGCCCCCTCAAGGGGCATGACGACATGTTTGGCGCAGATGGCGGGAAGCGTTTTTACAACCGCTACGCCACTGTAGACACAGGACACAACGACCTGCTTACGCTTAGCAGCGGCATCACGTATGACTTCAGGAAGGCGCGGGAGCGAGAAGCCGCAGAGGCGCTCACTCGTGAATCGCGCCCGTGGAGTGAGCCTTATCTTGATTTGAGCACCCAAATTGGCGATTGGGGCCTTTCATCTCTCTCAAATTACAATATCTACGACCGGGTCGCGACCAAGGTTAAAGTCAACCTGGTGCCCCCCACTATCGCGAAGACTTCCCTTTCCTTTGCATACTCTTTGGATAAGGAAGTCGACATCGATAGTGAAGGTTTCGCCTCTTATCGCCTGGTGACAACGCGCACTGGAAATTTCGCCACTTCAATCATTCCCTGGTTTAATATCTTCGGTTCGTTTGGGCGGCGTAGCAAGGACAAGGCGGCTGTTGTCGAAGCCTATGAAACGCGTTTGGGTGCTTCCTTCGACGCGCCTTCTGCCTGCTGGGGCGTAAGATTCCTGCGAACAAAGGAATTTGATGTCCCTGAGGAATCTGCGGTCTATCTTTTACAGCTCGCGGTGACATTCATGGGACAGACGAGATCCCTTCCAAACATGTCTGGCGCAGTTCTTTCCAGGATGCCGGAAGCTCACTGAAAAGTTTGGTTCACGATGATTTGATCAGAAGGTCGGCAACGACTTTTTCGGCGATGGCTTTTGACATGCGTCCGAAATCGGCACGGAAAGCCTCGTTTTCCCGTAGGTGATTGTTCCGCGGAGATGTTGAAGGCCGCACCGATAGAAAACTTTCGGACTGAACGTAAGTTTTTTCAAACAAGAGTGTGCGTTTTTCCAGATGCCATAGCTGGACGTCGACTTCGATCAATACGGCGGTAGACGGCATCAGTTCGGCAGCTTCCGTTTGGTTCCGGAATTCCCGGTAACTGGGCATGCTTTCCTGACTGGGTGAGATCGTGCTGGGATCTTTTGCCATCGATTGTGGTTTGACAACGGTTCCGGTCGGCGAAAACCGTGCGTTTTTGATCCGGACGCGGAGGAGGGCATCAGCCTTGGAACGCGTGGCCAACATCAAGTGTCCCTCAGCGGCAATGGTACGCTGCAATTCCTCCCAGAGAAGTTCGTGAGGCAGGATTTCGCGGGTTGTATCGTAGACCGATTCAACGGACACGGTGCGAATTCCTTCCGGAGCCGAAACATGCAAGTTGGTAAAACGGTAAACACAGCTGCAAAGGCCAATGGAAGCCACAAGTGTCAGGACCATCGGAAGCCGTTTTTTTAACTTTTGCGAATGGGTATGGTGCATCGCGCCTTTTGGGTTCCGTTGTTTTGGTTGTCTGGTGCTCTACGCCGGCTTTTTTTGGCGGGCCTTGGGCTTCGATTGAGCATCACAGCTGATGTACAATAGGGGCAAGCCCTAAAAACAGCGAGCACGCAAAATCATGCAAGAATCTTCCATTTTTGATTTGATTCCCGATCGCGATGGCCTCGTGTGGCAGGTCATCTTGACCAAATACCTTGGTCCTGCCCAGCAACGCGCGGATAAGCTGGTTTGGCAGGTGCGCATGCATGCGGAAGCCAAGGTCAACGGAGCAGTTCTCGCGGACAGTGGGACTTTGTGCCGAAGGGCGGATTCCAGGCTGCTTGATATTTTGGGCAAGGAATCCATTATTTTGAAGTCTGGGGAGATCCGTTTTGAGGCGATTGAAGAAAAACAGATCCCCCGGAGTGCGGTCGAAGCCGTTGCTGGACTAAGAAAAACCCTTTTATCTTGCGTGGTTAAGGATATAAAGGCTCGGGCCGTGACGCGGCAGGTCGAGGACCTTTGTTCTTTCAGTTGAGCGAAAAAGCATTGACCCCCCTCCCGCTCCTTGCATATCCATATCAGTCTGACACGACATCGATTTCTACCGATTCCCAGTTTATGGAAGTGGAGTAATTTTACCGCCATGCTCGAACTGATTCCTGAGAAAATTAACGACGCGGTGATCCTGAATGTTGGCAAATCGTGTCCGCACAATGCGACCGATTGCAGTGCTTGCCAGGATCTGGCTGTAGGGCTGCACAACTGGCTCGTTGCCCATGAGTTTCGCTATCTGATTCTGGACTTCCAAGACGAGAAGGAAGTTTGCCCGGGCTTCATTGAGGAGGTTCTGCAGCTCTGGAAGCGGATGCGGGTTCCGTTTCTGTTCTCGGGTGTGATGGAGCGGCCTCGTAAGATCATCGAGAGCTATAATTACCATTTGCGACACCCGTTTTACATCACGCCGGAAGAAGCAGTTCGGTCGCTGGCTCCAGCGAATGTAAATATGGCTGCAAAATTGGAAGGCATTGAATTTGGTGTGGCGATTCCAATGAGCCGCTTGCGCGCGGCGAGTCGTCCTGAAGCCGAAGGAGATACTGCGGCGGCCGACGACGAAGTTGAGGCTGATGCCGGCGATGGAGACGACGAGTGATCGTGAAACGGCGCCCGTAACGGGAGCCGTTTATGGTCGATTCGACGAGCCACGCAGTCGATCTAGATCCCGGATGATAACCGTCAAGTTTTCCCGGACAGTTCCAAGCTGGTCCGCATCCGGGTATTTTTTTACTGCCTCTTCCAGAATTGATTTAGCCTTGTCCAGATAAGAGCCTTTGGTCCCCGCATCGTTGGCCTGGTTTGCGGCGGAGAAAGCCTGAGCTGCCTTGCGCCGCATGTCACGCACCGCTGAATTTGCAAACTCCTTGGCTTTTTCCTGGGACAGTTTGTAAAGAGGACTTATTTTTTCCACGCGCTTTAACGTTTCGATTGCCTGGTCGAACTGGCCTTCGTCAGCTTGGCGTCCCGCGTCGTTGATGACTAGGTCGCTTGAATGCAAATCACTGACACCACTGGTGCCTTCGATGATGGCCCGTGCTGCATCTCCTGTGGGAGGGGGCGAATCCATTGGGGCCGCCTTGATTTCAGGAACTTCCGCCAATTCATGGTTGTAGCGTTCAGACAGGTTGCGCCATTCACTGACCTGCTTGAGCGTCGCTGAGCGAAGGCGCGCGTTAAAAGCCTCTGAATTTCGACCCTTTTCTGCGGCAAAAGTGATCAATCGGACCACTGAAGCGCTCTGCAAGAATGGATTTACCTCGACAGCCCCAGGCAAATCGATTCCCCGCATCAAGGCAGCCTTTTCCAAACCGCTTACTGCATTTTCCTGAGCGTCTGATTTCTTTAACTGCTCGTTTTTTCCGTCACTCAGTTCTTGTTCATTGAACGTGTTGGTTTCGATGTTGATCGGGCTAAAGGTCTTTACGATTCCCAGGACCATTGCGGCTTCATGAATCGAGCCAGGCTGAGGGTGGTTCGGCATCCTGTTCAAAAGCTGCTCGTCGGTCTCGCTCAGGCGCGCCACAGAAAGGGCGTGGCGGCTGGCAAAATCTGCGATCTGTGAATCTGGCACGGCCGCCAATATCAGGGGGGCTTGTCCCGCGGCTTGACGACTTGTTTCTTGTGCTGGCGCGGGTGGAGCCACCATCGGTGCCATGGGCGTTTTCTGCGATGAAGACCGCAATGAATCCTTGCCTGTCGTCGGAGTGGTCACGCAACCCCCGCTGAGCATGGTTGCGCTTGCGGCAAGGATCGACAACGCAGCTTGGATTGATATCCGGATATTCAGCACGATGATTCCTTTCCCGGGCAGGGACTTTTGAAGTTAGAATTCACCCGACAATGACAGTAAGGAACGTCGGTCCTCTTTCCGGCTGGTTCGCGCGGAAATGTCCTGTCCATAGGACGTAAATGCAAGGCTCATGTAGCCAATGCGACCTTCCACCCCATAAGTGAAGAAGCCCTGATTTGTTCCAAGGCGAAGGCTGTAGGGGGGCGGTTCCAATGGAGAACCTTTGAAAATTTCGATGCCGGCGTGGAATAGTTTTCCTGCTTCGATTCCAGGAAGCCCGTAATTTTTGCTGCCGGAAGCCACTGCATAATGGTGGATGTCTAGTGAAATACGTGTGGTGACATCCCTGCCGAACCTTGGAGTGATTGCGAAACCGGCGCGGATGTCTGCCGGATCGATGGTCGACATTGCGTCAGGACTACCAAAGTCTCCGCTGAATTTCGTTCCACAAATCTCTTGGCGCTTTTCTGAAAACGGATTCAAGTAATCCGATTTGCACTGCAATGGTGCGTTGAGCAGCGCCAGACCAAAGGTTGGAAACCAATAATCCGCCATGGTGTACATGACCCCCACGTCGATCGCGAGGGCCGTGGCCTTGTTTGCCAGCGAGGTGAAGTGGTGCTGCAGTGCCGAGCGGCTCGACAGGTCGTTTGAGGGGATCGTATTTTCCAAGGAATAACGGTAGACCGGTCTGATCTGAATCGCCGAGCTGAGGCGATTTGATTTATTGGTTTGACCCAAGGTGATCACACCACCGATGTCAGAGATGGCTGTGACTTGCGCGTCTGATGGCGCTGAACTTTCTATGTACGCGCTGGTGACAGAGTTCATGTAAATTCCAAAGGCGGCGGGAGACGATGGAGCAAGGCTCACCAGCGTCACAGGAAACATGGCCGCGCGGACCCAGAACGGCTTGTCGCCCAAGCCATCCGCATTTGCTGCAAGATCTTCTATCGTGCTTTCGCCCGCGCCCTGGATGCTGCCGTAGAAAGTCTTGCTGTTGGAATTAGCGCCGAGGATTAAATTAGGAATTTTGGTTTTGGTTCCAGTTCTTGAGCGCGCCTTGCGCACGCGAGCGATACCGGCTGGATTGGTCCAAATGGCATCGTCGTCATTGGCAGAAGCAACGCCCGCGCCCCCGGATCCAGCAGGCCCGGCGGGCAGGTAGTGCTCCGGGATTTCTTGGGCAAATCCAAGGCTGGCGCTACTCGCGACAAAGCCAAAGATGATGCCAACGATGCGCAGCCGGACTTTCACCATTCGAAAGAAACCTCTCAGGAATTCCAGGTCTGGGTGTTCCTGAGATCATATCATTCCTGCGTCAGTCCCGCAGCAGGTCACAAAGTATTTCCGAGAGCGTTTCCCAGCGTCCGGTTCAGGATCTCAAGGTCCTCTTTTTCTTGGCGCAATTG
>CANJZQ010000025.1 GCA_947479535.1 Oligoflexales bacterium | reverse complement strand
ACGGCGATCACCATCACGGGAACAGGATTTTTAAGTGGTGCAGCCGTCAGTATCGGTGGCAGTGCCTGCACGAGTGTTTCCGTTTCTTCCGCAACATCAATCACGTGTACAACACCGAGCCATGCCGCCGGTGCAGTAACTGTGAGCGTGACGAATACCGACACGCAGTCGAGCAGTCTGGTGAGTGGCTTTACTTATACGCCTGAAAAATGGACAGCAACGGTAACAGGAACGACTAATACCCCGCCAGGAAGGTATCAGCATAGTGCTGTATGGACGGGTTCAAAGATGATCGTCTGGGGCGGGACGGACGCCGCGGGGGTTTATTTAAACAGTGGTGGAATTTACGATCCGGTGGCCAATTCATGGACGCCCACTTCGACGATCAGTCCACCTTCCGTTAGGTCGATACACACAGCAGTCTGGACCGGTTCGAAGATGATCGTGTGGGGTGGGTTTGATGGAAGTAGTACCTTAAATACCGGTAGCCGTTACGATCCTGTTGCAAATGAGTGGCTCGCAACATCGACTGCGAGTGATCCTGATCCTAAGAAAAATCCCCCTGATGCCCGTTACTTCCATGTGGCAGTTTGGACCGGATCCAAAATGATTGTTTGGGGTGGAATTGGAGCCGGTTATTTAAATACCGGTAGCCGATATGATCCCGACGGAGACGCGTGGACCAGCACTTCAGTCGGAGCCAATGTTCCAGCGGGACGCTATGCTCCAACGGCAATTTGGACCGGTTCCAAAATGGTCGTTTGGGGGGGATCGATCTCTTCAGATTACTACAATACCGGTGGCAGATACGATCCGGTGGATGACTTGTGGGCATCCACCGCGACGACAAGTGCGCCATTGAAGCGTGCATACGCCACAGCGGTTTGGACTGGCTCCAAAATGATTGTGTGGGGTGGTTTTAGTAGTAGCGGTAGTCGCTGGTTAAACAGCGGCGGAGTCTACGATCCGGTCGACGATTTATGGGCAGTGACATCAACCGGCAGCGCGCCATCGGGGCGTTCTTATCATACGGCCGTTTGGACTGGGTCGAAGATGATTGTTTGGGGCGGAGACAGTAATGGTTGGTTCAATAATGACGGCGCATTATACGATCCGGTCGGGAATTCATGGGCTGCGATGACGGCAACAAATTCGCCATCTGGAAGGACCAAGCAGACTGCAGTTTGGACTGGTTCCAATATGATTCTTTGGGGCGGTTTACGTTACGAGGGCGAGAATGCCACGGCATTAGATAGCGGCGGTATCTACACGCCCCCGGCCTCGTCGACTACGAATTCCTGGACCGACACGATTGCGATAAATGCGCCGCTTTCACGATGGGGCCAGTCGACCGTTTGGACTGGATCTAAAATGATCGTGTGGGCCGGATACCGGGGAGGCGCGGGCTATTTGAATGATGGCGGGCAGTATGACCCGGTCGCAAACTCGTGGTCGTCAATTTTGGCTTCAATTGCCAATACCCCCAGCGCCAGGACGTTAGGGGCGGTTATTTGGACGGGTTCCAAGATGATCGTGTGGGGTGGGTATGGAGCTGACGGGAATGATATTCAAGATGGCGGACAATACGACCCGGTAGCTAACACATGGTCTTCAATCGCGAGCGACCTGGCAAATTCGCCAGCGAAGAGGCGTAACCATACTGCTGTCTGGACTGGTTCAAAGATGATTGTGTGGGGTGGCTACGATCTGGATGGTATCACTGGCAGCACCTATTATAACGATGGTGGACGTTACGATCCGGGGACAAATACTTGGGATGCAACTCCATTATCTCTGACGGACGCTCCTTCCGGGAGGCATTATCACACGGCGGTCTGGACTGGATCGCAGATGATCGTTTGGGGCGGGCAAAACGGCGGTTCAAGTTTTGGGCTTGGCAACGGCGGGCGATACGATCCGGTTGCAAACACTTGGTCTCCGGTCCCAATTTCTCTGACGGGAGCGCCATCCGGAACGGCGTGGCACACTGCAATATGGACTGGATCGAAGATGATTGTTTGGGGCGGTTCGGTTGGCGGTTCGTCGGGCGTGAGTGGTGGCGGACTATATGACCCATTCATAAATACATGGTCTGCGGTCTCCAACACCGGTGCTCCAAGTGCCCGTTATGTCCATACTGGCATATGGACCGGATCCAAGATGATTGTTTGGGGGGGCACACCCGATGGTGGGACGCAGTTAAGTGACGGTAGACAGTATGATCCGGTTGCAGACAGCTGGTCTGAAATTGCGGCTGCAAATTCTCCGACGGCACGATTCCAACACAGGGCTGTGTGGACTGGGTCAAAGATGATTTTATGGGGTGGATATGACGGCGCGGCCTTGAGTTCCGGCGGTGTGTACGATCCTTGATACGGGCCAATTCCAAACTTGGCAGGATCAGGTTCGGGGTGCGCTTTTTTTTTGATAGAGTCTCAGGATTCTTTTATTTCGATGGGAAAATCGATGAAAACGGATCCTGTTTGCCCCAAGTGCAGTTCTGAAAACATTTATAATGACGGTAGCCTTTGGATCTGCCCCGATTGTTCCCATGAGACAAGTTCGTTGGCGCCGCCTCGGGATGGCGGCGGGGGCGATGCTCAAGGCTTCGTGGTGCGAGATGCCCACGGCAACACCTTGCAAGAAGGCGACACCGTAACGGTGATCAAAGACTTGAAAGTCAAAGGGTCGTCAAGCTCGGTAAAAGTCGGGACCAAGGTGAAAAATATTCGCCTCGTCGATTCCAGTGATGGACATAATATTTCGTGCAAGATCGATGGCTTCGGGGCGATGGGCCTCAAGTCCGAATTTGTCAAAAAATCCTGATTCAAGGTGACGGGCTATAATTACGGCGTGCATTTCGGGGGCTGGCCCGTTAATATCTAGGGGTAGTTTGAGCCAGGCATCTTCTGATGGTTTAGGTGAAGGGGTAACGTGCGATGATGTTTACAAAAGAAGATTTCAAAGTCGACAACGTACGCGATCTGGTTGAATTCCTTCCGATCGTTCTTTTTCTTGGTCTGGTTGCCCCATTTTTGATCGCAGCCTACACGCTGGGATTCGTGATGGACGTCACGGGCTGGTTGAAGACGTCGTCATAAGGCGGTTTGCTTCGGCGACCAGGATATCTCTGGTCAAAGGCCCCGCCTCCTTGTAACGGATGACCCCGGAAGCATCGATAAAGAAAGTTTCCGGGACGCCGTAAACCCCGTAGTCCAGTCCGACCTTTCCCGTCTCATCGATTCCAAGGACAAAAGTTTTCCCGGCTTTCTGGGCAAATTCCCGTGCGGCTTCCGGCGTGTCTTGCACGGCGATGCCGATCACTTGGATGCCTTTGTCCTTCCATAATTGCCAGAACACCTCGAGCATTTCAGATTCTTCGCGGCAACTCGTGCACCAGCTTGCCCAAAAATTCAAGATGACCGGTTTGCCTTTGAACCGGGCGAGATTCACGGGTTCTCCCGTGGCATCAATCGAGGGCAATTGAAATTCTGCTGCTGGTTTTCCAACAAGAGCCGACGGTACTTTCTGCACGTTGACGAAAAGTCCACGCGTCAGCAGTCCAACCACAGCGGCTGCAGCTAAAATCAAAACAATGGAAACCACCAGGTGCCTGGTTTTTGCGTGGATCACAGTGCGCCGCCTTGGTCTTTGAATATCGATTTTTCAAGGAGCGCCTTGTCCACGCCTTGGTTGTGATCGCCTGGTTTTTTATATTCTTCGGAATGCTTGACCATGAGTTTTCGGGAATTCATTTGCAGGGGCAGTGCGGGCATGCCGGCGGCGACTGGCTGGATCGCTCCAAGGATGGTCCCTTCGACCACGACGCCTTGGCCTTCTTTGAACATGTCAGGCGGAGCTCCACGATGCTGCACCGCAATGTCGTGACCTTTTAGATCCGACATATTGAATTTTAATTCCAGGTCACTGGCCTTCCACACGACGGATCCTGGAGTCACCATGCCACCAACGCGAACCGTTTTTCCGGCCAGGTCTGCGGCTTTGGCGACGGCTTCGTCCGGTGTGTAAAAATAAACAGCGTTGTTGCCAAGCTGCACCGAAACCAGTGCGACAATCGCCGCGCCAATCACGGCACCACCCAGCCACCACTTCAGGCTCTTTTTGCGTTTTCCATTTCTATTTCTATTTACATCTTCATGATTCATTTGGAGGCTCCCCGCAGTGCGGTCAAAATCCGTTGCAAACGGCGGCGCTCGAAAAACGCCCAGACGGCGTATCCGGCGACGAACAGGAATCCAGCAATATAAGCGGCAATGATGAAAGACCAGTCGTTCGTACTGCCCATGACGTTCATGCTGTTCATGTGAGCGCGGCTCCGGTCTGGGATTCAAGTTCCCGATTCAGTTCGATGCTGCCAGTGCGCAGCCAGGCAAGCCAAAGCGTCATTGCGATCATGGCGACGATACCAGCAATGAGTACCGTCAGCATTTCAGGTGCCATGGTCGATCCGCCCGAGCGGATGATGGTTGGCGGCTGGTGCAGGGTGCGCCACCAGGTCACGCTTTTGTAGATGATCGGGACGTCGGCAAAAATAAAGATCGAAAGGCCCGAGCAAACTGCGAGGCGCTGACGACCGGTCGGCAGTGCGGAATGAAGCATCAGATATCCAGCCAAAAGGATCGCAAGGAGGAAAGTGGTCGTGAGGCGCGCGTCCCAAGTCCACCATGTGCCCCACGTTGGCTTGCCCCAGATCGATCCCGTCAACAGGGCAAGCCCCGTCATGAGAAGTCCCGTTTCGGCCAGCGCCCGTTGCCAGGTCAGGAATTTTTCGTTGCGTGTCCACAAGGCTGCGCCACCGGCAAGGGCCAGAAACAGGCTCGCGGCAAAGGCTGAAATCGCGCTGGGAACATGCAGGTAAATGATGCGGTAGACTTCGCCCTGATTTTGGTCTGGCGGAACCACGGCAAGGGCAGCGCCCCAAACCGTCAGAAGGCACGTCCAGAGGGCAATTCCAGTTAACTTCAAGTTACGGGGCATGGGGTTTCACCTTCACGGGCATCCAGTAACGGACTCAAGATCTGTTCCGGTTTTAATCGCTTTTGACCAATTCGCCAAACAGCAAAATTCCCAGGGTCAAGAAGATGACATTTGCTGACATGGACACGGTGACCCAGCCGCTGATCATCGTGGCGGCCGCAACCATGGTTTCTGGGGCGACAATGGCGGCTCCGCCTTGGGTGCCGGCCAACAGAAGCGGCGTCGAAAGCGGGAAGTAAAGCAAAGGAAACAAGACGGTTCGGGCGTGGGCTTTGAGGGTCATGGCGGCCAAAGTAACGCCAAGGCTGCCCAGGCCAGCCACCGTGAGCAAACACAGTCCGGTAAAGGCAAACAAACGGTCCGGGGGCAGGGACACGCCGCAGAACAGGGCGCTGATGGCAATGGATGGGACCAGGATGGTTGCCCCCTGCATCAGCACCACAGCCAGCTTTGCCAGGAAAATGGCGCCCGGCGAAACCGGGGCTGCGCGTAAAAGATCAAAGGCACGGTCTTGGTGTTCGGGGTCAAAGGCCCTGGCAAGGGCAGTTTGCGTTGCCAGAACGAGGCTCAAAAAAACCTGGGCAACGAATGCTGCGGGACGCAACTCGGGTGCGGGCTCGCCAAAGGTGAAGGCGACAACCACAAGGATCACCATGGCAAAGAGGATCGGGGACAAGACGCGCTCGCGGTCGGCAAACTCGGCCCTCAGCGTTTGGCGAAATAGGATTCGAAATTGAGTCAGCATGAAATTAGGTCCAGGATCCGCGTGGTGAGCCCGCTGAAAATCCGCGTGTCGTGGGAAATAATAACCGCCGCCCCGCCGTTTTCAAGGTGCTGACGCAAGGTTGAAATAAAAGTTGCGACGGCATCTTCATCGAGTCCCGAAACGGGCTCGTCGAGCAGCCAAAGTGGCGTACCATTCACCACGAGGCGCGCCAAGGCGAGACGCCTTTTCATGCCCGTCGAGAACTTGGCCAAAGGAAGCGCGAAATTTCCGGCGATGAGCGGATGATCCAGTTTCCATTCGGCCAGCGATTTTTGCAGGGAATCCGCAGAAATTTTTTTTCCGCTGCGCAGCTCGTGCCAGAAATGCAGGTTCTCCGCGGCGCCAAGTTTTAGGTGAAAACCGTTGGCTTCGGCGGGCAGGTATTCAAACCGGTGTGAATCACAATGAACCTCGCCCCTTTGGGGGTCAAGGAGTCCGGCGCAGATGCGCAACAGGGTCGATTTGCCTGCGCCATTGGGGCCGCGCAGATGGATCAGTTCACCTGGCAATACGGTTAAATCCACATCGCGAAATAAAGACCGTCCCGGATAGGAAAATCCAACGCCTCGAATTCGTAAGAGGGGATTCAAAATGGGGGCCGACTTTCGTTAAAATTCAGCGACGTTCACAAACACAGTACCGTTCAAACGCCTTTCAATCACGCGTTTGTTGCCGGCACCAATATCTTCGGCCCGCGAGGAAATTTCAAGGTTGATCAACCCGCCGTTCAGGAAGAGTCCCATGCTTGGGCCAGCATATTCCCATCCGGCGCGCAGGGCGGCTGCGGCGTAGCTGCCGGGCAGGCGGCCCAGGGTGACTTCGATTCCGGTGTGGATTTTTTTCTCCAGGGTGATTTCCTTTTGAAGCAGGCGGTCGGCTTCAATGCAAAGAGCGACTCGCGCCTCGCCCTTGTTCTTTGGGATCATGCTGAACCCGATGGTCAAGTCTTGGGGCACCGTGTAGGAAGCAACGCCTTCCGTGCCGCTGGTGTATTTCGTTCCATTAAAATGATGGAGCGTCATCCCGAGGGTCGGGGCCAATTTTTCACTCATGCGCCAGAGGACCCCGACCGTGTCATCGGTTCCAGTGAACTGTTTTTTGTTGTCCGAGATGAAGCTTGAGCGTTCCGAGGCCGTGATGAGTTGATCGTAGGTCGCATCGCCTGTGACGTCGGTCTGGGTGAAAACGTTGCGGAAAATCCCGACACTGACAAGTCCCTTGGGCTCCGAAAAACTGAATCCATAACCGGCCCCAGATCGAATCCGGTAGGCTGTGCTGATGGTTGAGTTGTCATCGGCGGCACTGACGGCGGCCAGCTGGGTGTCGTAGTAGGGCAGAAACATGAAACGCCCCAAGACGGCTCCGGCTGAAAGTGTATTCCGGAAATACTGGCGTTTGCCCTCCGCAGCAGCCAGGAGCGATTTCGCCACGGCAGGATCATCGGCGGCATCGTTGCTTTTGAACGAGCGGTTCATCGAATACGTGTTGGAGTTCGCGCCGATCAGGATGTGAGGAAAATAGACTTTTCGTGCAAAGGGAACATTGGCATCTTTGCCCAATCCAAAGCCGCCAATGCCTGCTGGGTTTTGCCAGGCGGCGTCCATGTCGTCTGCCATGCTGGCGATAGACCCGCCCATGGCAGATGCCCGGGTCGAGGTAAAGCTGTCGTCGTCGAGTACGGTTTTTTCGCCGGTGGAATCTTCGGTGGTTTGAGCGCGAGCACCCTCGGCCCATGCGACGGCGCAGAAAATATAAGCCAATAATTTTAGCTTATTAATCAAGACGGCTTCCCCCCAACTGCCAACGACGGAATCGTCGTGCCTAGAGGAGGGATCGGTCAAAACGGCTGAAACTTAAGGGATTTTCGCAGGAGGATCAGCGCCCGCCTGACTCCAGGCTGGATGCCGACTCGATCATTTCCGGGTGCCAGCGCTGCCGCAGCTTGATGAAATCGTAGTCTTTGGAGTTTTTGTTGTTGGTGACCAAGGTTCCCAGAGGCGTTTTGCGCTGGCCACCGATGTCGACTTCATCAAAGTTCACGGTGGTCTTGTCGCCCTTGGCCCCCTTGCTGGACTTGCCTTCCCGGGTGATGAACTTCTCGCGTCCCTTTTCTCCCTTGGCCCAGGCCGTGTCGAAGGCGACCCCGGTAAAACCTAAAGCAGCCAGGACCAGTAAGAGTTTTCTCAGCTTTAGACCGTGCATGGGTTCCCTCCGTTGCGTCTTTCCTCAATACTATATCTACGGAACAATCCGGCCAAATCTTGACCTGAAATTGCCACCGGTATCGTCCGGTTTGCAACCGTTGAGGTGACTGTAAATGACTAAAATAATTCGTTTAATTAGATTTATGATTGTTTTTTTTGGGGCGTCGGCGGGGTTCGTACCTGCCTTTGGAGTGGTTCCAGTGCCAGCAAACAAAGGGCCTCAGCCAGTTTTGCGCCTGGGGGACTCCCCTGAAATGCTGCGGCTTGACCCAAAAAGCCGGTTTCTGGCGTTTCGCCAGGACGAAAAACTCAAGGTTCTGGACTTGAAGGATTCCGGGGTGCACCTGGTGGGTGTGATTCCCGCCGGCCCAACCTTCACCTGGGCTCCCGATGGTTTCCGGCTTTTGTACGTGAAGGCTGCTGCAGTGCCAGGGACGGGCGATGAAGCCAAGGCGCTGACTGCCACGAAGATTGAGGTTTTTGACGCGGCACTGGGGCAGAGCAAGACGGTGCGCAAGCTGGCGTCGGCAACAGGATTTCCCACCATGGATCCGCGAACCCTCGGCGCCTATGTTTTCACGCCGGATGGCCTGACCACGGTAAAGCTTTCATTTCCCGACGACCGGTTGGCCAAATGGCAGATTGCGCATCGCGATCATGGCAAAGGTAAATATGTCGCCACAGGCCGCGGGATGCTTTGGTTCAATGGCGATGGAACGAAAATGACCCAGTTGGAAGACGATGGGGGAGTTTTGGAATCGTTCTCGGTGAGTCCTGATGGTTCAGCCGTGGGATGGGCAACGGTCGATGGCTACGTTTACCGCAGCCGTGAAGGCTCGGCGGCGGAACTTGTGGATCGCGGTCGGGATCCGGCATGGCATCCAGAGAAAAATGAATTGCTGTATGCCGGGGCAAGGATGAGCGGAAATAAAATCACAGGTTACGATTTGAAGGTGGCAAGTGGCAGTGACAAACACTTCATCACGAGCACGCCATTTTCCGATGAGCGCTGGCCCCAGTGGCATCATGCTGGAAAGCGCATCTTTTACACGGTCGCGCGGACGACAGACTTGTTCATGATCGACACGGATCCCAAGCAGTATTGAGTGGCCCTTCGCGAGGAGTCGTGACGTGAAAATCCCTGGCGCACTAGCCATCGCAGTTTTTTTTTCGGGTTCAGTTCAAGCTGCGCCGCGAAAATTACCAGCGAATTTTCAAACCCTCGGAGAAGAAGACCGGGTGGCGGCCCTGGCGCCGCTTTTCAAGCCGTCTCCCTTTGAGCCCGTAGTTTTAGATTCCCCGGAGCAACAAAAGATCATCGCTGGGACGGATGTTCCGCCTGAGCGCTTGCAAGGTTACATCCGTGTCGTTCCACCGAAGGGAACTTGCATCAAGATCGAACGCCTGACTCAAGAGTCTGACCCTGCCTCGGTTCGTCCGCCTGTGAAAGTTTGCAAGCCCGAGGATGTCCCTTTCAGGTTGGGTGAAATGGATGAGTTTTCTGAACTGACGTGGCTCGTCAGGGTTGATCAGATGGACCAGGGAACTCGCGTCTCCTGGCGCCTTCCATATCGCATCGCATTTGTGGTTCCTTATGCTGTCAAACTACCCGTGGAACCCGTCCCGGTTTATATCCGCAGTTGCGAGGCCAGCCGGTCCGAGGAAATGGGGCGGCGCGTTTTTGTTACTACGTTCAGCGGCGAAAGATGGTTCATCCGCTTTCCGCCGAAAGATTATGTTGCTGACCCCGGTGCAGATTTCAATCTGGATACGGGGGACCAGCCCCTGATGAAGAATGGTTTCGGATTCCGGGAATCAAGGCGGCGCAGCAAGCTTCTCGAAGAACGTGAGGCCCGAAGAAATCCCGATAAAAAAGTGGTCAAAAAAGCCGAAGTCAAACCAAAAAAGGGTGCCAAGCTGGTGGCGACACCAACGCCTGAGCCATCCAAGGGGCCGTTCCAACCAACTGATTTTGGGTGGAAGATATCCCGTTTCAACGCCTTCTACATGAACGCCTCAAACTTCATGCCGGACGGTGCTGTGACTCCAGGCATGAAGGGTGATTGCCGCTACACCTATGAGACTTCCGGGGCCGAATACCCCGAGGGCGGATTGATCGAATGCCACGGGCCGGACCGGTTCGCTTATGTCTATTTGCCGCTTAATTGCCTGGGGGATAAAAGTTTTCGGGCCGAGCGGGTGGAGCCTCCGAAAAAGGAAGAGCCAACCCCTGAGCCAACGCCAACCCCAAAACCACATTAAGCCAAGTTCGAAATGATCCTGAGTCGCCCGTCATCCTGAGCGGATGCGAAGGATCCTTTCTTTAACTCCGTCATCCTGAGCGAATGCGAAGGATCCTTTCTTTAACTCCGTCATCCTGAGCGGATGCGAAGGATCCTTTCTTCCGATTTTTTTTAACCATCGCATCCCTGAATACGCCAGCTGGATGGATGTGTTTCAGGGCATTGAACGCCACAGGGCATGGGACTTTTCGCAGAAGAAAGGATTCTTCAGCCTTCGGCCTCAGAATGACGCGGGGTGAGAAAAGTATCCGCTTTCACAAAAAAATCAAATGGCCGTCAGGTATCTGATCGATTCCTCGATCTCGGCGAGATTTTCTGGAGTTGCCTTGAGGTAACGCATGAGCATCCATGAATTGCGGTCACCGACATAGATGGCCGGCAACTCCGGATTTTTGAAGGTCGCCAGAACTTCATGCGTTGCCAGCACGCCGGATTTCATTCCGTGTTCCGTCATAAACCCGATGGCATCCTGCTTCGTGTCGTTGGTAAAAATGTTGAGGTACTTGACCGGCAGGCGTGCGGTCCGCGCTTGCAGCCGCAGGATTTCAGGCATCATCTTCACGCACGGTGCGCACCAGGTTGCCAACATCACCACCACCGTCATTTCTCCGCGGGTGGGTTTGTAACTGAATTTTTCCAAGCCAGGCAGTGCGATCGCATTGAATGGTGGAAACGGAATCCACTCGTTGACGTATCCGTCCGTGTGTTCCATTTTTGACTTCACGTCCGGCGCAGCATGGGCGTCCTCTTTTTTGGTGCCCTTATTTTTTCCGTTCAGTTTTTGATCAACCGCCTTGCTGAATTTGCCGCCGTGCTCGTCTGTTTTGGGTGGGTCGTTCGCGAGTCCAGACGTGGCCAACAAAGCCAAGAAAAAAAATACTAATAAATTCAGATGTTTAAGCGATTTTTTTCGCATATTTGGCCCCAATCAGATGTTCCCTTACACTTGATTGTAGCATGGACAACAAAAAGCAAATCGCAGAGCAGTGGCATTTCCGGTGGCCGGTCATGGAAGTCCTCATCGGGGGCGAATCTTCCATCGACACGACGTCGACTTATGTGCGCACCATGGAAGACGCCACGCGCTTTCTTCTTTCCTATGGGTACAACCCGGATGATCCATCCGATGCCCGGATGATGCATGCCGTGATCGTTGAAGCGCTTGCCTTCATCGAACGCGAACTGATGCCACGTGAGTGGCGCAATGGTGTTCGCCCGCCAGAAGAAATCCTGCTTTGCGACGATCCACGATGGCTGCTCGTTTGGGCCGCAGAGCATGAGGATTCGCATCGCATCCGGCGCGTATGGGCCTGCGCTGTTCTTCGTGTGATGCATTCCATCGCGCACATCGAGGGTTCGTATCGCTATGTAAATGTGGATGCCGCCCGCGCCCAAATCAAAGCTCGATTTGAAGATTTTTTAAAGCACGATGCGACGGGCCATGTCACTGGCTTTGGTCAGGACGGGGCCATTGTTCCTTTGGTGAAATTTGAGTGGAAGGCCGTAAAGTCCCGCCAATCGATTTTACTCAAGCTGCTCCATAAACGCGCCAACGTGGCTGAGACCATTTATGATCTCGTCGGCGTGCGAATGGTGGTCGACTGCCAGGCGGATGCTTTGCTGCTGGTGCGTATGCTGACTGATTTTGGAATTGTCAGCTATGCGAACTGTATTCCGGCCCGGGCGCGAAACAACATGGTTGATGTTGACAAGTTTCGGCGCGAACTGGATGACTTGCGGGGTTTGCTGATGAGCGAAAAAATCTCGCCCGCACAATTCAAAAAGCGCATGGGAAGTTTGGTTCTTCCGTCACCACCCGAAGATGTCGACAATCCCCACTCGGCCGCCACGTACCGTTCCATTCAGCTGACCGGAAGGCAACTCATCCGGGGAATGAACCCGGCTTTCCAGTGGCTGCAAAGGTTTGATGAGGCCGCCGAGGCGCTCCACGGCAGTCCAGCATCCAAGGCATTGATGGAGTTGACGGCGGCCCTGCGGGGTTGGCGCGGAATGGATCGCGAAGTCGATATGTGCGCCTTTTTTCCTTTCGAGATTCAAATTATGGATCAGAAGTCGTATACGCAGAACAACCAGGGGGCTGCGGCCCACGGGCGATACAAGAGTTCCCAATTGCGCGCGGCGCGCCGCAGGGTTCTCGGAGAGATACTGAATCTCACGCCTTGAGACCTGACCCGAAATGCGATGCGAAATGAAAACGACCCGAAACAGCACTCAAATTTATGTCGACTACAACTCCACGGCCCCCTTGGAGGACGCGCACCTTGAGGCCGTCATGGCCGCCGTGCGCCAGTTTGATGGTAACCCTTCGTCCCAGCATGCCAGCGGTCGTCGCGCCAAGGTTGCCCTTGAAGATGCCCGGAACCAGGTGGCTGCCCTGTTGGGCTGTCGCGCCCAGGAGGTGGTCTTCACTTCTGGTGCGACAGAGTCAAATAACCTTGTGATTCAGGGCGTTGCGGGAAAGCAGGGCGAGTTTTTCACGACTCCGTCTGACGTTAAATCAGCGCGTTTGCCCCATGTCATTGTTGGAGCCACGGAACACCCTTCGGTTCTGGAGTTGGTGGAAGTGTTGGCTGAACGCAGGCGGATCCGCCTGTCAATCGCTCCCGTGGATCGGAACGGCGTGATCCTGCATGACGCCCTCGTGTCCTTGGTCGACCCGGATACCGTTCTTGTTGCTGTGATGCTGGTCAACAATGAGACGGGAGCCGTGCAGCCAGTGTCAGCTTTGGCGGATGCCGTGAAGGCCAAAAATTCTGCCGTTCATTTTCACACGGATGCCGTGCAGGCCATGGGTAAGATCGACATCTCCTGGCTGGCATCTTCTAAAGTCGATTCCGCAGCGTTTTCGGGACACAAGATCGGCTCCTTCAAAGGCGTTGGCGCACTTTACTTGAAATCCGGATCAAAACTACAGGCCCTGACTCTGGGTGGGGGTCAAGAACGCGCGCGACGCCCGGGAACGGAGAATGTTCCTGGAATTATTTCTTTTGGTCTGCGGGCAAGGGACCTTGTCAGCGACCCGGCCAAGGCCTGGCTGGAACGGGAGCGTCCCGCTCAGCTGGCATTTTTGGCTGCGTTGGGCCGTATTTCCGGGGTTAAGGTTCACGGGGATCCCGGGGCTGGCATAGCCAATACGATCAATTTCCACGTCGAACGCGTCGCCGGCGACGATCTCTTGCTCAATTTGGATTTGGCCGGCATTGCTGCCTCCAGTGGCAGTGCGTGTTCGTCCGGGGTGGGGCGACCAAGCCATGTCTTGAAAGCCATGGGCTACAGCGATTGGATCGCCCTCAATTCCGTCCGGATCAGTTTCGGGGCCCGTGGGGGCGCCGGGGATGTCAGCCGCATTGCGGAGGTCCTCGAACAGACCGTCAAGCGGGTTCTTTCTCCCGGCGTGGGCTAGGTGGAGGGCTTGTTTCTGTGGGGATAGCAGGTGGGCCAAGCAGGGACAGGGGGCGCACCGAACCTAGGCCTGCCGGGCGAACTGCTGTATTCGATCCTCTACGTCCACGAATCCAGCGTTTCAATTTCCGGTTTGAATCAGCCATGACGAATGCTCCCTTTTTAGCGGATCGTCTGGTTTCGCTGCCCGGTATCCCGGGCCAGCTGGCCTGACGTTGACAGAGGCTTCGGAGCATCCAGGACGGGCCTTAGGCAAAACTTCATAAAATAACTAAAAATTTAGTGATCCCGAACGGTTACTGTGGTTCATTGGAACCACATATCTTGGAGGATTCCGAAGCCGTGCAGTTGCGGGCTTTGATTTGGATGGCGTGGCGCCAGTTGCGCTCGGTGCGGGCTCGTATATTGCCTGGCACGCGAGGGCTCTCGTTCATGACATCAATGTCCATCGCTGGTGTTGCCACCGGGGTGATGGCGCTCGTCGTCGTCCTGTCTGTGATGGGGGGATTCGAGGCGGATTTGCGCCGCAAGATGTTGTCCGGGCAGCCGCACGCAGAGGTGATGGCCGAGAATGCCACGGCTGGCTTCAGCCTCAAGGAGCATCCGCTCGAAGAAATCGCACGCGCAATTCCGGAAGCCACAAACCTTGAGCCTTTTACCGAGGCGGATGTGGTCATCAAGCGCAAGCGCTTCATGTCATCGGCCACAATTTTCGGAATCGATCCATCGAAGGGGGCTTCAAACTGGGGTTTCAACGGAGCCTTTGTTGACGGTCGCCTTGAGGATCTGGCCCGCAGCAACCCGCCTGGCATTGCCCTTGGCGATCAGTTGGCTGCACAGCTTGGCGCCGATACCGGTGACGAAATCGTGATCTTGTCCCCCCAGGCTGGCGTTGGGTCGATCCTTGGTGGAGGAACCCTTTCCAGGACCTTCAAGGTGGTCGGAATATTCTCAACCGGAATGTTTAACTACGACAGCAAATGGGCCGTGACGAACCTCGACGAGGGTCGTCGTTTCATGGCTGATTTTGATGAATCACTGACAGTCGACCAGTTTGTTTCAGGGGTTGGATTTCATTTGCGCGATCCAATGCAGGTGGGGCGCCTCAAGTCACGCTTTGAACGCGCTTTGGGTGGCAGGGCCGGACTGCGCCTCAACACCTGGCAGGAGACAAATAAGGCGTTGCTCTTTGCCTTGAAACTGGAGAAATTCGCCATGGGATCCATTCTCATGCTGGTGGTTGTCGTTGCCGCTTTTTCGATCAGCGGAACAATGATGATGACCGTATTTCACAAGCGGGGGCACGTCAGCCTGCTGCGAGCGCTCGGCATGAGCAAGGGTGATGTGGCCCGCCTTTACATGATTCACGGTGGCGTGATCGGTGTGACTGGTGTGGTGATCGGTCTCGTTATGGGAATCTTGCTCTGCTCTGCAGTCGAATGGACGCGGGGCGTGCGGTTGCCGGCGGATGTTTATTATTTGAAAGTTCTGCCGGTCAAATTTTTGCCCTGGGACTACCTGGTGATTGCGTTGGCAGCCTTGGGCTTCAGTCTTGCGGCCGCAGCCTACCCGTCATGGATTGCTTCGCGCCAGGATCCTGGTGCTGGATTGAGGTACGAGTGAGCGATAATTCACAAACAGTCCAAGCCACAGCCGCCATCATCTTGAATGGCGTGACCAAAGCCTTTGTCATTGAGGCACAACGGGTCGAGGCCTTGCGCGGTGTTAACCTGCGGATCGAGCGGGGATCTTGTGTCTCCATCACGGGAAGATCCGGCGCAGGAAAAAGCACCTTGCTGCACATCATTGGCACGCTGGACCGGCCTTCTGAAGGCACCGTGACGATCGGTGGAATTGATGTCTCGCGGATGTCTGATCAGGCAACCTCAAAATTTCGCAATCGCAAACTGGGATTCATTTTTCAATCGAGCAATCTGCTGCCCGAATTTTCGGCGCTTGAGAATGTCATGATGCCGGGAGTTATTGCTGGAATCCGGGGGCATGCCGCGCGGGAACGTGCCGCTTACCTTTTGAATTCTGTTGGGTTGCGTGATCGTGCCAGCCACCGGCCCGCAGAGCTTTCTGGGGGCGAGCAACAGCGTGTTGCAATCGCCCGCGCTTTATTCATGGAGCCAGAGGTTTTACTGGCAGATGAGCCAACCGGGAACCTGGACAAGGGGACCAGTCTGGCAATTCAAGACCTGCTGCTGGAGTTGGCGGCGGTTCACAAAACCACAATGATTCTGGTCACGCACGATCACTTGCTGGCAGAACGCATGCCATCCCGGGTCATCATGGAAGACGGGCGTGTTCTGTCCGCAACAGGAGTATCCCAGTGAAGCAGGTTCGCCATCAGATAACAGGCTTTCTAGTTGTCGCCGCGTTGGCGTCCTTGGCAGGCTTGATTTTTAGTTTGGCTCCGGTGCATGAGGCTCAGGCGCAGCAGTCGTCTGGATTTGAGGGTTCTGGTGAGTCCGTGGTCGACATCGCGGTGCGAGGCAATGCCAAGGTCGAGTCAGATGCAATCATCACAATCTTAAAAACCAGAAAAGGCGGGTTTTTTGATCCCGCGATCATCAAGGCTGACATTAAATCCCTTTTTGAACTTGGCTACTTTTCGGACGTCCGTATTTTCAAGGAAGAGGTTCCCGGCGGAGTAAAAGTCCTCATCCAGGTTGCGGAAAAGCCTGCCGTTGTTGAGATCAAGTTTGACGGAATGAAGGAAGTCAAGACGGACGATCTCAAGGACAAACTTCAAACCAAGCTTTACACGATCCTGAACGATGCATCTATTTCTGCTGACGTCAGAATGATCGAGCGCCAGTACACGGAAAAAGGATTCTACCTGGCGCGAATCACGCACACGGTTGAGATGAAGGCCGCCAATGAAGCGGTGCTGACTTTTGTTGTGGAAGAGGGGGGTAAACTTCGGGTCGGCGATGTTTCCATCATCGGCAATCAATACTTTTCCTACGGTGATTTGGTCGACAAGCTTGCGCTGCGGCCCATCACCCGATCCAGTTCGCTATCTTCTGCTGGGATTTATCAGGATGATTTCCTGAAACGAGATCTTGAGTTTCTCTCATATTGGTACCGTGATTCCGGTTTCGCTGAAGTCAAGGTGGCGAAGCCGCTGACGGTCATGGATGCTGACCGGCAATTCGTCCGGGTTACCTTTCAAGTTGAGGAAGGCCTGCAATACAAGGTCGGAAAGATTGAGTTCTCGGGTGACACGATGTTTCAGCCATCCGAGTTGACGGAATCCATGGCGCTGAAGCCGAATGAACTGTTTCGTTACTCCCGATTTGTCAAAGACATCGAGTACCTGGGTGATAAGTATGGCGACCTTGGTTACGCGTATGCATACGTCAACCCAAAGACAAACTTTAATCGTGACACCAAGACCGTTGATATCAACTTTGAGATCACCAAAGGCGAGAAGGTCTATTTCGGAACAATAGAGATTTTGGGTAACACTAAAACCCGGGACAACGTGATCCGCCGCGAGATGGACGTCCACGATGCCGAGTTATACAGCGGGACACGTCTGGCTGAATCAAAGAAAAACATAAACCGCCTCGGCTTTTTTGAAGATGTTCAGATCGTCAAAGAGCGAGGTGTCGATCACGCAGATCAGCTGAACTTGAAGCTTCGGGTGAAGGAAAAACCAACAGGCCAGTTGCAGGCAGCCCTCGGTTTCAGTCCTGGCCAGAACACAAGCGAAGGGTCGTTTTTCGGCCAAGGCCGCTACGATGAACAAAATCAGTCGGGTTACGCGTGGAAGACCAATCTGACGGCGCGCTGGAACGGCGGAAAGAACTATTCGTTTGAGGCGGGTTTTACGGATCCACGGGTCAATGACACCGAATGGCTGGCTGGGGCGTCGGCATCCGTGAAGCACGAAATCCGCAACCCGCTCGAGGACGTTGAAATTCAAGAGGAACGCACCGGAGGTTCAGTCTTCGTCGGTCACAAACTTTTCGAGGAAGTTCGCGGCCGTTTGACCTACCGCGCTGAACACATCAAGCAGAATAGTGACGTTTACCTGGTCGACCGGTTTAAGGATTCAGGATTGTCGTCGAGTGCCATCTTTAGTTTGAGCCGCGTCGACACCAATAATTATATTGATCCAAATGAAGGCTCGGAAATTGAGCTGAGGCAGCAGTTCACTGGGGGCCGGCTGCTCGGTGGCAACCAGCAATTCATGGAATCCGTGTTTGATGCCTCCAAATACCAGCCCATCGACTTTTCAGAAACGTTTCGCACTTACTTCAAAATTCACGCCACGGCATCCTACATCTACCCATTTGGTGACAAGGAGGTTCCTTTCCTTGAACGTTACCGCCTGGGTGGACCAAATGACTTGCGCGGATATGACCTTTGGTCTCTTGGTCCTAAGTTCAGCGTCATGAAGTCGCCAGGTGATCCGGTGACCAGGCTCATCAAAGGCGGTGACAAAAAGGTCCTTGGGCAGATTGAGTACTTCGTCCCTTTGATTCCAGAGGCTGGTATCAAGGCTCTTTTGTTTGCAGATGCGGGTCGGGTGTTTGACGACGGTGATGCGATGGCCTTTGATGGATTTCACAAGGACGTTGGATTTGGAATCCGCTGGATCACGCCGATTGCGCCTTTCCGGTTTGAGTGGGCTTATCCCTACGAAAACGGAAAACTTGGGGAAACGAAAATTATTTTCTATATCGGATATTGATTATTTCGGCCTGCTTCAACGGCCGCAAAGGAGATGGAGTTTATGAGAAGAATAATAATGAACCGTATGTTGTCCAGTGTTGTATGCGCAGGAGCCTTTTGCGCATCGGGCGTTTCTTTTGCGGAAGGTCGCAAGTACGCGGTCGTTGACATGCAGGCCGTGATCCTCAACGTTGAGGAAGGCAAGGTCGCGCGGACAGACCTGGAAAAGGAAATCAAGGACAAGGAAAAAGAGCTCCAGAAGCAAAAGGAAGAGCTCGATAAAATGAACGATGAGTGGAAGTCGAAGGCCAGCCTCTTGTCTGAAGAAGCCCGCATGAACAAGCAAAAGGATTTTCAGGAGAAGTTTCTTGCCCTTCGTAATGCTGAGATGGAGTTTCAGGCGAACATCAAGCGCAAGGAACAAAAGGCAACCCAAGGCATCGCGGTGAAAGTCGCCGGATTGGTTGAGAAGATCGCCAAGGAACGCAGCATCGAGGCTGTTTTTGAGTCGAATTCAGCGGGATTGCTTTACCTGCAAGATCCCGTCGATTTGACCAAGGAAGTTGTCGATCGTTACGCCAAAGAAGCCAAGAAGAACTCAGGCAAATCAAAAAAGTGAGCCATCATGAAGCACGCTGCTGAGATTGCTGAAATTAAAATTCCCGCGATGCCAATGGATACGGAAGCAATCCAGAAGTGCATTCCCCACCGCTATCCATTTCTGCTGGTGGACCGGGTGACAAGTCTTGTCCCAGGGGACAAGATCGTCGCTTACCGAAATATTTCAATTTCCGAATCAGCCCTTCAGGGACATTTCCCGGGCGATCCGGTTCTCCCTGGAGTTTTCATCATCGAGGGTCTGGCCCAGACTGCTGCCGTATACGGCCATCTGGCCAGTGGCGGGACGGCAAAAGGGTGCCTTCTTTCGGATGTCAGCGAGGCGCGGTTCCGCAAACCGGTCCGTCCTGGTGATAGACTGGTCTATGAGGTCAAGATGGTGCGCCAACGGGCCCACTTTCTTTGGTTCGATGCGACGGCACTGGTTGACGGTGAGGCTGTTGCAACGGCGAAGTTTTCAGCCCTGATGCGCTGAAGCGCGTTTTCTGAGAGAGGATTCATGGCAGAGCAAAACCAGATTCACAAGACTGCGATTGTGCATGCAGGTGCCGAATTGGGCCGCGGGGTTCACATCGGACCCTATGCAATCATCGGTTCAAAGGTAAAACTGGCTGATGATGTCATTGTTGATTCCCATGCTGTGGTCGATGGTCGTACGACCGTTGGTGCCCGCACGCGAATTCATTCGTTTGCAAGCGTCGGATCAATGCCTCAGGATCTGAAATACCGCGGTGAAGATACAGAGCTGTTGATCGGCGCCGACAACATGATTCGCGAGTATGCCAACCTGTCACTTGGTACCGTGGGCGGCGGTGGGAAGACCGTCATTGGTAACGGCAATCTGTTCATGGTCTACACGCACATTGCCCACGACTGTGTCATTGGCGACGAGTGTATCTTTGCCAACGGGGTAGCAATCGCTGGGCATTCCTTGATTGGGAATAAAGTTGTTTTCGGCGGCCTTTCCGCACTGCACCAGTTCTGTCTTGTCGGGGATATGGTGATGGTTGCCGCAGGGGCAATCGTCACGCAAGATGTGCCGCCGTTTGTCATGGTTCATGGCAACCGGGCCCAGCCAAGTGGACTGAATGTGGTTGGACTTCGCAGGTCGGGATTGAGTCAAAGCCAGATCTCTGATGTGAAGTCATCTTATCGTTTTATTTACAGTGAGAGCCTCACCATTGACGCTGCACGCGGCAGAATCGCTGCCGAAGTTAATGATGAGGGTGTCAAAACACAATTTTTAGATTTCCTCGCGGCCAGCAAACGCGGTGTTTGCCGCTAGGGCCGGTTGAAATTTGGCCTCTTCACCTAAAAACATCTTTATATCTGTCGGAGAATATTCCGGTGACCTGCTTGGGGCTGACCTTGTCGCAGGCTTGCGTTCTGTTTTTCCTTCGGCGTCTTTTTACGGGATAACGGGCCCGGCCATGAATGCGGCTGGCGTGGAGAGCATCGCCGGCATTGAAGAACTGAGTGTCATGGGTGTGGCAGAGGTTGTTCGTAAAATTGGCGACCTTGCGTTGCTGGAAAAAAAGATTTTCGCGGCGATTGAGCGGCTTCAACCTGCATTTGTGGTGACGGTTGATTTCCCTGGGTTTCATTTTCGCATGGCCGAACACCTGAAAATGCTTGGCATCCCGGTTTATCAATATGTTGCTCCGAAACTCTGGGCTTGGGGCGCGGGACGGGCAGATCGCCTTCGGCGCGATTTTTCTGGTGTCCTTGGGATACTTCCTTTCGAGGTCGATTTCTTTCGCGAGCGTGGCATCAAATACCAGTACGTTGGTTGCCCTCATGTCGACAGGATTCGCCGGGTTAAAGTGGACCGGGCGATGTTTGGTTTTGACCCCGACCGGTCTTCGCAACCCGTGGTTTTGTTGCTGCCGGGAAGCCGCAAGGGTGAAATTGAATCGATCGCGCCACTCATGGTTCGCATTGCGCGGCAACTCGAGGTGGCAGTGCCTGGAGTCGTATTTGCCCTGCCGGTTGCAGCCAATCTGGATTTGAAATTCGTCCGTTCCCATTTTTCTGGCGTTCGCCATTTGCGCGTTCATCATGGTTCAAGCCTTGAGCTGATGTCATTGGCGGACGTCGCTGTCGTCGCCTCGGGAACCGCAACTCTGGAATGTGGGTTGTCTGAACTTCCCATGGTCGTTGTTTATGAAATGGGGGCGATCTCCTATGCACTGATGAGCAAAATGGTGTCGATCAAGCATGTCAGTTTGGTGAACCTGATTGCGGGTCACGAAGTCGTCCCGGAATTTGTCCAGAATGTCGATGCCACGGAAGTGGCCCGGCAGGTTCAGGGTCTTTTGCAGGACCAGGCTGTCCGCGGACGTCAGATCGCCGGACTCCGTCTTGTTAACAGCGAACTTGCCGGAGGCGCTGCTCTGACTGCCGCCAAAACCATCAAGGAGTGGCAGGGAGGCGTCCCCTGAAATCACTTCCCGATCTCGCGTTACGGACAGCACAGCACCATGTCAAGGTTGTCGTCGGCATGATGGTGGCCCTGCTCGTGCTGGGGCTTTCCCAGGCTACGGTCATTTTTTTGGTCAAAGGTTTCCTTTCAGCTTTTTTTGACAACACATCTGAAAAGCGCGCCTCTCTGGTGGTGCTTCTCCCTCTGGTGGTTCTCATCGCCGGCATCGCAAAATCATGGGGCACGTATGTATACACCCGCCTCCAGCAAGAGTTTAGCCTGCTTGCGGGAGCCGCGTTGCGTGACAAGTTGTTTCCGGCAATCCTCGGCAAGTCCTACCAGGAACTTGCGCAGGTTTCACCGGGGTCGTGGATGTCGATTTTAGTGAATGACGTGGCATTTGTTCAGACCCGGCTTTCCGAGGTCATGACTAGTTTTTTGAGGGGTGGAATGGCTGTCTTGGCCAGTCTTGGCACAATGTTTTTTTTGCATTGGCCATCGGCGTTGGTGATGCTTTTCCTGATGCCGTTGACGGCGCGCTCGACCGGGGCCACAGGCAAGCGTATCGCTGGTTTTTCGAGTTTGGTTCAAGAGTCATTGCGACGGATGGCGGATCTTGTTTTTGAGGTCCGTGGCCGGTTTGATTTCATGCGGGCGCAACAGGGTGAGTCCTTTGATTTTCAGAGGTACGAGTCTGCCAATGAATCGTACTTTCGGATGATCACCCGCAGCATCCTGGTCCGTTCGGCCTTTGCTCCTGCGTTGGAATTTTTAGGTTTCGCAGTGTTTGCCGGATTCATCCTTGCGATCAATCGCGGTTTGATAGGATTTGCTCCAAACGGCGAAAGGGGGAGTGAATTGCTCCTCCAATTCGTGGTGGCCGTTGGTTTTATGGTGAAGCCCATGCGCGATATTGGCGAGCAATTGGCCCGGTATCATGAGACGCAGGGGGCGGTCACAAAGTGTTTTGAAATGCTCCGTTCTGGCTCAACGGATTCCCTTCCAACAGAACCTGGCGTGTGCTTGGCGCCTCATGGGGCGGCGCTGCCACTGGTTGTGCGTGATATATCATTCAAGTGGCCCGCTTCGGGCAAATCCTTTTCGGCGCATGATCTGACTTTGGCTCCAGGCAGATCCGTCGCCGTTGTTGGTCCTAGCGGTGCCGGTAAAAGCACTTTTTTAAAGGTGTTGTCGGGGCTTCTGCCTCCCGACCGTTGGGATGCGGATTCCAGTTGGGAGTCGGCGGTGGAACGGACGGCACTCGTTCCGCAACAGCCGTTTCTGTTTACGGCAACCATTCGCGAGAACGTCGCCTATGGGGTTCCGGATTGTCACGACGAAGATATCTGGGCCGCCCTGGAATCAATTGACGCACGGCAATTTGTTCAAGCCATGCCGGCTGGGCTTGGGGCGCCGGTTTCTTCTCTCGTTGCAAATCTTTCGGGAGGACAGATTCAACGGCTGGTGATCGCACGGGCGTTGTTGCGTCGGAAACATATTCTTCTTCTTGATGAGGCGACTTCGGCGCTTGATGTTGCCACCGAGGGATCGATCCTGAGGCGCATCACAGCGGCGGCAAAGCTCAATCAAAGTGCCGTCGTGGCGGTCACCCATCGCCTGCAATGGTTGCCCCTTTTTGACGAGATATGGTTCGTGGAAGATGGTGGCGTGGGCCTGAGGGGGACTCATCAGGAATTGCTTGCCGTTCCACGTTTCGTTGCCTTCTGCAATTCTGCAGAAGGAGATCTTTCATGAGTTGGCGACGCCTGCTTTTTCCTTTGTCTGCGGTTTTTTTCGCAATCATTGTGATTCGCAAGATGGCTTATCGTTTGGGCCTCTTCACTTCAGTTCACCTCGGACCAAGGACAATTTCCGTTGGCAATATAGAAGTGGGGGGCACCGGAAAATCTCCGTTCGCTTCCGGTCTTGCTGCTGCCCTGGTCGCTGCAGGGCATCGTCCTGTGATCCTCGGGCGAGGTTATGGATCCGCCTTGGGTCGTAATTCAGCGGCATGGTTTATTGGGTCAGGTTTGCTTGAGGTCCGCGGCCCATCCGGTTTTGCCCTGGAGGAAGTGACGGGATTGAGGGCGGATGAGGCCAGAATGGTTTCCGCCGATAATCCAACCGTTCCTGTGATCATCGGGCGTGACCGGGTGCGCGCGTATCGTGTTTTTTCAGACTTTCTTGCCAGATACGCGCCCACTCACGTGATCCTCGACGATGGATTTCAACATTGGCGCATCAAGCGTGATGTCGACATTGTCCTTTTGTCAGAGGGTTTCCTTGGCGATGCGCTGCTGCCCGCTGGAAATTTGCGTGAGCCTGTCCGTGCCCTTCGGCGCGCGGATGCTGTTGTTCGTTTATGCGGTCGAGACTTTGTTCAACCCGTCCATTCGATGGTGCTGCCTGATGGCATTCATGAGAGGCAGGGCCGGATCGTCTATGGTGCGATCCAGCCGGTGATCTTCGCCAGTTCGAATGCAGGGCGCGGGCAGAAATTGCCGCTTCACCCCATCGTGCTCTGTGGGATAGCTCGTCCTGGATCCTTTCTAAAAGCGCTCGCGGCCGCCGGGGTTTCCCCCCTTCGCGTGATCACGGTCAAGGATCACGGGCGTTTCCATGCAGATCATTTCTCGCCAAACTCGATTCGGGGAGCAGATGCAATTGTGACCACGTCGAAAGATTATTGGCGCGACCCCGAAATCATGGCCGCATCTGGCGTCCCGGTCTGGATCCTGCCGATGAAAGTTGAATTTTCTTACCCTGATTTTTTCTGAATCCGGTCTTTGGTCGTTTCATAATTGAGCGCAGTTCTTCCTAATGTTTTTGGGCCTTTTTTCAGGATGGCCCCGACGGAAAATCCTGTCCGTGTGCCTGCCCGGTGTTTGCCCCGGCTAAAGTGATTTCAACCCCGCCCGATCCACTCCCATGAATGACCTTTACGGGCTAACCGTGTCACTCAACCTTGGGAGATTTGAGCGTTATGAACCAGTCAACGAATAACCCGACAGGGCAAGGGGGCGGCGGGGGCATTCCGTCACAACCCGCCTCGCAGTCAAATCCGTTCACCGCGGACTTGAAAGGCGAGTTTGCAAGCAACTTTGGGACGAACACCAATGCGATGTCCCAGATATTCAAGGAAGGGTCCTATGCGAACAGCAACCGTTCGCGTTACATCCTTCTCGCGGTCCTGCTCGTCGCAGTTGCGGCGGTAGGCTATCTTTATTTGGAAACGTCTGGCGATGACGCCAACGAATTTCCGCCCCCAGAGGCACCAGCAGTGACCGAGGTGGCTCCGAAGGCCGCCGCGCCGGTCGCATCGATTGCACCGGTTGCTGTTGCGCCAGTGGTGTCGACGGCTCCGGTAGCCGAGTCGGTTCCTGTTGCCGAGACGGCTTCTGCCGCAGCAGAAGGATCGGCTGGACCGATATCGATCAATTTTCCTGAAAACGAAGCAGCGATTGCTTACGATGAGACGGTGGGCCCAGCCCGCTTCTCGTGGACCGGCGGTCCGGGTCGGCTTGAGCTGTCCCGCAAAGAATCAATGAAGCCGGTCGAGATGAGCATTCCTGTTAAAAAAGGCGCGTATTCCCTGCACCAGCCTTCTCCAGGGAAGTGGTACTGGCGAATCAAGAGCGGTAGCGGAAGTTCTGAAATCCGTTCCTTCACCGTGGATGCACCAGTGCGTCGCAAGTTAACGGTGACGGCTCCTGCTCCAGGCGCAATCCTGGCGGGCAGCAGTGGTCAGGTGAGCTGGCAGGGCGACTCCAAGGTAACCTACTACCGGGTCGAGTTGAACAACGCTCCTGATTGGGCGAACCCGGCGTACAAGTTTGCAACGGCAGGTTCCACGGCGACACTCCAGGGGGTAACTCCTGGCACCTATAAAATGCGCGTCGGAGCCTTTTCTGAAATCGCAGGACGTTGGGAGTACTCGACTCCTGTGGATGTCACGATCCAGTAATTCGTGAAACCCCAAGGTTGATCGTTCGCCCAGCGTAGCCCCGCTGGGCGAATTTGTTTTATGATGTTGAATGAAGATGAAGTATTGGAGAAATTTCATTTATGCCTGTTGCGCCGCCAAAGGATGCCAAATCAGTGCTGCGAGATGCGATTCGTGCGGAACGAAAGTCCATGCTTCCCGCGGACGTTGAAGCCTCTTCCGTAAAAATTCAAAACCATTTGATAGGGTGGCTTGGCAGAAAAAAATTTGGTGCCGTGGCCGGCTACCTTGCCGTTCGCAATGAAGTCATCATTCATCCGGCGATGGAGCAAGATCAGAACCATGACCGGCGCTGGTATTTTCCCCGGGTGCTGCCTGAAAAGATGATGGAATTTGTCGCGTGGCGTTCCTACGAGCCACTCCGCAAAGGCAAGTTCGGCATCAAAGAACCAGCCGATGGCCAGCGCCTTGATTTTCAGTCGCGTGATGTCCTGATCCTTTTGCCCAGCGTTGCGATCGATCGCCGCGGCAACCGCCTTGGTTCAGGTGCAGGATATTATGATCGTTTTTTGAGAACGCTGCCCGATCTATCCCGAGTGACATTGATGGGAGTTTGCTGGCAACGTTTTGTTTTGCCGGAAAACATTCCGGTGGAATCCTACGATGTCGCAGTGCATGCCGTGTTGACCGAAGAAGGTGTGACGGAAATCACGAAGCCTACTTGACGACGTCCTTCTTTTGGCAAAAACGAACTAGTCCTTTGCAGCATTGGATGCTGGTATTGCCCGTGTAATTTGAGCAGTCCGGGGCGGTCCCAACGTCTTCGAAATTCAGTGGACACCCCGGGGGTGAATCAGTGTGGCTGTCCGATCCAGTGATCGCGATGGCTGAGACAATGGCGCTTCCTGGCGGCAGGGATGTCAGGGGAACCGTCTTCTTGCAGAATGCGCTGGTTGAATAACTGTTGCACGCGGCCGGTGAAGAAACGACACCAAGGACGTTGCTGCCACTGGCATCGCCACTGAACCCGTCGGGGCATGCTGAGCCGTTGGTCATCCGGACTTCGATCACCACGTTCGGATCTTCCTGGCCCGTCTTTTGGCAGAGCGGGCGGTTGCCGTTGCATTGCATCGGAATTTTATATTTGAGCGCGTCGGCCTGAGGCAGCATAAAGCAGTCACCAACCGCCCCAATAACGGCGTACCCTGCCGGGCAGCTCAGGCCCTGTGTACCACCCGAGCGACAGGCATTGTTGGTTACTGGCAGGCCGCAGCTGCCGGGTCCACTTCCGGCAAAAAGAAAATCGTTGAACCGGCTGGCCAAGGTTGCGCGTCCCGCATCGGAAAAACTTGGGGGTATCTGCGTGCCTGGCAGGGATTGAGAACTGGCATCAAGTCCAGTGCGGCCTACGGATGCCTTTCGGACGCTGCCGGAGCCTTTGAAACTAGACCCACCGCAGGACGAAACCGCCAGCAGACAAGGCAGCATTAAAGCTGTCATCACCACCCAACGATTTCTGGACGGGCGGCGGTGACGCGTTGAACATGGACTGGGCTCCGTCACAGAAACGCTCCTTAAGCGCATAGCGCGTTAAAAACACTGGCCGTGATGTTGTATGCCGCCAGACGCCCCTGAGTAGATCGGAACAAGACGTCGAAAAACGAAGTTTCGCTTGGATTTGGTGAGAGTGTGGCAGTGCCGAAATCCAAGACGCTGTCAGGTATCGGTGTCGGAGGATTAGCTAAGTCCCCAGGTTCTGGTGAAAAAAAGGGAACCGGAGACCCCGAGGGATTCGCGATCGTGACAGGATCAGTGATTTTACTTGCGAACTTCTTGCGCGAAACCCGCTCAGACGTCAACTCTCTGATGACATCCTGGATAAGATCCTCTGGCACGCCGCGTTCTGCAAGTCCGGTCGCGAGGCGTTTGATTTTTTGTGGATCTGTGATGACGGGCGGTAGCCGATCCACATCATTTTCGTTTTTGATTGCGCCCGTGCCTGCGGCATCGGAATTCTGAACTCCCGAAGCCAATTGAGTTTTATTGACGGAGGCGTTACAGCCAACAACCGCTGCCAAATAAAAGAAAATTAAAAACACTCGCATTCGGCTCACCTCTAAAGGAAACATCGGCTTGGCTCGTGCCCGGGTTGAGGTGTATTTTGATTTGGTATCTTTTTTCCAATGATATCAGGTTCCTTTGGCTGTTATTTTGTTATCGAAAACACTAACCAAAACCTTGTCGCCCTCTTTGATCTGCCCCGCGATCAACTGCCGGGCAATCTGGGTCTCCATCTCGCGTTGCAGGTATCGTTTGATCGGGCGAGCCCCGAATTGAGGATCATAGGACTGTTCGGCGATCAGCGCTGCAGCATCATCTCCCAGTTCAAATCCAATCCCACGGTCGGCCAACCGGTCGGCAAAACCTTTCGCCAGGATCTTGATGATCTTTTTTATCTCTTCCATCTGAAGGGGCTTGAACATCACGATTTCATCAACCCGGTTCAGAAACTCCGGACGAAAATGGGTGCGTAGATCAGACATCACCGCGCTGCGGGATCCTGCTGTGAGTTCACCGTCGCTGCCGATGCCCCCATCCAAAAGATGATGGGAACCGATGTTGCTCGTCATGATCACGACCGTGTTGCGAAAATCAACGGTCCGGCCCTGGGAATCGGTGAGGCGGCCATCGTCAAGAAGTTGCAGCAGCGTGTTGAAAACTTCCGGGTGGGCTTTTTCAATTTCATCGAACAAGACCACCGAATATGGTTTCCGGCGCACGGCTTCGGTCAATTGTCCGCCTTCTTCGTATCCAACATAACCCGGAGGCGCGCCGATCAAACGCGAGACGGCATGTTTTTCCATGTATTCGGACATGTCGATCCGGACAATGTTGTCCTCGCTGTCAAAGAGCGAAGAGGCAAGGGCCTTGGCCAGTTCCGTTTTTCCAACGCCGGTTGGCCCGAGGAAAATAAAGGATCCAATGGGCCGGCGCGGGTCTTTGATCCCGGCGCGTGCGCGGATCACAGCATCACTCACCAGTTGAACCGCCTCGTCCTGACCAACGACCCGTTCATGCAAAATTGTATCGAGTTTTAAAAGTTTTTCCCGTTCGCCTTCGACCAGGCGTGTCACTGGAATCCCCGTCCAGCGGCTGACGATCTGGCTGATTTCGGATTCCGTAACCTCCTCGCGCAGCAGGCGCAATGCACCTGATTCTCCCGCGGCAGATGCCGCGCCCTCAACCTGGTGCAGCTTTTCCAGAAGTCCGGGCATTTTTCCGTGACGCAACTCCGCAGCCTTATCCAGGTTGTATTCCCTTTCGGCACGTTCGATGGCGCGTTTGGTGTCTTCGATTTCTGCGCGTACGACCGTGACTTTTTGCAGGGATTGTTTTTCCGACTCGTATTGTGCGCGCAGGGAATCCCGCGCCGTTTTCGCATCGGCCAATTCTTTTTGAAGTGACTCCAGGCGTTTCCGGCTCGAATCATCTTTTTCTTTTTTGAGGGCTGCCTCTTCGATCTCAAGTCGCATGACCTTGCGCTGGGCCGAGTCCAGATCTGACGGCATGGAATCGATTTCAGTGCGAATCATGGCGCAGGCTTCGTCCACCAAATCGATGGCCTTGTCCGGCAGAAAACGGTCGGTGATGTAGCGGTTCGAAAGTGTCGCGGCAGCCACGAGGGCATTGTCCATGATCTTTACGCCGTGATGAACCTCGAAGCGCTCTCGCAATCCGCGCAGGATTGATACCGTGTCTTCCACATTTGGTTGATCCACCATGACTGGCTGGAAGCGACGTTCCAGGGCCGGATCTTTTTCAATGTACTGGCGATATTCGTCGAGTGTTGTGGCTCCAATGCAGTGCAATTCGCCGCGAGCCAGCATGGGCTTCAGCATGTTGCCCGCATCCATGGCACCTTCGGCTTTTCCTGCGCCGACAATCGTGTGCAATTCGTCGATGAACAGGATGATGCGGCCTTCGCTCTTTTTGATTTCATTCAGAACGGCCTTGAGGCGCTCTTCAAACTCTCCGCGAAATTTAGCGCCGGCGATGAGCGAACCCATATCAAGGGCGAACAGTGACCGGTCCTTGAGTCCTTCGGGGACGTCGCCGCGGACGATGCGGTGGGCCAGGCCTTCGGCGATCGCCGTTTTTCCGACTCCTGGCTCGCCAATGAGGACCGGATTGTTTTTGGTTTTTCGGCTCAGGATGCGGATGACGCGACGGATTTCCTCGTCTCGCCCGATGACGGGATCAAGTTTGTTGTCTCTGGCTGCCTTGACCAGGTCCCGGCCATATTTTTCGAGAGCCTCGTAAGTGTCTTCGGGCGTGTTGCTTTGAACACGCTGGTTTCCGCGCAGGGCGGTCAGGGCTTTCATGAAATCGGCGAGCTTCGGCCCGAGATCCTTCAACGCCTTGCTTGCGTCCGATTTATCGTCGAGTTTGATCGACTCGATAAACAAGTGTTCCACCGAAACATATTCGTCCTTGAGGCGTTGGGCTTCCTTTTCTGCCGAGACAAAAAGACGCGACAACCGACCACTCAAAAAAATCTTGGTGGGGTCATAACCCGATCCAGACGTCCGCGGTTTTTTGCCGAGTCCGGTTTCAAGGCGGTTGATGAGGGCCTCGGTGTTCGCACCCGCGCTGGTCACGAGTTTCGGAATCAGGCCGCCACTTTGGCGGAGCAGGCTGATCAGGAGGTGATCGACATCAACCTCGTTGTGGCCGAACTCGATGGCCATCTTTTGGGCTTCTTGCAGGGCCTCCTGGGATTTCTGGGTCAGCTTGTTGATATCCATGTCGAATCCTTCCGCGATGCCGCGTGGTGGAACATTGAAAACGGGGCCGGCAGGGCTCTACACTCAACATGTGTTCCAAATGGAGGATGTCAAGGAGGTGGTGCGTAATAAGGGCCCCATGTCCCCGGGTTTTCTGTGGGGGGAGGGGGTGCACAATTCCATCGGACAGGCCTTAAATTTCTGATATGAGACCAGTCCTTGGCCCTATTTCGGGCCCCATGACGGTGGCGCTGAACCTGGCATGTCCCACGATTACCTATCACGAAATAATTTGCGTCCCCGCTCCAAAGCCTTGTTTGAAGAAGCCGTTGGCCTGATGCCTGGGGGCGTCAATTCGCCCGTTCGCGCTTTCGCATCCGTCGGCGGGACGCCGGTATTCATGAAACGGGCCAATGGTGCCTACCTGTGGGATGAGGACGGCAACCGCTACATCGATTACATCACGAGCTGGGGCCCGGCCATCGTCGGACATGCCCACCCGGAAGTCCTTGCCGCAATTAATGAGGCCGCTGCAGACGGGTTGTCGTTTGGCACGCCAACGGCGCGGGAAAGTATCCTTGCCCACAAAATCATCAAGGCCATGCCAGCCATCGAGATGGTGCGTCTGGTTTCCAGTGGAACTGAGGCTTGCATGTCCGCCCTGCGCGTTGCGCGTGCTTTTACGGGCCGGACCAAGATTTTAAAGTTTGAGGGCTGCTATCACGGGCACGCGGATATGTTGCTCGTGAAGGCGGGATCTGGAGCTGCGACCCTCGGCCTTTCGGGTAGTCCCGGTGTTCCAGAATCCACGGCCCAGCATACGCTGACCGCTCACTTCAACGACGTGGATCAGTTGAGGGAAATTTTTTCAGCGAACCGGCGCGACATTGCCGCTGTGATTGTGGAGCCGATTATTGGCAACGCCGGGTTCATCCGGCCTTTGTCCGGATACTATGATGTCCTGAAGGGTCGTTGTGAAGAACACGGCACCCTTTTGATCTTTGATGAAGTGATGACCGGTTTCCGGGTGGCCCACGGTGGATATCAAAGCCTGTGCGGGATCAAACCCGACATGACGGTCCTGGGTAAAGTCATCGGCGGTGGAATGCCTGTGGGGGCTTACGGCGGACGCCGCGATATCATGAGCATGGTGGCGCCTTCGGGGCCCGTTTACCAGGCGGGGACCCTTTCAGGAAATCCCGTTGCGGTTGCCAGCGGGATTAAAACCTTGGAAATCCTTTCGCGTCCGGGTGCATACGAAATCCTTGCTGCACGCAGTGAGCGGCTTGTCAGCGGATTGAAGTCTGCCGCCGAAGGATTTGGAATTCCATTCACGGTCGATTTTGAAGGCGGAATGTTTGGATTTTTCTTTGCGAAAGATTCCGTCCGTAACTTTGAAGACGCAAAGCGCGCAAATCTGGACAACTTTAAAAAATTCTTTCAATTGATGCTCGATGACGGAATCTACCTGGCTCCGTCTGCGTTTGAGGCTGGGTTTCTTTCGCTGGCCCACTCAGAGTCTGACATCGATGCGACTCTGGATGCGGCACGCAGGGCATTCCGCGTCATTGCCGAAAGTCCAAACGCGAAGGCGGGCCGCTGAATGGCTGTCAACCCTGCACCAAGCGCAAGTTTTGGATGGATCAATTATTGGAACCTTTGGCCTTTGCGGTTGGAGTTGCGCAAGGCCCTTGCCGGACGAGTCGAATTTCGCGACGGTCATCCTTCCCAGGTGAACCGCTGGCTGGTTGAGGGCAGCATACAGATGGCGCCTGCCTCCAGCATATGCTTGCTCAAACACAATCAACTCAACTTTGCGCTGCCGGTGGGTGTTGCCTCCACAGGACCCGTGATGAGTGTGTATCTGGGCTTTCCTGCCGCGCAGAATCGTACGTTTGATGTTTGGCAGGAACGCATTGCCGAACTGAAGGAAACCTACGCCCGCGTCACGGCTCTGCGGCCTTTTGATCCCCGCCAGATTGCCCGTGATCTTTTTGCTGCCGTCAGTGAAAAAGCCACTCCGGGTCTGGTTAATGCATCTGGACAGATCAAACTGACACCGGTTTCAGCCGCCAGTGCGGCCATGACAAAAACTCTGCACAGGTTGCTGTTTGGACCCGATGCGCGCGGGATGGAGCCCCGGACCGGCGAAAGCGTTCCGCCGTCCGGTGAAAGCGATTCCGTTGAACTTTTGATTGGGGATGAAGCCCTGAAGCGCCGGTCCGAATTTCCTCAAATTTTGGACCTTGGAGAGGTTTGGAACCGGATCACGGGCCTGCCCTTTGTTTTTGCCGTTTGGCAGCTTGGATCGAACACAGATGCCGTTGAGGCTGCCGGCCTGCGCCCTTTCATGAATGCCATCAAAGAAAGTGCCGAATTTGCCCAGGCCAAGATGCGGGTGTCGTCGGCGGATTACCGTGCCGCTTTGATGGATTCGCCCCTTGGATCCGGTGTGGAAATGGTTGATTTGCAGCGCTACTGGCGTGTCATCGAATACACTCTAACTCCCCAGCATCTCAGGGGTCTTGTGCTCTATCTGTGCCTGGCCCGGGCGACCGGTTCGGTCCGCCCTGACAATGATGAGATGGCCCTTCAGCGCCTGATGCGGTGGCAGCAGCAAACGGCCGACGCGTCGGGCGTGATTTCTTCACTGCATTGAGGCCTTCCTTTAGGGTTGTTTTTTTGGACTTCTGGGTGATAAGCCACCGTTTCAGAATGGCTCTTTGAGCCCTCAAGACAGAAAAGAGGCCCACATGTCCAGCAACCCGCGCGTTATAGAGTTCCACTACGTTCTTCACGACATGAAGGGCGAAATGATCGACCAGTCTGAAGCCGGCGAGCCGCTCGCGTTTTTGGAAGGTTCAGGTCAAATCATTCCTGGTCTGGAGAGCGTTCTCCTGACCATGTCAAAGGGCGACAAACGTGAAGTTCACGTGAAGGCCGAAGACGCCTACGGCGACCGTGATGAAACCCTCGTTGCCAATGTTCCGGTCGATCAGTTGCCGACCTCCGAAGTTAAAATCGGCGACATGTTCCGCGGCGGCCCTGATCAGGATGATCCAATCATGGTGGTGACATCGGTGACTGAAAGCCATGTGACCCTTGATGCGAACCATCCATTGGCTGGCAAGGATCTCGTTTTCAAAGTCGAGATCGCAGAAATGCGCCCTGCGACCAAAGACGAACTCGAGCATGGTCATGCTCACGGTGCTGGTGGCCACCACCACTAGTTTAAAAGTTCGAAGGATTTATCGTGTGATTTATCACGATCAGACCCCGTCACTTTCGAGTGGCGGGGTTTCGTTTCGTAATCCTGAGCGTCAGCGAAGGATCCTGTCTTAATCCGTCATCCTGAGCGTCAGCGAAGGATCCTGTCTTAATCCGTCATCCTGAGCGTCAGCGAAGGATCCTGTCTTAATCCGTCATCCTGAGCGTCAGCGAAGGATCCTGTCTT
>CANJZQ010000024.1 GCA_947479535.1 Oligoflexales bacterium | reverse complement strand
TATCATTAACGGCGCCACAACGACCTCCGGCGGGAGTACGGTCGCATGGGATCAAACGCTGCTTGACGATGGGGCCAGCGACGACAGCCTTGCGGGCGACCGGATTTTTGGTCGCCGCATCACGCTTGGCAGTGCGGCGCGATTAAAAAGCTTCGAAGTGGTCCTGTTTGAACCGCGCAGGACTGACGCAGAAACATCTCCGGGCACCCAACCGCTTGCCGGAGCCAAGTATCCAGTGACCGCACCGCCCTTGAATTTAAGCGCCATGAGCACGCCCGTATGGGACTCTGTCACCCGCACGATCAACCGGGTTGGCAATCCATTTGGGACCATCACGGACTACAAATGGTCTGTCACGATTTTTGATGCCAACAGCAAACCGGTCTACAGTTCTGCTGCGTTGGCCGGCACAGAAGACACCTTTGTCGTTCCGGAAAACGCGTACGATTCCATTGGAACTTTTACGGCGAAAGTCACCGCCAAGTGCCAGGAGCAAGTCTCCGGCTTCTCATTCTTTGTCGTGACAAGTCCATCAGTTAGCCTGTAGTATCCCTCGAAAGTCCAAGCCATTTTGAGGGGAATACGATGTCCATTCGCAAACCATCCGTCAGCTTTTTCGGCACAACGTCCTGCAGCCTGTTGAGCCGCGTGGCAATGTCTTTGGGCCTCCTCTGCTTTGCCAGCGGATCCGCCTTTGCCACGGAGGCAACTCTGGGGACATTGCTGTTCAGCACCCAAAAAACGAAGGCAGACGGGGTTGATTCCGGAACCAAATCCTCCTTCGGCGCCACGGGTCGCTACCACGACACCCTCAGCCAGACGATGAGCTGGTTCGCCACTGGCGGGTTGGGGATCAACAGCTACTCATCAGGAAAAAGCGGCAAAGCCCCGGACAACAGTGTGGACCTGGTCCTTGGCGGCGGGGTCCGTTATTATTTCAGCCCTTTTAGCCAAAGCGCCGTGCCTTTTGCCTTTGCTGGCGGTTCCTTCAAATCTGACTCAGAAGCCACCTTCAACGCGGCAGGATACACGGAAACCGCTGTCAGTGGTCTGTTCCACAGCTCCGGTCTGGGACTTCGCATGGCACTGGATGACACCCTGTTTTTTGAACTGGAATCGGCGTTCTACGAATCCCCGCTTTTTGCGATTGAAAAAACAACGACCGTCACAAGTGCGACTGAAACCAAAAACGAAAAGACCACGATGCAGCTGTTTGCCCAGACTTTTGGTCCTTTCAATAATGTTTTCTTAAGCTTGGGCATGAAACTGTAAATTCCACTGGCAACAAGTCCAGAGCATGGTGTAAAGACCCCGGAGCTTGTTAGACACGAGCCCGTTTTTTTGAGCTTTGATGGAGTATCCGATGCGTAAGAACCGTCCGCCCCGCAATCGCAACAAGACCGCCCGCAAACGCGCCGCCCTGAAGGCCCGCGTGAAACGTCGGAAAGCAAAGAGCCCGCACGGCCGCCGTCTTAAAAAAGACTAAAGAATCAGGGGACTTCCCCGCAATAGATGCCCATATCCTCGGCTGCAACGATCGTTGGGTCCGAGGAAGTAAGGCACCTTGCAGCCGCTCCACCCCGACTTCGGGCTTTCGGGTAGCTGGCCACTTCAACCTGACCTTTTCTCAAGACAACCATCGAACCAAAACGGTTCTCGTGGGCAAGTCGGATGGCGCGCGTGGCAAACCTTGCGGCCAGAATCCGGTCCACAGGGTCCGCTTGGCTTCCTCGTTGGGTATGTCCCAAAGATGTACACCGCGTCTCACGATCGAGAGCATCGTGAAGAAAACTTGCAACCGAATCACCAACCCCTCCGAGGTGACGGCTGCCGCTTGCTGAGGAACGGTACTGCAATTCCTCTCCCTCGGCATGAGCCCCCTCCGCACAGACCACAAGCGCGTGTTTTTTTCGGCTCAGGACCTTGTCCTTGAGGTGCTTGGCAAGGCGATCCCGGGAGAATGGACGCTCAGGGATCAAAATGGCATCTGCACCGGCTGCAATGCCAGCATTCAGGGCAATGTAGCCAGCATGACGCCCCATAACTTCAACCACCATGACCCGCCCGTGGGAAGTACCGGAAGTGTTGACCCGCAAAATCGCTTCCGCTGCCACACTGACGGCTGAAGTGAATCCAACGGCCAACTCCGAGTCGACGTAATCGTTGTCGATGGTTTTGGGAATCCCGATTAATTTGATGCCACCACTGGCCAGTTCAGCTGCGATGCAGTGGGTTCCGTCACCGCCGATGACAATCAGGCCATCCAGACCCAGAGCCTTATAACCGCGGATCACATCTGCTTTGTATGCTGCGCCCGCCTTGGCCTCGCGAAAAGGATTTCCCGCGTTGGAAGTCATCAAATAGGTGCCACCCATGGTCAGCAGGCTATCCAACGTAAACTCATCCAGGCCGCCGCCATTGGGCGAGAAAAGGACCTGCTGCCGTGGAGGATTGAAAGCCAGGCCATTGATTCCTTCGACAATCCCCACAATTTCGGTGTCACCACGGGTACGAGCCGTCAACACGAGGCTGCGCAGGATCGCGTTGAGGCCGGCGCAATCACCGCCCCCTGTACAAACACCTAGCCTCATTGATCTGCCCTCGCTTGGCGGATCGCTTTTAAAGTGTGTAAAAAGGCAAAATGTTGGGGTGCCGTTTTTTGCGTTGCACGCACCATCATGATCCTCGTCTTCACGTCCAACCGGGTCTCGCTTTCCACCGGAACGAGGTGCACCGCCTCATACTGGATTGCGTCAAAACCAGCCTCGACATGATCTTCAAGCCCGTCAAAGCCCGCCATGTCCTTTCGAAGAAGGACGACATCTGCTGCCGAAACCGGCTTTAGCGTCTCCGCTCCGCGGCCTCCCGGGAGAACCGCAACCACTTTGGCTGACCCATCCATGAGAACGAAAATCATCGTCTGACCATCATCGGCCCAACCCCCTGTCGAAAAAAGCCCCCAGGCCTCGACCGCCTTGAGTTCCTTGGCCTGTTCGATAAAAGTCTTTTGCCAATCGGCTTTGACCCTTGGCGCCAGGATGGATCGTGGGTTCGGGGCAGCGCTTTGATGGGCTTTTGCACGGATTGCACACCCGGAATTACCACAAGCAACCACCAACACCGCAAATGATCCTGCCAAGGCAAGACGAAAAGCCCGAAAGCAGAAAAACACGTGGTGCGAAGCTGGAGAAAATAAATGGTTCACGACAAGGCCCCCAAGGGAAGCGTTTTGTGACAAAATAGCCTAGACGGCACGCGCGCAGGATGTCTTTTCGAATCATGCCAGATATCGCAGACAGAACGGAGCTTTTTTTCGTGCAATCCCCAAGCCAATCAACAGGTCAGCAAATCGACCAGCACATCGAACACTTTCGCAAGGCGGTCAGATCCGCGCGCAAACGATTTGCTTCCGCAGAGATTTCTCCTGACGCGATTTGTATCGGCCCTGACATGGCGAGTGTTCAAAATGCAACGGCACCCGGCGGCACCATCAATTTGTCGATCACGGCGATCATCCATGGCAACGAAGTCGGCGGCCTGCCAGTGGTGACAAAGATCCTGGACCAAATCCTGACCGGCGAAATCAAATTAAAATCCACGATCGGCATCGCCCTTGGTAATATCGAGGCCGCACGTGAAGGCCGGCGTTTCCTGGACCGTGACTTGAACCGTAGCTTTGGCATGGGTAGTCTTTCTGAATCACGCGAAGGTCAGCGCGCGCGCCAATTGCAACAACTTCTCCGGCAAAGCCGCTACCTGCTTGACATCCATCAAACCAGGGAACCCTCGCGGACACCATTTTTTATATTTCCGTGGGCGCGAAGGTCTTTTGATTTTGCGCGGATGATTTCAAAAGAATTGCCCATTGTTACTCACTGGGGCGGATCTTTTTCTCAAGATGGCATGTGTTCGGATGAATACGTAAATGCGAAGGGCGGCACCGGCATCACCATCGAACTGGGGCAATGTGGCTTTGACCCGGAACAAGTCGAAGTCGGATTTTCCAGCACCCTGCACGCCCTGCACGCAACTGGATCTGCTGACGTGCAGCAGTTGAGTGCTTTAAGGGTCCCGAAGGAATTCACTGGTTCCATCTATACCTGGAACGGCATGATTCCTTATCCCAAGATTGGCGACGTCACTTTAATGCCTGGATTTGAGAACTTCCAGACATTGGTGGCCGGGACCCTTGTCGCCCGCCACAACGACCAGGAAATCACTGCACCTGTCGGCGGCAGGATACTTTTTCCAAAGTATGTCAGACCTGGAACGCCCGACGCCGAAGGCCCACGGCCGGCAGAGCTATGCAGGATTATGAAAACCATAACATCAGAGGAACTCCCGGCATGAGATCATCTGCCACAAAATCATGCCTTGTTGCTGCGACCATCTGTACGGGGGTTGCTGCCGTCGCCGCAATCGCGATCGCAAAGGAACCCGCGGGATCGCCTGTGCCCTCCGCAGCAAGTCCGGCTCCAGTGCCAAAAGAAGATCTGGAAAAATTGGCAAAGACAGAAGCCGCTGATTTCCAACGCACCTGCACCAATGACTTTCACCTTCCATTCGGCCGCAAGTTGATTTTTTCATTGGATGGCACAAGGGCCTACGCCATCTTGCCCGTGTCCAGAACCCTTGGCGGAGACAATCCGGAGCATCGTGGCCTGGCCCCTGAGCGAAAACTGATCGCCTACGAGATCCAACTAGCCTCTGCATCTGCCGTCCCCCAATTTGGCCTGCGCAACACTCTTGCGGCAGACTTGATGGTCACCATCGACCCCATGGGATTTTCTTCCGGAATGGCGGCAGTCGTTTCTGAACCTGCATTTGCGAACTGTGCGCGCGGGGAAATGGAATTGGTTTCAGGGGTGTCCAACGCATCAGGCCCGGTTCGCCGGAAAGGTTTTTTCGGAATCGTTCCGTTCAATCGCATTCCCGTCCTGTTTGAGCCGCTCACGCGAAGCCTCTTGCAGCTTGACACGAACACGATGCAATCGCGCGCCCTCAGCAAAGTTGAACCAGGCAGCCATGCCATTCACGTGGATCCTCTGGCCGGGAAGTCCACGCAATGGAACGAAAAGAAAAGAACCCTCACTACAATCTCATCGTCCGCAAACGCCAGCCGCCGGATGATCAAAGTGAAAGAAGGCTTTCAGATTTTGCAGCACATGGGCCGTTTTGCCGCGCTGCAAATTTCAGGACCGAAAAACAGCATCACCATCCACGAAATACGTTCGTGGACCGGCGTCACAAAAGACGGTGAATTCAACTTCAAACTTCCTGTTGCCAACAGCGTGACACAAGCCCATGTCTGGCCAAACTTTGACCGCAAGATCGCACTGGTGCAGGGACGAACCGACGATGTCCGCCGGCGCTGGCAGAAAGTTTTTCTGGTGGATTATGGCGAAGGCCGTGTGATCCGCGAATTCTCTACCAAAGGCGTAGACTATTTCGGAGATGTGGGCATTTCACCAAACACGAAAACCATCGTGCTCGTGCACATGAACGGCGCGCAATCTGTCGCCGATAAAATCATGATCGTCGACTTGTCTAAAGGCACAACAAAAGAGGTCACACTCAGCGTGCCTTGACCGCGCATTTGGCCCAAAGGTCCGCCATGTCCTGGGGGATTGGGACTTCCACATCGACCGTTGTTTTTGATTGCGGGTGGGTGAATCGTAATTTTCCAGCATGCAAACACAACCGGTGAAATCCGCAACGCTGTTGCACATTCCCTGTGTTGCCATTCTCGAAGTACTCAAGAAAAACATGTTCATCCGGATGGTAAAGTTTGTCGCCCACAAGGTGGTGCCCGGCGAACGCGGCATGAATGCGAATCTGGTTTGTGCGTCCGGTTTTCGGAGTCGCACGCAGCAGGCTATGGGAAACACCGCGTCCCAAAGTTTCAAAACCCGTCTCGGCATCGAGCCCTTCGGGGACCACCCACTTTTTGATGCGAATCTGTGATTCCTTCAAGTCCCCAATCGGACCGCTTTCAGTCCACGAATCGTGATCGGGTAAACCATTCACAATCGCCAGGTATTCCTTGTGAACCTTGCGCGCAGCCCAATCGGCGGAAAGGCGCTTGCGCGCGTCAGGGGTCGCAGCACAAAGGACGATTCCACTGGTTTCTCGGTCCAAACGATGCACAGCAGACCACTCACGGCCGAAAGCCTCCCAAACCAGATGAGTGAAAGTATTAAACCGGTAGGGACCGTTTTCATGCATGGGCAGGTTGCCTGGCTTGAAGACCGCCATCACCTCACCCTCCCGCCAGACCTCAAAAATGCCGCGATCAACTTCGGGCTCCACCGCCGGTGGATGAAAAAAGGTAAGCACGTCGCCCCGTTCCAACCGGTAAGCGGGCGAAACAAGGATCCCGTTGACCCTCAAGCAACCGGAAAATATCCGGAGTTGCCATCCTCGCCGGGTCAGGAACGGATATTTTCGAGCCACAAAAAGGTCGAGCCGGTCCCCTGGGCCCTCATTTTCAACGGTGGGACCTAGGCTGCGAAAATGTTCCAGTATGGGTTGCATGCTTGTCAGTTGCCGGGTTTCCATGACTCGGCTACGCTCTACCACCACTATGGTCGTTCAAGGTATCAAAATCATTGTCACCAACCGCAAGGCCAGCCACGAGTACGAGCTGGGGGCCAAGTATGAGGCAGGAATTGTCCTGAAGGGCACCGAGGTCAAATCGATCCGTGCCGGCCGGGTCAATATCGCCGACGGCTGGGTCGAAGTCGACCACAAGGGCGAAGCCATCTTGCACGAAGTCCAGATCAGCCACTACAGCCACGGCAATGTCATGAACCACGAGGAAAAACAGCCACGCAAGTTACTGCTATCACGGGCTGAAATCAACAAGATCGCCCAGCAGACGGAAACCAAGGGCCTGACCGTCGTTCCCACCAAAGTCTACATAAAGAACGGATTCGTGAAAGTCGAGATCGCCATGGCCAAGGGAAAAAAAGCCCACGACAAGCGCCAAAGTGACAAAGCCAAGGATGCGAACCGCGAAATGGCCAGAGCCTTGCGACCGAGTCGCATTTAGGATTCAAACCATCTACCCCTGTTCCGGAGTCAACTTCATGCCATCCGATAAACTGTCGCACAAAAAAGTGATCCGGGTATACACGACCAATTTCTGCCCTTACTGCGTGAATGCCAAAAAATTTCTGACCAGCCTGGGCCTCCCCTTCACCGAGATCAATCTCGAGGATGATCCGGAACTGCGCTCAAAGCTCAGCTCAGAAAACAACGGCTGGCGCACCGTACCCATCATCTTCATCGGTGACCATTTTGTTGGAGGTTTCACGGACCTCAAGGCGCTGCATGATTCCGGAAAAATGAATGAACTTTTATAAGGTCATGATGGTTGCCAGCGGAGCGCTCCTTGCCGCTGCTGGCGGAACCGCAATCTTTAGCAGCATCCAAAACCAGAAAATTTCTAGCCAAGAATCCGCGGCAACCCTGAATCAGCCCTTAAAATCTGAATCACTTGCAATCCCCGCATCAACGGCGAACTCAGACACTTCAAACCTTGCGCAGGCTTTTGGATTTTCTGACCCACGAGAACTCGAAACGGCGCAGCAAATTCGGGTCCTCTTCACCACTGCTGCCTATGGCAAGGCCTTGACCCTGATCGAACAACAACTAGGGAATCCGGCGATCTCACCGGCATTTAGAAGCTGGCTTGGATTTCAACTGCCGGTTGTCCTGGCGAGCGATGGCTGGGCTGCCATCGCAACAGGTGATTGTGAAAAGGCAATTGAATCCCTGCGCCGCGCCGCCTCGATGGCAAAAGAATTGAATGCTCCTGGCCCCATGCAGGCCGACATCCGTCGCGGCCTGGGATTTTGTTTGAAGAAATCCGGCCAACCTGGAGGCGCCGAAGAGAATCTGCACGAAGCCCTTAAGGCCAATGCGGGAGACCAGGAGTCGCGCATCCTCCTGGCCGATTTGTACGAGAGCGATGGCCGTTTTTCAGAGGCCGTGCAGACGCTTGAAGAGGGATCGCCGTCCGGGGAAGTTGCAAAGCGTCTGGAAGTGATGCGTCGCCGTGCGGGCGAAGGGGATTTGCAACAGGTCCAGCGCACGCCCCATTTCACCATCTCGTATCGGACAGGCGAACACGAGGCACTTGCCGCAGAAGCCGCCCAAGTTTTAGAGGGAAGCCTGGATGAGTTTGTTGAAAAATATGGCTACAAGGAACCTGCGACACCCCTCGAGGTCATCCTCTATCCAACGGAAAAATTTTCCTGGGTTCTCGGCGGTGTTCCCGACTGGGCCGAGGGTATTTTTGACGGACGCATGCGGATTCCAATCCGCAGCCGGGCTGGCGGCGGGCCCGGAATTATCGCTCAGGTGCTACGCCACGAACTGGTCCATGCCCTGAATTCAAGCATGACCGGCGGACGGACTCTGCCCCCATGGCTTGAGGAAGGCTTGGCCCAAAGGATCGGCGAGATGCCTTCAGGGGGCGCATTTCCATTTCCGATAAAACCTGCGCCGTTTTCTCTGGCTGCCGATTTTGGCGCGTCATACATGACTTTTAGCGCCGCAGCAGCTGGTTCGATTTACCGGCAGAGTTTGTATCTGGTCATGACCCTCGAAAATATGGAATCCGATGCCCTGCGCCGCGTGATCACGGGATTATCCCCAAACCTGGGAGCATCAGCTGATGCTGTTTTAACCCCCGTCGGTGGCAACTTTGATCGCCTCCATCAGGTTGCGGCCGGTTGGTGGAAAGAGCGCCGGGCTCTTGCAGCGCGCTGAAAGTCCTGATAACTCCGACGGACTCCGCGGAATTCCGGCGGAATCCAGACTCTGGGGAACAGCTGCCTTTGGAACAAAAACTGACTCCCATCATCAAGGAAGCCCTTGCTGCTGCCGGACGCCCCCAAACGTGCTTTAACGGCATGGACGGTGTTCGCGCGATCTTTGACTCGCAAGGTCTCGATCTTAATGAAAAAATGGCTATCGAACGGCTAGTCCTGACGGCTCTGGACAAGGCCCGGGCTCAAGGTCGGATTCCCCTCGATCTGCAACCGGTCATTTATTTCCGACGTTCTGGCAATACGCCTGAGATCAACCGCCCCGTCAGTGCATCTACGAAACCGAAATCAGGTCCCTTTGGGGTGCGCTTTGCGCGCCGGCCGATTCCGGGAGTGAAGCACATCGTGCTGGTCGCCTCGGGCAAAGGCGGCGTTGGGAAAAGCACCGTCAGCGCAAATCTCGCCGTGGCCCTCGCCAAGGACCACCGGGTTGGCCTGCTTGATGCGGACGTTTACGGGCCCTCGGCCCAAATCCTGCTAGGTTTAAACGGCAGTATGCCGGTGACCTCGGGAAGCAAACTGATTCCCCTGGAAGGCCACGGCGTAAAGGTCGTTTCCTTTGGATTTCTGACCGATCCGGCTCAGCCGGTCATTTGGCGAGGACCGATGGTTTCAAAGGCCCTTGAACAATTTTTTTACGACGTTGATTGGGGCGAGTTGGACTACCTCATTGTCGACATGCCGCCGGGCACAGGAGATGTGCAAATGACCTTCGCAGAAAGACTGCCGGTTGCGGGGGCTGTCATCGTCACAACTCCGCAAGATGTGGCTCTGGTCGATGCACACAAAGCACTCTCGATGTTTGAAAAACTGGCGGTTCCGGTTTTGGGCGCCGTGGAAAACATGGCCTGGTTTACCTGTCCGGGCTGTGGTCACGAAGAACACATCTTCGGCCACGATGCCTTTCAAGACTTTCTAAAATCACGGGAACTGAAACTTCTCGCCCGCATTCCCTTGCGCAAGGAAATCCGGATTCGCAGCGATGAAGGCATGCCTGCTGCGCGCAGCAGCGACGGCGAAAGCAAACTGCCATGGAATGCCCTGGCCGCCAGCATTCACGCGGCGTTACCCTTGGGTGATGGCCCCTTGGTGCCACAACATTCGGGATGAAAAACGCGAAAATCCCACCAAAAATTCCCTCAAAAATTCCAACGATTGTCGTCGCTCTTGGCATCGTCAGCATGCTGACCGATGCATCATCGGAAATGATTTACCCGCTTCTCCCCGCGTTTTTAACGCAAGTTCTCGGCGCAACCCCAGCAGCCCTGGGGCTCATCGAAGGCGTTGCAGAATCGACCTCAGCCTTGCTCAAAATTGCGTCGGGTTCCTTTGCCGATCGCATGCCACGGCGCAAGCCCCTTGTGATCGTTGGATACGGCATCGCGGCCATCGTGCGTCCTCTGGTTGCCTTTGCCCAGACATGGCCCTTTGTGCTTGCCGTGAGGTTTACCGACCGCGTTGGCAAGGGCATTCGATCAGCGCCACGAGATGCTTTGCTGGCTGATTCCACCGCACCAGAAAATCGTGGGGCGGCATACGGGGTTCACCGGGCTTTAGACCATACGGGTGCTGTCATTGGGCCTCTTTCAGCAAGTTTTTGTTTGTTGACCCTCGGCCTTGGCTACCGCGACATTTTTCTAATCGCGGCAATTCCCGCCATCGTTTCTCTCGTCGTTCTGTTTTTTTTCGTCCATGAGGTGCCTCGCAAGGCCGCCCAGCTTGCAAATGGAAAGGCGCTCAGCTTTGGAAGCCTGCGAACCGACTGGTCTCGCTTGCCCCGGGAACTAAAAATCCTGCTTGTCGCTATTTTTGTTTTTACTCTGGGAAATTCCAGCGACGCCTTTCTGATCTTGCGTTTGAATGACGCTGGCATTTCCTCTGGCCACTCAGCATTGGCTTGGGCAGGGTTGCACGTGATCAAAGTTGGCGCCACGTGGGTTGGCGGTCCAATGAGTGACCGGTTGGGGGCCAGTCGCATGATGGTCTTTGGATGGGTTTGGTATGCCGTTATTTTTGCAGGCTACGGCCTGGCCACGGATCATGGCGCCATCATCACCTTGTTTTTGCTTTACGGGCTTCACTTCGGTTTTGCCGAGCCAGCCGAGCGGGCCTTGGTGGCCAGCCTGGCTCCCATCGAACTACGGGGTACGGCATTCGGCCTTTTTTATTTCGTGACTGGAATGGCTGCCTTGCCCGCAAGTCTTCTTTTTGGTTGGCTTTTTCAGACATACGGGGTCGCCGTGGCTTTTTGCACCGGAGGAACCCTTGCGCTGATCGCCTGCTTGATTGTATGGGTATCTTTGAAAGGCTTGCCCACCAAGAGGTTGCAGGCTCGTTAACCGGTGCAACGGTTTTATAAAAGGTTCCACTTAAGGATTCAGGCATGCCACGTTTTACGATCGCCCTCCTGCTTCGCACAGCCTTCATCATTCTTTTCCCAATCGCCAGTGCCCTGACAGGAACCCAGTCTGCCCGCGCCGATGCCGGCGCAGAGTTCACTGCCGCCCCGGTTCCAGCGAATGTCGAAGAGGCCCGTGCCCGCGTTTACGCCGTGACTCGCGAAGAAATGGATTACATGGGCGTTTCCCGCGTTGAATTTTATTCGGTCGAAAATGCGCGCAGCAAACTTGATGTGATTCGCGGACTCATCGCCAAATTGGAGCCAACGCGGGAGGTGTCCCTGAAATACTGGTGCAGCACCCGAGAAGGCCTCCCAGCAGACGGAATCAACAGCTGCGCAAAGTATCTTTTGAAAAAGCATTGCTACAAACGCTACAGCGCATTTGCCAAGTCACTCGTCACGACCCTTGACCCTGAGGATTCCAATTACAATCAATTGTCGAAAGACACCCTGACGATCGCCAACGCACCGGAATCATGGCTGGGACAGGATTACACTGAAGTCAGCATCACCGACGACTTCTACAGCGTCGATGTGATGGTGTCTCTCATGGTCAGTCGCGATCTCAAGCGCGTTGCCGTCACGTACTACGATTTTGGCGCCTGAGAAAAAGCCACTTGTTAGTTTTCATTGCCTTAAATTGATCCTGGTTGACACAGCGGCCGCCAAGGCCGCTACGGGATCTGGCTCGCGGCCGGATTCCATGGCACCCCCCAAAAACTGTTTCATCCAAGCCGGCCAACCGCGCAGGTTCACGCGGCCTGAAATAATCTCCGTCCTCACACCTGCAAGCATCGCGCGCTGAGCGCAGGCAAAGGCTGCCTTCCCTGCCACCGACTGTGCATCGGATGAACCCTCGCCCGTCAAAACAAGGCGATGCGCTGCAAGCATCTCATTAAATCCAGCGGCCTCCAGCAGCCACTCTGCACCGCTCACGAGATGGGCATCAAACAGACACCCCAACGCCGCAGCCACACCGCCACTCGCACCACCGTGCGTGACTTTGCCCCAAGGGCCTGCAGCACAACCAAGTTCGTCAAAAATTTTCGCCACCTTCTTGAATCCCCTGTCCAATGCAACGACTTGGACAGGAAGCGCGCCCTTCTGTCGTGCAAAAACCTTCGCTGCGCCAAGCATCCCTTTACCGGCACCCGAAAGGGAATGGCTCACGTCACACAAAACCTTCCACTTGAATTTTTTTAACGCGACAAAATCCTGGTACGCCTCTGTACCCGCCAATGGAGGCTGGATATCGACAATGTTTTCAAGAAGTGCGGAGTTGAAGGAAGCTTCATCCATCAACTCGATTTTATCCTCACAGCGAACGAGGATTTTGAAACCAAAGGCCAGCAACATTCCCAGCCCACAATCACTAACCGAAGAATCACCGAGGCCAACATGGATGACTGACGCTTCCGGCAACCGCCGCGAAAGGTCACGCAGCAAAAGCCCGAGCCCCCGACTTGAAGAAGCCATGGCTGTCGCTGGATTCGGCGGACCAACCAGGTGTGCCCCAAGACAATCTGCCGACTCGATAAAGACTTCACTGCCACGGTCGCTGATCCCAACCCGCGCTACGGTGGGGCGCCCTAAAGGATCCAGCGTCTGAACGTCCATGATGCGGACAGGAGAAACCCTGCGGTTCATGCCAATGATCCACAAATCCAACGAGCCGCGTCCGCCATCGGCGAGGGGCAGTTCCTCAACAGTCCAACCTGCGTCCCGACCAGAATCCGCAGCCGCTGCACACGCCTCGAGTGCCGACATGGTTCCCTTGAAAGCAGAGAAGGCACACAAGACAGATTTTGCGGGGGGCAACACATTCGGATCGACGAGCTGAAAAATCACATCAAGGATCCCTTGATGGTAACCAAAAACATCTCGCACATCGGTAAATGGGATCCAAACTGCGCCCAAATTTAGTTCTGGATCGTCGACGATGGGATCGGGCAGGCGGGAGGCATCTTTGAGCGTGCCGCAAAAAAATTCCGTGGTGCAATCCACAATCCGTCCGGCCCAAGGAAACGGATAACGCAGAACTTTGTGGGGGGAAGATTTATTTGCCGCGATGGTGACACGAAACCCTGTCTCTTCAAGGCACTCGCGCCGGGCTGCAGCCGCAGGACGCTCGCCCTGTTCAACCCCCCCGCCTGGCAAATAGACCCGGATGACCCCCGAAACCGGATCGCGCAACTTCACGCCCAACAGGCATTCTTGGTGGCACACCACGGCCGATGCGCGGTATCTTAGATCAGTCACCGGAGGTTTTACCTGCATGTCCCCTCAATCCAAACTTGAATCTAAATCAGGCGCAATCCGCACCGTTATTTTTGACATGGGCAATGTCCTCATCAACTTTAGCCACGAAAAGGCCTGCAGGCAAATCGCAGCTCTCGCAGGACGTTCAGCGGACGACGTCTTCAAAGTCCTTTTCGCGAGCGGACTGGAAATGCAGTACGAGGCTGGACAAATATCCCGCACCACGCTTTTGCAAAAGATTGAAGCCGGACTTGACTGTAAATTGGATGGCACCAAGGTCATCGATGCTGCCTGCGACATATTCTGGGCGAAACCGGACATGGAAAGCCTTGCGGCATCCATTAAAAAATCTGGCTACCGGATGGTACTTCTATCGAACGTCAACGAAGACCATTTCGACTACATCAAAGCCCGCTACGAATTCCCAAAATTATTTGATGAGCTGGTCCTGTCGTATAAAGTAGGCGCCTGCAAGCCAGACGAAAAAATTTATCACCACGCGATATCCGTTTCACGCTGCGCAGCCCAAGAATGCGTCTTTATTGATGACGTGCAGGAAAACATTGATGCAGCACATCGGCATGGAATCCGCGGGATCACCTACAAGACAACCCCGGAACTGATCAAAGCCTTGGATTCGATGGGCGTGACGGCCGCGTCCAGATAAAAGTCAGCACGCAAGTGGTTGTGACCATGGTCGTCCATTTCGCCCAGACGGGCACCTTGACCAAAACCATCGGAAACAAGATCGCGGCCCCCATCATGGCAGTGGCAAGAATTTTTGCCGAAGGCCGGATCACGCCGTGGCCTTGCCAATCGCGAACCGGCGGTCCAAGTTGGGGATGATCAAGCAACCAGCTATGAAATCGTTCACTGCTTTTAGAAAAACACCACGCGGCAAGCAGTAAAAACGGAGTTGTTGGCAACAATGGCAAAAAAATGCCGATGACGCCAATCACGACAAAGAGCCAGCCAGCTCCGAAAAATAATGCACGTGGCACGACACGACGCATGAATAAAAAATCTCACTCTACTTTCACACTGTATTAATCTTCGATCTGGGGACCCCAGGCCGGCTGCTGTGCCTCAAAAATCCCCGTGTCGAGCAGTCGCTGACCGCTGCCATCACGGTTCATGATGTAGAGGTGAGGGGTGCCCTTGACGTCCTCGAGGTTTGGTCCACGGCTGCTCTGAAAAATGATCAACTGTCCGTTTGGGGCCCACGTTGGCCGTTCGTTGTCACCCGCACGCAATGTCAGGCGCTCCATCTGGGTTCCATCAGGGTTCATCATGAACATGTCAAATCGGTTGATGTCTTTGTCGTAGCCGGCAAAAGCCAGCTTTTCAGATTCTGGCGACCAGGCTGGCGTTGCATTGTACCAACCGGCATAAGTCAGTCGCTTGTCTTCCGTCACGCGGAGCTTGTCCTCGCTCCACTCCAGGGACGCCCGGAAAATATGAGGGTTGCCAAAGCGCCCGGAGACGAACGCCATCCACTTCCCATCCGGGGAGAACGTAGGATCCACGTCCAGTCCGTCGCCGGTGATCAGGCTTTTGCGGTCGCGTCCGCGCGGCGACATCACATAAATTTCAGAATTTCCATTGTGTGCGCCGGTAAACGCAATCAACCGGTCACTTGGTCCCCAGTTGCTGCCACTGCTGAGGCCAGGACCATTGGTCATTTTTATTTTTTTTCCGGTCTTCGTGTCGTGACTGAAAATTTCGGCGGGCCCGTCCTGGAATGACGTATAGGTCACATAGCGCCCGTCACGACTCCAAGCCGGGCTCAGGTGAGGGGCGTTTTCATTGGTAATCTGCTGGACGTTGGAACCGTCAAAATCAGAAATAAAAATCTGCTTCGCAGCATTTTTTGCCCTACGCCCGACAAAAGCAAGGCGGCTGGAAAAAATCCCAGGTTTGCCCGTGTATGCCTTCATGATCTGATCCGCGTACCGGCGCATCACAGCCGTGATTTGAGCCTTTGGAACCTTGGAGTAACGTTTGCCAAGGAGAAGTTCACCCTTGCCCAGATCAATCGTGCGCATGGTGAAGGTCCACGTGCCTTGTTCTTGCTGAACCTCACCCAACGTCAGGGATTCCATTCCAATCGCGCGCCACTGTGGCAGGTCGACTCCATCAAGATTTTGCTGCCCCATCTGCCACTTGACGATGTTTTTTGATTTCAGGACGTCGTCAAAAACATCGCTGCTCCTGACACTGAACAGGGCAGAAAAGTTCAAAAGTCGTGTCAATTCTCCGGCACCACGCCTTGCAACATCACGAGTTTCGCGATCTGCCGATCCATCAACCAGAAAATCTGGAATCGCGACGTTCAGTTTGTGAAATTTTGGATTGTCGATGTTTACCATCAAAGGCTGGCCGATCACCGCCCAAACTTGGGAAGATGAAAGCCAGAGGCAGGTCGCAATAGCCATGTTTGACAGAACTGAAAAAATAAAACGCATATTCAAATCCTCACGGAGAAAATTTCAGCAATATCCTTTGATTCACCAACCCCTCCGGTGGGGGTGGCAGCGGCGTAGACGCCTTCAGTGCCTGATAGGCCAATTCATCAAAGTATTTGTCGCCAGATGATTCATCGACTTTTGAAAAAACCAAATTCCCCATCTGGTTGAGTTCAATCGCCAAGATCACTGGTTCGACCGTCCGGAACTTCAAAGTATCCGGAATAGAATAATTGCGACGGATGGCTGATTGAATCCTGGCCTTGTAGCGATTCGCTTCCGAGGCACTGACTGTCCCAAAAGTTGCTCCAGTGTTGGCGGCGGCAAGGCTCTTTGAAGAATCTTTCAGCTTGGCAGAATCCGCCGATGGGGCTTCTGTCTTCTTGGCAAATTTGTTTTCGTTCCGGAGTTTTTCCAGGGCCAAGCGCCGAAGGGCGTCATCCTTTTTCAGGCGGTTTTTTTCTTCAGGTGTCTCATTGGGCTTGCTGAGGCTTTTGTCTTCCGGCTCTGCCTTTGCGGGATTGGCTTTGACATCCTGCTCCGTGAAGGTTTTTTCTGGCGGGCTTTTGGCTTCGTCCACAGCGAACTGCTTTGGCAACTGTGGCAACATACGCTCGCTGACCCTGGCCTCATCAGCCTTCGCGGCGCTGGGCAAAGCGGAATCAGCCGGAGCACCGCTGGTGGCATCAACCAAAAGGTCGGCATCGATCGCCCACTCTTCAATGATGTGGCGACGCTGCTGGAAGATCTCAATACCCTGCACAAGAAAAAAAACGAAATGGATACCCAAGGAGATCAAAAGGAAAAGACGAAACAATTCCGTTTCGTTCTTTTTATCCAGGCGGATGTGAATCAGCCTGCCGTATGCAATCAGCCTCGAAAGTTTCATGGTACTGCTTTGATCGCTCATCGCGGGGTTGCCTGGGCCTGCGTCAGCATCCCAATTTTCAAAACGCCGGCGCCCTTGGCTGCTCCCATGGCATCCACCACCCGGCCGTAAGAAACACCACGGTCCGCGCGGATGTAGAGTTCTTTTTTGTCACGTCCCTCAAAGATGGTCCGAAAACGGTCGGGCAAGGCATGTGAGCTGACCTGAACCCGATCCAGATAAAAGTCCCCTTGCTCATTGATGCTCAGGATCACACGTTTTTCGTCGATTCCCGTGCTCTTGGCGGCACTGTGAGGCAATTCAACCTTGATGCCGCCGATGGAAAGGGGGGCCGTCACCATGAAAATGATCAGAAGCACCAGCATCACATCCACTAATGGAATGATATTGATCTCGGCCAAGTCCGACGTGTCAGACTCAAAATTTTTGTCATTGCCCAGTCTTCCGAATGCCATGGCTCGACCTCACAGACGGAATTTAAACGTGATGCACTTGACCTGACTTTTTGTCAGTCACCAGATAGCGCTCGACGATGTTCAGGAAATCTGCGCAGAACCCATCGAGATTGATCAGCTGCGACCGAATCATTGAGTTGAAGAAGTTGAAGCCGACCACCGCAGGAATCGCGGCAGCCAGTCCGAACGCAGTTGCGATGAGGGCCTCGGAGATGCCGGGGGCCACGGCAGCAAGGCTGGCACTTCCTGTCTGGGCAATGCCCTCGAAAGCACCCATGATCCCCCAGACGGTTCCAAACAAACCGATAAAGGGACTTGCAGAAGCGCTGGTTGCCAGCAGCGACTGAAACCGTTCCATGCGGCGACGCTCGAACATTTTGGCCTTGTTCAAGGCACGGCTTAAATTCTCTATCGCTGCACCAACGGCCATGTCACCGGATGGTGAATGCTCACGCAATTGAGTTCCACGGACGAGTTCTGCATATCCACTGCGAAAAATCTCGCGGGCCGGGCTGTAGGGATATTCCTGAAGGCGGCTGTTGAGATCGTTCAGAGACCGGCTGTCCCAAAAACTTTTCACAAACGCATCGCTCGACTTGGACACTTTTTTGAAATGCCACCACTTGGATACCAGAGCACCCCAAGTCACAATCGAAAGGCTAACCAGAATAAACAGCACCAGAAAAACCACGGGGCCAGCCCGAAACGCACGCGAAAAAATCGATGGCGATTCAGCGGCGTCAGACTCGGAAACGGAATCCACCGAGCGGGCTTCCATGACCTGCCCGGAGGATTGCTGCGCTCCATCGGTCTTGTCCCGGGCCAGGGCAAGGTTGGGAGCCATCAGAATTCCAACAGTCATGGTCAGGATCAAAGTCGGAACCAAAATGGCTGAAGAAAAAAAGCCGCAACGTTGCTTCATTAAATTTCCGGATGTCATGTTTTCAACTCCCAAAGGACAAGGGTGCCAGGCACTGCGTCCCAATGATTCTGCAGCTAAAAATATATCTTCCCACGCAAAATGCCTCAAGTACGCGAAAATAAAAGAAAAACACCTCTTGACTTTCAGGGAAGTCCAGAGGTGTTTTGCATGCGTCCAAACGAGAAAAACAGACTTAATAGTCGTCATCGTCCTCGTCGTCGGATTCCTCTTCATCATCCAGAGAATCTTCGTCATCATCGAAGACCTCTTCTTCGCTGTCATCGTCAGCGTCATCGTCATCATCATCGCCGTCAATGGCGTCAGCCTGAAACGAGACTCCGGCTTCTTCGTCGTCGTCCTCTCGACTGGCGTATTCTTCTTCTTCCTCGTCGTCCATTTCCTCGATAAGGAAATCCACCTGCTCCAGGTCTCTTCGATTTTCAAGCCAGTCTTTTGCGATCTCTTCATCGTCAAAACCAGCTTTTACAATCTTACCGCTGTGAATGTTATAAATCTTCCAGGCCACGATGATCCTCTTGCTCCAAAAAAAATTGCTTACCCTAATTTAGGCGCAGATTCCGGGGCTCTGTCAAGCACCACAAAAAGCTTCTCACCGACTTCCAGTTATCGTAAAGATCGACCGGAAGTGAAGGCCAAAATTACATGACTCTCCCAATGTTAAAGTTTTTGAAATTGAGAATCAAATCGGGGCTCTCCCGGGGGCTCCTTCTGGCCAATATCGGGGCCTTCACGGGGGCAGACGGGACGATTGGGACGAGTTTTGGGATTGAGGCCCCACCCGGCATTGCCATTGAATCCCTCCAATGGACGGGCCACTCCAAATCGGGGGGTAGCGTCCAACGCTATGAGGCTCAGATGATCCTGGCCGGGGGAACAGCCAAACTGGGACCAATCAGGGGATCGATGAAATTTGGATCAGCAGCCGCAACCGCGACCGACTCGTCTTCGGCCGCCTTTAGCAGGAGCTGGCAGCAAGGGATCACGGTCGGTTGTGTGGACCTTGCTTACCCAATCAAATTGACGGAACAACTGGCCTTGACCTTGACCGCCAGGCAGCTGAACACGCTTTCGGCCGGCAATCCGGCCAAATGGGAAAAGCAAACCTACCAAGCCTCGAAGGGGCAGTCCAAGGCCAGTGGCAGGCTTGGATTGACCTCAAATTCAAACGGGGACGGGACCGAATCCCCTCCCCCGGATCCGGGCAGGTTCCTCGGCCAGGTCACGACCTTCGGACTTGGGCTAAATCTGGAAATTCCTTAGCCGCGTCATCTTGACCACAGCAAAGGTTGACGGGAATCAGGCGAGGCCGCACAACCGGCGAAGGATCAGCCATTCGGCCGGGGTCACGGGCTGAATGGAAAGGCGCTGACCCCGCTTGACCAGCTGCATCCCTTCCAGACCGGGTGTCTTGCGAATTTCGTCAAGGCTTACGATTTTCTTTGCAGGCGCCACGGCCTGGATATCAACCATGACCCAACGCGACTGCCCATCTGCTGCCGATTTTTCATCAAAATAATCACTTTTTGGATCCATCGCAGCCGGATCCGGATAACCCTCGCGAACCACGCGGGCAATACCGGCCACGCCCGGGGGGGTGGCATTGGAATGGTAGACAAGAACCTCGTCACCAAGCTTGAAGTCATCGCGCATCATGTTTCTGGCCTGATAATTCCGCACCCCCTCCCAGCAAGTGGTCTGCCGCGGGGCACGCATCAGGTCATCGAATGAAAAAACTTCTGGCTCAGTTTTCATGAGCCAGAAGCGTGCAGGTTGGGTCGATTTCATAGGCACAATTGCAAACTCTTCTGGGTTACCGGAGGCTGGAGTTCTTAACGCTCTTTCCGCTCTTCCATCGGAACGTAGTCGCGCAAGTTCTCGCCAGTGTAAATCTGACGGGGACGGTTGATACGTCCACCATCTTCACGGTGCATCTCGAGCCACTGCGCAATCCATCCCGGCAAACGACCAAGGGCGAACATCACAGTGAACATCTCGGTCGGAATGCCCATCGCGCGGTAAATCACGCCGCTATAGAAATCGACGTTGGGGTAAAGCTTGCGCTCAATGAAGTATGGATCCGACAAGGCTGCTTCTTCCAGTTGCTTGGCAACGTCCAGCAAAGGATCGTTGATGCCCCTTTTGGCCAGCATCTTGTCGCAGGCGGCCTTGATGACCTTGGCGCGTGGATCGTAATTTTTGTAGACCCGGTGACCAAAGCCCATAAGACGGAATCCGCTGTTCTTGTCTTTCGCGGCGGCCACGGCTTTCTTTACATCGCCGCCTTTCGCCACGATGCCTTCCAACATCTCAACGACTTCCTGATTCGCTCCACCGTGCTTCGGTCCCCACAGGGCGCAGATGCCGGCCGCAATCGATGCAAAAAGGTTGGCGTCGGCAGAGCCCACCATGCGCACGGTCGAGGTCGAACAATTCTGCTCGTGATCCGCATGAAGGATCATCAGCAGGTTGAGCGTCTTGACCAATTCGGGATCCACTTCATAGGGTTCCGACGGAACGGCGAACATCATGTGCAAGAAGTTCGCGCAGTAATCGAGGGAGTTTTTCGGGTAAATCACCGGCTGGCCGATGGACTTCTTGTAGGAATATGCGGCGATCGTACGGACCTTTGAAAGGACGCGCGGCACAAGTTGATTGACCTGATTCTCATCGTGGGGATTCAACCATTCAGGATAGTAACTCGAGAGCGAGCAAACCATCGAAGAAAGAATCGCCATCGGGTGAGCCGACGATGGGTAGCTGTCGTAGAAATGAAGCATGTCTTCATGGATCAGGGAATGCCGTGTGAGCATCTGCCTGAAATCTGCCAATTGCGTTTTATTCGGCAAGTATCCGTAGATCAGAAGGTAAGAAGTCTCGACAAAAGTCGACTTTTCCGCCAACTGATCGATTGGAATTCCGCGGTAACGCAAGATTCCTTTTTCACCATCGATGAACGTGATTGAGCTCTTGCACGAGCCCGTGTTGCCGTAACCTGAATCAAGGGTTATCAGCCCGGACTGATCACGCAACTTAGTGATATCGACACCTTTTTCGCCCTCGCTGCCCGTGATGACTGGCAACTGGTAAGTCTTCCCGGCGTAATTCAACTCAGCAAAATCGCTCATGGGACCTGACTCCTAGCCCAAATTGGTTTTCCGACTGCAAAAATGCCTTTCATATCGTATAGAAAGGGAGCCTCGAAGGCAAACCAACTCGAAGGCAAACTCACGCGAAGGCCAAATCAGGACACGGGATCACGATGAACAAAACCGAGACGGAAAAGACTACCCCGAATCGCCCACTTCGCCTGTTCGTGGTGGATGCCATGGCCCTAGCCTTCCGGAGCTACCATGCCTTTGCGGCGCGCCCCCTGAGTACCTCGTCCGGAATTCCGACGTCTGCCGTTTACGGATCCGCCGTTTTCCTCATGAAGCTCGTCGAAGAGGAAAAACCCGACTACCTGGTTATTGCAACCGATAGCAAGGAACGCACCTTCCGCCACGAAATGTACCCGCTTTATAAAGCCAACAGATCGGAAATGCCGGAAGACCTTGCACGCCAACTGCCCTATCTGTTTCGCCTTTTTGACGCCTTGGGCTGCAAGCTCCTCAAACGTCCTGGCATGGAAGCCGATGACCTCATCGGCAGCCTCGTCAAGCAGTATGCCGGTACCGCCTTGGACTGCTATATTGTGTCGGGCGACAAAGATTTCATGCAGCTGATCAACCACCACATCTTTTTGTACTCACCAAAAAAAGCCGAGCCTGCTCAAATTATAGACATCGCCGGCGTCCGGGAGAAGTTCTCCTGCGGACCAGAGCATGTCGTGGATGCCCTGGCGATGATTGGCGATACCGCCGACAACGTGCCCGGGGTCAACGGCATTGGGGACAAGGGAGCCGCAAAGCTCATCGGCGCCTATGGCAGCTTGGAAGGCATCTACGAACACCTCGAAGAGATCAAAAACGAAAAGCAACGGGAATCCCTGCGGTCGTCAAAGGATACTGCGTTTCTTTCCCGCGAACTGCTGCGGATCAAAATAGACTTGGAGCTGGATCACCTTCTTGACGACATGAAGTTCGATCCGAAAACTGCAATTGCCAATCCGAAGCTCCTCCATTTCTTCGATGAAATGGAGTTTCGAAATTTGGCACAACGGGTCCAAGCCGAGGCAAAAGACTTGCAGCGCGAGTCACGCCCAGCAATTTCCGCCTCGACAACATCAGACAAGCCAGGCGCATCAGAAAAACCTCAGGCCCCACCCCAACCCAACCCAATCCAGTCGCTGAACCGCGATCGCTACATTCTGGCAAACACTCCCGATAAATTGCGCGCGGCCTTGCAGGCTTTAGCTGCCGCAAGCGCCGTGAGTTTTGACACTGAAACCACCGGACTGAACGTCGTCGATGACCGCCCCATTGGGATTAGTGCCAGCACTGCCGCCGGACAAGGCTGGTACATCCCGTTGATCAGCAAGCATTTGGCAGAAGGACTTACCGAAAGAGACGCCCTTGCCAGCGTGAAATCCTGGATTGAACAACCTGCTGCCCCTGGACATCCCGTCCAGATCAAAGTCGCCCACAACTTGAAGTTTGACCTTCAGATGTTACGCAACGCCGGCATGGAGCCCGTCGGGCCATTTGTAGACACGATGCTGTGCTCATGGCTGCTGGATTCCATCGGCCGCGAGCACGGACTTGACGCGTGTGCCATGCGCCACCTCGGGATTCTAAAAACCCCGACGTCGGACTTGATCGGACTTCGCGGCGAAATTCCAATGAGCGATGTTCCCCTCGAAAAGCTCAGTGAGTATGCGATTGAAGACGCTGAAGTCACCTTCCGCCTCTACGAATGTTTCATGCCGGAGATTCGCAAGGCCGGACTGGAAAAAGTTTTACACGAAATCGAAATGCCGCTTGTGCCCATCCTGGCTTCGATGGAACGAGAAGGCATCTTCATTGATGCCATGGAACTTTCAAAAATTTCGGACCACCTTGCCATCGAAGCCGCTCGTCTGGAAAAGAAGATTCACGAACTTGCCGGCGAAGAATTCAACATCAACTCCACAAAACAACTTCAAACCATCCTGTTTGAAAAGTTGAAGGTCCACGAACAAGTCGGCGTGAAGCGCCTGAAGAAAACGAAGTCTGGCTTTTCAACCGACGTCTCCGTCCTTGAGGCTTTAAGTTCCCATCCATTGCCCGCGGCGATCCTTGCTTACCGATCCGTTGCCAAACTCAAAAACACGTATGTTGATGCTCTGCCACAACTGATCAATCCTCGAACAAACCGGATCCACACCAGCTTTCACCAAACCGGCACGGCTACCGGCCGTCTCAGCTCTTCTGACCCCAACCTGCAAAATATTCCAATCCGGACCACCCAGGGCCGGGAAATACGCCGGGCCTTCCGCGCGGGACACGACAACTGGGTTTTGATCTCTGCGGATTATTCGCAAGTTGAACTGCGGATTCTGGCCCACATCGCCGGTGAAGAGGCCTTGACCCAAGCCTTTCGCAACGGCATGGACATTCACAACGCAACAGCAGCCCGCATTTTCGGAGTCAGTCCCGATGAGGTAGACCAGACCCTGCGATCGCGAGCGAAAGCCATCAACTTCGGCATCATTTATGGAATGGGACCGCAGCGCCTCGCCCGCGAGACAGGAGTCTCCATGGCCGAAGCAAAAGAATTCATCGAAAAATATTTTGCGGGTTACCCACGCATCAAAGAATACATCGCAAGTGCCGTAGCCAAAGCCAAGGCGTCAGGATACACCGAAACGATGACAGGCCGGCGCCGCCCAATGCCCGACCTGAACTCGACCGACCGGTTGGCACAAGTCAATGCTGAAAATATCGCCGTCAATTCACCGATTCAAGGCAGCGCAGCTGACTTGATCAAACTTGCGATGATTTGCGTTGAAAACGAACTGCGCGCCGCCGGGATGAAGACCAAGCTATTGCTGCAGGTTCACGACGAACTGGTTTTCGAATCTCCCCCGGAAGAAGCCGAACAAGCTGCTGACATCATCCGCCATGCGATGGAACACGCCATGGAACTGGACGTTCCCCTGAAGGTTGAAGTTGGTACTGGCATCAATTGGCTGGAGGCACATTGATGCAGATGCAACTCATGGACCATCTTGATGAACTCAGGACCCGCCTGACCCGTTCCGTCTCGGTCATCATGATTGCCTTTGTGCTGTTGATGTTCAAAGCACAAGGGCTGATCAACTTTCTAAAGGTTCCCCTCGTCAACGCACTCCCTCCAGGGACTCCGGCCCTGCACTTCACCGGCCCAATGGACGTGATGTTCGTAGGAATGAAAGTCGCCTTCATGGCAGCCGTCATCGTGACGAGTCCATTTTGGTTGCGCGAATTCTGGAAATTTTTTGAGCCAGGCCTTTACGAGACGGAGCGGAAATATGTACTGCCCTTCATCTGGGGTTCGGTGGCGCTGTTTCTTACGGGAATTGCCTTTTGTTATTTTGTGGCCTTGCCATACACACTTGGATTCCTGATCAAGATTGGCATCGAAGTTGGCGTACCGATCATAACGGTCACGGATTATGTCGGCCTTTTGATTCTGCTTTTCACAGGTTTTGGACTGGTTTTCGAAACTCCTTTGATTCTGGTGTTGTTGTCACTGCTGGATGTCATTGACTCAAAAACCCTCACATCGCAGCGTCGGATTGCGCTCGTGGTCATCTTGATCATTGCCGCATTCCTGACTCCGGGACCCGACCCCATTTCACAGTTTGTGATGGCCGTACCACTGTACGGTCTTTTTGAAATGTCGATCCTGATCATCCAGCGCCTCGAAAAAAATCGCGCGCTCAAGGCGAAAACAGAAGGCGGGCATACCGGCACCATCGCGACCATGCTTTTAATTTCGGGAATGTTGGCGTTCCTTGCAATGAATCCCGGAGAAGCGCGAGCCGCGGATCCCGACGCCGCACGCGCTGCGGACGCCGGATCTTTCTGGACGTTTGGTGCCGGCATTTCGTCTTACAATCTGGAAACTGAATCGATTCACTCGATCAAGGGCCGATCCGCCCGCATCAGTATCGGTCATGATACAGGCGGAAAAATTTGGAGCCTTGCCACCAGTTTCGACCTGATTATGGGACCCTATGCTCCAGTAAATCCCGGAGATCTGCGCCGCATTGACATGGATTTCAATGGCAGTGGATTTACCCTGCTGGGAAATTACCGCCTCCAGCCAGCCAATGATTCTCGGACTGGATCCGTGGCCCTGGTGGCCGGAGTTTCGTATTTGGATTTGACCGGACGATCTCTTGGGGGTGGCTTTGAACGCGACTTCGTCCTGGCACCCGTGGGCAGCAGCAAGGCTGCTGCAGATCCTGTCCAAGTTCTCGATAATTACAAATTGAGGGCGGCACGTTTTTCCGCAGTCGCGGGAGTCGCCTGGAATGCAAATTGGGCCAAGGCACGCACTTCGAATCAGCCATCGGATCTGAAGACCCGCGTTGATGGCTACAAGCTGGCCCTTTGGACTGAGGTGCCTTTCATCTCAAACTACACGTCTGAATACGATCTGGTGACAGCATCGGACCAAGTCCAGAGCCAATCCATCAATGATCGTGGAAGCCTATCCGGATACAGCATTGTCCTTCAAGCCACCGCATTGCTGGGCAGTTAGCGCCCGCAGGCCGTAAGTGCCATTGCGGGCAATTCGCCTTCCGCAGAATCCACCACGTTGCCTGCACGATCCACGAGGAAAAACGTAGGTGTCGCACTGATTGACCTTCCGAGTCTTCCTGCCACCGCCGAAAAACCACCCGAAGGAAAAATGGAATGGGCGCCGATGGTTCCCGACGCCGGGAAAATGCCGAGCCAGGAACTCATTTGGCTCGAAGGTACTACCGTTGCACTAGAACACTTGCCCGCCTCACCACTAAATGCTGAAAGAAAATTTCGGTCCTCAGAAAGTTCACGCGCCATCGATATACAAGCACCGCATCCTGGCTGAGAAAAATCCAACAATAAGTACTGCCCGCTAAACAGGGATGAAAGCATGACCTTGTTGCCGCGAGAATCAGTAACTTCGACATCTTTCTCGGACGGGAAAGTTGGCCCTGAGGGAATCAAAGGTTGTGGCTGAATCTCATTGGAGTTGGAATTTGGGATCACATTGATGGTCTGGTTGGACCCGAGATCCCTCAGCACCAGGGCGGCTTGATAGGATGGTTTGCCAGAGATCTCCGACTTGCTGATCCTTAGCGCTGGATCGTTGCGAAAAAACACGCGGTCAAGAACCTGTCCCCCGACTGGTATTGAGCCGAGTTCCAAAATGACGTTGTAATCACATCCCTGACGGATGCTCGATGCCAACCGCGTCGTGGATTCAAATCCGCCAACCTGGTCGATCCTGGTTGCTCCCAGACAATTATTTTCTACCGGAACAACTTGAAGCCGATACCCAAACGCGCGGCGTTGAATCAGACCATCGATCTCTTGATTGCGTCCCTGTAAATCTGATGCGCGTGGCATATTCATGTCTATGGATGTGAGGCCCGCGCCGCGACCTGCGCTGCCGACTCCGATCGCACCTGGTTGCACCGGCGTGCACGCTCCAGTCACGACTCCCACACAAAACGCAACCGCATTGACGAACAGACGCATGGGCAACCTCAACTTTCGTTTGTAGGTCGGAATCTTCAAGAAACATGCCGGACTCGTCTTAGAATAAAAAGTCGTAAATACGGTAGCTTACCCAAAAACAAAACGGAACTGACCTGGCTTTGAATGTCGCTAATTTGGACGGTGTCAAAGGGCTTTACGGAGAACCATCCCGCACCATGTTGGCAGCAAATTAAAAACGCCAATGCATTCGTGGGATTATAGCAGATCGCAGACCACTTCAGCCCGGCATGGGTCTTGCTCCATGTTCTTCATCAACACGAGGTCTGCATGAAGCTTTTGTCCACGATCTTATTTGGTTTGACCCTGACCGCCTGCGCCAGCAGCCAACCTGCAGCGACCCGACCGGGGTCCAATCAGCAGTTCGGCAGCACGTCGGGATTGCAAGCCCTCCCGGCCAGTTCGTGGCAAGTGGTTTACAACGGACGATCCATGAGCCTTCCAGAGATCTTGAGCGCCTCTGGAAAAAGCGCCGCGATTTTTCAATTCGCGGGTGTGACTTGCGTCACCTGTCAACGGGACGCCCAAGAATACACGAGCCGCATCCAACGCAGTGCGTTGAAAAATAAATTGGCTCACATCGTCGTGTTCACGGATTTCTCAGAAGACTTTCAAGAAAGTGACTTCGCCTCCTTCATGAACCAATACGCACCGCAATCCATCAGAACCCATGACAGCAATGGCCGGTTGTGGCTCTCCCTGCAAAAAGATCCATCGATGCCAGACCGCAATGTAATGGTGGTTCTGGGGCAAAACGGCAACGGACTCTCACTCAACGAAGCTACAAGCCACGACCTGATTTTTAGCACCCTCGAGGGCCTGGCCTCGGGTGCCCTATGAAAATTACCCGAGTGATTCTTTTGGTCGCATTGGCCTGCGGTTCAAACATGGCGCTGGCCCAAAGTGCGTTAGAGCAATTTTCACAGCCTGGCGCAGTCCGGCTTGATCAAAATGGAAAAAATCCACTACCACCCACAGGTCCGGCCCTTGTCCAGTTCTGGGCATCATGGTGTGTTGGCTGCCGCAAAACCATGGATATGGTTTTGGAATCGAACAAGGAACAGGGGCTCCCCTTCTTTATGGTCAGCATGGATGAGGATCCTGCTGCGGCCCGCAATTACTTGCAACGTGCCGGGGCATCTTCAGATCCACTGCAATCCATCACCCTGGTCGACACAAAACAAGAGATTGCCAGCGCGCTAAAAATAACGTCCGTCCCAACCCTGCTGCTCATTGACCGCGACGGCAAAATCGCTGGGCGAATTGTTGGCCATACGACGCCTGCTGAAATCAAATCCCTGCAAGGCCGCGCCGTCAGCCATTAGAAAAATGGTTTGATTAGGTGTAAGCTGATCGACATGATTTCCTTCATGACAAAATCAATGAGTTCGACGAGGCCTTCGCGCCTCATTCTCCTGTTGATCCTCCTGGCTTCAGTTTCATGCATCCACCCAAAAGTAAAATTTCAAAAATCCATGCTACTGGACCCTTTGCTTGATCCAGCAAAAGATCAGGCGCTCTTGGATTCAGTGACGACAGAACCGACACGCCGGACTGAACATGGCAACACTTCTGGTGGTTCTGGCGGCGGCGCAACCTGCCCAACCTGTGGGGGCTGATTGTGAATCGCTTTGCAATTGTGTGCGCCCTGGTTTTTCTTAATCTACCAAGCCTTCTCCGGGCTGAGTCCATGCGTATTGAGGGCGCTGCTGCAGTTTATTCCGACCGGGATTCCAAGGCTCTATTGGAAACCCTCGCCATACAAGAAAACCAGAACAACTTGCGCCTCGGGATTTCGCGCCGCCATCCAGTCGGGCAAATGGATCCAGATTCGCCCCTGGCTGGAAATGAAACCGGCGTCACCCTGACAGGTAAAATTCCCGGGCCGAAGACCGAGTCAGGAACGGCAACTTACTCCGTGGCGCCAAAAATAGGCTGGCTCGGTTCTGAGTCGAAGGGAATCGATTCTGTAAAAACAATCAGTCGATGGATCGGAACAGCCGTTTCATTTTGGGCCGGTGAAGACACAACCCGCTGGACCCTGAACCTCCAAAGAACTTTCACCAGCACCAAGGCCCTTGACGTTACCGATGTTGACGGTAAGCGAATCCTGTCTCCGGAACGTATCGGTGGCACTAGCGCCGGAATCAACTGGATGCATCTGGCGACTCCGGAATTTCTATGGCGGGGAAGCCTCTCGACCATCATCAGTGACGATCGTCCCGAAGCCCATTCCGGATCCCTGGAAGGGCGCTATTTCATCGCACCAGTCAAGGCGGCCGTCCATGCCTCCATCGCCCGATTCGAAAACCGGGGAGCCATCCGGCCGGTAACCTTGACCGGCAGCATTGCCGCCACCACCGCATCACTGGAGTGGCATCAAAAAATCGGCGAGCGCACGATCCTGGCTCCGGGATACCGTTGGTATCAAGAAACGGAAACGCCGCGCGCCGTCAACGGCCGCGTAAAAAAACTTGGCTCAGATCAGGTTTACACAACGGTTCGCTACCGATTCTGGAAAGATTATTGGCTGGAAGATGCGTCGGAATTTTTTGTTTCAGCTGGATCTTATCAGACTAACAATGGGCTAAAATTATTTCACGTGGCCGCTGGCATACGGAACACACTAACGATTTAAAAAATTTCTGCTAGAATCCAAGACATCGACGATTCAATTGTATTGAAGCGAGGATAACAAGTGACTAAGTCTGTTCACTTTGCGATTTTTGGCGCCGCTATTGTGGCGTTCGCTGTCGGCGCGGTGATCGGTGGAGTGATTTCTCCGGCCACTTTTCAATCCTTAATTCCCGCAGCGTGGCTAAGACCGTCAAATCGAGCCTCAGATGCCAGGGCGATTCCAAATGACCAGGTCGGAGAAGAAATTCGATACGGGCGCGCCGTCAACTGCCTCGGGTTTATGCCATGTTTTTTTTGGAGGTGGGCACCTCTGGTTTGACGGGGACGGAACTACTCTTTTTCATCGTCGCACTCCTAGATAATAGGGGCCGACTAGACAGTCCGGTTCAAACGGGGGCCATTACAAGTCCTACATCAATGACAAGAAGATGTGTGGCTAAATGCATGGATCTGAACTCCATGTATAGTAAAACCTACTTGAAGATTCTGGACTTCCGTCACAAAGTCCAGTAGCTGGTGATGTGCAATCCATCGATGATGTTTCGGTAGACCAAAGCATCCATATGCCACTAGAACAACCATACCTACGACAGCAACCGATCGAACTCGAACTGCCACCCGAACTGCCACCCGAACTGCCGCTCGAACTACTGCTGCTGCTGCTCGAACCGCCACCGGTTGTCGTACCCGCTGAAGCTGGAGGACAGGCAGAATAGTTTGATACCACAGTCAAACTGCCGCCCATCCCGCTCCCGGAACCCAAAGCGCCAGGTGACCCACCGGCATTCGAAAGTTGTGTGGCGACGTCGATGGCGACCGGCCCGGTCGGAGTCGTGTAATTCAATGATGCACCATCGAAAGTCCAAGTCGTTTCTGTGTTGAGGGCATCAAACGTTTCTTGACCTAGATCTAGGGCGAAGTTGAGGGTTACATCCCCATACGTTAGGGTCCAGCTCCGACAAGTCGAAGATCCACCATCCGATGAAGTCGTCGTGCTGCCGCCGCTTGTGCTATCAGTAGTCGTGGCGGTTGTGGTGCCGCCGCTTGTGCTATCAGTAGTCGTGGTTGTGCTGCCGGTGGCGGTGGTTGTTGTGCTGCCGCCGCTTGTGCCATCAGCCGTCGCGGTTGTGCTGCCGGTGGTGGTGGTTGTTGTGCTGCCGCCGCTTGAGCTGCCGGTCGCGGTCGTACTGCCGCTTGTACTGCCGCTCGTGCTAGTCCCTTCGTCTATGACGGTAGCGCCGCAAGTTGTTGCCATTGCGTCACTGACAAAACATGTGGGATCGCCACCCAAAGAGCCAACTATATCGGACGAGTTAGAACAGCTAAATTGACGACCGGGAGGAGGGCAGGACAGAGCGCCTTGATCATCAATCGTACACGAAGCGGCGAACTCGGCCGCTAGACCGTTCGTCACGCATTCTGTTCCTACAGTAGTCGTACTCCCGGCAGTTTCTGAACCGGTTGTTGTGCTGGTAGAACCAGAACTGCCGCCCCCGGTCGAGGTGCTTACACTCGTCGCATTGCATGCATTAAAACCTGCGGTATCTGGAAAACACTTCTCCGTCCCGGCCATTAAACCCACAATATAACCCACATCCGGACAGCTCCATTGAATCCCGCGATCAACGCACTGGGAACCAAACTTACAACACGCAAACAAACCGACAGGATCCTGTCCCACCGTGCATGTCACCCCTCCCGTCGTCCCGCTGGTCGTGGTGGTTGTAGTGCCGCCGCTCGTGGTGGTTGTAGTGCCGCCGGTCGTGGAGGTTGTGGTTCCATCAGTCGTTCCATCGGTCGTTCCAGCGGTCGTACCGCCGGTCGTTCCACCGGTCGTGGTGGTTGTACTGGTCGTGCTGGTCGTAGTTCCACCGGTCGTACCGCCGGCGCTAATGGCGCTACCAGTGATACCGAGGCCATAACCAAGGAAAATCTTATTCGTTGCGTGAGTGTAGGTCTGCAACGTGGCTGTATCGGGCGAAGTCCCCCCAGAGTTTTCGTACCAAAGTCGAATATCTGATTTGGTTTCCGATCCGTTGACTTGAGATTGATGGACGTAAGCGATTCGCGCATAACCCGTGGAATCAATCGCAACCTGAGGGGTGTGAAAGGTTCCTCCGCCCGCGATGCTATCGACCAGATCTGGCGTTGACCAAATATACTTCCAAATCGGTACGGTGAATTCTCCGGCCGCGCCTGGGTCAGTCGCTGAAACAAAACTGAAATTCTGATCATCAATCCTGTGAATTTGAACACTTCCATTAAGGACATTGTTGGTGTCATTTGAAATAAGAACGGTCTGCCCTTCGGTAAAATAATGGGAGCCACTCTCTACAGTTGCGGTGATGGTGTAATTACCAGGCGTTCCGGAAACAGTGTACCCAGCCGCAGAAGACGCGTGTGTCTTCGTCCCCTTGGAATGCCTAAGATCTCCTGAACTGTCCCAATAGGCAACGTGTCCGATCCCATTATAAATCGCAAATCCTAGTCGCGAATTCTGGTTCGCCGCAGGAACCATCATGTTTACGTTGACTAAAATCCCCTCGTAATGCCAAAAATTGCCATCCCACCAGAGGTGCATGATTTCGTCAACCGACTGAGAGCAGTAGTAAACAAGATGAACGCCCTCGCCCGTGTTGACCCGATCAAAAGCGATCCCAGGCATGTTGGAAGACATGCAAGAAGTGCCGGCGTAATTGTCACTTTTGTTTAAGCGCCCGCCTGCCGTCAACGCCGCTGACCATGCAGATCCGTCGTAAGTCCGGTATTCAATCTCGTCATAGCCACTGCTTCCCTTCACAGTCGAGACCAGATGAATTTTGTCTGCCGAATCACTTGTGGCTGAATACCCCCGCGGAGCTGGCGTAGAAAAAGTAACCGTGTTGTGAGCCAATTCAGTTGAACTCACGGGAAAGCCAGAATTCACGTTGGCGATTGAGTTGAATCGATGGGACAACGCTGTGTCGGTAAAATTACCTGCAGTCCATCCCGTCATGGCCACAGCATCAAAAGGACTTGCCACTGCCCGGATGGCAATCGCGCTGTCTCCAGAAAAACTTACTGGCGTTGCCTGAAATGCTGTCCCATTAAATGGGAAACCGTTAGTCAGGGTTACGCTTGTCGCAACATTTGACTGCAAGGAAGAAACATTTTTACCAGTAAATGAGATCCACGGCAGATCGCTACTATCCAAGGTTAATGCCGCGCCAAGCAAATTATATCCCGAATCAAGCGCCGCAAATGCAGGATCGTCAATGGGCGTGCCGCCTGGTATCCCGTGAAGATATCCAACATTTACGGATCCGGTATTCACATAGGCCAAGTGCACTTCCGCAGATCCACCGCCCGACGTTGCGGTAGAACCGGCGGTGCTGCTGCCAGTTGTGGTGCTGCCGGTGGTGGTTCCGCCCGTGGTGGTGGTAGTGGTGCCGGCGCTACTGCTCCCACCGCCCCCGCCAATCCCGCTCCACGTTAAACTCAATTCGTCGTATACCGTGTTTCCGGCGGCGTCGGTTGCAGTCAGGCGCAGGGTATAAACACCATCGGCATCAGGAAGCACGGTGTTATTTAATAAAGCAGCATCATCGAAAGTGATGGAACCGACGCCAGGACTTCGATTGGACCAGGTCAAACTTGAATAACCAGATGCCGATGCACCTCCGTTGGTATCAGGCGAAGTACCACTTAGGATAAGGTCAACCCCTGCATCGACTGTCGGTGGCGCGGTGTCCACCTCAAATGTGATGCCCGTTTGATCAAAATTGACGTTGCCGGCGGTATCGGTCATCTTGACGCAAATCTTGTAAGTTCCATCGGATGTAATTTGCGTTGTGTTGGCCAGAGGCCTTGAACTTTGGTAACCAACGGCGGCGGAACAATTTTCACTGGATGCGACCGCTACGTAATTATAAGTCGACGTCTCATTCGCAACGGCAGCCGTAACGATTGCTGAAGTACCACTTCGATCACTCGCATTCAAATATCCGGTCGCAGGATGCCCTGCCAACTCAAGCCCGCTATCCAAATTTGGCAAAGCTGTTTCCAACGTAAATACGGGACATGACAACCACCCGTCATTTTGCGCAAGATCTCGCGCATGGATACACACCTTTTTGCTGCCATCGGTCCCCGTGACATCGGTCCCTTTCGGAGCAGCTGACAGCGTATAAGGATCAACCATGTTGCAACTTGTCGATGAAGAAACGATTTCGTATTGTGTGTCGAGAAGTGGCTCACTAAAAGCCTCATTTTGAATCAATTCTGTCGCACTGGCCTGATCTGCTGCATTGACATATCCATCAGAGACAAACGAATTGTATGAACACGTCGTCAATGTGGGGCGGGAG
>CANJZQ010000023.1 GCA_947479535.1 Oligoflexales bacterium | reverse complement strand
TCTTGGCACCAGGCAAGGCAAAAACGTTAAGGTTCTAGGCATCGTGGGTAACGGGAAAAAAGGGCTTCCAGTCGTGATGGCATCTGCCATCCGTACGTCCCCTGAACCCGAGCCCAATAAATCTTGAACGCAAATTAAAATTCGGCTGGCAGGCCATTGCGTCTTTTTAACTATATTCTCAGGGATTTTTTCAAGTACGTCGCGGGAGCGATGTTCCTGACGTTGTTCCTGTTTGTTCTGTTTGATTTCATCCACAGAACGACCCGGTATTTTCCCCGCTACAAGCCTTCTGCCGGGCTGGTTTTGAAAATGTATCTCTACCAAATGCCGAGCCATATTTTGCAGGCGATGCCAATTGCTGCGCTTTTGGCTTCTGTTACCTGCATGCTGCTGCTCGGTCGCACCAATGAATTGACCGCAATGCGTGCTGTTGGAATGGGGCCTATGCGAATTGGGGCGCCTCTTTTCGCGGGTGGTTTGTTGCTGACCTTGGCCGGTTGGGTGCTTAACGAGTATGTGATCCCCGTTACTGCTGGTCGGGTCCATTATGTTCAAGAGGTTCAAATTGAGGGCGTCCCATCTTTTGAGATTGCCCAGGGCGTGAGCTGGCTGCGTCAAGGGAATATGATTTATAATTTTGGGAAATATGACCCGGAACTGCAGGCTTTTCAGCAGCTTAGGGTCTCGCGAATTCGTCCGGACTTTACCCCAGATCAAGCCATGGAAGCTGCCTCTGCAAAGAATACCGGTAAGGATTCCATGTGGTTGCTTAGCGATGTTTCAATCATGGGTTTTGATGACCAAGGCAATGTCAGGCAGCACGACCGTCAGGATAAATTGCTGATACACATCCCAGTCGATGTTCAAAAATTGCAAAAAGAAAGACGCATGCCGAGTGAGATGAGTCGGAGAGAACTGCGATCACAGATTAATGGCGAGGAGAATTCGGGACGTGACATTTTGCCACTCAAGGTTGACTACCATGTGAAGTTGGCTTTTCCTTTCGCCTGCCTCGTGGTGAGCCTTCTTGGCCTTAAATTCATGTTTAGTTCAGAACGCTCCGCTGAAACGGCAAAGAGCACTTTATTGGCCCTTGGCATCGGGATGAGCTACTGGGTTCTTCTCAATTCTTTTCTTGCCCTTGGACGGCGCGGCAACTTGTCACCCTTGATTAGCGCTTGGGCCGCTAACATCGTTTTGTTAGCCATCGTGCTCTGGGATGGTTGGCGGGCTAAGACTACTTTGCGATAATTTCAATTTTTGAACGTTGACGCTGCTCCGAAAGCCAGCGTCGGGTTTGATTGGCAAGTTCGGCGTTGCGAATCTCGGCCTCGAGCTCTGCTCTTTTTTTCTGCATGTCCTTACCCAATGACACCTTCCTGTCTTCGACCTTGAAGATCAGGATACTGGAAGAAATTTCAATGGGTGGCGTCACCCCTCCAGTATCTAGTCGCTCAATCTCCTTGCGGATGGTTGGCGCCAAGTCTTTTAGGCGGACCGCTTCCAAGAGTCCACCATTGGCGGCTTTTTGGCGATCGTCAGAATAGAGTTTTACTGCGTCCTCAAACGGAACACCGGCATCGATCTTACTGCGGGCCTCGCGAGCAAGGGCCCGCTTTGCCTCAGTTATGACCTGCCCAGACCCATCAGGGATCTGAATTGAAATTTGCCGGAGGGTGATTTCAACCAGATCCGATGCGGCACCAGAGCGTTTCATGTATGCGGTCTCAAGGTCTCTATCAGTCACTTTGATCAACGGAGCAATAACCCGGCGCTGAAACCGCCCCAAGATGATTTGATTGCGGAAATCCTGCTTGTACTCTTCGTAGCTTTTATTTTCCTTTGAGAGAAAGGACTGCAAGCCTCGCTTATCGAGGCCCTTGCTGCTCAAAAAATCTGCGATCTCGGATTCTAGTTCGTCGTCTGCCACATCAAGGTCCAGTTCTTTGGCCTTTTGTTGGATCAGCTGGAAATTGATGATGTCCTGCATGGCCTTCTCAAAAGGAGGCGACTGTTCCGTTGCTGGAAACTCGGAAACTGTAATGAGGGGACCACTTTGGACTTTGGTGGCAACATCACTGTAAAGAAAAGGTTGCCCATTTACCGAACCGAGGACCCGATCCACCAATACCTCTGCAGCATTTGCCGGTGAGATCTGAAATACCAGCAAGGCGCCAGCAGTTATGATCGAGGGGATGTGATTGGAATTGCGTTGAGTGCGGCCTCGAGCCATTTTCGGTATTCCTCTTCCTTGCGTTTCGCGGTCACGATGGCCCGGATTTTCGGGGTGGCTTCTTTGAGACTTAGCTCGTGCCTCGGCCGCTTGTCTTGGAGCATAATTATGTGGAATCCGTATGTCGACTTCAGAATCTCACTGATTTGACCTGGTTGCATCTCAAATGACACGTCAAAAACAGCAGGGACTTCGCCCTTTGCAAAAGGTCCAACCTTCCCACCATCGCTCGCGCCTTCCGGCGTGATGGAGTGCTGTCGGGCCATGGCTTGAAAGTTGTGCTGGTTGATTTCTCGCTTGATCTTTTTAGCGGTTGGTTCGTCGGCTAAAACCACCTGGTGTATTGTTGCCCGGGGTGGATATCTGAATTCGGGCTGATGATTTTTATAGTATTCGGTGATTTGCGCATCGGTGGCCACAGCCAAGGGAAAGATTCTGGCTTCAGTGTATTGAAGGATGATGGAACGCTCGCAAAGGCGATTCTTGAGCAATTCTTTTGAGTGATTTGACTGGAAAAGTTCCGGGCTTGATTCCAAGGCAACCTGCCATTCCTTAAGGCAGGATGTGAAACGTGAAGGGTCTTCCAAGTCAAATTTACGGTCTTGCTGGAGGTACTTAAACAGTAGTTTGCGCTCGATCATTCCAGCCAAAAGGCTTTGTTTGAGTGGGCTTAGTTCCTTCTCCAACTTGCTGCCCAAATCCGGGATGGGCGTCATTTCGCCGGCTCCGGTCATTCCCTTGGTATGAAGGTTGTATTCCCACTCAAGGTCATCGCTATTGATCGGCGTGTCTGCAACCTCGACCAGAATCGATCCGCGATCGAGGTTGTCAAAGGAGGGGATGTCGCGATCCCTCACTTCAGAAATTTTGTGACCGTTGATGGCAAGCCACACCGCCACTCCCCCGGTAAAACAAATGCCGCCAGTGATCAGGCGTCGCTTCATGGGGCTTCCGGTCATGGGTTAGTTCCTCTGCGAGATGGCTTCTGCCAACGGATCCACTAATGTTACCAGTTCCGCGATCATTTGGTCCTGCTGTGCAGGTGCCGGCTGGGCGAAAGTCTGGGCATAAAGGTATAGTTTCCCGTCGGGGGTCAGCCGGTACTTGTCGGGATGAGTTCGGACTGCATCCAAAATGGTATCAATCTGGGCCTCGTTCAGGGTACCAAATTTGAGTTCGTAGAAGTTTCGCCCACCGACAGCCAGAGAGGTCATCTTGGCTTGGGACAGGCACCGCTTCAAGGTGGCAACACGGAAGAGGCGGGCTAGATCATCAGGTAGTGGACCGAACCGGTCTACAGTCTCCCGTTTCAGACGCAGGAGATCTTCCTCGGTGCCGGCAGAGAACAGTGACTTGTACAGTGGCAGGCGCAGGTTTTCGGCTTCAATATAAGTTGCCGGAATTAATGCGGTAACCGGAAGCTTTATTTCCGTGTCGATTTTTTCAACGACCTCCTGCCCGCGCAGCTCGGCAATCGCAGTTTCCAGCATGTCCGTGTACAGCTCCAGGCCAATTTCGCTGATTTTTCCTGATTGGTCGCCGCCGAGAAGGTTCCCGGCCCCGCGGATTTCAAGGTCATAGCTGGCAATCTGAAAGCCCGCTCCAAGTTCCTGATGTGCGCTGAGAACTTCGAGGCGCTTTTTGGCTTCATCCGTCAGCGTGTCTTCCGCGGCAGTCAGGAAATAGGCGTAGGCTTGCATCGAAGAACGGCCTACCCGTCCGCGGATCTGGTAGAGTTGGGCCAATCCAAAATTTTCCGCACGATTGACGATCAGGGTATTAACGTTTGGCATGTCAATGCCAGACTCAATGATTGTCGTGCAAATCAGTACGGGAAATTTCTGCTCCATAAAATCAATGATGACCTCTTCAAGCTGGTGCTCCTTCATTTGTCCGTGGGCGGTCCGGACATCGATACCGGGCACAAGGCTCTTGATGAAAAGGCGCATTTCTTCGATGTCTTCAACCCGGTTGTGCAGGAAGAAGACTTGTCCGCCACGGGCCACCTCGTTCAAAATCGCATCGCGGATGAGGCTTTCGTCAAAGCGGCAGATGTAAGTTTTTACGGACAGTCGCTCTTGCGGCGGAGTCGCAATGATCGAAATGTCCCGAAGGCCAAGCATCGACATGTGAAGGGTTCGCGGAATCGGTGTCGCGGTCAGAGTCAGGACGTGCGCGTTGGCTCGCAATTGCTTTAGCTTTTCCTTGTGAACAACACCAAAGCGTTGCTCTTCATCAATGACCAGCAATCCAAGTCGTTTTGGTTTTATGTCTTTGGAAAGCAGCCGGTGTGTCCCGACAAGAATATCGAGGTCGCCACGGGAGAGTGCATCAAGATTGGCCTTTGTCGTCTTGGCGTCAACAAAGCGATTCACCTGACCGACCTTTACCCCATGGCGGGAGAGGCGATCGGAAAATGTCCTGAAGTGCTGGTAACAAAGGACCGTCGTCGGCACCAGAACCAGAACCTGGTCGCCTTCAAGGACGGCTCTCATGGCAGCACGCAGGGCCACTTCGGTTTTTCCGAATCCAACATCGCCACAAATCAGACGGTCCATTGATTTCTCACCAACAATGTCTGCAAAAACATCATCGATGGCTTTTTGCTGGTCTTCTGTTTCCTCATAAGGAAACTCGGCTTCGAGCTTAAAGTAGTCGTCTCCGGGGGGGTTGTAACGATGAGCCCCCGCGAGTTCACGGGCGGCCTGAAGTTTAAGGAGCGATTCCGCCATATCCTTAATTTCTGACTTGATGCGGGATTTTTTCTTTTCCCATACTTGGCCACCAAGACGGTCCACGGTGCCCCGGCCACCCTCACCACCAGAGCTATAGCGCTGCAGGAGATTCAGACGGTCTACCGGCATGTAGATCTTGTCGTTTCCAGAATATTCAATCACTAGAAAGTCATTGGTCAGGCCGGCAACGTTCATCGTCATCATGCCCGTGTAGCGCCCGATTCCATGCTGGACGTGAACCACCAGATCGCCCGGCTTTAAATCCCGGAATGAACTCAAGTAGTTTTGAAGTTTGGCGGACGGCGGTTTTGGCCGGCGTTTTTTCACCCCAAAGAGGGCATGTTCCGGAAGGACCAGGGTGTTGGTGTCTTGTAGCCAGACATGTGACTGGATGTCCCCCAGGCCCAGGGCGATGCTGCCAGATTCCGTTTTCCCGGCAAGGATATCGCGAAGCAGTGATTCACGACGTTGGGGGGCAAGCCCCCGGTGGCTTAGAAGGTTTGAAATCCGGTCGAGCTGCTCCTCGTGGTGTGCCAGGATGGCAACAGATCCTTCCTCTTTTTTCAGAACTGAGCGAATGGCATCCACCCACTGGTCAAAAAGTTCTACAGGATTTTCCTTTGAGAAAACCGGTGAGCCTTCCAAGACCATGCGTGCTTCAAAACGCAGGTTTGTCGCCGCAGGATCAGAAAATGGATTTCCAAATTCAATCAGGGATGAATTTTCAAAAGACATTTTTTCGAGCGCCGTAAAATGCTGTCCGGGCTCCATGGATGGGCGTTTGGCTTCGATGTCGCGTTTCCAGGACTCATCGATTTCCTCTAGAAAATCCTTGTACGATGCATGGCAACTGCTGCGTGGGCGCGGGAAGACGAGGAGATCATCGGGCTGAATGTAGTCAATGGCCGTCGCGCGCCGGTTTCGTCGCATCAGTGGAGCAAACATGTCAAAGCCCGAGGGCCTTATGCCCAAACCAAAGCTTTGCATGATTCCATCACGGTCACTTGCCTCCACCGACTGCTCAATAAGGCAGTTGTACAGGTCCTGAGTTTGTTCTCGTTTTTTGTTTGCTGGTGTCGTGAATTCCGCAGTGGGACGGATAATCAAGGAAGTCATCGAGCCCGTCGATTTTTGGTCCTTCGCATCAAAGTGACGCATAGAAACGATGGTGTCGCCCAAAAATTCAAGGCGCGCAGGGCTATCTTCGTTTGGTGGATAGATGTCGATAATGGCCCCACGCGGTGCGTAGGTGCCCTCTTCCTCGACGGAATGAACCTTGCGGTAACCAAGGTCATCGAGTTTGCTGAAAAGCTCGTCCTGGTCGACCTCCTGATTGAGCTTTAATTCAACCGTGGCCTCCCTGAACTCCCCGGGTGAGATGGTCGCTTGGGCAAGGGCCTGAAGGGTTGTGATAAGGATCGAAGGCACCTCTGTCCGGGCAAGCAGGTCCATCGCGTAGACCCTTTGGCGACGCGACAGGTCTGGATTGATGTAGCGATCTGCACCCCAGCCCGAGAAATATGGCAGAACTGCCGCCCGTAGCCTGGCTGATGAACTGGTTTCTCTCTTTGTGTTGAGTGCCGCGACGGCCTGGTCCAGGAATTGAGACCACTGGCTGACGTCCTTTGATTCCGGCAAGACAACGATCAGTCGCCGGTTTTTCGGGTGGTGACAAACAAGACCGAGGACGGCCAGTTGGATCAAACTGTCCGACGCCCCGGTAACCTGAACGATGGGAGCGCGCGAGGGGACCACGCCCCGAGATTCAGAGGCGGGGGCAAGGCCCATTTCTGCATGAGTCAAAAACGAGCGAAGGCCGTAGATTGCGGTCAAACGTAATGTCCCTTTGCGATCTTTTCGAGGATGATCTTTTCGGCCATTTGCGGGTCGCGGGGATCAACCGAATAAAAGGCCTGCTGTTCACAGCGCCTTTTGTTGTTGATCAGCCAGTGCAGGATCTCGGCAAGCCCCTTGTTCTTTTTATCCTTGAAGAACGGGTCGTTTGCGAGGGCGTCTCGCGCCTTTTTCAAGGCACGAATTTCCTGCGGGTCTCTCTCATTCACCGGGTAATCATTGAGGTCGTATTTTTTGATGTCCTCAGGCAATACCCCCAAAAAACGCACGTCTGGTGCCGAGAAATCTGAATTCCGGATCAACGAGGCTGCGGATCCGGCCTTCAGCGTCCGGAAGATGTTTTGCATCGTATAGGCGTCAAGGTCGCCGAAAAAGTAGATCGGCACCGCCAACTGATCTTGAATGCGCTTGACCCATCCGCGTACAGCGTTTGAGGGGACGCCTTGCGCACCGACGACAATCGAGTTGTGCCGCTTTACGAAGCCGTTTGCCACCAAAGTATTTGCTGTGCCTTCAGACTCGACGACGAGGCAGAAGTCGATTTTTTTCTTTGCCTTGAGCGTCAGGTTCTGTGGCCGGTTTTTCGGCTGAAACGGCGACGTTCCAAGTTGGGACAAGTCGATCACGGCCTCGGTTCCGTCCGGCATGCGTTCCGTCACGACAAGATTCTGGCTGTAAGTCTGTCCACCGCGGTCGTTGGCGAAGCAATTCATTTCTTCACGGTAGCATTCAAGCATTTCGCAGATGAAATCCACCACGGAATCGGATTCGTCCTGATCAGTAAAATCAAGAGCCTTCAGACTTTTGCCGTGTTTAACTTCGCCCTTGCTGATGTAGTAGAGCTCACGTTTGGTGTTGACGTTTCCGGTCTCGATATTGCGCAGCAAAATTTCCAACATGAAGACGGCGCGCGACATTTTTTTGACAGAGCTGACATTAAGCTCGGTGGAGACGCGTTTGGATCCCGGCGTGAGAAAGCCGACTTTGCTGTTGTAGATGGAATTGTCGAGGGCACATTTCGTCGCAGTCAGCTTGGGGCGCCTGCCGTTCTCAAGATCTGCCAGCATTTTTTCGCACAGCTCAAGGCTGTGTTCCAAGATGACTTTATCTTCTTTGCTCTTGCGGTGCGGGTTGCCGCCAGTCGTGCGTGTGGCCATGGATGACTCCTGTTACTTCTTGGCGGTTTTTTTAACCTGCTTGGCAGCGGGTTTCATTTTGTTTTTAGCTGTGGCTTTCGCCTTCGAAGTTACGACGGCAACGTCACCATCGGTGTCTTCTGCCATCTCATCTGCTGCAGCTTCGGCCTCAGCATTGGCAATTTTCTGTGCCTCGCGCGATTCCATCTCCTGGTCCTCTTCGCGGAACATTTTGATCCGATGCCGTTTTGCATCCAAGGCCTCGCTTTGCGCTTTGGCAACCTTTAGGGCCTTTTCGCTGTCAATGGCATCGCGACCCAAAAGCTTACGCAGGCCTTCGGTGGCGTTCACACGGCGTTTTTCATCTGCCTTGGTCAGGCGAATGAGCCCGTCGATCAGGATCGGACCAAACTGCTCGATGTGGGCGATTTTCGTTTCGTGATCGTTGGCGCGGCTTTCGCGGTTGATGTGTCGGGATAGCTTCTGGCCGGCTTGCATCAATGCCCGCCGAATTTCCTCAACGAGTTCATCCGAGGCATCGATGGTTTCTTTGGATGCGTTCTTGAACTTGATGAAAGGGGAAACCATGCTGACTGCCACGATGTATGGACCCTGGGGCAGTGCATCGCGCGGCTGCTTGATCCCATAAGACCGCCAGTTGACTGTCGTGATGGCCTTCACAATGGCGCAGGCGGCCTTGTCAAACTGCAGGGGCACACGGTTGGCAAAGCGCAGAACCTGAACCGGTTCGTCGTGGTCTTCCCCGCGGCGGTCTTTCAATCGTGCGACGGCCACCTCAATCTGAACCGGTTTGAAGTCACAGATGCAAGGTTTGCGGCTGATGACTGAAAAGAAATCGACGTCACCAAGGCGTTGGATGCTCAGTGACAGGGCTTCCTCACCAATGGACATGACCGATTGGGTCGATGGCGGTTGGAGCTGGGCGTTTTGAATAGCCCCGTAAATTCCGCTGAGATCTTTCTCATTCAGTCCATCGGCACTTTTATCGAGAAGTGCCTTTGCCAGTTTTTGTTGCTTCCAGATCTCGGCAATCGCCTTGTCGTTAAGGCGAGAGAAACCTTGTTTCAACCAATTTGCAGTTTTTATTTTGCCAAAAAGCCGGGCGTGGGAAATGAATTCCCCGAGTTTCATTGTGTGCGGGTGCGGTTCGATGGCTTCAGGAATTTCCGGGACATCTTTCGTGACCCGCTCGATTCTAGTCGTGCCACTTTCGGGGAGGGTGTAGGTGATGCTCATATGAGGGTTCACCAGGACATTGCCCCGCAAATAATTTACGAGGCCCGCTTCACCATTGAGCTGAACACGGCCATCGATAAGGAACTCGACGGCAGTCCCCGAAGGGCGGTCCCAGTCGACGGTTTCTTTTTCACGGATGATGCCTTTGTTGTGTTTGATGTCGACTTCGACCAGGCACTTGACGGCCTTTTTCTGGCCTTTGGTTTTTGTGGTCACGGTGACGCCCTTGGCCGTGGTCTGGATGGCCCAAGTCGTAGCCGCTGAAATGCCGATGCCTTGTTGGCCGCGGGAACAGCGTCCCCTGCCAAATTTTGATGATGCCAGGTATTCGCCAAAGACCTTCGCAATGTCTCCAGGGTCGATCCCAGGACCATTGTCCTCGACCCGTATCCGGATGCGATCGGTGTTCTTCAGAGAGCCATTGCCGACTTTCTCCACGGAGACGTTCAAATCGGGGGCAATTCCGTGATCCTCACAAGCATCAAGGGCGTTGTCCAGCGCCTCTTTGACGGTCGTCAAAACCGCCTTGGTCGGAGAAGAAAAACCAACCTGCTGCAGGTTTTTAGAAAAATATTCAGCAGTGCTGCTGGTCGTGATTTGTCTGGTTGGCTTTGCCATAAAATTCCTCGTACTCGTAAAATGCTTCCGACCCGGTACACTGGAAAGGAGGTGGCGTGATGACTGCGCCAACTTCAATGTCCGGGGGACGGGAGACTACCAAACCATGTTGGACCAAAAAACCGTTAATCTTGAAACTGATTTTACCCGTCATGCAAAGATAGCCTACCCGATTATTTGCGGAGCCATGTACCCCTGCAGCAATCCAGAGCTCGTTGCTGCCGCATCGGAGGCCGGCGGAATCGGTATTATCCAGCCGATATCATTGGTTTATGTGCATGGATGGGATTTTCGTGAGGGCATCCGTCATATCCGTACCTTGACCTCGAAACCGGTCGGCTTCAACCTTCTGGTTGAAAAATCGTCCAAGCGTTACGAGGACCGGATGAAGGCCTGGTTGGACATCGCCTTGGAGGAAGGTGTTCGTTTTTTCATCACAGCCCTCGGCAATCCACGCTGGGTGGTTGACCGGGTGAAGCCCTTGGGTGGAGTCGTCTACCACGATGTCGTCGACCGGAAGTGGGCTGAGAAGGCCCTTGAGGGCGGGATCGACGGGCTCATCTGTGTGAACAATCGCGCTGGTGGGCACCTGGGCGCGGAAAGCCCCGAACGCCTCGTGGAGACGCTTCGTGATTTCGGCAAGCCCCTGATCTGCGCAGGAGGCATTGGCAACGAACAGGACTTCGCCAGGTCCCTGGAAATGGGTTACGCCGGGGTTCAGATGGGGACCCGTTTCATTGCTGCGACCGAATGCAAGACCCACCAGGACTACAAAGACGCGATCCTGAAGGCGACGTCCGCCGACATTGTGGCCACCGACAAGATCAGCGGAGTGCCGGTATCGGTGATCAACACGCCCTTTATCGCGCGCATGGGCCTTCGTGCTGGTCCGGTTGCGCGGTGGTTGCTCAAAAACTCGCGCACCAAGCACTGGATGCGCATGTTTTACACGTTGAAGTCGATCTGGCAGCTGAAACGATCTCTGCAGAGGGGTTCGGCCTACAAGGACTTTTGGCAGGCAGGAAAAAGCGTCGACGGCATCGATAAAATCGAGCCGGCTGGCGCCATCATTGCGCGTTTCGTTGGGTTTACAAAAAAGGGGTAGAGGGTTTTGGCCCTTACCCCGATGAATGCAGTCCAAAGCACCCGCAAATGAACTTCATGGCGATGGGTTGATCAGGGATTCAAGGCGATTTCCTGCTGCACGATAGCGGAGTATTTGTTCGATCTTTTCAACAATGACGCTGCCAGCTTCGACCGCCGGAATCCCCGCCTCGTAGATGTTCGACAGGACAGAATATTCAAAGCGGATGTCATCGTTACCGCTAAACTTGGCCGCCTTTAGCTGCTCGTCTTGATCAAGCAGATGATAAACCAAATAAGCAGACAAACTGCGGGAGGCAAGGGCGCTGCCACCAGGCCTTTCTCCGATTAGAAGGATCACACAACGCGTGCCGAGGGCCTTGGCAATGGGCTCCGCCAGTTTTACCCGGCCGTAAGGCGCAAGGATATGCTGGCCAAGCTTGAAGCCCTTGGCCTTCAATCCTGCAAGCAGTATGGGGAAAAGGTCATCGATATTGTGATGCACTGCATCGGCGCTGAGTCCATCGGAAACGACAATCTGAATGTCGGTGTGTTCTGGAGTCAACAGCGTCGCATTCCCGCCACCGATCGCAATTCCCAGTTCAGCGCCAAAATCAGGATGATTGAGATGGCTGGCTTTATCGACGGCTTTGGTTTTGACGACGCGGAAATCAGCAACCCTGCTTAAACGGGCGAGATCGAGTTTGCTTTGAATGGCTGCGCGTCCGACGGCTTGGTGCCGGCGGATTTCCCGCATCACGTCATTCGTCGGTCGCGGCCCCGCATGGTTCTTGGGTGAAAAGCCGGGTACGCTCGGCGTCAACCGGAGCAGGTCTTCGAGCTCCGCGTTTGTTTGGCAGAACATACGCGGGTTGCCCCAGTTTTCGCCGCGCACAAGATGGCCATCGCCATTGCGCCGGAAGATTCCGCGTTCCACTGCCCAAACAAGGTAGTCGGGTGCAGGTTCCTTGTCGTGAATCTCGCGCAGGGTCTGGTTGTCGTGACCGCTCGTATCAAAATAGGCGAGCATGCGGTCCGTGTTCAAACAAACGTCCATGAAAAAAGTGGCGCCCGCCGCGGTCAGCAATTCGGTTGCCATCTGTTGGCCTTCGAGGCCGATTTTGGAATGAAGCGTGTAGCAGGGGGCCATTCCCATCGGCAATCCAAGGAGTTTTCCCATGAAATGATCCTGCAGGTTGGCGGCGATCATTTCAAAGTTATCGAGGTGTGTTTCTGGTCCGATGAATCCAGTCACATTGTTCACCATGAAGGGGTCGTAGCGACGGGCAAGCCCGTAACACAGGGCTTCGGCGGTCGTCATGTCGATGCCGTTGTGTTTTCCATAGGTAAACTCGCTACCCTGCCCGGTCTCAAAATACATGAACTGCTCGGCCTGTGGCCCCAAAGCGCCTTTCTTCTGCATGGTCACGTAGGCGAGATCCAGCAGTTCCACCGAGATGTCAAATTCGGTCAGGTTGCTGCGCTCTGTGCCAGCAAGGCTTTGAAACATGATTTCAACCGGTGCGCCGCCCTCCAAACATGCCAACTGGGTTTTCATGTGCCCCAGCACGCAAATCTGGGTCGGTGCCTTCGTGCTGCGGCGGAGCTTGTCCAGGTGAACGAGGATGGCAGAAATATTTTCGACGGTGTCAACGGCCGGGTTGACCCCAATCAGGGCGTCCCCGGAACCTACGGAAAGGCCCAAGTAAGTCAGACAGGTCATCCCGCGCAAATCATCGGTTGGATGATTGGGTTGCAGGCGCGACGCCAAGGTTTTGCGAAGTCCAATCCTGGTGCGTGCTTTGGTGATGTGCTCGATTTTTCGTGCAACATAAATCAGCTCATGGGTGTCCATGATTTTTGCCAAGGCGGCAGCCGTAACACCGGTCAAACCACTGCCAATGCGTTTAATCCCAGCACCGTCACTGCGAAGCAGGAGGTTTTTCACCTCACCAAGACTGAGTGCTGAAATTTCGGCGAAAGCATCACGATTGATCGCATAGTTGACGCGCATCACCGAATCCACCAGCCCTGAATCATCGGTCAACGGGCGATCAAACAGATGCTGCACGCTCAATGATGACAAAATGGTGCGCGCCACCTCGCGTTCGAGTTCAGAATGCGCCGCCAGCCCCGCATTACGATCTCCAGCTTTGCTGATGTCGGCAGCACCGAGAAGTTTTTTGAGCCCAAGAAAGCCGTGATCCAAGCCATTGAAGTTCAAACGATACCATTCGTCTGCCTTCGGTGTGGGAACGTGGATTTCTGCGAGGGGCGTCAATTTTCTCATGAATAATGTCCTACATTCCGTAAAACGAGACGGGAATAATCTGATGGGTCATCCTGCCGATGTTGACGAAGTTTGCCGCGCGCAAGGAAATTTCATCGATCACAACGAGCCGGAAGGGATCGCGTCCCCAGGAAGTGATGAGTGACCCGAAGGTTTTCCCGACATTTCCATTGATCAAGAGCACCAGGGTCCTGTCGTGAGGATAGCCCGAATTTCGGAGTGCATTCGCAATAACTGTGCTGAACATCTGAATCTCTTTGGCGGAATTTGCCCCGGCATTAACCTGACCGTTGATTCTGCCATGAACCTGAATGGCGGAACCGGTACGCGATTTTGCCGCAAGTTCCAAAAGCTTGATGATGTCGGCGGGGGAAGAGTCTTGGGAAATGCGTCCAAGCACAGGTAAATCCCTGAGCGGCAGGATCGATTCGCTTGGAAGGTAGACCGTGGTCCCCGAGACTTCGGTGTTGTAGAGGGCCAACCCAAAGGCAGTGGCCCGGCCCATGTTTTTTGGAACATGGGTTTTTAACGATGATGAAATCCATTCGTCCCCAACGAGTCCCAGCGCCAAGTCCCAACCAAGATCACCAAAAGGTGTGACACCAGTGGGTGATTCGCCTGCCATCGCCCGGTAAACCAGCTCGCCGACACCACCCGAGACCGTGATGGTCACGGCCGCGCGGTTTGACGGATGGAACAGATCAGGCGGCAGCGAAAAAGGAACCTGTTCGTGGAGTGCCTCACAATCACTGAAATCGGTGGATTGTCCAGCGAGCGCCCGGCGCATCAAGTTCAGGTAGAAGCCAACGATGCTGTCGACGTCTGGTTTTGAAAGGCTGTCGCCAATGTTTTTTACCAACCCAAGATGGGAAAAAAGATGCTTCGCGTATGGCGACAGGGCCTGGATCTGGTAGGTGCCTGGCGTTACCTGCACATGGCGTGCGCCAATAAACAAACAACCCGTACTGCGAACTTCGCCGTTCACGCCAAGGGCCATATTGGTGGTGCCGCCGCCAATATCCAGGTTGATGATGGACTGGTCCGGGAGTTCTCGGGATAATTCCCGGGCGCTTCCCATGAATGCCAACCAGGATTCGAGGGACGGATCGTTGGCCGTTGCAACCACCGCATCGCCAATGCGCGCACGAATCAGGGACGCAATCATGGACGAATTTTCTTTTTGAGCTGCAAGGCCAGTGACAATGGCTCCGCCGGCCGATGCGTCTTTGGGGTTGATGTTCGCAGCAGCGAGCCAGGCGTCGATATATCCGGCAAGTGCCGCTTCATCGATGCGGTCCTCGAGGTACGGTGTGTACCTTGGTTCTGCAGCAAAAAAGACTTCGGGTGTTGCGTACTCCATCACGCCCGTGATCCCGTTCTTTACGACCGCTGCCCGCGCAAAAACGGCGCTGCTAGTGGTTGTGCCGAAATCGAATCCCGCCATGATGATCATCGGTATTCAGGCCTTTGGTGGTTCCCGCACGGTGACGGTGGATGTGGCATTGGGAGTATCTGCGCTCGTTTCAGTCAGCGCCTCGTCAATGGCCCTACGCTGGTCGAAGACAAAGCAGCTGCCCTGGTAGCGGGACTTGCCACTTGGAGTTCCGTCCTGATTTTTGTGATGCTCGAGGTATTTGATGATACCACCGTCGATCTGGAACACGTTTTTGAAACCGCGGGCGTTTGCCCAAGGGACCGCTTTTTCGCAGCGGATTCCTCCGGTACAGAAGAAAACGTAAGTCTGATTCTGCTCTTCGCCAAAGCGGTTTAGAAAAGCCTCTGGGAAGTCCTTGAAGTGTTTTAAGCCAAGGTCAACCGCCCCTTTAAAGTGCCCGCATTCGTATTCGTAGTCGTTGCGGGTGTCGACCAAGACAACGCTTTTGCCTTTTTCAGCCATGAAAAGATCAAATTCTGCAGGAGTCAGGCGTGGGGCTGCGAGGATGGCTTCAATGTTCGGGTCGTCTTCACCAGCGAACGTTACTACTGATTTTTTTACTTTAACTTCCAGCCACTTATAGGGAAGGCTTGTGCCGGTGGTCCATTTTGCTTCGAGGTTGCTCAAGCCAGGGTGGATCGTGCCCAAGGACGCAATGAAGTTGGCCAGGGTGTCGGGGCAGGTGCCAGCCAAGCCAGCATTGATGCCTTCATGACCGAGCAAAACGGTGCCAATCAGGCCGAGGGCGCTGGCTCCAGCTTCAACAGCAGTTTTGACCTCCGCTGGGTTTTCCAGGCGTACAAACCGGTAAAAATTGGCGATGGCAAACACGAGCTAAGTCCCCCTTCCGAGGCCATTCGGGGGGAAAACTCCCCGTGAGGCGCCACATACCGCGGTTGCGCCAATAGTTCCAGTCCGTTATGACATTAGGGTTGTCGTTCGCGCCCAGCCATCGAAAATGGGGGCGGGGCTGAATCCACACCGCTGTTGCAGGAGTTCCTTGTGAATCTGTCGATTTTCGGAAACGTCGGAGTTTACTATCTGGTCAAATGGTTCCATTTTATTTTCGGGATCATCTGGATCGGTCATCTTTACTACTTTAATTTCACCCAGATGCCGTCTTTTGCCGAGATGGATGGGCCGACCAAATCCAACAACATTCAAAAGCTCGTGCCCCGCGCCCTCTGGTGGTTTCGTTGGGGCGCCATGTTTACCTTTATCACCGGCTTGATCATGCTGGGCATGTACGGAAATATGAACGGCCATGATGTCTACAAGACGTCTTGGGGCGTAAACATCATGACGGGATCGGCCTTGGGCACCCTGATGTTCCTGAACGTCTGGCTGGTGATCTGGCCTGCGCAGCAAGTCGTGATCGCTTCGACCACGGCCGTCGCGAAGGGCCAGCCCGCATTGCCTGCGGCAGCCGCAGCCGGTGCTCGCGCCATGCTGGCATCCCGCACGAACACCCTGTTTTCTATTCCAATGCTCTTTTTCATGGGCGCCGCATCGCATTTGCCCCTTCAGGTCGGCCCTGACGCAAGCTTCGGTTTGCTGACATTGGTTTTGGCTCTGGTTCTTGGCGCGATCGAATGGAACGCCGTCAAGGGTTCCAAGCTAGGCCCCTTGGCAACAGTCAAAGGTGTGATCCATGCCGGTCTCGGTCTGGCTGTGGTGCTCTACTTGTTGGTTGAGGTCATGGTGCGTGTTTGAACGCCGGATTATTTTAGCAGTTTTGACAGCGGTGGTTGGCCTTTCGGCCGGCTGCCGCTGTTCTTCGTCGAATCCGACTTCGGCACCCGTTTCGATTCCAACCGAGGCGTCGACGCTGAGTTCACGCGGAAAATCTGTTTATGCAGGAAACTGCATCTCCTGCCACAATCCAAATCCAAAATTGGCTGGAACCGTCGGCCCAGAAGTTTTTGGAAGTTCCATCGAGCTCCTCGAAGCGCGATTGCTTAAGGGGACCTACCCCGAGGGCTACAAACCCAAGCGCCCCGGTGCGGGGATGCCTGTTTTTCCACATCTCGCCAGCGACATCGCGGCCCTTCACGCTTTCTTGAACGCTCCCTGATCAAACGTTCCTGATTTATTTCAGCATGTGCTTGTTTAAATCGATCAGAACGCGCTCGGTCAAAAGCAGTCGTGTTCTGTTTATTTGCAGCGCATCGCTGGCGGCGGGAAGTTGGTCCGATGGATACATCCGGTCGATGGATTTGCCTTGGGACGTCAGGGTCATGGTCGGTATGCCGGCATCGTCGCGCAGAAAGATATGAATGGGGTCTTTCGGGAAGAGGAGAGGATTCTTCGGCTGCGCCTCAGAATGACGGGGCTGCTCAGAATGACGGGGTAGGGCGTCAGGAGATATGAAGTCGGAAGTCAAAGAGAAGGGAATTTTCATGGGGCGCAGCAGTTCGGCAAGGCGTGAGGCGAGGATGCCGGCTGTGATGGAATCATGCAGCGTGATATGCGTGGCGGCGCCTTTCGTACTTAATTTAGCCTTTAGTGCCATGAGTGGGTCAGCACCATCGCGGGCGATGCAGACAGGGTCGAGCGTCTGATCGAGTCGATCTAAAAAAGGCCGGGATTGCTCTTCGCTCCCTTTTGGCACCCATACTTTCACGTGAACGACTGGAGCCGAGGCGCGGTAGCCAAGCTGCAGTTGGCTGCCTTTCATGATGGTTTCCACCTGTTCAGCAAGAGTGGATTCCGGAACCCCGAGGCAGGCCCAAGTGCGCAACCTGGGTTTTCCACTTTCTGACCCGAGCGCCTCGAATTCTTTTTGAAGGTGATCGTTCCAAATGGCCTGCAGTTCCCGCGGAGGTCCGGGAAGGACGGTTATCTGGGCATTGCGAACGGTCAGGGAAAATCCGTTGGCAGAGCCCTGCGAATTCAGAAGGATGCGTGATCCTTGCGGAAAAAAGCATTGCTGACGATTTGATTCTGGGGCAGCGCGCCCCATGTTCTGAAACCGCCCGGCAATCCGGTCCCACGATGGCTGGTCAAAGAAAGTTTTTAACCCCGCCCATTCTGTGATGATGTCACGGGTAAAGTCATCGCTCGTCGGTCCTAGTCCGCCAATGGTCAGGATAAAGTTGGCGCGCGCTGCAGCAAAGTCCAGGGCATCCAAAATGGCGGTCCGGTTGTCGGGGACCGCAAGGTGCAGGGGAACTTCAATGCCACAGGCGTCGAGGTGCCCGGCAAGCCAGGAGGCGTTGGTGTTGAGGATCTCGCCGCTGGCGACTTCACTGCCAATGGCGATGATGGCTGCCTTTGATGTCATGTGGGGCTGTCGAGCTCCGGTTTGGCGTCGCGGGTTAAAAGGCCCATGACGGCTTGGGCGATTGGACGGGATTCATAGAGGACCTGATAGGCGGCCTCTGTGATCGGGGCGTCGACGCCAAGCCTGTGGGCGAGGTCGCGGGCGGCCATGGTGGTGGCATAACCTTCAGAGACAGAGCCAAGGCTGTCGAGAATGGCTTGGATCCTTTCGCCCCGGCCCAGGCGAAGGCCCACTTGAAAATTACGGCTTTTTTCAGACGTGCAGGTCAGGAACAAGTCGCCGACTCCGGCGAGGCCTTCAAATGTCATCGGGTTTGCGCCCATGGCAACTCCGATGCGACGCATTTCCGCAAGCCCACGGGTGATCAAGGCAGCGCGTGAATTCATTTGAAAGCCGAGGCCAACGGCTGCTCCCGCCGCGATGGCGATCACATTTTTTAAAGCGCCCGCAAGCTCGACACCTAGTGGATCGTCGCTCGTGTAGACCCGAAATTGTGGTGCGTGGAAAAGAGCCTGCACAAGTTGCGCGCGCGACGCATCATGGCTCGCTGCGACGACGGCGGTGGGTTGATGGGTGGCGACTTCAGAAGCAAAACTAGGGCCAGACAGAAAGACCGCTTTTTTTCCCGCCTCACTGCCTAATAAATCTGAAACGATGGCCCCTGGCAGACGGGTCGTCGATATTTCGATCCCTTTTACGGCACAGATGATGACGTGATCTGGAGACGTGCCAAAATCTGCCACTTTTTTAAGCACCTGGGCTAGGGCTTGTGCGGCAGTTGCCAGAACGATGATGCGATGTTCTGCGAGCAAGTCGTCAGTGATGTTGTTGATCGCACCAATTCGCGGTGATAAGGTAAGCGCGTTCAAGTATTTGGGATTTTTCCGGTTTTGGTTGATACCGGCAGCGATTTCAGGCGATCTTGCCCAAAGGGTTACGTGGTGGCCTTTTTCAGCAAGGTGCTGGGCCAAACAGGTTCCGAAATTGCCTGCGCCGAGCACCAGAATGCGGTCGCCGGTGACAGATGTGGCCATCAAGTTCTCCTTCAAGGTAGAAGGTTATGAATCCATATATACCAGTAATTATCGTTTTAATCTTTGGTGTTGTCCTTGGCGGAATTCTTTCCGGCCTTGCGGCCTTTTTGGGTCCAAAGAAGTACTCCAGGGAAAAGATGGATCCCTACGAGTGCGGCGTGCCGAAGGTCACGGCGGGTTCGGAAAAAATGAGCGTCAAGTTCTACCTGACCGCAATCCTTTTCATCCTGTTCGATATTGAGACGGTTTTCCTTTATTTGTGGGCCCGCACATTCAAAGAGCTGGGATGGCTGGGCATCATCGAAATTGCAGTATTCGTTTTAATCCTTGTGGTTGGTTACATCTACGTTGTGAGGCGCGGTGCGCTGGAGTGGGATTGATCGGATGGGAATGAATCTTGGTATCGACTTTTCGTCACTTCTTCAGTGGAACGACTTCACGGTTGATCTAGTGGCCTTTGCTGTGAAGTTTGCCATCCTTGTGGGAGGCTTGCTCCAGTTGCCGCCGCTGCTCGTGTGGATCGAGCGCCGGGTGCCAGCTTTGATGCAGCGGCGCCGGGGGCCAAACCGGGTCGGGATTTTCAAGTGGCGCCTCTACGGCCTTCTTCAGTCCTTGGCCGATACGGTCAAACTGATTTTTAAAGAAGAAGTCGTCCCCGACGGTGCGCATAAGGTTTTCTATCATCTTGCGCCGGTATTCTGTGTGTTTCCGGCCTTCCTTGTGGCGTGCGCCATTCCTTACGGCCCTGATCTGACCATTTATGGTTACAAGATACCTTTAAGCGTCGTTCGTATGGACGTCGGCTTTTTATTCATTTTTGCAATTTCCAGTTTGGCCGTGTACGGCGTTTCTCTCGCAGGTTGGGCCAGCAACAATAAATATTCATTGATGGGTTCATTGCGCGCTTCCGCCCAGATGATCAGTTATGAAATTCCACTGGGCATGTCCCTCATCCCGATCGTTTTGATTTACGGAACGTTGGATTTGGGAAAGATCGTCGAGGCGCAGACTTCCTTTTTTCAATGGGGGGTCTTTGCTGCGCCCCTCTCGCTGTTGATTTTCGTGATTTGCATGTTCGCCGAAACCAACCGGGCGCCCTTTGACCTGGCAGAGGCCGAAGGTGAACTGGTCGCTGGTTTTCACACGGAATACAACTCAGCAAAATTCGCGGCCTTTTTCTTGGGCGAATATGTGTCGATGTTTGTCCTGTCTTGTCTGGCTTCTACCGTATTCTTTGGTGGCTGGCAGGTGCCCTTTGTTTCTTACGATGCTCTCGTGGCTATGCTGGGATCCCCCAACTTCGTGGCCCCGGTAGGCATTTTGATGCTGCTCCTGAAGGCCAGTTTTTTCATGTGGGTTTATATATGGGTTCGCTGGACGTTGCCTCGGTTCCGGTACGACCAGCTCATGTCCCTTGGATGGAAATTTATGCTGCCGATCGGGCTGGCCAACGTGGTCGGGACCGCTATCGTGCTGGCTGTGTTGAGGTTTAAATAGTGGAAGCGTTTTACTTTGTTCCGGAAATGCTTTTTTACGCCATCTCCGGGCTGATCCTTTTGTCGTCCATCATGGTCGTCGCGGCGCGCAATCCAGTGACAAGCGCCATCTTTCTGGTCGTCGATTTATTTTTCGTCGCGGCACTCTATGCACAACTTGATGCCCATTTTACCGCTGCGATTCAGGTGCTGGTCTATGCTGGGGCGATTGTGGTCTTGTTCGTCTTTGTGATCATGATCCTCAACTTGAAGCCAGATGCCCTTCGCGGGATTCGCTTTTCCCTCGGTGAGGCGTTGGTTCTTTTGATAACCCTTGCCGGGTTCGTCATCGTCGGATCGGAGCTGGCGCATACGGCACCCGATCTCACAATGCCGGGAAATCTGGGCAGCGCGGCGATCGAAATGGCAGGCGGTAATACCTATGTCGTTGCCATGCGGATGTTTACGGCGTTCCTCTGGCCTTTTGAAATTGCTTCTGTCCTGATCCTTCTCGCTATCGTGGCCTGCGTCATGATTGCAAAAAAGGACAAGAGGGTAACAAAATCATGATCCCTGTTGAAAACTACTTTGTCCTTTCGTCCCTCGTATTCCTGTGTGGTTTGGCGGGTGTGATGTTCCGCCGGAATCTCATCATGGTCTTGATGTCGATTGAACTGATGCTCAACGCAGTGAACATAATCTTTGTGGCGGCCTCGCGTCATTTGGCGCAGGTGGACGGTCAGATCATGGTGCTGTTCGTCATCACGGTGGCTGCTTGTGAGGCGGCCGTTGGGTTGGCGATGGTGATTGCCCTTTTCCGCCGTTACGGCACGGTAAATACTGAATTCCTACGCCTGTTGCGCGGCTGAAACAGCCCCCGAGGAGATGCTGCAAATGATCTGGTTGATGATTCTTTTCCCATTGCTTGGCGCCTTCATCAACGGCCTTGTGCTGCGCAAGGCCCCGAAATCCGTGTCCCATGCTGTGGCTGTGGGCGCGATGCTGGCATCGTTTGCTTGCGCTGCGGTGACCTTCGCACACCTGATGGGATCGGGTGGTGAGGCCAAGGTGATCCACGGATTTCCGTGGATATCTGCAGGCGGATTTTCAGCCCCCTTTAACCTTATTCTGGACCGCCTTTCCGGGCTGATGATTCTGATTGTCACTGGAATCGGATCCCTGATCCATATCTACGCCGGTGGTTACATGCACGAAGAGAAGAGCACGAGCCGGTTCTTCTCTTATCTGAATCTTTTCGTGTTCATGATGCTCCTGCTCGTTCTGGGCGACAACATGCTGGTCATGTTTGTTGGTTGGGAGGGCGTTGGCCTCTGCAGTTACTTGCTCATCGGGTATTGGTTTCAGGACGATGCCAATGCTGCAGCGGGGATGAAGGCGTTCATTGTCAACCGGATTGGGGACATTGGATTTCTCGTCGCGATTTTTCTGACCTTCAAGCACTTCGGTACGGTTTCGTTCAGTGAGCTGCGAGAGATGGTTGGCAGCGGAACATTGGATGCGATCAAGCTTGGCGCTGTCGGATGGATCACGATTTGCCTGTTTATCGGAGCCTGTGGCAAGTCGGCTCAGTTGCCCTTGTTTGTCTGGCTGCCGGACGCCATGGCTGGCCCAACACCAGTCTCAGCATTGATCCATGCAGCAACCATGGTTACGGCCGGCATCTACATGATGACCCGGGTCAATTTTCTGTACTACCTGGCTCCGTCAACCATGACGGCTGTGGCGGTTGTTGGCGGCCTTACCGCTTTCTTTGCGGCGACCATTGCCCTTGTTCAAAATGACATCAAAAAAGTGCTGGCCTACTCAACGGTGAGCCAGCTCGGATACATGGTGATGGCGTGCGGTGTCGGTGCCTTTGATGCCGGAGTCTTCCACCTGCTGACCCACGCGTGCTTTAAGGCCCTGTTGTTTCTTGGCGCCGGAAGCGTCATCGTCGCCATGCACCACAAACAGGACATGCGGGAGATGGGTGGCCTGTCAAAGTACATGCCCGTCACCCACGCCGTCTTTCTGGTCGGGGTTCTTGCGATCATTGGATTTCCGGGTTTGGCCGGATTTTTCTCCAAAGATGAGATCCTTTGGAAGGCATTCACTGGGGGCGGACCCGCACTTTGGATTGTCGGAACCGTGACCGCTGGGATGACGGCGTTTTACATGGTTCGTTTGCTTTGCATGACTTTCTACGGTCCAAATCGAAGCGACCATCACACCAGGGAGCACCTCCACGAGACTCCGGTGATGATGTGGGCACCCCTCGTTGTCCTGGCCTTGCTTAGTGCTACCGTTGGCTACCTCGGTGTTCCGGAAGTCCTGGGTGGTCACAATATTTTTCATCACTACTTGGATCCAGTTTTGATGATTCCGGCACAAGTATCTGAGAACTGGGCATTCTTGACGGTTCATCACGAACACGCTTTGGAATTGGGTCTGATGGGCGCATCTGTCGGGGTGATGTTTCTTGCGTCTGGTCTGGCAGTTGCCCTTTATGCAAAAGGACCAGCTCCTGTCCTCGCCACATGGGCCAACAGCTTCCGCCGCACCTACGATGTTTTGACCAACAAGTACTATGTCGACGAATTCTACGATGCGTGGATTGTGCGGCCACTGCATGACATGTCGGAGTTCCTGTGGGCAATTTTTGATGTCGTGTTGATTGACGGCATCGTTAACGGGGTCGGTCAAGTGTGTGCTCTCGCCGGTGGACTTGCCAGTTTCCGGATGACCGGCAGCGTGCATCGTCACAGCATGGTTTTGGTTTTGGGTTTAGTCGTACTGCTCTTTATTCTGGTGGTTTAACGCGATAGCAGGCTGTGATTGCAGGCTGTGATTGCATTTTAGTTGCAGGTCTTTAGATGGAATTTTTCAACTCGCATGTTTTGAGCATCATGACGTTTCTTCCACTGATGGTGGCGGCGGCAATTTTTATCGTACCGGACGATAAATTTGCTCGTGTTGCGGCACTCGGCGGATCGATCCTGACTTTTTTTGTCAGCCTTCACGTGTGGCACTACTTCAATGCCGGGTCGGCAAAGATCCAGTTTGTCGAAAGTTATGTGTGGATGCCTGAGTTTGGAATCAGGGCAATTTTTGGTGTCGACGGGATCAGCCTTTTGCTCGTGATGCTGACTACGGCCCTCACTCCCCTGGTGATCCTCAGCCTTTGGAATAGTCACGTTTCAAACCTGCGTTATTTTTTCGGCGCATTGTTGGCTCTGCAAACGGGTATGCTTGGCGCGCTTGTTGCCCTTGATCTGGTTTTTTTCTACGTGTTTTGGGAAGTCATGCTGATCCCGATGTATTTTATCATCGGAATTTGGGGTGGGGCCCGCCGCATCTACGCAACGACAAAATTTATTCTTTATACGGTGGTCGGCTCGCTTTTGATGCTTGCTGCGGCAATCGTCCTTTACATCAGCTACCACAGGCAAACTGGCATTTACTCCACGAGCATCCTGGACCTCTACAATGCCTCACTTGATACCACGACCCAGCTCTGGTTGTTTGGTTGTTTCGCCTTGGCCTTTGCCATCAAGGTTCCGATGTGGCCCTTTCATACTTGGTTGCCCGACGCCCACGTCGAGGCCCCAACGGCCGGTTCCGTCATCCTGGCAGGCGTGCTGCTAAAAATGGGAACCTATGGTTTCCTGCGATTCGCGATCCCCATGTTTCCCCTCGCGGTCAAATCATTTGCTCCCATTCTGGTGTTCCTTGGTGTGGTCGGAATCATCTATGGAGCCCTGACAGCGTGGGTTCAACAAGATGCCAAAAAACTCGTTGCCTACTCCTCGGTTTCGCACCTTGGATTTGTGGTTGTGGGTTCCGTTTCCCTGCTCGCTGATGGCAGCCTTTCAGTCGAAGCGTTGACCGGTGCCATTTACCAGATGATCAATCATGGAGTTTCAACTGGCGCATTGTTCTTCCTCGTTGGAGTGATTTATGAACGCCGGCATACCCGAATGCTCGCTGACTTTGGTGGGCTCGCATCGGTCATGCCCTGGTTCTCTGTGATGTTGATTATTGCCACCCTTGGCTCGGTCGGTTTGCCGGGGACAGGCGGTTTTGTTGGTGAGTTTTTGATTCTTCTTGGAACGTACCAGTCGTCCCCAGTGGCCGCCGTCATGAGCGCGACGGGTGTCCTTCTAGGGGCGATTTATATGCTGACCTTGTGTCGCAAGCTCTTGTTTGGTCCGGTGACGCACGATGAAAACAAAAAGATGAAGGACCTGTCCCCACTTGAGTTTAGCTATCTCGTCCCGCTGGCATTGCTCGTGATCATCATGGGTGTGTTTCCAGATTTTTTCCTGGCGAAGTCCAAAGCATCAATTGAACACCTTGCAAAGAATTATCGCAGCTATAGCCTTGCGATTGATTCCCACTGATTTTTGAAGAGAGGTTCCCCGTGTTCAGTTTTCCGGAAATCACGTCGGCATTTTATTACACCGCTGCGCCGGTCTTGATCCTTGTTGCAGGCAGCATGATCACCCTGCTGCAAGGCGTTTCAAGGGGATATTCTTCCCAGCGGGCGATTGAAGTTGTGTCATGGCTCACCATATTTGCTGCAATTTTGGCGGCAGTGGCCATGCCTGTGGATCAAGCGAGCTTTCTTGCGGGCGGACTCCTCAGCGGCACGCTGGTGCGGATTGCTCAACTGGCGATACTGATGATTTCCGCCGCAGTCATGATGATGATGCGCGAACACCACACGGCTCCTGCTTTTTTTCGGGGCGAGGTGATCAGCATATTCCTGATGTTGATTTCAGGGATGTTGGTCCTGGTGTCGAGTGATGATCTGGTTACGCTGTTTGTCGGTTTGGAATTGGCATCGATTGGACTGTACGTGATTTTGGGCTACGTCCAACCAAACCGGCGAAGCCAAGAGGGCGCAATCAAGTATTTCATCCTCGGCTCTGTCGCCGCAGCGATTTTGCTTTTTGGCTTCGCTCTTCTTTATGCCTCGTGCGGCACGATGCGCCTTAGCGGCATTGTGGCCGCCCTTCCGCCAATTGCAGGCCACGGATGGGTGCGCCTCGGGGCGTTGCTGACATTGGTAGGACTTGGATTCAAGCTGGCACTTGTGCCTTTTCACATGTGGGCACCGGACGCTTACGAGTCAGCCCCAACCGGGATCACAGCCTTTATGGCAACAACCGTAAAGGTGATGATCCTCACCGTTGCGCTCCGCTTATTTGCTGGCGCATACTCGAGTTTAATCGACGTCTGGTACCCGGCACTAATCATTCTGGCAGTCCTTTCGGTCATTGCTGGCAACATCATGGCCCTCGTCCAGTCGAACCTGAAGCGGATGCTCGCCTACTCCTCTATTGCACACAGTGGCTATATGGCGGTCGCTGTTTGCGCCCTTTCCACAACGGACACCAACTTGCCGGTCCGGGCAATTTTGTTCTACCTCCTGACTTACGTCATCGTTTCACTCGGTGCCTTTGCCGTGGTTATGTCTTTGGAGACTGCTGAAAATGATCAGCTGACCATCGACGACCTGTCTGGATTGGCAAAAAAAAGGCCTGGGTTGGCACTTGCCATGACCCTGTTTATGCTTAGCTTTGGCGGAATGCCTCCAACCGCTGGGTTCATTGGAAAATTTTTCGTCTTCAACGCTGCCCTGAACAACCATTTGTATGGGTTGGTATTCATAGGCATCATCGGAAGTGCCATCTCCCTGTTTTATTACCTGCGGCTCGTGGTCCGCATGTATATGGCAGAGCCGGTTGCTCCATTTGGTGCCGTCAACACTGCCAAGGGACGTTTTAGTCTGACTAATTTGATTCTTGGTTTTGCGGTGGTAAGCACGCTGCTGCTGGGGACGATTCTCCCGGCAGAAATCATGGACCGTTTGGTGGGAGCGGCAACCGAGGTTGCCCGCAAATAAGCGTGGAGGAAGTGTGAGGCCTTTGCTTTTTCACTTCCTTGGTATTCCCGTGCCAGCCTGGCATTTTCTCTTTGCGGCCGCCGCCCTGGTGGCTTTTTTTTGTTTTCGAATTTCCATTTCCGAGCTGCAGCAGGGGATTTCCAAAAAGGCTATCAGTGGGATTTTCTCGGCAGGTTATTTCGGCGTTATTGCTGGTGCAGTGATCTGGTCTGAATTTATTGAGGCAGCCGGGTCACACTCTGGTGGCCAAAACATGCACCTTTCCATGTCATCTTCCGGTGGAATCATTGGCGGAGTCATCTGTGCATCGGTTGCGGCCAGATATTTCAGGATACCTGTGGCGCGCGTTGGCGATGCGGCCGCACTTCCCGTTCTGTTGGCATTTGCGATTGGTCGAATCGGATGTTTTTTGAACGGGGACGACTATGGTTCGGCCATTTCGCTGGGTCAAAGATGGCTGCCCGCGCTTTTGTTTAACCATCATGAAAGCGTTGTTTCCCGTCACCCTGTCCAACTGTATGAGTCTGCATGTTGCCTTACTGGCGTCTTCCTCATCAGGACGTTTAGATCCCGGGCGGCTTTGCGGGGACAAGCTTTAGGCTGCGGCGTGGTCGGGGCCTTGTCGTTGGTTTGGTATGCGTGCGTGAGGTTTGTGTTGGAGAATCTGCGCGGTGATTGGCGGGGAGCGCCTCTGCATCTTTCCGAAAAGTATTTATTTTCCCCTCCTCAAGCCTTGGCAGTGGTGATGGTCCTTCTGGGGACAATTCTTTTACTAAGGCTAAAGCTTCATGAATAGTGGAATGGCCCTCAGTTTAGTCACAGCTTTTATGTGGGGGATCCTGCCCGTTGCACTGAAACGGGTTTTACAACATTTGGATCCTGTGACGATCACATGGGTTCGTCTGGTTTTCGCCACCGTATTTGTCGGCAGCTATTACGTCTGGTCAGGTAAATGGCCGGCTCCTGCAAAGTTTACACGATGGAACCTGGCGTGGCTTTTCGGGGTCGCTGTTTCCATGGCTGCCAATTATTGGTTGTTCCTTGCAGGCCTACATCTAGTTTCTCCGCCCGTGGCGCAAATAACCATCCAGACCGGGCCATTGTTTTTGGCGCTTGGTAGTTGGTATTTTTTTTCGGAAAAATTGCGCCGCCGTCAGCTTGCTGGTTTTTTTGTGATGCTTGCCGGCTTCTGGCTTTTTTATTCAGGTAATCTTGGCGCAGATATCGGGCCCCCACATTCCGCGACGGAATTCACAGGAGTCATCCTGGTCGTGCTGGCTGCATTGGCATGGACCATTTATGCCCTGATTCAAAAACTGTTGGGTGCTCATTTTCCGAGTTCATTTATCCTGCTGGCTGGTTATGCCGGGGCCGGGATCTTTCTTGGACCCGTGTCGTCCCCAGGCGCAGCAGCGAACCTGAGTGCCTCCCAGGGTTGGTACCTGCTTTTTTGCTGCGTGAACACCGTGGTGGCCTATGGCTGTTTCGGTGAGGCAGTCCGGCGTTGGGAGGCCCCGCGGGTGAGCGCGATCCTTGCCATCACTCCAATCATCACATTCATGGCTTCTATGGTGGAGGCGCAAATTTTTCAGGGCGAAATTCCGGCGGCCTTGATGGGAAATTCGACTCAATTGCTTGGTGCAGGGCTTGTCGTTGGGGGGTCGATGGCAGCTTCTTTGAGTTCGCGGGGAAGGTATAAAAACAAGGGGCGAGAGGATTCACCCGCCCCCTGATCATGCATCAATCGTGACCTAATGCCGGAGTCGTTGGGGCCTGCTTCGTTGCCTCAATTGCAGAGAGCGATGCCTTACCGATGACGTAAGCAGTCTTTGCAGCATTGGCCTCCGTTTGCGTTAGAACCCAGGACTCTGGCGTCCCCTTTTTTTCCCAGATGTTGATCTCAACTGCCGGTACAGTGCCTTCAAAAGAGATCTTCACGGAATGGGTTGGGGGCGTGGACCGTGATTCGGTGACGACCTTGTCCTTTATTCCAAGAATGTCGGTGGCCTTTGCAAACTCCAGGTCCACCAAAAGAGAGCGGATTTGGGGCACGGGCTTCGTGGCATCGTCGGCGCTGAACCAATCCCCGTTTTGCTTTTTGAAGTCCTTGCCATCGAGGGAGACCTGAGTGGCCTTGTCGCCACTGAAGTTAAAGATCTTACGGTCTCGGAAGTCCGATGCGGTTTTTGCCAACTTGCCCTTGATGTCATCGTTAAGCTCAGCAATTGGCTCTGTGCCGCCCAGCCAGGCTTGGATTTTTTTGTCCTTCTCGATGAATTTCAGGTTGGTCACAGGATCGTCACCGGATTTCAAACGCACTTCAGCGAGAGTGGCACCGTTGAATGCCTTTTTTAACTTCGCATCAGGATTGTCGAAGAAAGCCGTGGCGTTGGCCCTGCCAATGTCATCCAGAAAGACCCTGACTGCAGTTTGATCTGCAGGCGACGCCTCAGGGCGAACAATGGAGAACACGTTGTCTTTCTTTTCGATCTTCAAGGCAGGGTGGCCCGGTCGAATCAGCTCGATCTGGGTGACCTTCGTCGAGTCGACTGCCAGCACGGACTTGTCCCGGAAATCATGAAGAGACTTTCCGGTGGAAACGGCCAGATGTTGGCTGCCAACGTGAACCTTACCGGAGCCTTCGACCATGGAGTATACGGAGTAGCCAACCGGTGCATTTGCTCCAACCAGAAGGGTCGTCGCGCCCTTTTCGGTTTTGAGTTGAATCACCCGCTTCGGCTTGTCCAAGCCGTAGCTAGTAAGGTCTTGGACGGACTCACTGACGACCTTTTCGTATTTGTAATCCCGTAGGGTTGTTAACAGGTTATCCACAGCCGGTTGATCAGCCAGAACCTTGATCGGACGCGTGATTCGCCATTTACCAAGGGATCTCTCAATCGAGATGTCCACAGGGTCTTTTGGTTCCTTGTTGGAGAATTCAATACCCGTGATCTTGTCCACTTCGAACGAAAGAAGAAGGCTCTCGGTTTCCTTCTTCTTCTCATCACGTTTGGTTTGCCATTCGTCCCACGTCGCAAGGCCGCCAAGTGCGAATAAAACGGTCGCCAGGATTCCGGCGGTTCTCAATTGATTGCTGTTACTCACGCCTGCCGCCTCCTCATCCAGATAAAGAGTCCGCCGGCCAAGAACAAGAACGGATAGATCCACGCCAGTCCCAACAACAACAACTGGCTGAAGCCAGACGTGATGTTGAGGGTGCTTTTGGCTGCATCCTTGGGCCTGATCGAGATGAAGTCATCATCCTGAAGGAGATAGCTGATCGCGTTGAGGAACAAATCGCGGTTTTCTTGGCCGTTGACAGATTGGTTGGTCGCAAATTGCGAGGAACCCACGACCACCAGGCGTATTTCCTTGCCGCCAGATTCCAGAGGTTCTTTGGCATCCTTATTTTCTGGCTTTTCAGCGTTAGCCGTTTCCGGAGCTGCAGATTTCCCGGTGGCGACCGCCATGACCGGGAATGTTCCTGTTTCAATCCTGTCGTTACTGATGTTGCCACCCACATCGCCGCGGCCATTGACGTTTTTAACTTTGATGATGACCGGTGCGGTCTTGGCGACCAATGAGACTTTCATTCCAGCTGCGTTGTTCGGAATTTCTTTTACGGATCGACTGCCTGGCATGATCACGGCGACTTTTGATTGCGCGGCAAAATCCTTCGTGACTGGATTCAAGTCGTCGAAGTCGCTGACAATAGCGTTATTTTGGCCAAGGAACACAGTTCTGGGATCATCAGGCCTCAAAATCAAAAGGTCATTTGACAACTGGACGCCATATTTTTCGAGCAAACCGTTTAACGTCGGAACTGGAACCATGGCTTCAACCATCACCAGCAGTCCGCCGCCGTGCTTTAAATGATCCTCAAGTAAACGGGTTTCTTCCACTTTGAAGTCGTACTTGGGGCCGGCGATGACGACGAGGTCGGCGTTTTCGGGGACCCTTGCCTCTTCAAGTAGGGGCAGTTCCTTCAATTCATATTTGTTACCTTCCAGTTCCACGGCCATCACATTCAAGCCAGCCGCATCGGTGCCGCGCAGGGCGCTTTCGCCGTGGCCCTTGGTGAAGAAAATCTGCTTTGCTTTATCTTTGAGAACCTTCACCAGGCCGTTGGTGATCTTTTCTTCATTGAAAGTCGTGATCCGGGCTTCTTGCTTCGTGCCTCCCGAGTCAGCCTTGAAGATGACGGTGTTGCCAGACGTCAATTTTTCGCCAATCGCCTTGGTCGGTTCCCGGTTCGGGTCGATGTACTCAATCTTGAGGTTGGCGCCTTTGCTCGTGTAGAGCCCAATCAGATCTTGAAACTGCTTTTTCGTTTCCTGATCCTGAAAAAAAGCGAGGACATCAATCTCGGCGTGTCGCTTTTCAATGGTCTCGATCACTTTGATTGATTGTTCCGCCAGAGTGTTGCTCTGGGAGTGGGTCAAGTCGAAGTTTTTATCGAAGCGCGGACGCGACGTCAAAACGGCGATGGCGGTGATCACGGCAACAGTCATCAAGACGACGAATCCAGAACTTGCACCATATTTTGCGCCCTTGCGGGCGAACATCGCCTTGAAGTTCGCAAGGTCCAGGGTAACCCAGAGGACAATCAGCGCGAGGGCCGAGAGCCAGCCTCCGTATTTGATCCAAACGATAGCGGGAAATGCCTTGGCGACTGCGGTTGAGATGGCGGCCACCAGGACGGATGCAAATGGAATTAAAAGTAGATCAGGTCTCATGGATGATTACCTCCACCGCTCAGAATCAAGTGAAACATTGGTAAGGAACAAGAACAGGGCTGTGAAGCACAGAAAATAAGCCAGGTTGCCAACCGAAATCATACCTTTCAGAAAGACATCCAGATGGTCCGTTGATGCAATGTACTTGATGATTTTTTCTGCGACGCCACCACCGCTCAATGAGGGTGCCAACCAATTCAAGACGAGAAGGAGAAACAGGCCGAACATCGTGAAAAGAAAGGCCATGAACTGGTTGTTCGTCATGGAGGAGATCCAGAGTCCAAAAGAAAGCTGCGAACACATTAAAAGAAACATGCCGAGCAGGGACGCGACGATCACACCACCGTCTGGGTTGCCATATTTAACCAGGAACAAGGGGTAAACCGATGCTGCAAGGAGCACGATTCCCATCACGCCCGCAGTGGCAAGGAATTTGCCGAGCACGATCTCGATCGCTTTGACCGGAGCCGTCTGAAGCAGTCTAAGGGATGAATTCCGTTTTTCCTCTGAGAAGGAAGCCATTGTGACGGCTGGGACTATCAGCACTAGGATAAAGTTCAAGTTGTAGAAAAAAGCGCGCAGCAGTTGCTCCAAAGTTGGAGCCTGCCCACCCATTGTTGATGCGCGCTGCTCGTATTCAATGTAGCTCACGACAAAATTCTGGAAAAAAGATCCCATGAGGATCAAAAAGAAAAACAAGATCGCTCCGCCTTTTGGTGAGGCGAAGTAGGATTTGATGTCTCTTTTGGCGATGGTAAATACGACACTCATTGTATTCACTGCCTCCCTTACTTGGTGACCTGGAAGAACACTTCTTCCAGTGATTTTGTTTTCTGACGCAGTTCACGAAACCCGAAGCCGCCATCCATCATGGCGCGGGCAACATCTTCAGGAGCGTTTTCGCTTGCCGATTTTTCAACGCCAAATTCGATGGTGTCTTCCCCGTGGTCGTCTTCGATTTTTGCGTGGACGATTCCAGGCAAGCCCTTCAACCGTGAGAGGGCGTCTTTTGCGGAGCGGGCAACACGCAGTCGGAACACTTTGCCCTGCGACAGGTCGCGGGTTAGTTCCTCGTACGTACCTTGGGTCACGATGCGACCCTTGTTGATGATCACGATCCGGTCACAGGTGTTTTGTACCTCTGAGAGGATATGAGAGCTCAATAGGATGGTGTGCTTTCCGCCGAGGGAGCGGATCAATTCGCGGATCTGAACAATTTGTCCCGGGTCCAGACCTTCTGTCGGTTCATCAAGGACAAGAACTTCAGGGTCATGGACGATGGCTTGCGCCATGGCAACGCGTTGACGAAAACCCTTCGAAAGATTTCCCACCAGACGATGGCGCACTTCGAACAAAGACAGGCGTTGCAGCGTGTCATTGACCCGGGTGTTTAAGGCATTGAATGGAACCTTGTGCAGCTGTGCCGCATAGGTGACAAAATCTTCGACCGACATTTCTCCATGGAGCGGCGGAACATCTGGGAGGTAACCCAATCTTTTCTTGGCTTCGATTGGCTGTTCTGTGATGTCATATCCAGCAATGATTGCAGTCCCGCTGTCTGCACCACTGCATCCACAAAGGATATCCATGGTGGTTGTCTTTCCAGCGCCGTTTGCCCCCAGGAATCCGACGATTTGGCCCTTTTCGACTGTAAACGAAACATCGTTCAGAGCCTTCAGTTGTCCATAGCGTTTGGACAGACCTTTCACCTCAATCATGAGTTTCCTCCCCGCAGTTTCAAACTGTTTCTGTTCGCATTATAATTATGTCGCGCTGTCCGGCAAGGAACTAAAGCGCCTCTGGCATGATTTTCATCATCCCCCCGGCAGCCCATCTTTTTTGAAGGTCCGAATAGTGACTGGACCCTATATGCCCCGATTGTCCCACGGGGAACATCCACACGCTTTCGTTTGGCTGGGCAAGGTTCCAGATCATTCGCACCGATGGCCCATGATCTGGTTTTTCCGCTCGAACGAGATCGGCATAACCAAACTGGGTCTGGCTTCCAACTTTAAAAAACCAGCCAATAAAGGGCACGTTTTTGACGAACGGGTGTTGTCCATTCCATTTGTTGCGTTCTTGATAGGGGACTTTTTCGGGATTCGCAGCAACCTGCTGCAGGATTGCCGTGGCCAAGTCTGAATCATTTAATCCAAAGGCAGTGAAGCTATTTTTTTTCGTGATCAAGGCGACCAGCCATGCGCGCTCCAGTTTCCAGTGATATTTTTCGTTGTCCCCGAGATCCGGCTTGTAATGATCTTTGAGGCGCCCCAAAAGTGCCTTGTACATGAGGCGCTCGGACGCAATGCTTTCGTCGAAAACGCTCGGCTCGCTCTGGCCTGAGCCGTCCCAACGCAGCCACTTTTGTTGCATGTTTTTTTCCGCCTCAGTGGAAGAGACCGAATTGACGGCCAACCAATAAAGCAGCTCACGCCGGAATCGCGAAGTTGTATCCAGTTGAAGGTCGAGCATTTGTTCCTGGAGGTGATTATTTCGGCTGGCCAGAACGGATGTGATTCGTTCCTGCCGGTCTTCGCCGTACCATCCATGCCCGAAGCGGTCGACCCACATCCGCTGGTTCGCGGTTGCCATGGATGTCGGTTTGAAATTTTTCTCTGCCTCGATCCATAATCTCGGGCGTTCTGCCGGGGGGGAGAATTTGTGCCATTCTCCAGCATTTGCTGGTTGTGGTATGCGGCCTGAAATTTCCCTGACCACGCCGGTGCCTGAGGCGCGGTAACCAATGTTGCCTTTTCGATCCATGATCAGGATGTTCTGGGCAGGTGCCGTGAACCGGTCAGCGGCTGCATTGAGATCGTTCCAGTTTTTTGCGCGATTCAGGTCCAAGGTGGGCAGTCCCAGCCTTCCGGGCTTTAAAGGCAGCCACTGCCGGCTGTAAAATTTCCCGCTCCCTGCAGGCATTTCAACGAGTGGTCCACGATGGGTTTTGCGAACTTGAAGTTGGTGTGGCTTATCCCCCTTCACCT
>CANJZQ010000022.1 GCA_947479535.1 Oligoflexales bacterium | reverse complement strand
GCTGATATTTTTTTTTATCACGCCCGACTCTCCCTTCGTCCCTGCTTTGGCCCTCTACGGCACGGTTTGTGGATGTCACCCTCAGCTGTGGAGACGAAATGAACACACTCAAGCCCCTGTTTAATGCCCGCTTGCTAATCTTCCTCGGCAGCCTTTGCCTTTTGGTGGGCTTGGGGTTGGCTGGCATTTTGACGCTCCCATGCAAGGGAGGTTCCACAGTGACGGCACGTGACGCATCGACGGCCGCCCGCTTGAGCCGCCACCGATTTCCCAAGCTGGCGAACATCTATCAGATCTCTGATCCATACGGACTTCCGGGAGGAGAGGCTCAAATTCTTTTTGACCGGTTGCACCTGTGGGATTTGGGTATCGTTGATTCCGAGGCTGTCCGCAGGTTTACGGCCTATCTTGGTCCAGACGGAAAGTGGCGCCGACGCAACCCTGACATCGTGACCTTGGCCCATTTCTCTGCGGGTGATGTCCCCACCGACTGGTCGAATCAATCCACAACAACTTTGTTTCAAGAGTACGTCGCCCAATTGCGCCCTGAATGGCTGATGCGAGATGCGCATGGCCGTCCCATTCGCATATTCGAACCGCGTCCGGGGGTCTGGCATCACGCCCAAAATCCGACAACAGGCCTTCAGGAATTTCTGCCTGGCTTCGTGAATGAAAACATCATCGCTACGGGAATGGTGGACGGTGTTTTTTTTGACTGGGCGACCTCTTCCGTGGCGTGGTTGAAAAATCAATATGGGAACCAGGCGATTGCAATCAATGGGGATGGTCATCCCCTTTCGGATCTCGCAACGGACGCGGCCTGGATCCAAGGCTATAAAAAAATGCTCGAGAATTCGCGTGAGCTTTTTCCGCAGGGAACGATCCTTGTCGGCAATGGTGGATGGAATTCCGGGCGTCCTTATGTCCGTAACCTTAATGGGATCATGATCGAACAATTCCTGGGCGCAGAAAAGGTCGACCAATCAAAATTCGGTTGGAGTGCAATCATGCGTAATTATGCCGAATTTATGCAAACGTCTGCCGAACCGCGGGTGTCTATTGTCATGGGTAGTTCTGATTCCCAGAGGGATTTCGGCGCGATGCGTTTCGCGCTGGCATCGACCCTGATGTTTGATGGCTACTTTTCGTTTACCAACGAGCAGTCAGCATCAAACGGCCACAGGCCCTATGCCAGTGCATGGTGGTTTGATGAGTACGCTGTGAACCTGGAGACGGGTCAATCCGAACAGGGCTCATCAACGAAAGGCTACCTTGGCAAACCCATTTCTGAAGCCGTCGATTTTAACGACGCGAAGAAAACCTTGTTCAATGCTTTGATGGATGAGGGAACCCCCGACGTGGATGCCGTCACAAACGGGCGGACGTGGTGGCGATCCTTCGAACATGGATCGGCATTGGTGAATCCCGGTCAGAGGGCAGTGCATTTGAAACTTCCGCAACCGATGAAGAAAATCAAAGGTGTAGCAGACCCAACCTTAAATGATGGATCGTTGGTTGATGAATTGTGGCTCGACGCCCGCTCGGGCGTAATTCTCCTCAATCCATGATTCCGGCATGCCTCCTGCATAACGCCCGGCCTGATGTCTTGTTCATGATCACAGGAGAAGAATAATGCAAGTTTCCAAATTACTGTCGAGATCTGTTCTTTTTGCCGCCGGTCTTGGTGCCGGTTTGCCAGCCATGGGGCGCGATGACGTCCAACGTTCAGCCAGCGACTCCCGTCAGGGCGCATCGCAGCAGCGGGTTCTGATTGTTTCGGCGACGGACAATCTGGCCGCAGATCAAGGTATCGCATTAGCCACGGAGGCACTTGAAAAGCAGGGTGTGGCGTACGACCGTTTTGTTGCGACGCAAGGCGGAGAGATTCAGTCGAACCAGCAATTGGGTCTGGAGTCCAGCGACGGAGCGCCGCGCTACTCGGCGATCGTCTTGACGAACGACAAGCTCCTTTTTGAAAACAATCAGGGACTCTGGGTTTCTGGATTGAGCACCGAACAATGGTCTGAACTGCAGACCTACGAAGCCAAAAATCAAGTGAAACGCCTTTCGCTTTATTCTTCGCCTTCCCAAGAAATCGGCATGGCGCCTGTTGGTCAGGCAACTGGCGATGCCACCCAACTGGAAGCAAGTCAGGAAGCAAGCATTGCGATGCCTGGAATTGCTCAGGTTGGGCAATTGCAGCTGGCCAATGCATGGCGTTACCCGGCCCAGGTTACCGATCAGAGCATCGCGAAGCCGATCTTGTATTTTAATGACATCAGCACCCAGGAAGGTCAGAAAAGTGTCGCCGCAGCTCTGGTGAAAACCCAGGACGGACGCGAGCAAATGCACTTTTTCTTCTCCCAGGGAAAAAACATCGAAGTGAGCAAGCAGCTGGCACCGCTTTGGATTGAATGGCTCATTCCCAACGAATTCAAGGGTGAATGGGCTTCGGTCTTTAGTGGCCATGAGGCTCAGACTGGCAAGATGACCATCGGGTCGATGGGCCAGTACCTTCAAGTGGGTGTCAATCTTGGACAGACTCAGTTTGCTGGTCCGGCGGTTTTGGTTGCCGGAAGACTCCTTGCGGCTTGGAACGTCAAAGGCCAAGACATTGGCATCGCCACCCTTGAATCAGCACAGCAGGGCGGAATGGTTGGCACGATGCTCAACGGTTCCTCCAATCCTGATCAAGGTTCCGTCAGCATTCCAGAAATGTCCCTGGATGCGATGACAGGCAAGTTCAATTTTACTGCCCAGACCGAGGCTCTTGGTTCAATGCAGGGCACCGTCGAAGTTGTTGCCAAGGGCGAAACCTATGACATGTCCTTTAAGGTTCAAGAATTTACCTTCAAAGGCATCGCCATTCGCACTGGCGACCAAATCGTCGTGGCCATCGCCAACGGCAAGAACTTTGGTGTGGCCGAATACACGATGCAGGAATCTGTGGAATCCAGCATGGGTCAGCAGCAATTGATGGCTCAGGGACGCTGGGCTCGCATCGGTGTTGAGAAAATTTTCGCTCAAACACTGACCCGGATTGTGCGCTGATTTTAAAGTTGGACAGCAAAGATTGAGGGGATGGCGATGAAGGTATCAAAGATCCTGTTTGGAAATTTCATTGTGGCGGTGCTGCTGTTGACCGGAATGAATCAGCCGCTGATGGCAGACGATTCCGACATCAACGACGATCCATTCGTTGTGATGTTTCAATCCAAATTGGATGAGGCAAACAGCGAGTTGATTGCACAAGAGGCCAAATTTGCATTGGCGCAACATAATTTCGAGACTTCCCACAGGCTCTTGGCAAAACAAGCCATCACCATGGACGAGTACAAGCGAGATTATGCGACCATGAAGGTCGAAGAGGCCCAGGTGGAAGTTTTCAAGAACAGGGTCGTTGCTAGAAAGTCTGCATTGGATGTGGTCATCCTTAACCGCCTTGCAGGGCGTGACATCCAGCAGTGCATCTAGGGATCCATCGCCTTTCCCACATCCCGCTCCAGCCACAGGGCGATCCGTTCATAGACGGCTTGCTCTGTGGCTACATCCCCGGCCGGCAGTAAAAGGCGGGGACTCGTCAGGTTGATTTCAGAAATGAAGCCCCCGATCAGATCAAACCCAACCACTTGGACACCCATTAAGGCCAGACGCGAAGCAACGTTCTTGACGCGGGCGAGCTCCTCGGCGCCCGGTTTGTAGGACTCCAAAGTTGCTCCGGCTCGAGTATTGGCCAGAAATTCCCCGGGCGCCGGTTTTTTCAGGCACCAGGCGATGGGCTCTCCCCCCATGCAGAACGCCCGGACTTCGCCGGAAAAAACCCGTTCGTCAAACGGCTGCACGATGCGTTTTTCGCGGCCCTCGCAGGTCACCGTCGCGATCCACTTTGCGGCATCTCCTTCAGCCATGCCATTTGGACCGATACGGATCCGCTCCACCCCACGTCCGCCAAACAGGGCAAGGGGCTTGATAACGGCATCTCCAGCACAATCTTTTGCAATAAAATCAATGATTTCGGCAGTGTCAGAGCTGACGAGGGCCGGCCGAATGTCGTTGGGGAACATCAAGATGGAGACCTTTTCGTTGAAGTTCCGCAGGGCCTCCGGATGGTTATAAATGTGGACCTTTGAGGCCACGGAATCAAGGAGCCAGGTGGCCTCAATGTAGGTCATGTCAAAGGGGGGATCCTTGCGCATGTGGATTGCCTGGAATTCAGACAAACTGTGCAAGCCCTTGGCGGAGAGCGCTGGTCTGAGGCCCTCGCCGGCAAAAGTGGCCTCCACGCTTCGGGCCGAGGCAGCACCCTTGTCCGACCTCCAACTTAGATCCTGGATGGTCGTGAAAAAGACCCGGTGTCCGCGGGCGGCAAGGGCTCTGGCCATCCGCAGCGAGGAATCCAGCGGCAAATTCAGCCCTTCCAACGGGTCGGCGATGAAAAGATGTTTTTGTGACACGGAAAAGACCCCTTCCTTTATATTGTGCCTTAACATTGCGCCTTACTATTGCGCCTTGAACCGCTTCCGGTACATTGAGGCCGGTTGTAACGAACAGGAGACCGCCATGCAACTTCGCAGGCTTGAAGATCTGGATATTCGCGGCAAGAAAGTATTCTTGCGGCTCGACCTTAACGTTCCCATCAAGAACGGGGTTATCACGGACGACACGCGGATTCGCGAAGCCCTGCCAACGATCCAGTATATCCTTGAGCATACTTCCAAATTGGTCATGTGCAGTCATTTGGGCCGCCCCAAAAAAGGTGCCCACTCGCCAGACGATTCCTTGGAGGCAGTTGGTGTTCACCTAGCCGAACTTCTGGGACGTGACATTGTCTTCTGCGCAGATTACGGGACCGAGCCAGCCATCCAGGTTTTGAGCCGCCTTGACCCTGGTCAGATCATGCTACTGGAAAACCTGCGCTATCAAGACGGCGAGGAAAAAAACGACAAGGACTTCGCCCGCGTCTTGACCGAGGGTTTTGATTTCTACGTCAACGATGCCTTTGGGACCGTTCATCGTGAGCATGCCTCCGTTGCTGCTGCGGCAGAAATTTTTCCGCCAGAAAAACGCGGAGCTGGGATTTTGATCCAGCGCGAAGTCAACGCCCTTGAGTCGCTCCTGAGGTCTGCAGAGCCACCGTTCACGGTGATTGTGGGTGGATCGAAGGTTTCAGACAAGATCGGGGTCATCATGAACCTCCTCAACCATTGCCACAACCTCGTCATCGGCGGTGCAATGGCTTACACATTCCTCAAGTACAAGGGTGTCGACGTTGGTAAGTCGCGGGTTGAAGAAGACAAGATGAACCTCGTGGAAACCATCATGCGGACCGCCGAAAGGCGCCGTGTCATGGTGCACCTGCCAATCGATCATGTTTGCGCTGCCGAGTTTTCTGAAAATTCTGCTGCTATCGAAGTCGGCGGCCCGGACATTCCCGCAGGGCTGATGGGCCTCGATATCGGTCCCAAGACCATTGCCGCCTATGAGGGCGTCATCCGCCGTTCACGGACGATCTTGTGGAACGGCCCAATGGGAGTTTTTGAGTGGCCAGCATTCGCCAAGGGCACGATGGCTGTGGCTCACGCCATGGCTGCTTGTCCGGGTAAAACGGTCATCGGCGGAGGCGACTCCGTTGCCGCCGTCAACATGGCGGGAGTTGCGGCCAAAATGACGCACATTTCCACCGGTGGTGGTGCGGCGCTTGAGTTCCTCGAAGGCCGCGCATTGCCTGGCATCAAGGTGCTTTTGAAGTAGTTATTGGAGACGCCTCATGACTGCATCGAAAAGAAAAAAACTGCTCGCCGGCAACTGGAAGATGAACATGCGCCTGGCGGAGATAGAACCATTTTTTACGGCATTTTCTTCCGCCCTCAAGCCCGGATTCAGCCATCACGTCGACATATTGTTTGCGGCACCGTTTACGCAACTTCATGCAACGTTGGCAGCCTCGCGCGCACGCGGGTTTGCTGCCGCTGCGCAAAACATGCATTTTGAGGTTAGTGGTGCCTTCACTGGCGAAATTTCGGCAATGATGCTGACCGACATTGGCATTCGCACCACGCTCGTTGGGCACAGTGAGCGCCGTCAGTATTTTGCCGAGACCGATGAATCGGTCGCAAAAAAAACGATCACGGCCTTGTCCAACGCAATCACTCCTGTTGTCTGCGTCGGTGAAACCCTGGAGGAAAGAAAATCCGGGGCGACCTTTCAGGTCGTCAGCCACCAGTTGGGCGCGGTGTTGAACGCAGTAAAAAATCACGGACCCGTTCAAAACCGCGAGGGCTTTTATCCAGGCGACCTTTCGGATTCCATTGTGATTGCCTATGAACCAGTTTGGGCCATCGGCACCGGACTTTCTGCGACGCTGGAACAGGCGCAGGAAGTTCACGGGTTCATTCGAAAAGTTTGCAGTGAAATTCTTGGGGGCGCATTTTCAGAGCGAGTGCGCATCCTTTACGGCGGCAGTGCCAACCCGGCCAATATCGCTGGTTTGCTGTCCCAACCCGATATTGACGGCGGACTTGTTGGCGGATCTTCCCTTAAACCGGGTGATTTTGCGGCGATGTGCAATGCTGCCATGTCGTAAATGACAATCGGGCACGGTCGGCCATCACCGACTTGCGGTCAGCCTTGCTTAACTTTTTTATTTTTTTGCGCGGTGCTTCGCCGGAACCTTGATTAGATTCAGGTGCTGCTGGTGGCGGCAGCAAACCAAAATTCGCATTCATCGGCTGATACGGCCCAAGGCAGCCTTCTGTTACATACCGGCCAAGGGCTCCGATCATTGTGTCGCGCGGCGGCATGACAAAGGACTCGCCCCGGATTTTTGCAACGCAGGCGCGTCCGGCAAGCAGTCCAATTGCCGCCGATTCCGTGTAGCCTTCGACGCCACTGATTTGACCCGCCAAAAACACCCTTGGTGAACCCTTAAAAGAGAAGTCATGGGCCAGGAATTCCGGACTCTTCAGGTAGGTGTTCCTGTGGATGGAACCGTGGCGCAGGATCTCGACCTGACGCAGGGCCGGGATCATCGAAAAAACCCGCTTTTGTTCGGGCCACTTCATTTTGGTTTGGAAACCGACCATGCTGTACATGGTGGCCTCCTGATTTTCCTGCCGCAATTGAATCGCACCCCAGGGACGGTGCCCGGTCCGTGGGTCCGTCAGGCCGACTGGTTTCATGGGTCCAAAGCGCAGGGTGTCTCGTCCACGCTCAATCATCACTTCAATCGGCAGGCAGGATTCAAAGTATTTAGGCTCTTCAAAATCATGGAGGGGCATTTTCTCGGCAGCGATTACGGCGTCGATAAATGCCTCATATTCCTCACGATTCAGGGGAAGGTTGAGGTAATCGCCGGTGTCCGCATCGCCATAGCGGTCGGCACGGAAGGCGTGTTCCATGTCGATGGACTCGGCTGCCAAGACGGGAGCAATCGCATCATAAAAATATAAACTTCGCTCAGAGCCAGTTATTTTTTGAATGGCTTCCGCCAAAGGCTGCGAGGTCAAAGGGCCACTGGCAACGATCCAGTATTCGTTTCGGGCGGCGGCCTCCTCGGGGGTCGGCAGGCTGGTGACCTCACGGCCGTCAAGGGTGACCAGGCCAGAATCCAAAAGCCCCTCTTTGACGGCTTCCGCAAAAACGATGCGGTCCACAGCCAGGGCTTGCCCCGCCGGGACTCGGGCTTTGGTTGCCGAGCGGATGATCAGGGAATCAAGGGCCCGCATCTCGCCTTTAAGGAGGCCGGGGGCCGACGATTCATCTAATGATTTCATTGAGTTAGAGCAAACAAGTTCGGCCAGGTTGCCGGTCTGATGTGCCGCCGTCATCTTGACCGGACGCATCTCGTGCAGGGTAACCGGAATGCCAGCCCGCGCGATTTGCCATGCAGCCTCGGTACCGGCTAAACCGCCGCCGACGACATGAACCGACACGACACTTTCAGGATTGCGGACGCCCGACGAGACTTCAGTTTTGATGGTCATGCACCCTACTCGTGATGAATGGATGTTTCATAAGGCGCTGTTCCTAGCACGAGGAAGGTTGCCCTACCACCGACAAGTGTTCTGAAGCCGGTAGGATTTCGCCGCCTGCCGTGCTACGAATTTTGTTCTATGAATACTCTGCAAATTCGATTCATAACCCTGCGCTTCTTTTTGGGAATCCTTCCAAGAAATGCCGTGAGTCTTGCCACAGGATGGCTTGCGCGCCTGCAACTTCCGGCGCCCCTGCAGAGATTGGCTAACTCACTGTTTATGCGCATCTTTCGCTTAAATATGGGCGAAGCCCAAATGGCGGATCCTGGCTCCTACGCCTCCATCGAAGACTTGTTCATCAGGCACTTGCGCCCGGGGCTCCGGCCCGCCCAGTCTCGTTATGTCTCGCCTGCCGATGGCTACCTTGCATGGTCGGCTCCCCTGCACCACGGGGCTGCCATTCAGGCAAAGGGGATTGACTATGACCCTGCCGAGCTGGTCTGGGGTAATGATTCCGTTTTGCATGCGACGCAATCTGCCAATTTCAAATGGTTTACGACGGTTTATTTGGCGCCACACAATTACCATCGGGTTCACGCTCCCGTCAGCGGCCTGATCCAAGCCGTGCGCCATATCCCCGGCGACCTGTGGCCCGTCAATGAGCCCTTTGTGCGGTTTTTCCCAGATCTCTTTTTGCGGAACGAGCGGCTTGTTTTCGATATCGCTTTGACGGCGGACCTTGACGGAGCAAAATCGAATCCAGAAGGACAACAGATGATGGCACACGTCGTCATGGTCGGGGCATTCAATGTCGGGCGGATGACGACCCACCTTCTGCCGGGATTTTCCACCAACTCTGCCATGGTCTGGCCCCAAGCCCAAAGAAACTGGAATTTGAACGGAAATCCAGAGGCCGGTCATAGCGCTGCTGGCGGCATGATGAAAGTTGGTGCAGGTGACGAATTGGGCGCCTTTCTTCTCGGGTCTACCGTGGTTATCGTGTTGAACGATGCTGCGACAAAATTCCTTAAACCTGTCCAAGCCGCCGGCAACCGGCCTATACTGATGGGCCAGTCGCTCATGGAGGGAGTTTGAAATGTCTCTGACAAAAGATGGTCGCCGCACCAAGATTGTATGGTCCTTCGAATCAAGGGTTCTGGATGAAGCCAGGGCCGAGCAGGTTTTGGCAGAAGACGTGGATGCACTGCGACTCGTTTTAAATCGTGCAACGGCCGAACAAATGCCCAGGTTCATTGATCAACTGCGCAGTGGTTTCGAAAAATTTAAAAAAACTGGCGGAACGACCAAAAAAACCATGCCGCCCATCATGATTGACCTTCAAGAGGGCGCCCGCGCATCGATTGCAGGTTTGGCCGAACCGAAGGAAATCGCCTTTGGTGAAAGCGTCACGATTGGTGAAGTGGGGTCCGGTGCAACCTTTGAAATTCAAAGCCGCCAATGGGACGGGCTGTTCAAGAAAGATGCTTTGATATACATCGGTTACGGGAATGTTGTGCTGCGCGTGACGTCCTCTGCAGACCGCAAGATTGAAGCCGAAACAGTCCAGGGTGGCACGGTTTATCCAGACACCGACATGCACATTCCTGCCACCAGAAAGCCTCCAGTTCTTGCCGACTACAAGTCAGTTGAACTGGACGGATTGTTGGCCAAGGGTTTTGATTTTTTGGTTTTACCCGGGGTTGAATCTCCACAAGAGATTCAGGATTTTCGAAAATTCATTGCAGAAAAATCCAAATCCTTTGGCATGGCGTCGGCTCCTTGGATGATCCTTCGCGTAGATTCCGTCGCCATCTATGAAAAACTCGATGAACTCCTTGAGGTCGTCGACGGAGTTTTGATCTCGCGAAAAGATCTGGCTCTGTCCATGAACCCAGCGCAAATTCCGATGGTTACCAAAGAAATCATTCAGCGTTGCAACGATCACGCAAAGCTCGTCCTGACGGCAAGCGAAATGCTCGGCAGCATGCGCCGCAATGTGACCCCCACCCGCGCTGAGGTTTCCGACATTGCAAATGCGGTGATCGACGGCACGGACGCCGTCATCCTCTCGGAAGAGGTTGCTCACGGCAAGTATGCCACTCAAGCCCTGCAGGTCATGCGTCGCACGATCGAAGATATTGAAAGCAAGACGGGCGAAGAGCCAAATTGGGTAAAGCTTGCCCCAACTGTGGCTACGGAGATGGATGCCGTATCATTTGCAGCCTACCGGACGGCACGCCGCGTGCAGGCAAAGGCAATTGTCTGCATCACAAAAGCTGGCAACACGGCCTTAAAACTCGCATCGTTCCGTGCGCCAGTTCCAATCATCGCAGTGACTTTTTCTCCAGATATTTTGCGCAAACTGTCCCTGGTTCGTGGTGTGGACGGACTCGTCCTTGGCGTTGACCCGAAAATTGATGATGTCTTGCCCGTGGTCAACGACCGGTTGTTGCGTGACAGCTGGTTGAAGGCGGGCGACCGGATTATTTTCATCTCGGTGACGATTTCGTCGTTGGGACGCGAGGCCTCCAACCTGTTCACGGTCCAGCAGTTGGTGTGATGCTCAAGTACCTCGAAATTGAGCATAAATATCTGGTGGATGCAGCTTACGATCTGGATGCGTTTGAGGCTATGGCAAGGCGTTTAGAGCCTGCGCATTCAAACCAGCTCAAAGTTGACGACACCTATTACGTCGTCCAAGCCATGCCGAATCACGTTATCCGTCACCGGATCGACAAGGAATTGCAACAACTCACCATCAAGTCCACCGGCACAGACAATGAATGCCGGACCGAAGTTAACTTGGACCTGGACCTTAAGGTTGGCAACCAGGCGGCTGCAATAGAGGCATTTCTGCAGCCGCTCAATGTCCTATGGTCGGGAAACATTGAGAAAAACATAATTGTTTTCTATTTTGACGAATGCGAAGTCGTTCACTACAGCGCTCGTTCGGGAGAAGGAAAGACGGTTCATTGTGTTGAATTTGAGGCCACCAAGAAATCCTCCCGCGAGGACGCATTGGCCATCATAAGCCATTATGAAACAGCGTTTGGTTTTCGTCCTGACGGCCGCAGCAACCACTCACTTTTTGAACTGCTTTTTGCCGGTTCAATTCCGGACAAAGTTCGTAAATTAATGAATTCACGGGGATAAAAAATGGGAACCAAGGAAAAGATCAGCGAAGATCTGAAGACGGCGATGAAGGCCCGCGATCAAAAAACGATGAACGTCCTTCGGATGATTCTCAGTGAGATCAAATATGCGCAGTCGGCAGTCAACATCCATGAGGAACTCGACGAGGCCGGCGTGATGAAGGTGGTGGCCTCCTATCAGAAGAAACTCCTGAAGGCCGTTGATGAATTTCCAGATCCTGAAAAAAAGGCGGAGATTCACAGGGAAATCGAGGTGGTAGAACGCTACCTTCCCAAAAAAATTGGGCCCGAGGAAACGGCGCGAGCCGTGGAAGCGGTCTTCGCTTCCACGACCGACCGGACGTTCGGCGTCTTGATGAAACAGGTTCTCGCCCAACTCGGCAGCGGCGCTGATGGTAAGATGGTAAGTGAATTGATTAAAAAGCGTATCGACGCAAAATAGCCAAATCCCGCGATTTCGAAAGCCCTCACAGACATCTGCTGTGGGGGCTTTTCATTCAGCAATCAGCTATAATTAAAGCACGCAGAGAGTAGTAAAGAAGCGCGCTTTTGCGCCGAATCATCGGATGATGATGAAGCCAGCCATTCATACAGCGCCATCGTTCGTGCCATCACTTGTTCAAGTGATGGCTGCGGTATTTATTTTTTCAAATTTTATTCCTTCATCTGCGTACGCTCAGAAAATAAATCTCGACGGGGCATTCGCGGCGATCGGAATTTCAGAATCAGAACTACTTCCATCGATCGATGGATCGGTACAGGTTCAGGCCAAGCCTCAAAAGCGGCAACCTTCTCAAAGAACATCCTCAAAGACATCGTTGGCCGATATCCTGAAATCCAGTTCCATGACGGCTTCGCAATTTGCGCGAGTGGTCGTCACCGGCGCATTGGATGTCGTGGAGCCATCGGATGGAATTCTAATCGCCGTCGAAAAGAAGGGTCGCTCGGGAAACGTTGAGCGCAAGGAAGCGATTGTCACAGTGGACGATCTCGATCCAATCGAGGCAAGCGAGCCAACGCAGCGTGGAATTTCCATCAGCCTGGGTGATGAACATCCGGTGGTCCATGTTTTATCGACGACAGTGGGTTTGTCCGTGCAGCCGGCCGAATTGGTTTTTTCGCGCAGTGGCGCAGCGGTTGAGTTTTCCATCGATGAACTTTCCGGCCCGAACAAGGACAAGTCGATTCAAATTTATCCTCGGGACCCTGCCCTTCTTCACTGGGATGCAAACGCGCGTATTTTGACCGCAACAGCCAACCATGTTCGGACGGAACTATACGTGGCACGTGCAGGGCAGTTGGTGGTTGTTCCTGTGGTCACCGGGACGCCGGCTGCGCTCCCTGTCAATGTGGCAGCTAATCGCCAGCAACTGGCCTTGCCGCCAGAGCTTGTTCGGCTTCCAACCTCCGGAGTCGCAAAGCATGCGATGCTCACAACCGCCGACACCAGCTCTCAAATTCTTGGCGACGGAGCGAAAGAGGCGACAAAAATTCACGCCACCAAAGAAGACGCAGCCCGCAACGGCGATGATGCTGCGGCCCAGGAAATCAAGCTTCGCCGCCTTTCATCGCCAGCCGGTCGCAGCAGCCTCAGGCTAAAGCTGACGGACGACCGGACCCCAGCCAATGGGGACCGCGCCTATCCAGTGGCTGCTGCCCAGGTTTATGTTGCTGGCGCTGAATTTTCGTCGACCAGTGATGCCCACGGAGTCGTCGCAATTTCAGATTTACCGGCAGGTTCATCCCTTCTGGTTGCATCGAACGATCCAAGCGGTACCTACGTAAGAACGGCCGCAGTGGTGGACATTCCCAACGGTCAAAAAGGCGCTGCAGCTTTGCAACGTGATTTGATCGTCCCTCGAGCCTTTGCGTTTGACGCGTGGACGCGGATGGCGGGATTGGTTCAGGACCCAGGACTTGGATCGATGTGCCTCGATTTTACAGGCAAGGCCGTGGATGGAATCAGGGCTCAACTTGATGTGAAGTCCCAAGGTCCGTTTCATTTCAATAGCGACGGTGTCTTGGATCACACCGTAAATGCAACATTGGGTGGCGGCAGGATATGCTGGTTTAACATCGATCCTGGTCCGGTTAATGTTTCAGCATGGCAAGCGGACCGGCAGGTGATGGCAAGTGAGTATCCGGTTCTGGCGGGTCGTCACACCCACGAGAAGGTCCGGGTTCTTCCTGAGGTTCGTGGGTTCCACGTTCAGTTCGCCCGCGAGTCTGCGGCCCATGAGCAGCTCGGCGGAGACGCGGCCTTGCAGCACTACGCGCTTGAAGACGAACAGGAAGCCGTTCTTGTTGCGACCACCCAAAAACTTTTCTCAACGGGTAGTCGGACGCAGGGTGTAGGTTCTCAAACAGCAACAGATGGCGGATCAGCCGTTGTATACCTTGACAGCCCGGACTTCGAGCCGGCCCTCTACCGGGTTGGCAGTGGCAATGACGCCTCGCGGGAGGTCTCGGTTTTACCTGCGGTGCCGCGTGGATTTGTTCAGGACATGGCGGTCTTTGCACAACAGTCTCAGGATTTTACAGCAGGCTCCGTTCTGGTCGAATTCTCTCCGCGTCATGGTCAGGGTCCTGAAAAAATAGAGTTCCGTTTGGTCAACGAATACGGACATGACGTCACGGAGCCATGGATTTTTAGTGACATGCCTTTGACCAAGGCGATGTTTTTTAATGTGCCGCCTGGCGTCTATAGTTTGATCATTGAATCAAAGACGGGTGGATGGCATGGAGCCGAAATGGTGAGCGTCTATGGCGAGGCCTTGTCTGTTGTGCAGTCGGGCAGCGCCCTGGCACCTCACGTCGCGCCGGATGCTCATCACTAGTTACCAGCCTGTCATATAAATAGACCCGTCATTCTGAAGCCGCAGGCTGAAGAATCCTTTCTTAACTCGTCATTCTCAGGCCGAAGGCTGAAGAATCCTTTCCCCAACGCGGAAGAAAGGATCCTTCGCTTCGCTCAGGATGACGTGGATGCATCGGGATGACGTGGATGCATCGGGATGACGTGGATGCGTCAGGATGACGGGCTATTTTTCTGACTGGCTGACGCGTGAAGCGCCGGCAAAATCTGATAATGAAATAAGTTTAGATTTGAATTTCGATCCGTATTTGTGCTGCCAGATGGCGAGGTCGAGGGCGCCTTCAGCAAAGAGGCTTCGCGAGTAGGCCCTGTGGGTGATGATGATTTCGTCATGACTGCCCATGAAACGAATTTCATGCTCGCCAAATACGCCACCACCCCTGACAGAAGCGATCGTTAAAGATGGTTCAGAAGGGCCCTGCTTTTCCGCAAGGCGATCAGAGAACATTTTTGCTGTGCCGCTCGGCGCATCTTTCTTCATCCGGTGGTGTGTTTCGATGATGGCAATCTCGCAACGAGAATCCTTCAGAATCTCTTGAACACGAAGTGCACCTTCAATGGTTGCAAGGACACCGCGGCTCGTGTTCGGCGCCATGAAAACACAGCCCTTGGGCAAAGTGGCTGCGACTTTCGTCCACTCCTTGCGGATTTTCTCGCTGAGCCCTGTCGTTCCAATCAAAACCTGCGGGCGTTTTTCAACGGGAATGGCCTTAATGGCCTGAAGGAGCAACTCATTGCCCTCTGCGACAGAGAAATCAATCACGACATCGACGCCGTGTGAGATTGCATGGGCGAGTTTTTCAGGATTCACCGGCCTGCCGGTCAGCAGGCTGTCTCCGATGAACTTGCGGCCTGAGCCACCCATGAGGCTCACGGAATCACGGCGGCCTTCAAGGGCGGATTGAATTTCAAGTCCCATGCGGCCAGAGGCACCATGCAGCCATATCCGCGTGATCTTTTGATTCCCCGGCTTCATTTTAATGCCAACCTCGTTGCTGCAAGGCAAGATTCAATCAACGACGCGCTAGCCGTCGTCACAGGTGCCATCGGTGCACGCAGATTCCTAGAAATGATCCCAGCCTGGGCCAAGGCCTCCTTGACCGGGCCGGGATTGGATTCACAAAACATGACGTCCATCAAAGGCTGCATGATGTTGTGCAGCCTCAGCGCGGCGGCCAGGTCATTGGACTGCCATGCCTTGAAGATGCGGACCATTTCAGCCGGTAGAACATTGGAAAGGACGCTGATAACACCTGTTGCGCCAAGAGCAAGGCTTGGAAGAAAGGTGATGTCGTCACCAGAAAGAAAGGCAGTCCCTTCGGACTTGGTCTGATTGATGGCGCGAGACAAAAATCCCATGTCGCCGGTGGCTTCCTTGACGCAAGAAACGCCTTTGATGCGGCAGAGGCTAGCAAGAACCTCTGGGCTTAGCATTTGTCCCGTACGACCCGGAACATGGTACAAACACACCGGCACCGCAACGCTTTCCGTGATGGTTGTGTAGTGCAGTTTCAGGCCGGCGGGTGATGGCTTGTTGTAAGGTGGCGTCACAACGAGAAGTGAATCTGCGCCCGCATCGACACAGAGGCGCGAAAGCTCTACGCTTTGATCCGTGTTGTTGCCACCGCTCCCCGCCATGAGGCGGATTGAACTGGGCAGGACTGCGCGGGCTTTGCGCACCAGTGAAATTTTTTCCTGCACGCTCAGTGTTGGGCTCTCTCCCGTCGTTCCCGACACGACAACACCGGAGACGCCGCCTTCGGCTTGCATGTGGAGGAGCTTCTCCCAAGCGGCCCAGTCAAGGGAATGGTCGTCTTTGAACGGAGTGACGATGGCGGTCCAGACTCCATGAAAGCCATGAGAGGTTTTTTTTTCGTTTGAGGCTGAAGTTGTTTTAGTCATGGCTTGTTCCTGAATGGGATCTCGGGGCGCAGGTCATCGATGTCGCTTTTTGGGGCCGTCTTCAAACCACATCCGCCAGCCACTGCACCAGCAAAAAACACAGCAATCATGATGGCCATCAAGGGCAGACGCTGTGAGCGTTCTGTGAATCTCCCCAGAAGGTGCATTGCTTTGGAAGCTCCCCTGGATTTCTCCGCAGATTTATTCTGGGCAAGTGGATCCGGCGCCGTCAACTTTTGAAACCTTTCCAAGGTCCTGGGCATCAATGCGGGGTGGATTCTGTTGAGTTCACTCGTGATGACTTCGCGGGCCGAAAGCGCATGCTTCTCGGTAAATGTTATCAGGCCGATGACGGAATCTTCTGCATCCTTTGCAGAAAGGCCAGCAAGCATCGCATCAGCGATCAGGTTTCCCCGCAGCGATTCAACCCGTTGGCGTTGAAGGGATTCGATCTCAGAAGCGAGTCGCCCAGGAAGTAGCCGGGTGCTTTCAGCTTCGATATCAAGAAGGGCCCCCGTCATGCTCGAAAGAACCATCATCAGATGATTGCGCGCAACTTCCATGGAGACAATTCCAGGGCCATGGGGCCACGAGAAACTGGATAATCTGGTCGCCTCAGTCTGCAGCCACTTACTTCGCATCTCAAGCAGGACGTTTGCCGGGAGGTCTAAGTTTGTCGTGATCTGGGTCGTAAAATGGCTGGTGAATTGGGCGAGTGTTGCTAGTTCCAATGCCACGCGGCGAACAAAATACTCTTCGTCATGCCCCGGCGCAGTGTCATGGACGATGCCTCGCATGCCGGTTCGTTCGGCGACAACCTGTTCGGCGCTGTCATCCTCCGTGTTTGGAACCGGATTGCCATGCCATGCGTTCAATCGTGCAGAAAGGGATTCGATGGCATCCGCGCATGTGTCGATCCTTGCAGCCATGTCCAACATGAGGCTTGAAAAAAGACGTTCGTCACCAGGCTCTTGGTTGCTGCGGTAGATGATGATGCTGCGGTTCAGGACCAATTCATAATTTTTGAGGGTGGTGTGGCCCCACCGATTTAACGTCAAACAGGTTTCCCGCGCCCAGGCTTTGACACCGTAGCGGAATAGATTCAGGACCAACCGGTCGGATCCATATCGCGATTCGAGAAGCCTCAGGAATTCGCAACCGGACCGGGACAAGGAAAGTAACGGAGGATCTTGCTGTGAGGCTGAGTTGTAGGCTTGCATGGCCGCCAGATCAATCCGAAGGGAGTCAACATGCCTGCTGGCAACGAGGCCTGTTGCGCTGAGGGCGCCGGCCACAGCCATCAAAAGTTCGCTGGTTTGGGCCGTTTCTGTGCGGGCCCAGACAGCGGGATCGAGCGACAGCCGTTCCAGCATGGATTCCTTCCTGGAGCCTCCGTTGCCAGGAGCCTCCTTACGGCAGATTCAGAATTTGAACGCTGCGTAAGATTGTACCAGCACCGACGTTGCAGGGGCACTATCTGAGACCTTCAAGGCGTTGCCGCCCCGGGCATAACCAGCCTCGATTCCGTATTCGAATTCACGAGACGGGGTCATACCGTATTTGACATCCAGCTCGATGCCAAGACTGCTTCCATGGTAGCCGACCGGCTTATCGCCTGCCGCTGAGGCGTAGTAGGTGCGAACGGGCTCTGGCATGGAGGCATTCATGCTGGCGGTCAGGATCTTTGCCTCAAAAAGGCCGTATTCAAGGCTGTCCAAGCGGTAGCCAAGGCCAAGCAACGTGGCATTCATGACCCGCTGCGGATCGTAGATGCCTGATTGGCCGGTGCTCTCCGTGCCGGATTTTCCGTTGAACATGATCAGGGCCGGGCGGTAGTTCCGGTGAAAACCCATGGTGCTCGTCTTGGAGGCACGTTGTGATTCACCAATGGTGTTGAGGGTGGTGTCGGAATAAGCCGCATCGTCGCGGTAGTAGCCATTTTCGTCACCCGGTGCGTAGGCGTAGTCCATGAAGACAACCTGACGCGAGGCATTTCCCTGACGATAATCCATCGGGCCGATGGCGCTGCCATCACGCGCCAAGGTCCATTCAAGCGCCCCGGCAAAACCAACAGACTGCAAGTCGTTGGTTGCAATATCACCATTATCAAAGCGGGCTCCCCCAAGACCAATCCAGTTGGGGTCAGCAGATTTTCCAAGGCGGAAGAGGAGTTCATTTTTCAGGGTGAAGTTTGACAGGAACAAGCCCGTATAGATATCGACCAATTTAAGGTCGGTTTTCGAATCCTTGCCAACCAAATTGGCAAAGTAGATTCCAATTTGCTTTGTGAAGGACGAACCTGCGTTTGCCTTGCGATCGTCGAATTCAATCGTGAAGAAAAACTGATCCAGGTCGTCTGATGGATTTGTGGATCCAAAGGTCGCATTGCGGTTGTTGAACTCCGTTTCGCTGGACGTATCGGCGAGGGTCCGGTCATACGGATTGTCGATCCAAGTTCCCGTCTCCGCGATCTTGTCATAGCCCACCTTGAAACCAATGCTCTGAGATTTCTGGATGTTCACGTGACAGTCGATTCCGTCGTAGGTGCTCCAGTCCACATCAAACGGCTTGGAACCACCGTCCATCATGACACCAAGGCCCCAGTCACGAGGGCGCCGTCCGGCTTCAACCAGGCAGAAGTCAAAGGCTTGTCGCGCGTAAGCGCGCGTGATGACAGGAGTGTAAGGCTGATACCCCGGGTGTGCGGCGTCCTGATGACGACCGGTGCAGTCATCGGTGGTGGTGTAGGTCCCGTCGCCAACAGGCACGCGGCGCGTTGCGCAGTCACGTGGCTTTGCCGTGTCTCCGAGAAAAGAAGAGCGCGGATCGTCGGTGAGGCGCATTTCTGTGAAGAAGCTAGAGCGGTCGTTCATGCGGGCTTCGCCTTCGAGGCGAAAGCTTTGCTCGATGGCTTGATAGGTTCCGCGGTCTGTCGCAAACCCTGGGTTTTTTTCCGTCGAGCCACGCAAGGCGTAGTGGCCATTGCCATCAAGAAAGAAAGCCTGGGCTTTGCCCGTAGCAACGACTGCTGAAAGAGAAAGTGCCATCGCAAATGCGATGTGTTTTTTAGCGTCAGCCATTTTCAATCATCCTTTTCTTCCGGTCCATCGTCCGGACGGTCTGGAACTTCAAGCCTCAGGCGCTGGATTTTTATGCAGCTCCCAGAATCTTCATCGATGTCTGCGATCACGGCACATAACCAGCGGTCGCCATTGGCAGGTTGGAAATTTTTCTTCTCGCCCGTCATCAGTCTTTTTATTGCGGCTTCCTTGCGGATTCCGATCACCGAGTCATACGGACCAGTCATTCCTACATCCGTGATAAACCCGGTTTTGCCTCCGAGAATACGTTCATCAGCGGTTGGAACATGGGAGTGCGTTCCATAGACAAGAGAAACGCGACCGACGAGATGTTGCGCGACCCCCTGCTTCTCGCTGGTGGCCTCTGCATGGATGTCGAGGATCCGGACTTTAACGGCTTGCGGAATCAAGTCCATCATGCGCTCCAAGTGCACAAATGGCGAGAGGTTGTCTGCATGCATGAAAGTCTTGCCAATCACATTCATGACGGCGAAATTTTTACCGCTTTTGGAGCGAAGGATCCGGACCCCTTTTGCGGGATTGTTCACATTCATCATGTTGGCGGGAAGGACGATCCGTTCGCATTGCTCTGCAAACCGGACGAACTCGCGCTTGTCGTGCCAATGATTGCCCATGGTGACGCAATCGACACCGAGCTGTGAGGTTAGTTGTTCGTAGATTTTTTCTGTGAGTCCAAATCCACCAGCTGCATTTTCCCCGTTGACGAGGACAGCATCCGGATTGAATTCCGAGCGCAAGGACGGCAGGAAGTGGGCCAGAGCCTGACGGCCAGCCTTACCCATGATATCGCCGATGGCAAGGATACGCATCACTTGGCGAAATCCACGCCTTTGCTTTCACGAAGCACCGTGATTTTTACCTGGCCCGGGAAATTGATTTCTTGCCGCAAGCGCGAGGCAATTTCATTTGAAAGATCAACCGCCTCTTGGTCACCAAGGGCTGTTGGGTTGACGATGACTCTGATCTCGCGTCCTGCCTGGATGACGTATGTTTCATCCACGCCGCGCATTCCGCGCACAACATTTTCCATGTCTTCAAGGCGTTTTACGTAAGATTCAAGTTGTTCCTTGCGGGCTCCGGTTCTGGTTCCCGACAGGATGTTTGCCGTATGCAGGATTACGGCGAGTGGAGAAGAAAGGGTCAAGTCCTCGGCATGGTGTGCGCGAATGGCATCCACAATGTCAGACGGTTCGTTGTAGCGGGCGCAGTAGTCGGCGCCAATTTGCGAGTGGTGTCCCTCGACCTCTTGGCCAACGGCCTTGCCAATGTCATGCAACAGCCCAGCACGCTTGGCTTTCTTTACATTCAGCCCCATTTCACTGGCCAGCATTCCGCAAAGGTGGGCCGTTTCCACGGCGTGAGCCAGCACGCTTTTCTGTCCGCTCGTCCGGTATTTTAATTTTCCCAGCAGCTTGACCAGCTCCGGGTGCAGATCGGTGAGCCCAGTTTCGAAACAAGCCTGGTCTCCGGTTTCTTGCAGGATCTGATCAAATTCGGCTTCGACCCGCTTGGCGGTTTCTTCAATGCGCGCCGGGTGGATCCGTCCGTCCCCGATCAGGCGTTCCAGGGTGACTTTGGCAATCTCGCGGCGCAGTGGATTGAAGCAGGAAATAATGACGGCTTCAGGCGTATCGTCGATGATCAGGTCGACTCCGGTAGCTTGCTCCAAGGCGCGGATATTGCGCCCTTCGCGGCCAATGATGCGGCCCTTCGTGTCTTCTGAGGGCAGTGCCACCACAGAGACGGTTGAGTCGCTGACGAATTCGCCAGAGATTCTTTGAACTGCGAGGCTCAACGCAGAACGAGCGCGATTTTCGGCTTCGGCTTTTGTTTCTTCTTCAATGCGCCGGATGACTTCTTGAGCTTCCCTGCGCGCTTCGGCTTCCATGTTACGCATGAGTTCGCGTTTGGCGTCTTCGGGCGACATGTTGGCAATCTGTTCGAGCAGTTTTGAGGTTCGCTCGATCGATTTTTCATACTCAGAATTCAGGCGTTGGAAGCGTTGTTCTTCGGCCAGCGTTTTAGTTTCCTGGTCGATCAGTTCTTTTTCGCGCTTTTCAACGGTTGTGATTTTACCGTCAAGGGACTCTTCTCGTTGCTTGAGCTTTTGTTCCAGCTTCTGAACTTCGGATTTGCGTTGGCGTGCTTCGTCTTCAAAAGTTTGGCGGTTGCGTCGGCTTTCTTCTTTGGTTTCCCGGACCGCAGACTTGATCAGATGGTCGGCTTCACGACGTGCTTCTTCCAAAATTCGTTTCGAATCGGCCTGAGCATTTTCAAAGGCGAGGGCCAGTTGCCGGCGGTGGAAGAAAACTCCAAAGATCAGTACGCCAATGGCGAGACCTGCCACGACGATGGCAGCAATCACAACAGAATCCACAACGATATCCTCCAACAGCCCTCGGGCTGGATGCGTTTCTCGGAATGCTGAAGTTATCTGTTTAACTGTGTTTTTTCAATTCCTTAAAACACAAAACCCGGGGGCTTTCGCCTCCGGGTCTAATGCTTCAAACTCTTGTGCAGAGCCTTGTTTGTGTCAGCAAACTACTGCTTGGTGACATTGAACTCGGCGCGGCGATTTTTCTGCCAGGACTCTTCGGTGTGGCCATCGTTTGCCGGGCGCTCTTCGCCGTAGCTGATGGTCGACAAGCGGGCAGTTTCCACACCCAAATTGGTGAGGAAAGTTTTGACGGCTTGTGCGCGACGCTCTCCAAGAGCCAAGTTGTACTCGATGGAACCGCGCTCATCGCAGTGGCCTTCGATTTGAAGAACAGTGCCCGAATTCGCCTTCAATTGCTCTGCCATCTTGGTCAGTTGCGCCTGAGAGGAGGAAGTTACGGTGTAGTCGTCAAAGCTGAAGTACACAGGGCCGATCGTCACACCACCAACCGTTTTCATTTCATTTGGCGAAGCAGGTTCGCCCGATCCGCCTGCGCCAACGGCTTCAGAGGTCTTCTTCTTGTCATCTGTACAACCGGAGGCTGAGAAACCAACAGCAACAACAACTGCTGCAACAGACAAAACCTTCTTGAACAACATGCGAGGTCTCCTTCGATTAATCGCTAACGGTAGCGTGCCGAGTCCCGATTCAAATTGCAAGCTATTAACATCACTGATTTATGGTTGGGTCGATTTCAGCTTTTCCGCCAGCTGATGCTGGATGCCGTTGAAGCTTCCGCTGGACATGAAAATTACAGCATCCCCTGCTTTGAGCTCGGCCCCAAGTTCGGCCAGCAAGTCCTCGTGGGTCCCGTAAGCCTTGGCTTTCCCCCCGATGGCTTGGGCCATGGCGCCGGTATTCATTCGCTGCCCCTCTGGAATCCGTTTGTCCTCGGGACAGGGGCCTATAAAAATCCGGTCCGCTTTGCTTAATTTTTGAGCAAATGCGTCCTGAAACACGTTGCGGCGGCTCGTGGCGTTTCTGGGGTCAAAGGCGACCAGAAGGCGGCGTTGTGGAAAAACCGTGCGAAAGCCATCAATTACAAGCCCAACGGCGGTAGGATGGTGGGCGAAGTCTTCGTAAACATCTACTCCCCCAATGCTTACAAGGTGATCGAGGCGCCGTTTGACGTTTTTGAACGAGGCCAGGGCCGACTGGATCCGAGCTCCGTCCAACTTGTTTTTCAGATGTCCCCCGTCGGCCAGAGACTCCACACAGGCAACGACCTGGGCGATGTTGGCAATGTTGTGCCTGCCTGACAGGTGGGTTTCGATTTTGACCGTGCCGAGGGTTCTTGTGTTGATGCTAGCCTTCCACGTCTGCTCACCCGGGCGCTCTGCCGTCGCAGAGACGCCGTCCACCGAGACGTCGGCCCCGCTGGCCTCGCCCATTGTGGCCACGCGAATCACTTTGGCCTTTGGAGATATTTTTTTCATGAGGCGGGCAATTCCGGGGTCATCGATATTGGCAAAAATGACCCCGCTGGCAGGAACAAGTTCACATAGTTTTACAAACTGCGCCTCGATCGCCTCGACGTTTGGATAGATGTCGGCATGGTCGAATTCAAGGTTGTTCAAAATCAGATGGTGCGGGTGATAGTGGAGGAACTTGGGGCCCTTGTCGAAGAAGGCCGTGTCGTATTCATCGCCTTCAATGACAAAAGTGTTTCCTTTGCCAAGATGAAAGCTGCGCGGGAAATTGCGTGGAATTCCGCCAACCACGAAACTTGGATCTTCGCCAAGTTCCGTCAGCATGTGCGCAAGGATCGAAGTCGTTGTGGTTTTACCGTGGGTTCCCGCCACCACCACGCCGATGCGTGATTTGATGAAAGTTTCGCCGCAGATTGCCGGGAAACTTGTATAGGGGATTCCCGTTTCCAGGACGTATTCAAGCTCCGGGTTTCCCCGGCTCAGTGCATTGGCGATGACCGCCAGGTCGGGTTTTGCCCGTTTTAAGTTCTCTTCATTATATGGAGTGAAAACTGGAATCTTCAGCTCTTCGAGCATCGTCGACATGGGCGGGTAAATGCCAACGTCACTGCCAGATATTTCATAGCCAGCCTCCTGCAGCAATCCCGCTACCGAGGCCATTCCGGTTCCGCCGATGCCTACGAAATAAATTTTCTTCTTTTTCACGATACGGCTCCCTTTGATGATTGCCCGAAGTTCCACTCGAGTCTGACGCCACCCGTATTGGAGGGAGAAACCTTGGCCCTCGCGCCGATTCCAAGGGGCCAGTTTGGGGCAACATGACCAAATTCCCGGCTGCGGTAGCATGGGATTTCACTGACCCGTTTGGCCAGCTCAGAGTAAACGAAATCGCTGCAGTCCGGGATGTTTTGGCCGAGTTGGGTAAAGGTCCCCCAGACGATCGCGCGGACGCCATTCAAAAGTCCTGCCTGTTGCCACTGATTAAGAAATCTGGCGAGGCGCGCAGGGTGTTCTCCGATATCCTCAAAAAACAAGATCGCCCCATCAAAACTCGACGGCAAATAGGGTGTTCCGATTAAATTGGTCAACACTGAAAAGCACCCGCCGAAAAGCCAACCGTCCACTTCAACCGGCCTTGGACGGTTGCCCGACGGAACGTACTGCAGGTTAACCGAGCTTCCATGGATGTTACCGCGGATCAAATCCAGCAACCGTCCGATGTCGGGAGCCACGGCTGGGTTCTCAATGGCACCTTCAGGCCAAAGGGAGGTCGCCGGCATGGGACCGTGGATGCCAACCCAGCCCAGCTGTTGCCACAGAGCGCTGTGCAGGGCGGAAGTGTCCGAAAATCCTATCAATAATTTTGGCGCTGCTGATTTTTTACGCAGCAAATCCCACGGCAACAAGGGAAGTAAATCCGACGCGCCGTAACCACCCCGGGCACACATCACAACAGATGATTCATTTTCGAGCAGGGCTGTGCTAAGCAGTTCCGCTCTAAGTTCAGCTGGAGCGGAAACGTAAGCCCACTCGGGATCCGCAGGAAGATCTTCAAAGATCACCCGGAAGCCCGCGCGTTCAAACTCCGCGAGCTTGCCGGGAAGGAGATCCTGCTGTTCGCGGCTGGATGTTCGGACGACCCGGATGGTGATCGTTGTGCTTGCTGTGGATGTCACTGTGTGTTTTTTTGTCATGGTGACAGGATTATAACCCTTGGCGGATGGAATCGGTATCGCAATGGCGTATCGCTTCGATTGTAAATACTTTACCGGCTACAAGCCATGTGCCTGGAAGCGGCCCTGTGACGGCTGTTCGCACTACGAGCCTGTCACAAAACGAATTGCCGTCTTGAGCCTCGAAGCTTTGGGGGCAGTCTTGCGGTCCACCTGCCTGCTGCCGGCCATCAAGCGCCAATGGCCCGGTTGTCACGTGACCTGGATCACCTATCCCAATGCCAAAGCCCTGCTGGACAACAATCATTTGATCGACCGTCTGCTGGTGGTGGATGCAACCACCCAGCCTGTCTTGGAACATTTAAAGTTTGACGTGCTGCTCGCCGTCGACAAATCCATCGAAGCCGGAGCCTTGGCCGAACGTGTCCAGGCAACCGACAAGCGCGGTTTTGGCTTGGACACCAACGGCGTCATACGGCCCCTGAATCCAGAGGCCAACTATCAGTACGACGTCGGCTTGAGTGACGAACTCAAGTTTTTCATCAATCAGAAGGCGGAGACCCAGCAAATCACCGAGTCTATGGCTTTGCCTTGGCAACGTGATCCTTACGTCCTGGACTTGCGCGAACCCGAGGTTGCAGAAGTTGCAGCGCGCCGCGCTGGAATGCTGAATCGCAAGGGCAATAGCGCCTCAAGCGCGGGCAACGATGTCGAGCCCTGGCGCGCCATCATTGGATACAACACAGGCTGTTCGCTTTTGTATCCCTACAAGAAATTTACCGTCGAGCGTTCGATCGAAGTGATCCGCATGTGGCGCCAGGCTTTTCCGGACTGCGCTGTGGCGCTGCTTGGCGGGCGCGAGGACACCGAGCGTCAGGCTGCGATGAAAGCCGCTTTCACCAACGATGACGGGGTGATCAATACGCCAACCACGGGAGGCCTGCGTTCAGGCATGCTTTGGATGGATGCTACTGATTTGGTTCTTTCGGGCTGTTCCCTTGGCATGCACATTGCGATTGCCTTGAAGAAGCCGGTCATCGCCTGGTTCGGCGTGAGCTGTTCCCAAGAGGTCGATCTTTACGACCGTGGTGCCAAGATCCAGGCGGCGGTTGGGTGTTCGCCGTGCTGGAAAAAAAGCTGCACCAACGAGCCCAAGTGTTTCAATGAGGTTTCCGTGGAGGCCATCCGTTCTGCCACGGCTGATATCCTGACTAGTGATGTTTTTGGTGGGAAGAAATGATTTATCTGACGTCGAACATTTCAAAGTGGTTTTTTGTTTTTGCAATGACGTGCGGTATTTGCACAACCGCCGCCCAGGCGAGACCACCGGTCGCTCCTAGTATTGACCGTAGCGCAGATGTCGAAAGTGCTTCACGCAACGACTGGTTCCGCCATCACGACCCGGCATCGTCGACCCCACAGAAAGCCATCGGAAACGAAGTCATCTACCAGGTTTTTATCGACCGCTTTGCCAACGGCAACACGTCCAACGACTGCCTTCACGAAGGCCGGTTTTGCGATCCGAAACACCAGAATTTCATGAAGTATTTTGGGGGCGACCTGCGCGGAGTCATCAACCGCCTGCCCTATATCAAGCACCTTGGTGCAACGCGCCTTTGGCTGACGCCGGTTTTCGAAAATCAACACGTGGTGGTTCCGTTCACCCGAAATGGCAAACGCGTGGAAGTCACCTCCTACCACGGTTACTGGATGGCGGACGCCTTCCGCCTGAATCCTTTTTTTACCGACAAGGGCTCGCAAGATTTTTCCATCATGGAAGAACTCGGCCGCAAGTCAGGACCAGAACTTGGCATTTACATGGATACGGTGAACAACCACACCAATCCGGCCAATGCCACGCTTGAAAGTCTGGAGTATTTGAGCCGTGTGAATCCGGTCCCAGGACTTCCGGCAGCCGCCCGTCGCGGCAGCATCTTCCGCAATGGTGAATTCATGGCCAGCTTTGATTCCGGTGACGGCTGGTTTCACCCCTACGGCCCAATCCAAGACTTCAGCGACACTTTCGAACTTGAAAACCACCAGCTCGTGTCTCTTGCCGATCTTGACCAGACGGTTCCGGAGGTAAAAAAATACCTCTATGATTCGCACGATTTCTGGATGGAAAAGGTTCCAAATCTAGCTGGTTTCCGGTTTGATGCCGTTCGCCACGTCCCGACTCCGTTTTGGCAGGACCTTGAAGGCTATCTGGAAAAACGCTACGGCCGGATGGAAAACATCGGAGAATTCTACGGCGAGTGGACCGGTATGCCGACCTTCCGTGATTTTTACCGCCGTAACAAGATGACCCTCTTTGATTTTGAACTTCGCTACGCGGCAAAAAAAGCATTTATGGAAGACGCCAGCTTTGACCTGTTGCCCCGCCTGTGGTCTGCCGATCCAGAATTGGGAGATGCCCGTGGCCTGGTCACCTTCATCGACAATCACGACATGTCACGGCTGCGTGGGGAAGGCCTTGAAGCCCGCCGCATGCGTCAGACGATTGGCTTGATGTTTGCGATGCGCGGCGTTCCCTGCATTTATTACGGACTCGAACAGGACCTTTTTATTTCCGGCGACAACGGCGATCCCTACAATCGTCCGATGATGCGCTCCTTTGACGAGGGTCACGAATTCTACCGACTGATCCAGCGCCTTGCTGGACTACGCAAGTCCAATCCGGCCCTGCGTTACGGCTCGACGCACCTGGTCCACCTGACCAAGCACATCGTGGCGTTTGAACGGGTCGACGGCGAGCACAAGGTTTTCTTCGCGACCTCGAAAAATCCCCGCACTGGTTCAGACCGCTTTGAAATCAGGGACTTGACGATGCCCGATGGGCGCTACGAGGACATTTTGACTGGCCGTGAATACTCGGTGAAAGGCGGCGTTTTGCCGGTAGAACTGACCGACGGGTCGATGATTGTCCTATCGACAACCCGCAAAAAGCGCAGTACATAATCGGCTCTCTTTCAGGAAAATCCCCTCGGGGGATCCCATCCAAATCGGGGTGTAGCGCAGTTGGTAGCGCGCGTCGTTCGGGACGACGAGGTCGCAGGTTCGAATCCTGTCACCCCGACCATTTTTCCAGACCTGGAAACAATCCATTTGTGACTCCGATGTCAGCATCGTCGTTCTGATGCACAATCGCGTCATTTTGTTACCGAATGGATGAATGCGTCGGCAGAGGCGAGAAGCGCCGTCTTCTGTGCCGGTGCCTTCTTGTTCCAAGCCGCGACCATAATCGACAACCGTGGATTCTTCTGCAGGTACTGGAACTTTTCTGAGACGAATTTCCAGTAAAGCCCATCCCAGGCATCGCACCAAGGACCCTTTTTCCAGTCGCTCATCTTGAGGATATAATTGGATCCGCAGATATAAGGCTTCGTTGCGAACACTCCCCCATCACTGAACTGCCCCATGCCATAGACGTTCGGACCCATGACCCAGTCCGAGGAGTCGACATACATTTCCATAAACCACCGGTGGACATCCTGTGGATGGATCTCACACAACAGCATCAGGCAGCTGATGACCATGAGCCGCTCAATGTGATGTGCCCATCCGTGTTTGATGGATTTCGCCAGAGCATCATCCAGGGGCGGTATTCCCGTCGAGGCTGAGTACCACTGTGGGCCAAGGCGGCGGGTGTGGTTGAAGAAGTTGGTCGTTTCTTCCTTGTCGCTGAAGTTTTGGTATATGCCGCGGATGAATTCCCGCCATCCGATGACTTGCCTGACAAATCCTTCAAGGCTGTTCATCGGGGTTTTATTCACCTTGGCGTATTCAAGTGTCCTTTGGACAATATCATCCGGAGTCAACAGTCCGAGGTTCATGACAGGCGACAGGACCGAATGGAAAAGGCTGAAGTGTTGCGACGTGATGGAATCCTCAAACCGTCCAAAATGCTCAAGGCGTTTCTCGAGGAAGTCATCGAGCCAGGAGTCGGCTTGTTTGAGGGTCACGGGCAACCAGAAATCAGCAGATGATCCTGGGTGCGATGGAAACAGTTCATCCACGGCAGCGCTGACATCCCTGACGTGGTTGTTGTGTTTGATTTTCGGAAGGGCCGGGATTTTTAAATCGGGATCCAGGCGTTCGCGGTTTTCCGTGTCGAAACTCCACTTGCCGCCAACGGGTTCGCCGCTGCTCGTCATCAAAATGCCGGATTGCTTGCGGCGCTGTTCATAGAAAGTCTTCATAAACGGTTTTTTGCTGCGTTTCAGGTAATCCTGGAACTCGTCTCGTCCAGTCAGGAACATCGGACTTTTTAGTGCGGTGTGTTGAAGTCCCATGTGATCGGCAAGTTCATGAATCCTTTTCTCCATGAACTTGTCCTCAATCTCAAAGTGGACCAGCGCCTTGCCAGGATTCACCTTGATGAAGGCGGAAAGTTTTCCCTCGAAGGTTTTGTTGCGAGAGGACGCGTCTGTGATTGGGATGTAGTGCACCTTGTAACCAGCAGCCCGGGCATCGTCGGCCCACGACCGCATTGCCGCCAAAAACAGGATAATTTTGTGTTTGTGAAAACGGTAGTACGTACAGAGTTCAGGGTCCTCTGCCATGAAAATGGTGACACCCTGCCTCGGTGGCAGGTGCTTCAAGGGGAATAACTGGTTTCCAAAAACAAGAAGGATGCCTGAGGCGTCCATCGCAGAGCCGTTTTTTTTCATCGGGCCTCACGAAAATCTTCAACGGGTTAATCCCATGGGAACGCGTCATATTAAAGGTAACGGAAAAATCCACCAAACTTGAGTTTGATCGAATTCAATTCCTGTAATCCCCCAACCCAACATTTCCGCAATCAGGAGGGCTTTTTTTTGCGACATGGGCCTCTTTGATATAAACAGGATTGGCTTTGTTCCAGTGGCATTGACCAGCGGTCTAATATTTTTTTCGATCCATGGAATCATTTCATCCATGGGATAGGCCGGTACAGCCAGAATTGGACCGGGCACGTTATAGACCAGCGCCGGCGACAAAAGAAATCCAGAGCCCTCGAAATCCTTGAATTGCGATTCAAAAAAACCAGTATGAAGCAACAGCGTTGGCGCCCTTTCTGACTGCATGTTGCGTGCAATTTGAAATGCCCGGCGCCAATTTTCCTTTTCAGCCGGCAGGCTTGCAGCGGATAGCGCTCCGACAAATCCGAGATGAAGGCAAATGAACGGAAATGCAAACTTCAACTGTGTTGCAGTCGCGGCCAGAAAACCAGCAAGCAGGATCGCTGGCAGGTAGGCGGCAACGGCATATTTTTCTGAAAGTAGAAATGTTCCTGTGGCCCAAGTAGCGAGTCCAATAAAAACGGGAGTCGTTAACGCCATAAAACCCAGCGCCCAAAAAAACTTCCAATTTTTGAACCGATCCCGTTGGCGGTTCAGCAGGCGCAGGATCAAAAGCGCTGCGATCGCCCCCCAAACCTCGACGGTGAAGATGGGTTCCAAGACTAAATGTCGGAAGTGGTCAAGGCCGGCTGGTGCCCGGGTAAACATGTGCATGTGAGCATGTTTTTGAAAGTGAATCACCAACGGCAGCTGAACCGCGACGGCTATGGCCGGTAAAATCATCACAGCCATCATGTTTTTAAATCGGTCTTCTCGTTTGCCCATGAACCACACCAGTGGTGCGATCATGGCCAACTGGGTGGCGGCAAATATTTTTGTGAAAATGGAAACGGCGAGCCATGCACCAGCATTCACCAGGTTTTTAACACCAGATTTTTCCTGCCATTTGGTAAATTGCTGCATCGACAGCGCGCAGAATAAAATCGTCATCATGTAGGGCCTTGCCGTGGTAGCGAAAACCTGGATCTGTGGGGTTGCCGTGGCAATCAGGCAGGTGAGCAAAGCTTGTTTTCTCTCAAGTCTGCTTCTGGCAATCCGGTAGACAGTCACCAGGGTTGCCAGAAAGAACACGATGGATGGAAGTCGAGCCATGGCCTCTGTCGTCCCGACAAGGCGCAGCCAAATCCACATGAAGGCTTCGTACAAGGAGAGCATCGGCAGGTTGCGCGTGTACTCCTCAAACGCCCCCTTGGCGGGGAGAGACAGGACGTAGATCATACCCGACTCATCAAGGCTGAAGGAGTCACGCAGCCTGAAGAGCAAGACGAGCAAAATGGCGCCGATGCCATAGAGGCAAAGGCGTTCCGCTAGTTGAAGTCTGTGCACGCCGGTCAAACAAAATTCCCCCGTATTATTATATTCTTACATGCACTCCCGGGGGGTCTCAAGGCCTGTCGCCCTGTTTTGAGAAACTCTGACGTTTAATTTTATCTGGTGGTTTCCCGTAAAGAGAGGCATTTTGCGGCCTCCATGGGAGCCACTCAATGATCAGTACGAGCAACGTATCACTTTCATACGGCCAAAGGGCGCTATTTCAGGACGTTACGGTCAAGTTCCTGCCCGGCAACTGCTATGGCCTGATTGGTGCCAATGGTGCCGGCAAGTCGACTTTTTTGAAGATCCTCTCCGGGCAGATTGAACCGGATTTCGGCGACGTCTTTGTCACGCCGGGCCAACGCATTGCTGTTCTGAAACAAAACCAGTTTGAATTTGACGAAATCAACGTCCTGAAAACCGTCATCATGGGAAACAAGTTTCTCTATGAGGTCATGACGGAAAAAGAAGCCCTCTATGAAAAGGAAGACTTCACCGACGAGGACGGAATCCGTGCCTCGGAACTGGAAGCCCGATTCGCCGAATTGAATGGCTGGGACGCCGAGTCCCAGGCGGGCGAGATGCTCCATTCCCTCGGTGTTCCGGACCAAGCCCATGCAATGCTGATGAAGGACTTGGACGCCGGCATCAAAGTGCGCGTTCTTTTGGCCCAAGCCCTGTTTGGAAATCCGGATATTTTGTTGCTCGACGAACCGACCAACAACCTGGATATGGCGTCAATCATGTGGCTCGAAGAATTCCTTTGTGAGTTCAAGAATACCGTGGTTGTTGTTTCCCACGACCGGCATTTTCTGGACAAAGTCTGCACCCACATTGCCGACATCGATTTCGGAAAATTGATGCAGTACACAGGCAATTACACGTTTTGGTACCAAGCCAGTCAACTTGCCTTGAAGCAGCAGCGCGAGCAAAACCGGAAATCAGAGGACAAGATCAAGGAACTCAAGACCTTCATTGAACGCTTTTCAGCCAACGCGTCAAAATCCCGCCAGGCCACATCACGTAAAAAAATGATCAGCAAGTTGAGTGTTGATGAAATCAAACCCTCGTCCAGAAAATATCCCCACGTCCATTTCACCGAGGAGCGCGAGGCTGGAAAAGACCTGCTTCTCACCACGGGTCTGACGGGCGAGCTCAACGGACGGGTGATGTTCAAGGGCCTCAATTTGACCATCAGCAAGGGCGAAAAGGTCGCCCTCGTCGGCAAGGATGGTCAGGTGGCCTCGGCCCTGATGCAAACCCTCATGGGGGAGTTGCCGGTAAAAAGTGGAGAATTCCGCTGGGGCGTAACCACGTCCCGCGCCTATTTCCCAAAAGACAACGCGGCCTACTTTGACACCGACTTGAATCTGATCGACTGGCTGCGCCAGTATGCAACCAAAGACAGCGAGAGGGATGAGGAATACGTCCGGGGCTTTCTGGGCAGGATGCTGTTTAGCGGTGAAGAGGCCATGAAAAAAGCACGCGTGCTCTCTGGGGGCGAGAAGGTCCGCTGCATGTTGTCGCGCATGATGATGATGCGTGGGAATGTTCTCGTCATGGACGAACCGACCAACCATCTTGATTTGGAATCGATCACGGCCCTGAACAATGGATTAATCAATTACAAGGGTACGATTCTGTTCACCTCGCAAGATCGTGAGTTCGTAAACACGGTAGCCACACGAATTCTGGAAGTGACATCAAAGGGCGTCATCGACAAAATCATGACCTACGACGAGTACCTCGAGGATCCCGCAATTGCTGCCATGCGCGAGGCGCTTTACTGACGCTGCCTCAGGATGGTTTTGAAGATTTTTTTGGCATCGCTGCGATTGATGGCCAGAAAAAACACGAAGTAACTGATAGCGCCCAACCCAAGCAGTGTCGGCAATGATCTTGCGCCGGCTTGTTCCGCCAATGCCAAGACGACTCCCATGGCAAGGGCCGGCAGTCCTGCCTGCAAGATTGGTCCGCTGAATTCCCGAAAGCCAACGACTCCGACATTGCGGGCTGTGAGAAGGATGATTCCGGCAGGAATCCACCGTGAAATCACGCTGGCTCCTGCGGCGCCCACGTAGCCGAAATTATTGACGAGGGTCGGTCCGATAATCACCCCGGCAAGCAGGCCGATGAATAACGCGCTGTAAACGGGACGCATCCTGTGGCGCAGGCCAAGCGTTTGAAATCCAATCACAAGAATCACGGCATGGGCCAATGCGTTCAGAACCAAAATGGACAGGGTGTGGCTCTGGCTTTCAAAGCCAGCTCCGAAAATGAGGTTCAAAATCCCTGCCCCGGTGAACCAGGTGCCAACAATGAGGGGCATGATGAACAGCATGACGCTGAGAAGGCTGAACCTCAGATGCCTTTTCATGCTGCCGGCGTCATGAATGCCAACCATTTCGGAATAAAAAACCGTGCTGACAGAGGCGATCAACGGGATGATGCTTTGCATCAGCTTTGTCGGCCCGGAGTACCAGCCCGCCCCCACAGGACCCATGGACCGCTCAACGAGATACAGGTCAAACCGTTCCACCAAAACCAGAGCAAAGACAGAGATGGCAAATGGCACTGAAAGCCGGAACACCTTTCGCATTTGGGAAAGTGACGGCATCGACAGGCCCAGGAAATTCCATGCGAGCAAAAACGAACCAACGCAAATCAAACCATTGGCGCCATTCGTGATCAGGACATAGAGGCTTGCATCACTGGTGGATTGGATCAGCATCCAAACCGCCAAGAGACTGGCCAATTTCGAGGCGATCATCATCATGCTGTAGGTGCCGACCCGTTGAACTGCAATAAGGACGCCGCTCATGTCAAATGCCGAGAGCAGCAAAATGAACAGCGAAGAAGCCACGGCAGGCCAATAGACACCATAGTCCGGATTGGACCGTACGAGCACCCACATGGCCAGGATTGCGCAGGCGGCCTGAACGAGACGGTTCAGGACCAGGGCCCCGGCCAATTCTTTTTTTTCATGGAGGCTTTTGGCGCGACGCAGGGCAACAGGAATCGCCTGCGGATAGCCAAAGGAAACAAGTATAATTCCCCACTCAAGAAGCCACAGGGCAAATTGGGAAACACCAAATCCGGCGGCACCAAGGCGTGAGGCTGCAAAATGCATCGTCAGAAGGGGGGCGACCTTGTTGACGGTTTCACTGGCAAGGGCTGCCAGCATGGTCCAGGCTATTCGTTTTTTTTGCATGCGTGACGAGTATGACATGGGGCGTTTCCACTTTACATTATTATGTGGAGGTCAAAGAATAGAGGGATGACAAATCAAATCATGCAATTTGATTGGACCGATCGCAGTGTCGCCGACTGGCGGCGCCTGTATGAAAAAATTCCTCGGCTCAATGTCCTTCAATCGATGCCATTTGCCCGTGCCGCACGCCTACTTGACCGCAAGGCAACCAGGTTGGCAATGATTCAGCGGGATGGCGAAGGCGTTGGATTGATGGCGATTCAAGAAATTAAACTTGGCCCGGTCCATATCGTGGACCTCTACCGTGGCCCCCTTTGGTTTTCTGAAAATCCACCGGAGTCTTGGCTGTCGGATTTTGCCCGTTTATTTAATCAGACCTTTCCTCGGCGGATCCTAAGGCGCAGGCGTTGGCTGCCCGAGTGGCGTGATTCGGAAGCCGCGCGCCAAATCATGCGGGCCCTTGGTTTCAAGGCTAAGCCAATGTCGTTTGAAACGGTTTGGATGGACCTTGGACTTTCTGAAGCCGAGCTTCGCGCAGGGTTGAACCCG
>CANJZQ010000021.1 GCA_947479535.1 Oligoflexales bacterium | reverse complement strand
TCGTGTCCATGTTGATGATTTTGATCACCATGCCGCGCATCGGGAGCAAGCTGTCCGGCCTTGATTGGGCGCCTGGATGGATGGCCTCCGAAACAGGGCAGTCGATCTTCCTGTTCTGGATTGTGAACTGGAATGTGATCGTACCTCTCGTCCTGATCGCAGCCATCACGTCAAAGGAATTCAGGCGAGATCCATGTTTTCTTTCCGGCGCGATTGTTTTCACGGGAATGAATGTGGTCAAGTTGCAGCCTTGGGCTTGGGACAACAGTAAACTTTTGATGTGGGCCCTGCTTTTATTTTCGATCCCGTTGGTTCGATTTTTTTCACAGATGAAATTTAAGCCGACTTCTGCCGCAGCGCTCGTGATTGTTTCACTCGACGGTCTCACGAGCCTGGTCGGCAGGTTTGTTGCGCCGAAAGCACCCATGGTGCTTTGGACTTCAGGAGAGCAAGCCATCGCAGGGTGGGCTCGCAACAACCTGCCACTCGATGCCCTGATCCTCTCGCCTTCCCATCAGGACCACAGGTACTGGTCCTTTTCACTGACGGGGCGTGCCAATGTGCAAGCCTACGGCGGCTGGATATGGTCCCACGGGCTTTCTGTCGAGCCATTGGAATCCAGGATCACGCTCATGCTGGAGAAGCCTGAATCCAGCTTGGAGGCAATGCGAGGTATGGGAATCACTCATATCGCAGTGCCGGAATTGGGGGGCGGTCTTAAAATCGGATTCGATGAACTGAACCGATCCTTCAAGCCACTCATTTCATTCGACAACCAATCGATTTTTCGGGTTCCGTAGGCCCCACTCCTGGAGACGGAGATTTTTCAGCAGGGGACTTTGCCTCCTTGGGTTCGAAATGACCTCGCCCATCTACGCGAAATCTTGACGGAAATGCTCTGATTGTCAGTTTATTTATAAAAATTCCGAATAGATGATTGTCTTTAAGTTCAACCATATTGGGGTACTCACAATTATGAATGAATTGAGCAAATGTAGTACGACTCGCAGGTTGGCCCTTCAAATCCTGTGCACGTTCGCAGCTGCTGCCACCGTTTCCTGCAAAGCGCAGAATCAAAATACCGGGGGGCTCAAAGACTACTCTAATTCGGCCGCCGCCAACCAAGAGAGAGCGGAGGCAGCCCGTGAACAATGTCGGGAGCAAGCGTTTGCGGCAAAAGAGCAGCAAATCCAAGCCTGCCAGGCACAGAGTTATGCCGCTAGCTCGCCCCTTGCTCGAGAAATTTTTGCGTCGAGGGAGGTGGGTTGCGTTGATCTGGCGGATCGTACTTTGGGCGATGAACTACGGGCATGCCAGAATACCTTTATGGCTATGAATCAACCCAGTATTAACGGTTCCCCTGGCAACACCACCGGTGCACGTCACCCAGGTGGTTATATTGAATGGCACGATCCTGAAAGTGCTGCCGAACTGCCAGGTCCTCGAGGGGACAGGGAGGATCGTGATGAAGAGTACCTTATTCAGAAACTAGAAGAAGAACGAACAGCAAGAATGGTCGCACAAGAAGAAAACGACGGTTTCTAATCGTTAATAATTGCGCGCCGCCCTAATTAACGCCCCGCTTGGTGTCTTGCCATGCGGGGCAATTCTTTTGGAGAAATAGAACCTTCATCCTGAGCGTCGCATCACGTCATCCTGAGCCGCTGTTCGTCATCCTGAGCGGAGCGAAGGATCCTTTCTTCCGCGTTGAAGAAAAGATTCTTCGGCCTTCGGCCTCAGAATGACGGGCGGAGACTCAGAATGACGGGCTGAGACTCTTAATGAATGCTTCGACTCAGAATTTCGTCGATTTTTAGCAATCCATAAAATTTTTGTTTTACTACGCCAAGGTTACGTACTCATTGGTGTATTTTTGTTTTTTTTTGTTTCGACACGCCCCTGTCGATTATTTTTCCCTAAACCAATCGATCCTTCCTCCGAAAGCCAGACTGGAGCTTGGCGGCGTACGGCCTGCCATTCCTGGGGCAACAATGCCCTGCACTTGGAGGAACGAAACGATGAAGATCCAGGGATCAGGATCGCCCATGAATGCCATTGCCGGTGCTGCGGGCCCAGGCAGCGTTGATATGGGGATTGTCGACAAAATCATGGTCGGCGATAAAGCTGCCGTGGATTCTCTTTCCGAGAAACGCGATGCCCTTGCCAAGGAAAAAAATGGCTACTCGGCACTCACGTCTGCACTAGGCGAACTTTCAACGCAACTTGGCGGATTAAGTGCGCCTGAAAAGTTCCAGCGGTTGAAGGTAGAGTCTTCCCATCCCGAGGTCATCGGGGCCGAACTTCTTGAATCAGCAAAAAACTTAAAACCAGGACAGTTCAATTTCGAGGTCAAGGAACTGGCTGGCACTGCGAAATTTTTAGAGCAGGGTTTTGCCGACTCCAGCAAGTCCGCCGTTGGTTTTGGATTTATGGCCATCGAACGGGGCAAGGACTTGCCCGATCTGGATATTACCTTGGAGCCGGGTTCTACACTGAAGGATGTTGCGGACAAGATCAATGCGACGGCAGGTGGAGTCCAAGCTTCCATCGTCAACACGGGAATCGGTGATGAACCGTACAAACTCCTGGTGCGTGCGGAAAAGACCGGCGAAGAAGCAAAAATAAAAATCGATCCTGATTCCACCTTTCTTGATTTCAAGGAAATTGGAAAAGGTAAAAACCTCGCCATGAAATTCGAGGATGTCGACGTTTCACGGGCAGAGAACAGTTTTTCAGACTTGATCGACGGCGTTAAGTTGACTGCAAAAAAAGCAATGCCGGGAACGAGCGTCAGTTTGAACATCACGCAGGATGTCGATGCGACTTCCACTGGCGTCAAGGATTTTGTCGAGAAGTACAACAAGGTTTTCTCGACCATGTCGGATCAGATGACACCGAAGGAAGGTGAGAAACTTTCCCTTGGCGCGGCATCTTCGATGCGGCAGGCGATACGATCCCTTCAATCCGAAGTGAGTGGCGGAAAATCAGCCCCTGGGAGCGGCGGTTTGTCGTTGGCCGATATGGGTGTGATGACCAATGCGAAGACGGGTCAGCTGGAGGTTAACGATGAAAAACTCAAGAAAGCGCTGGCCAGCAACTACGATGGTGTCATGAAAGTGTTTGCCAGTTCCGAAGGTGGGCCTGGCATCGCAGAAAAGCTCAGCAATGCAGTCAAGGGGCTTCAGGATCGGGATTCTGGCGTCATTTCCCTTCGTCAAAAGAGCCTTGAGCAAAACATCCGCCGGCAGGACCAGAACATCGAGCGACAGCAGCGACTCGTCGATCAAAAACACGAGCGGCTGCAAAAGACATTCGCTGATCTCAATGGAAAAATGCAGATGATGCAATCGCAGCAAGATGGCATGGCGGCGAAAATAAATGGTTGATCCATCCCGCAAAATGGATTGCGCCGTCGATGCGATCAAAAAGGTGGTGGATCTTTTTTGTTCCCGCTGTGCGATTGCGGCCGAAGCCATTGACAATCAGGATTACGATCGATTTAACGAATACTTCCAGTTGCAGCGCATGGCTTGGGCCAACCTTGATGCAATGGTGGCGAAGTTTGAATTGGACTTTGGCTCTGGATCGCACGTCCGGGAACCGGCTGGACGTAACCTCGTCCGCTCTTGGATTCTCCCTTGTCAGGAGGCTTCGCGCATCCTTCAGCAGCGGATGGCTCAGGCTATGAAAGAAATTGAGGACCGGGGCAGGGCTGCAGGCAGGCTAAAGGGTTGCCTTGGTGCGTTTCAGTCCGCACTCCGCGACGAGGGTCGGTTTTTAAAGGGTGCTTGATTGGCATGGCCAATAGGTTTTTGCGTCGGCGCATCGAGCAGCACTTTATAAACGATCCCAGCATCTCTGATGGAAGTATTCACGATTGGTTCCCCGATCGGGTCGGCGCCCAGATCGACACTCAACTCACTTTTATCAATACTCACGTTTAATGTTGGGATGAACAGCGATTCATTCTGATCGCTTGAAACCGGCCAGTTGGGTGGCCATGATAGGATGTCAGGTGTCTCCTGCCGCACGTCAAGATCCGTCTGTGACGTGATCCAGCGAATTAATTCTGCAACGCCGGTTTGACCCACTGGTTCGTCGATCGCAGTCAGGTTTTCCATGTTTGATTCGACAATTCCCCCGGTCAAAAGCAACGCAATATGAGACTGGCGCCGTGTTGCCGAATCGGTCATCTCACCTCCGACACCCGTATTGTGTTTTCCCGGTTCGAGGTTTCCGTGATCGCTGACCAAAATCAGAATCATGTCTTCCCAAATCCCATGTGTTTTGGATTCCGCGACAAACTTTCCAATGGCCTGGTCGGTATAAGCGGTGGTTCTCCACATTTTCTGGTTTTGGTGCTCCGGCGCGGTCAAGGTTTGAATCTCGCGACTGGCGTCGGATGGAAGGTCCCACGGAATGTGATTGCTGACGGTAAGGATAAAGGGGGCAATGAAAGATTTGTCATCATGTCGACCAGGGGCAGGTTGCCGCGGCGTCCGAGCCATTGCGATTTCGCTGATGGCGCGCTCGGCCAGCGCAAGGTCGCTCAACCCCCAGCTGCTTCCAGGTGTTCCCGCTGGGTAGTCGGCGGCAGAGATTGTTTTTGATACTCCGTGCCGTAGCCAGAAACTCACCTGATTGTCGAACTTGCCCTGGCCATTATGGATCCAGATGGGATCCCCGCCGGTCGCCCTGATTTCTTCAGGGATGCAAGAAGCCTTGGATTCGGTCCGAAATCGCATGAGCGAGGTAAAAAGCCCCGACGGATAGCCGCACCACAGGGCTTCTTGACCGGCACAGGTGACCGTGCCGCTGCTCCATGCTTCTCGAAAGAGTAATCCTATGCGGCTGAGGCGATCAAAGTTTGGCGTTAGATCCGCGTCTGAAATTGTGGTCGGTGCCGGCCCGGTGCGGTATGCACCAATTTCGGTCGGCCGGAAAGTTTCCAGGGCCATCACGGCGATCACTGGCCGTTTTCCGTTGGAAATAAGTTGCTGAAATGATGTGCGGAGGCGGCCGCGCAGGCGGTTTCGCGCGGACGTGGTTTCCAATGCGGCCTTGAGGGCGGCTTCACGCATCACGGAAAATCTGGCTCCCTCCGCCCTTGTCGGTGGCGGGATTAATGTCGTGTGTTGCAGGTCATAGGTGATTTTTTCGATCGGATTGAACTGCATTGGGCCAGGGACAAACCACTGGACCCGGTAGCGGATCTGCAACCCATGAATTGCAGCAGCCCCAAGGATCAGCAGCGGAATGGCCCGATGGTTCGGTTTCGTGATGGCTTTTGCGCTCAGATAGGCTGCCAGGACGGCAGCAAGGACATTGATTGCAATCAGTGGCGACCAGGTCGTTGTCGCACTTGCTCCAAGAAATTCTGGATCCAGGAGGTAGCGCAGGTGGAATGCCATGATCGGTGTCCGGTAGAACTCGATGTAGCCCTGGTGGGCCGCAACAAGAATGGAAAGGGCGATCAGGGCCACGATGGTCAGCCACTTCATGAACCGCGGCTTAAAGAGGAAAACAGGGAGGGCGCCCAGGATGCCCAGAAGGGTTGCCACCCACAGGTCGCTGCCCACTCCCGTAAAGAAACTTTGGACGAGATGCAGTGGCCCCATGTCGGGGAATCCCCGGGCGAAGATCCCGAAGGAGGTCAGCCGGTGGCAAAAGAACAAAATCGTGCAAAAAGTCGCAATGCGGAAAAAAGAAGTGCTGGCAGCTTGTGCCTGGTTTTGAAAATTGGTTTGCATGAGGGGATTGTGTCAGAAAAGGAAATGGTGGCGAAGGGGAGAATCGAACTCCCGACCTGTGGGTTATGAATCCACCGCTCTAACCATCTGAGCTACCTCGCCAGGCCACTTACGGTGTTGCGGGCGCAACATCGCAAGCGGTTGGATTATGGCGAGGGGCCTCAAAAGTCAAGAGCCAATCAGGCGGCTGACTTGCGTGCCAGCCTTGGTTCAGCGAGGGTCCGGCGGGTCTCTTTTTCATGTGCGGAAACCGTCGAAAAGTTGAGTGCTTTATAGACGTTACAGTGCCCACAGGCCGCGCGGAGCACGAGGTCTGCGCCGGCAAGACTCACGAGGCGATTGACGGTGCCAGGGCGCCGCATTCCAAGCAAGACCAGGACTGACCCCAAGACCCCGCTGACAATCCGCTCAGGCTTGCCAACGTTGACGCTGGAGCGCCGCACAGCGGCGTCACTTTGCCACTGATCGGCAACCCGATGCTGGATGTCGTGCCCAATCTCCAGACCCTTGCTTTTGATTCCTTCAAAGTTCATTTCGTGCCTCCCCCCGGATACCCGGAGTTGATGTTTTCCTGAGGTTCGGAGTAGCAAACGGGATGCCATCAAAGTAACTTTGAAGTAATTTGGGCGTCTCGAGTTTTCAGCCGGAGGTTCATCATGGCTCACACTGTTATTGTTTACGCAGGTCGTACGCCGGTAGGCAAATTAAGCGGAGCATTCTCTGCTTTACCCGCATCGCGCCTTGGCGCAGCCCTGGTCAAGGATGCACTCGCCAAGACCAAGATCGATCCGTCGAAGGTCGACGAGATTGTCATGGGCAATGTTCTGTCGGCAGGGGTTGGACAGGCTCCAGCACGCCAGACGGCCATCTACGGCGGTCTGCCCAAATCCGTTTGTGCAACGACGATCAACCGCGTCTGTGGTAGCGGCCTTAAGGCCGTGATGTTGGCAGATCAGGCAATCCGTCTGGGTGATGCCAAGGTTGTTTTCGCTGGTGGTCAGGAAAACATGACTTTGGCGCCGCACCTTTTGATGAATTCGCGGGCCGGTTACAAGTTTGGTTCGGTCGAGGTCAAGGACCATATGCAGTGGGACGGCCTTTGGGATCCATACGGAAGCGTGGCCATGGGAAATTGTGGCGAGATCTGTGCGAAGGAATACAAGTTCTCCCGCGAAGATCAGGATAAGTACGCTCAAGAAAGTTACGCCCGGGCGCGCAATGCATGGGAGAGCGGTCACTTCAAAAATGAGGTTGTGGCCGTTGAGGTTCCTGGTCGCAAGGGTCCCGTCATGGTGGACAAGGACGAAGAACCATTTGCTGCGGATCTGGCAAAGCTGCCGGAATTGCGTCCAGCCTTTGACAAGGCTGGAACAATCACGGCCGGTAACGCATCGTCGATTAATGATGGGGCTGCCCTCGTGGTTGCGTGTAGCGAAGAAAAAGCCAAAGAGCTTGGCTTGAAGCCGCTGGTTCGAATCGTTGCCCAAGCCTCCCATGCGCAGGATCCGTCATGGTTCACGACGGCGCCGGTCGAGTGCATTCGCAAGGTGCTACACAAGGCCAAATTGTCGGCCAGTGACATCGACCTTTTTGAGATCAATGAGGCTTTTGCCGTCGTTCCAATGGCGGCCATGCGTGACCTTGAAATTCCTCACGACAAAGTGAACGTCCATGGTGGTGCGGTTGCCCTTGGTCATCCGATCGGGGCTAGTGGGACGCGTGTTTTAGTCACCCTGATCCATGCCCTCCGCGCCGCTGGAAAACGTCGCGGTTTGGCCACCTTGTGCATCGGCGGGGGCGAGGCCAGCGCGGTGATTGTCGAGGTCGTCTAATCCCCAGGGACTGGCTCCGGTTTTCCTAAAGATTTCCCCTTTTCTTCCGATCATTCTGAAGAGAGGGGTTTTTTTTGAACATCATCAAGAAAAAAAATAGCGGTGCGTCGACCCCTGATTTTCGGGTCAATCGTGACGTAGCCGAATCCCTCATGGATGTTCGCGTCAAGATCTCGGTCGAAGTTGGTACGACCCGGATGCCAATCGCCGACATTTTAAATCTTAAAATCGGCGAAATGATCGCTTTGGCAGGCAATGCAAAAGATCCGCTCAAAATTTTTGTGAACGAGAAGCTTTTCGCTCTTGGGGAAGCCGTTGAAGTAAACGGCAAGCTCGCCGTCCGGATCACGGAAGTGATCGGCAAAAAGGCATCAACGCCAGACCAGGAAATCAAGCGTTCGGCGTGATGTAAATTTTACCTTTGCTCGTTGACTTCAGCAGTTCCGGCAGACGTGTAGCCATCTCGTCCATTTTTAAATGAGCCTGGGCGACCGTCTTTAAATCTGAATCAAGAAGTTTTGTTGCTGATTTCATGCGCCTTGCAATCCGGATCAATCCAAGGGGACTGCGGTCCTTGAATTCATTGGACAGCCAGAAACCGGTTACGGTTTGCCCGCGAAAAATCAAATCCCCGGGATTCACAGTGGATTCCCGTCCCGAAAGCACTCCGTATACCGCAATCGTGCTTCCTTGCGGCATCGATGCAGCCAGAATGCCGGTCATGTCGCCCGCCACTGCATCTGCGGCCCATGTTGCACCCAGTTCACGGGAAAGCCTGCCGAGGCTTTCTTTGAAACCGCCGGAGCTGCTGTCGAGAACGTGCTGGGCCCCCTGCCCCCTCAACTCATCCACGAGTTCCCTTCGGTGCACGATGTTGATCAGTGGAAAATCATGCCGCGTACTCAAACGGATCATCATTCGTCCGAGCTGCGATGCAGCCGCCGTCTGGATCATGGCCCGGTGTTTTCCTTCCACAACAGGTCGTACCAGTGCAACTGCAGTGAGTGGATTGACCAATGCAGAGGCCGCCGATTCGTTTGGGATGTGTTCGGGGATCACCAGTGCTTCCATGGCCTTCAAGACGACAAATTCAGACCAAAATCCCTTCCCTGTCTGAACACTCCCTGCCACGCGCTTGCCAATCAGGCGATCTGCCATGAATCCACCACCTGATGCCACCACGGTCCCGCATCCTTCAAACCCAGGCGTCACTGGCAAATTTGGCGGATTTCCATAGAGTCCGCTGCAGTAAAGAACGTCAGATGGATTGACCGGAGAACAAATCACTTTGACCAAAATTTCGCCGCGTTTCGGCTGCGGTTTTGGCACTTCACCAATGCGGATGCTGGCCGGTCCGGAAAGGGCGTCAAGGATTGCTGCGCGCATTAATTTTTCTCTTTGTGTTTCAGGGTTTTTTGGGATTGAAGCGTAGTGGCTTTTCGATCAGCTTCAAAGCCCGGTAGTCAATCGTTCCAAGAACTTTTAATTCCTTGACGAGATTTGCTGCCTTTGCGGCAGTTGCATTTTTATGAAGATTTAAAATTCTCTTTTTTGAGACGTCGCTGGTCTTGGGCGTGTCGATTTCAAGTTTTTTTCCAGTTTTGATCGCGTCCTTGATGCGACTTTTGAAGCCGCTAACTTTCATGGAGAGGCGACCTTCTGCCGTTGCCAGTGCCAGCGGATCCAACCCAGCGACTGTTTTCTCAGCCAATTCCAGGTCCCCCTTGCGTGCAAGGGCCAGCGCCAGATTGTAGGTCACGAATGGTGCAAATGATTTCTGGTCTTTTACGGCAGCTTTTGGAGCCGCAGAAAGGGCCTCGCGGTAAAGGGAAATTCCGCGGTCATGATCGCCCTTCCAAGCCATGGCCACAGCCCGGTTGTTCAAGTGCCCAACAATGTTCATCAAATCATTGAGTTGGGCCATAACGGCGGAAGCATCTTCGGAGTCACCTTTTTCCAGCGCGATCATGGCCTGTGCCTCCAGGACTTTCGGGTTCATCGCGTCAATGTTTGCGGCGTCTGCTGTGACCTCAGCGGCCTTGCCGGTGTCACCCCGGTGAAGCTCGACCGTTGCCAAATCGGTGAGCCGTTCAATGTTGATTGCGACCTCTTCGTTTGCTTTCTCAAACCAGCTGGCCGATCCATCAAAGTCGCCCAATGCGAATGAGATTTTACCGAGAAGGTTGAAGAAATAAGCTCCCTTCGCGCCAGCCTTTTCCGCGGCGATGGCCTCGGCATAGGCGTCATCCAGTTTTGCTTCCGCCATCAAGATTTCTGCGGACACCACACGGCGGTGGAGGCCAGGGATAACCATCTGAGCCGCCGAAGCCTCCCAGATTTTTTTGGCGGACGCGGTGTCATGCTTCCGCAATAGATGGCGGACCTTGCGAATGATCCCCTTGAAGGAAGAAGGCAGGTGCTCTTCTCTCATTGCTGTCCGTATGTCGCTCTCAAGAGATTCCGTGGTCAAGGGCTTTTGCAAGAGTACGGCGCTACCTAATTCCTCGACCAAGCCAACGTCCATTTGTCCCAGTTGTGCGCTGGAAATAATAACCGGAACGTCATGAATTCCAGCCTGCTGCATGCGCTGCAAGAGCGCCATTCCTGAAAGGCCCGGCAATTTCCATTCGCAGATCATGATCGTATGGTGGTGGTTTTTTTCGAGATGCTCCCAGGCAGAGAGTCCGTTGTCGAATTCGATGATTTCCTGAATCCCCATCCCACTGAGTACATTTCGCAGATGCTTTCTTGCGGTAGAATCTGGATCCAGGATGATGCAATTTTGAATGCCAAAGGCACTAAAGAGTGAAGTGCCCCTGACCTCCATTGCCTGGATTTCCTCGGGCGTGAATACTGGCGCATCGTTCAGTGATTTTATAGAACCCACCTGTCCCAGGAGTTCTTTGTTGGACCACACGGCTTGAGTTGCATAACGCTTGGCTCCAGCAAGGTCGCCATTTAAGGCCAAGGCATCCGCGTAACCAAGCAGTGCATACGGGTTATCAGACTTGAACTCGAGCATGACGCCACTGAGCCGTTTTAATTCGTTGTATTTCTCTTTCTTCCGCAGCATGGAGCAGGCATAGGTCATGGCGACCAGTTCCGGATTGAAATCATGCCTGCTGATGATGGAAAGAAGGGCATTGACTTCTTTCCTGAGGGAGTCACCCTGAGTGAAGGATTCTGCCGGGTGCCACGACAGTAGTCCGCGTTCAACAGCCAGCGGTATTGTGAACTCTTCCTCCGTCGTGGTGATGAATGAGCAAGCGATTTGTTTCAGCTCAGCGGTTGAGTTTAGAAGTTGTTGAAGCTGAAGGGCATTGGCTTTTCCGTCGAGATACATGCTCGTCAGGATCCACCCGGGTGGCTTTCCGTTCGCTATTGAGTCTTGAAGGATCGCGACGACATCGGAAATTTCACTGGCGCCGAGGATTGTTTTGAAACCAAGCTCTTTGAAAACGGCAGTGATCTGTCCGCGCACGGTCCCGTTGGGGTACGCGATGATGATGGACGGCTCTTTTGATTCAAAGGTTTTCCGGAGGTGGGATTGGTTTGACATACCGGCAATTCCTTGAGCCACAGAATTTTAGAGAAATTATTCCTCCGTGAATTGTGCCCGGTTGTCGATTTCTTGGCAATGAATCAGGCGAACCAAAGAAATTGTCGAAATCAGTGAAAACCCTTCTCAAAGCGCCCTGTCATCTCTGTCAGGTTGATCCGGTAGACGACGCCTTGTTGCGGTCTGATTTTCATATCGGCCATCGCCTTGTCGGTACTCTTTTCCTTGATTTGCTCTTTGGTGAGATCGTTGGGGAGGGCTCCCTTTGTGGGCAAGCTGGTCTGGCTTCGTATGACTGGTGTCAGACGCTGAAAAAGAATATCGAGGGCATTAGCCTTTGCGCTCCCGGCGAGCTCTTCAAAGGTCCCCCAGGCGACGACCGAGCGCCAATTGGCCATGTTGTCGAGGTGGTCCACCTCAAAACAGACGGCGGGGTTTGAGCGGAGCATTTCCAATTTCAGGCCCGGATTTGTATGGCCATAGATCGCTCCCTGTTCGAACACATAGGTCACGGGCACCACATAAGTTTTACCCGCAGCATGGCAAGCCAATCTGCCAATGTGCTCAGTCTTCAACAATATTTCACAGTGGGTTGGGTCAAGGCGTCCTGTTGTCATATTTAAGCAGCCTCCGGAGGGACGATCAGTGCGAGCTTTCCAAGGCGTGCCATTTCACTGAACGGCACGTTGCCGGCGCGGAATGGCCTCCTGTGAAAGCTCCTGTGTTGGCCAAAAACGATGAGACCAGCATTCCATCCTTGATCCTTGCTGATCGCACTCTCAATCGTGTCGAGGACCGGCCCATGCAGGACGGACGCGGTATACCGGCCTTCACGTTCCGGAAACCAAACGGTCTCTTCTCCTGCGCGTTCACGAAGCTGTAAAGACAGATCGTGTTCGAGGTCCTTGAAAAATTCGTTGGCCGCCTCGGGCCTCACTTGGGTTCCCTGGCGCATCGCATAACGGCGCAGGGCCTGGGCGAAACGTTCGCGCTGGAGTGGATTCACGTGCAAGTGATACACATGTGGGGCATCCATCGCCTCAGCAAAATAAAATGCGGCGGTAACGGCTGGTCTTGACCAGGGCGTAAGATCATCCGCGATGGCAACCGCTTCGATTTTTTCGTCTAGTGGTTCAGACCCTACGACAAGAACGGGGCATGGAGCCTCGCTCAGGACGCTGAGTAGAGTGCTGAGGCGGTGCTCTTTGCGGCGCCACGAGTCGACTGGTGACCCGAGCACGAGGACCTGCGCTTGGGTCAACACAGCCTCTGCGACGATCACTTGATTTGGAATCCCGGCAACCACCTTGATCTCGACTGATAAATCTTTTCGCAGCGGGGCGGCCGTATCGTTGAGTTGTTGCCTTGCATCCTCGATCTCAGCCTGAAAGTTGGCCGCCATGACGTCGCCGAGGGGCAGGCTCATGTTTCCCTCAAGGCTGGACGTGGTATACGTGCTCCATTCTCTTACGGCATGCAGAAGGATTAGTTTTGAACGGCTGCGCCTTGCCAGCTCACCCGCAACCTTGATGGTGTTCGCCAGGCTGGAATCAAAATCAACGGCAACTACAATTGGGCTGTGTTTCAGTCGTTTGGGGTCGGACATGGTGTTGCCTCCCGGCTGGGCGGTGTAAGTTCCCCGGCAACACCGTAGCAAGAATGATACCGCCTTGAAAAAAATCGCGAGCCACCTCGCCTGACTCCGTTCAGCTCCAGAAGGAGTTTATATGGTCCGTCAGGCTCTCGCCGTGGCGGGCCTCGTGGATTTGGTCAATCCATTGGGATGGCATGGCGCTTTGACTGCCCGGCTCAAGAAATCTTGAATCCATGAAAACCACAATCCCCCGATCGTCCGCCGTGCGGATGACGCGTCCGGCTGACTGAACTGATTTGGCCATGGCCGGGTACGTATAGGCATAATCAAAGCCGCATCCGTATTTGGAGTCAAAGTATTCGCGCATTTTTTCGCGAATGGGTGACACCGCTGGAAGTCCTGGTCCAACGATAAACGCACCGATCAATTGATCTCCTGGCAAGTCAATGCCTTCGGCGAATGTCCCGCCTTGGACTGCCAGTAAAAGAGTCGTGACCCCCGGACGTGGATCCCGCATGCGGCTGAGAATGGATTCTGTGACCTGCGCCGGCTGGCCAGCAGTCTGTGTCAAGATTTCCACCCCGGAAGCTTTCTCGTGCAGGATCGAAGCGACAGAATTGAGGAATGAAAAACTTGGAAAAAAAGCGACGTAGTGTCCAGACTTCAATGCTGCGATGCGGAGCACTGCACCCGCGATCTTTTCATAGTTTTGACTGCGGTTTCGCCAAAGGGTTGAGACCTGCGGGATTACGATGGTTTTTTGGTGGCTCACATCGAAGGGTGAAGGCCATTCGATGGCATGGTCATGGTCACGGTTCAGGCCAATCTCATTGCGATAGAATTCAAGGGGTTTCAGTGTTGCAGAGAACGCGACAACACTTTCGAAGTCGTCAAATTTTTTCGCCGTGAATTCACTGGCGTCCAGGCAGTGTATTTCCCATCGACCCGGATCTGGATTGCGTAAAAAGAAATGATCGCTGCGCCTTGCCGCATCCAAAAGCCCCACGAAGGAACTGATGGTAAAAAAAAGTTCCAGGTCCGTTGGTCCTGTTTCTTTTTGATCTAAAATGGCATCCATTATTTTTTGGCGCAGTGCCTCTAGTTTTTTTTGGCTCGGCGGGCCTTTGCTGGTTCCAGCCAAAATGCGCTTCAACGCCCTTTCCCACTTGGTCCCTTCGGCATCGGCAATCGCCAGTGCGCCGCTCCAATGATCTCGTGCACGATCCGCGACGTTATGGGCTTCGTCAATGAGAACCACAGGACGTGGGGCCACAAGGTCGGCTCCAGACATCTTTGCGCGAAGGTTCGCGTCGGGACTGAAGGCATGGTTGTAGTCCCCAATCAGGACGTCGCGCCGAGGCAGAAGTTGCAGGGAAAGGGCGTGAGGACAGACTTCGTGCTTTTTTCCAGTCGCCCTGAGGCTGTCTACCGTCAAAACGGCGCGTCTTGAAAGTTTTTTCAAAAGATCATTTTGCCGGACCTTGTCGTAATGCCCTTTGGCATAGGGGCAAGCTTCGGCCGTGCAGTTGACTTCAACATTCAGGCAGAGTTTTGACTTGGCTCCGAGTGTGATCGATCTCAGATTGGCTTTGCTGCCGGATGCGATTTGCTGGACTGCTTTTTCGGCGACGGCAAACTGGCTGTTCTTTGGTGTGAGAAAGGCGACTTTTGCCCCGGCCGCCAGAGCGACCTGAAGTGCAGGAAAAAGGCTGCCCAGGGATTTTCCGATACCAGTTGGTGCCTGACCCAACAAACGGCCTTTGGCGACGCAAGTGTTTCGAATTTCTTCCATGAAGCCAAGCTGTCCGTCTCGGATGTCTTGAAACGGGAAGCGGATCTGGCTTGCCATTTTTTTCTGGCGCTTTACGAAGGCGCGACGGTCTTTTTCCCGTTCAAGGATCGCTTCGATGCGCTTGATCGCCCAGGATTCAAAGGACTCGGGCGTCCAATGCAGGGATTCGATGGTTTCGGATTCCATGGAACGGGCATCGACCACAAGAATGCGGTCCGGGGTTTCGCATAACGTGCCTGACATCCAACGGTAACAGGCCAATTGCAGCCAGTAAGGATGTTCCGGGTTCATTTCAAGATTTCTGATCAGCCGTGCCGGGCGAAAGGTTGTTTTGATTTCATCGATCGAGCCATCGGGATGTATCCCATCGACTCGACCGCTGATGGCAATGCTTGCTGTATTGACTTCAATTGATTTATGGAACGAAACCTCGGCCCGGTAGCCGGGAATGTCTGCCCTCAACTGCCCCTGAATTGCCTCATGAATTTCCGTGCCGAGGGCCGGGTCGCCAAAACTGTCGTCCGGACCTTCGTTGATGTCACCGGCCGGAGCCGGATCGATCAAGAGGTCGTGGACCGAGATCTGCAACTTAATTTGTCTGTCTCCCTGCCGACTCCACCGGGGTGGAGTGATCAACTTACGATTTTGGGAGGTTGTCCCAGCCGAAGCCTTCCATTTCTACGGCATGATCGGCAAGGGATTTTATCGCTTCGTCGTCGTTGTCGTCGATTTTACTGAAATTGTCGGCCACCCGGCGTTTCACCTGCCAGCCAAAAGCGTCCAGGATTTCCCGCTCGCGGGCAGAGCCTTTCTCGCCCTTTTCGGACACAGCAGAGCTCACCCGGCTGATCACGCAGGCCAAGACAAACATGTCGATCATGATGTCGGCCAGACGACGGGTCGCAAATTGCTTTTCGATGATGTTTTTTCCATGTTTGCGCAAAATCCGGTCGGCTGCGGCCGTCAAATTTGCCGTCATCGTTTCGTAGGCTTCGGTATGACTTTTAAGCGAAGGGTGGATCTTGCCAAACTTGTCGTGACCAATTCCTGTTGCCGTGGTGATGCGCTTGCTGGCGTATTCTGAAATCACGCCGAAGCCTTTGATCGGATCGCTCATGGCGTTGCCTAGAGAGCTTGCGACATCTTTCAGCTGGCGTCCCACATCGTTCATTGCGGTCAGTGCGATGAAGAGGCGCAGGATGTCGTTGGTGCCTTCAAAAATCCGGTTGATCCGGGAATCACGCATGGCCCGCTCGTATGGGAATTCACGCATGTAACCGTTGCCGCCTGCGATCTGTAGCGCCTCGTCGAGAGACCTCCAGAGGGCTTCCGTTGCGAACACCTTGCTGATGGCGGCTTCGACGCCGTAATCTTCGTAGCCGTCGTCGATGATTCCGGCCACGAGCGACACGACGGATTCGGCGGCATAGCAGTCGACCACCATGGTGCCGATTTTTTGTTTGATCAGGCCAAACTCGGAGATTGCGCGTCCAAACTGCTTGCGTTGCTTGGCTTGCTTGGTCGACAAGGCAATGGCTTTTTTGATTCCGCCGACGCATCCGCCGCCGAGGCCTGTTCTGCCGTTGTTCAGGATCTTCATGGCGACCTTGAACCCCTTGCCAACGTCACCCAGGACGTTTTCGTCAGGGACTTCGACATTTTCCAGGTAGATGCTCGTTGTGCTGCTTGCGCGCAGGCCCATCTTGTCTTCGTGGGGGCCCGAGCGGACGCCCTTCATGTCCTTTGTCACAATAAATGCGGTGATCTTGCCTTCTGGAGTGTCTGTTGCCGCAAAGACGGTGAAGAAATCGGCGATGCCGCCGTTGGTGATCCAAAGTTTCTCGCCATTGATGACCCACTTGTCGCCTTTGCGCTCGGCTTTGGTGCGGATCGCCGCTGCGTCAGATCCGGCCCCGGGCTCGGTCAGGCAAAAAGCAGCGATCATTTCGCCGCTGGCAAGTTTTGGCAGGTATTTTTTCTTTTGCGCGTCGTTACCAGAGAGTAGCAGGCCCTTGAGGCCGATCGAGCTGTGCGCTCCGGCCGTGATCGCGAGGGATCCATCGTAGGTCGAGAGCTGCTGCAAGGCCCTCGAGTAGCCTGTTGCAGAGAGCCCAAGGCCGCCGAATTCCTCGGGGACGATCAGGCTGAATAGACCGAATTCCTTCATTTCGTTTACGAAGCTCTGAGGCATTTCGCCCTTAACGTCCCATTCACGGAAATCCTTTTCCTTGCCCTTGAGCCATCCACCAAGAGAGTCAAAGATCGTCCGGAGTGACTCAGCCTCTTCCTTTTTCATGACCGGAAAAGGAACGATAAGGTCCTCTTCGATCTTTCCCATACATAAAGAGCGCATAAAGCTGGCGGTTTTTTTGTCGATCTTGCTCATGGGTCTGGTCCCTCCGGTCATATTCAAATATCTTACCGGGTATCCCGTCGTTTGGCATAATGACGGGGACCCTGCCTGAATATTAGGCAGAATTATGCACGGCGGAGGCCATCATGAGCAACACAGGCGACTTGACGTCCAACAACCCCTTTAATCCTTTGATAGAGGCAGCCTCTCGCGGGCCCGGCCAGCTGCCAGCCTACCCTTTCATCACTCCTGAACACGTCGTCCCAGCCGTCAAATGGCTGGTGCGGCAAGTTGAAGAAAAAATGGCCAGCGTCGAGTCTGCGTTGTCGGCCGGTAAAGAGAAATCAGAGAAATCATGGTCCGCGATCATGGTTCCGCTTGAGGGTGTTGCCGCGACGATCAATGCCACATGGTCACCGGTGACCCACTTGTTCGGCGTGCTCAACTCGCCTGAACTTCGCAAGGCCTACGATGAAGCCCTGCCACTGATGGTGGATCTGGATTTGAAGCTCGGCCAAAACGAGGCTGTTTATCGCGGCCTCAAATCCTGGCAGTCCGATGCTGGTGCATGGGCCAAGCTTGACAAGGCCCAGCAGCGAATCATTGAAAAAAGGCTTTTGGCCGCGGAGCACACGGGTGTCGCCCTTTCCGGTGCGGCCCGTGATCGGTTCAATGAAATCGAACGGGAATTGTCACAAATCGCCACGAAATTTTCCAATCAACTCCTCGATGCCACCAAAGAGTTTGCACTGAATCTTTCCAGTAAAGCCGAAGTGGACGGCCTGCCAGATCATTTGCTTGAACTTGCAGCTCACGAATGGGCAAGGCGCAACAAGACCGAATCAACCTCTCAAGTCGAGCCCACCCATGGACCGTGGGCCATAACCCTTGATGGCCCCAGTTTCATTCCCTTCATGGAGTTCAGCAAACGCCCCGATTTGCGGGAGAAACTTTATCTAGCCAGCATAAAACGGGCGTCTTCTGGTGAACGCGACAACACACCTTTGATTTCGTCGTTTTTGCGCCTTCGTCAAGAAAAGGCCAAGCTCCTTGGATTTAAGACCTTTGCTGCGCTCAGCCTCTCCACCAAGATGGCTCCCTCGGTTGCAGATGTTCGTGCATTGCTTGAAAAAATATTGGCAGCCGCACTGCCTGCCGCCCGCCGTGACATGGAGGAACTCAAGGCATTCCGGGCAGCCCATCCGGATCTTGATGGCCAACGCCCAGACGGCAAAGCCACCGTGGATCTTGCCCATTGGGACGTCGCCTTTTGGGCAGAACGTGTGAAGGAGGCCAAGTTTCAATATTCAGAAGAGGAACTGCGCCCCTATTTCCCGTTGGAGCGCGCTCTTGACGGGTTGTTTAGTCTGGTAAAGAAGGCCTTTCGGATTGAGGTTCGTCGCGCCGACGGAGAAGCACCAGTTTGGCATCAAGACGTTCGCTTCTTCAAAATCCACGATGACTCCGGCAAACACATTGCGTCCTTTTTTCTCGATCCCTATTCGCGTCCGCAGAATAAGAAGGGCGGCGCCTGGATGGCTGGTTGCCTTGATCGATGGCAGTCCACAAGCGGCCTTCAAATTCCCGTGGCACATCTCGTTTGCAACGGCACGCCACCAGTCGGCGAAACCCCCAGTTTGATGACCTTTGATCAGGTGCGAACCCTGTTCCATGAGTTTGGCCATGGAATCCATCACATGCTGACAGAGGTCCCTTACATCGAGGCGGCGGGCATCAACAATGTTGAGTGGGACGCTGTTGAACTGCCGAGTCAGTTCATGGAGAACTGGTTGTTTCATGTTCCGACCTTGAAGGGGCTGGCCCGCCATTATCAAACCGGGGCTGTTTTGCCGGACCACTACATTGAAAAAATTCTGGCATCGCGCACGTACCGTTCAGGTTCCATGTCCATTCGTCAGTTGCAATTTGCTTTGACGGATTTGGAGCTGCACGAGGAGTTCGATCCGGCCGGCAAGGCGAGCCCGTTTGAGGTTCAAAATCGCCACATGACTCGCGCGGGTGTCATGCCGCCTCACCCGGAAAACAAGTTCCTTTGCTCGTTTAGCCATATTTTTGCCGGAGGATATTCGGCTGGTTATTATAGTTACAAGTGGGCAGAGGTCCTCAGTGCCGATGCCTTTTCTGCCTTTGAAGAGGCTGGGCTGGACAACGAAGTCAGTCTGGCTGCCGTAGGACAGAAGTTCCGCAAGGTGATCTTGGCGCAGGGTGGCAGCCGTCATCCCATGGAACTGTTCGTTGAGTTCCGCGGCAGAAAACCTGAACCCGCAGCACTGCTGCGACACGAGGGTTGGTTGTAAGGGCGACTTCTTCTAGTGATCTACCGGAGGTCTAATTGCATATAACATATACGGTTTTTCAGTTCTAATTAGGCTCATCGGCAGGTTCATAATTTCGGGATATTTAAATTTGTAGCGGTCTTCAATAATGAAATGAGTCACGTTTTCTTCCGTGAAATGTTGACTCCACTCATTCTTTTGCATGCCCTTCAGATCCCACTTCCACATGGGGTACGTCATGGAGTGGTGCCAAAACTCTCCGTTTTTCAAAAAATAACCAGTATTTGATTCGGTCAGTGCGATAACCCGGACTCTGTTGTGCCCTGGCGAGGAATCCCCGGCACTGAGAAAATCATTGATTTGAAGAAGTGGTTTGCGTCGCAAAAGATCTTCGGTCATGTTTTTTTCGCCGAATGTTTCAGCAAACTTTCGAACTGCCACGTCAATGTGTGATTCCGCAGTCCCCAGAAGAAATAAAGCAATCAGCAAAATTCGGTCGAGGCCCATCCCTCGGCCTGCGACAACGACCAACGACCCACATAAAAATGCCAATGGTGCAATCAGTGTCATGTAATGGCGATTCTCAACAAGTGTCCCAAACTCTCCGAGTCCAGATTGCAGTGTGATCATAGAGAAGGCACAAAAGGCAAAGATAAATCGGACGTTCTTATCTGAAATGAACTCACGCGAAACCCGCGCAAATTTAGTGGACCGTAAGGCGGGTATGACCGTGGCGCCAAGGGCCACGGCTGCCAAGGAATAAAAATGGTGAAATTTAAGTAATGTCCAAATTGAGTGGATGTGATCATCCAGTCCCATCGACAGGGGCCGCATTTCAGTAACAACGTCTTCGAGGGCAGTTGGGGCAAACGGAGAACGAAACAATTGGTTTAAAAGCGGAAAAAAAGGACTGCCAGTGAGGGAGTAAGAGTGGATAGCGAAAGGCAACCACAGGAGAACCATGGCGGTCGCCGCAAGCACGAGCGTTATGAGGATCATGCGCCTTCCACCCATAATGCGCGGCACTCCACATGAAACCGCGGCTCCGGCCATGGCCAAAAATGTGAATGGAGCTGTCGGTTTAATGACAAAGGCGACTGCTGCGGCGCCAATAAAAAGCACAAGCTCGCCTTCCATCAGCGCAGCCAAGGCCAAGAGGCAATCCCCAGCAAGCAGGGCATCGTTTTTAGGTAATGTAAAAAACGAAAAAAATTCAGGCTTCAAAAGAACGAGGAGCACAGCGGCTTGCGCAGCCACGGTAAATCCGTGTCTGTGGAGTCGCTGGCCTACAGTGACAAGGGCGACCATCATGCCACCGAAACCAATAGCAGCCTGGGTTAATTGCGCGATTGTATTTTGTTCTGCATTTCCAATAAAAATAAGTTTTGGCATGAGATTGAAGTGCTCGACGGCGAGTGCATATCCCGAATAAATATTCGTCAGGATGATTCCGGTCATGCCGGTTCGAATCCACGATTCCGACAGTGCCAAGTGATATAGGTATGCGTCTTCGTGTCCTTGAAACAAAAAAACGGATGACAAACGAATCATTAAGAACGCCGCGGTCACGCCGACAATAATCCGTTCAATATGCGGCAGTGAATGCCACGTTGTGACAATTCCGGAAAAGCATTGGTGGAGGTCCCGTCCACACAATGTCTGAAAAGCGACGTAGCCAGGAATAAGGATCAGGATGGCAGTCGTGGCGGTCGGCGCAAAAAATCGGCCAGCCACAAAAGTTACAACTCCGGTTAAAACGACTCCGGTCACGGTCTGTAGGGCAATCAGAAGCAGGCTCTTCTTGGCCTTTGTGGCAGGAATTCTGAATGCCTCCAGCATTGCGTGAATCAGTGCCGACAGGAGTGTTCCCCATCCGAGAAGTGACGGAAGGAGTGCAGCAAATGCGACAATGGTTTTGCCGATAAACAACAGGCGTGAGAAGGCCCCATGCGTGTCTTGCTCAAGAGGCAGCGCCCTGACCACAAATATGGCAAGCAAGCATAAGAAAACGCTGAGGGTGCGCCCAAAAAATCCCATCTCAGTTGAACCCCAAATATCTCAAAACGAATACCCGGCCCGATAATACTTTGTTAGTCTGTCACTCTTGATAATGCAACATGCGGGAATAGACGTGTGACTTTGTTTTCTATGATTTTAAAGATTTGCACCTCGTAGCTTTCACAGATTATTCCCCGGCGGAGGACCCCTTTTTGTGACCATTTCCCTTTCCGGCATCCGCCTCATCACATTTGACGTTTTCGGGACGTTGTTGGATTGGCGCGCCCCCGTGGAGTCTTATTTTCCTGGGAAGTTCCTGCAATTTTCCCGGGTCTCAGAAACACTTCAGAACCAAGCTGGATCGGGCTCGCTATCTTATGCATCGCACTTGAAGGCAGTCGGCTTCGAAATAAATCCTGCGATCAATGCAGCCGAATTAGACCGTTTTTCTGCAGAATTTGGCGCCGCCCCTGCCTTTCCCGACGTGCGGGCTTTGCTTGATTTGCGGCTTCTTGCCCAAGTCGGGTGTATCTCAAACTCAGACATGGTCCATCAGCACGATGTTCAGCGAACCTTGAACTTCCCTTGGGACCTTTGCCTGACGGTGGATCAAATGAAGTCGTGGAAGCCCCACAGCACGGCTTGGGATTTTGCACTGCATCATGTCCAAAAAGTTCTTGGGCTGGAAAAATCGCAATGGCTTCACGTCAGTTCTTTCGCTTTTTTTGACCTTGAGCCTTGTCGGCAAAGGGGAATCCAAACCTGTTTCATTCCGCGACCTGGGGGCGGATCCGCCCGCGAGGCTGAAATAGCGTCGCCTGATCTGGTGGTGTCCGACTTGTTCGATCTCGCTTCCCGTTTACAGGTGGCGAAGGATGGACCATGGCGGTACCGCGTCATGGCAACTTGTTCCGATGAAAACATCGTTCGTCAATTTCTGCATTGGATGCGCTACGAGCACGGTGCGGACCTGCTTAAAATCACCGGTTGCTCGGAGTTTCGCGCATTCCAGATTAGTCCACTGGTAGTCCACTGCGAATATATTTTTTCGACGCGTCATGCTCTCGATCGGTACTTGGGCGGCGCAGCAAAAGATTTGCGGTTGAAAGGACGCGAACTTTTCGACGAGTCCGAGGTTTCCTTTCAACGCGACGAGACACGCCTCATCTGCCAGGGAGTTGGACGCAAGAAACGCGATTTCGCAGTCTCGTCATTCTGAGCGTAGTACCGTCATCCTGATCCTAGTCCCGTCATCCTGAGCCTAGTCCCGTCATCCTGAGCCTAGTCCCGTCATCCTGAGCGTAGCGAAGGATCCTTTCTTAAAAAAACCAACGCACCAACCCCGGCAATTAAAAGTAAAAACGGTGGAATCAGGTACGCCCGTTGCGCTCCGAGATGATCAAACACGGCCCCTAAAATCAAATGCGACAGGGCCAGGGCGACTTGCATGGTGGTCAGGATGATCACCGTCAGGCGTTGCCATGATTTGTTATAAATGGTGCAAACCCGGGCCAACATCATCGGGAAAAATGGACCGATCATCCCTGCTGCAGGAAACAAAAAGACTAATGCAGAGTCGGCCTGCCCCGGTTGTGAAATTATGGTCGCTGCGATCATGGCAGTGGCAGCAGCAAAAAGGGGAACGTAGATAAATGGTTTATGGAATTTATCCCGCATCAGAATCAAAACGCCAAGCCTGGCCAAAGAAAATACCATGAAAAATCCCGCCGCCTTCTGGTTCGCATTTTCATAGCTGAGACCGAAATGCGCGATCAGAAAAGCCGGCATCCACATCGAAGTGAGAACCTCGCCTGTCACATAGGCAAGAAATATAGCCACGACAAACCATTCACCGCTCGAAACATTGTGCCAAATTCCATGCGTTTTTTTCTCTAGTGGAAGTCCCGGGGGTTTCATTCCCGGCGAGGTGCCCGAATGTTTTTCATCCATTGGCAAAGTCATGATCATGACGGGGACGAGCATCGCCAGAGGGAGGATGAACATCGATGGCCAAGGCCAACCTCGGCCGACGGAGATGGTCGCAACGGCAGGGGCCACCAAAGATCCGAGGCCGTACATCAAGTGCAGCCCGGCCATCATCTTGGCTCGACGGGCAGACCTGATGTCCAAACTATTCAGAGGGTTGGGGTGGCTGGCTTCGTCGGACGATGGGATTTTTCCTTCGCTGGCCATGAGCAGCAGAAGGTTGGAAATGGTTCCCATGGAAGTGATGGCGCCGCCCAGGAATATGGCCATCATACCCAGGGTTAATGGCCCTCTAACTTGAGTCGCCAGGATGGCCATGATTACCGTCAAGCCGACCGAAAAAACAATCAGGCCACGCACGCCAGTTCGTCGTTCAATGTTTAGGAGTTGTGAGTTGAAAAGGCCGCCGGAGATCCCTGCCACTGTGAGCAGCATCGCACCAGCAAGGGCGAAGTCAAGTTCCAGGTGATCGTGAAGCAACGGAATTAGACTGCCGCGAAGGTTGTCGATAAATGCCGCGGCGAGCATCAGAAGAAAGGCTGACGTGAGGAGGGCCCTGCGTCGCTGGATCATTTTTTTGATACCGACGGGGTATAGATCAAGTTAAGGCCGCACGCGAGGGCGATGGCCACAGCATCGGTTGCATCAAATGGCAATTTGCCGCGGTCGAATCCAAGTAGTGCAGTGATGGCGCGACAGACATCTTCTTTCGAAGCAGCCCCCGCACAGGCGATGGTTCGTTTAACTTCGGCAGGGGTGATTTCAAAAACCGAAAGGCCATGGCGTCTGACAGCCGACACAATGGCGCCGCGTGCCTCGCCAAGTTTGAGGGCCGACGATGCATTCACCCCGTAAAAGGCCTTTTCAATGGCGCAATGTGTTGGAGAAAGTTCTCCGGTGAGGCTATGGACCGCATCATGAATGTGTCCAAGGCGCTCTGGAATGGACAGGTCAACGTTGGTCTTGATCACGCCGGCGTCGGCTACTTCAAAGTCCCTTGGCATTCGCGGCCGTGCGATCTTGCTGCGCAGGATTGCAAAGCCAACCACGCGAGATCCGGGGTCAATCCCAATAATCACTGGAAAATCAGAGGACTGCGTTGATTTTTGTGGTGCCTTCATGCCTGTGGAAATCCCGTGGATGAATGGGCTGCAGGGTTGATTTGGACAAGGCTTCCTGGAAACTATAGATCAGTAATGCGATTTGTGAAAACAAGAACGCCCTTCAAACCCGCGAGAACCCCAAATGACGATTGAAACCTCGAAATATCCGTTTTCCAGGCCGCGCCGACTGCGTCGTCGTCCCTTTGTGCGCGATCTCGTCCGTGAGCACTCCCTTGCCGCCAATGATCTGATTTATCCTGTTTTTGTGGTGGAGACCCAGGCCGAGGAAATCGACATTCCCTCGATGCCGGGCATCCGGCGCTGGAGTATCGACAGCTTGATCCGCCATGTGGCCGTGGCCGTTGATCTTGGAATTCCTGCGGTTGCGATTTTCCCCGTGATCGACCCGTCGCTGAAAACGGCAGATGGTCGTGAGGCCTTTAATTCCAACGGGCTTGTGCCGCGAACGATCGTCCGGCTTAAAAAAGAATTTCCGGGACTTGGTTTAATTTCTGATGTTGCCCTTGATCCTTACACAAGCCATGGCCAGGATGGAATCATCGACGATGCGGGTTTCATCCTGAATGACGTAACGGTGGATGAATTGGTCAAACAAGCTTTGGTGCATGCCGAGGCTGGCGTCGACATCATTGCCCCGTCCGACATGATGGATGGTCGTGTCGGTGCAATCCGCAGTGCCTTGGAGGGGCATGGTTTCGCAGACACCATGATTCTGTCCTATGCCGCAAAATATGCGTCCGCATTTTATGCCCCATTTCGAGACGCAGTGGGTTCGGCGTCGAATCTGGGCAAGGCAGACAAGAAGACCTATCAGATGGACCCTGCGAATTCCGAAGAGGCACTGCGCGAGGTCGCCCTCGATATCGCCGAAGGTGCCGATATGGTGATGGTGAAGCCCGGCCTGCCCTATTTGGACATAATCCGCCGCGTTAAAGACCGGTTTGAAGTTCCCGTCTTTGGTTACAATGTCAGCGGTGAATACGCGATGATCAAGGCAGCGGCGCAAGCTGGTTTTCTTGATGAGCGAGCCTGCGTCATGGAATCGCTCCTGGCATTCAAGCGCGCCGGTGCCGACGGGGTTCTTACCTACCACGCGTTGGATGCCGCACGTTGGCTCCGCCAAGGCTCAAACTAATGTCCGATCAGTTAAAACTCGATCTGGCAGCAAAGATTCTGGCCACGCATATCAATGCGGAATCGGTGGATGTTTTTCTGGTTGCGGGCAGCGGATTTCGCGAGGCCCTGCCCGACCTCGAAAATCCGGTTAGAATCAAAATGACTGCCATTCCCCATTTTCCTTCCCCTGCCGTTGCCGGACACGGGGACGATCTGATTTTCGGAACTCACAATCAGAAGTCTGTGCTGATCGCCACGGGTCGGGTTCATCTTTACGAGGGCTACAGTGCCAATGACGTGGTCTTTGCGACCCGTCTGGCTCACCAGCTTGGGTGCCGGGCCTTGATCTTGACCAATGCGGCGGGCAGCGTTGACTTGCGTTACCCGCCGGGCAGTTTGGTTGCCATCAGCGATCAGATCAATCTCACCGGACAGAATTGCGAGGCAACAACTCCTGGCGTTCCAGCAAAGTTCACTGACATGACCAATGCCTATGACCGCGACTGGCGCAAACAGGTCGTCGCCGCGACAGGCATTGCGGAGGGGATTTATGCCGGTGTTGTCGGGCCCAGCTATGAGACTCCTGCGGAGGCCCGGATGCTCGCTCTCCATGGTGCAAACGTTGTTGGCATGAGCACGGTTCAGGAAAGTATCGCTGCGAGAACCCTTGGCATGAAAGTTTTTGGTCTGTCTTTAGTGACCAACATGTCAGGTGGACTTGGCGTTGACGCCAATCAAAGCGCCTCCGGTTTCGGGGCCACAAGCCACGCGGAGGTGCTCGATGCCGGCAGGAAGATGGCTGGAAAAATAAATTCCGTTTTGAGTGCCGCTTTGGCTGCCAGCCATCAGGTTTCTGAAGGAAACTCTTTAGCGTAGAGTGCGATGGACTCGGCGATGATTTTTAGTGCGGCTGCGCGGTCCGCAAAATCTTCCACCACGACCTTTTTGCCCTCAAGGGTCTTGTAATCCTCAAAGAAACGGCGGATTTCCTTGATCCGGTGTGGCGGCAGCTCGCTGATGGAATTGTAGTGGTTATACTCGGGATCATGCGCATGGACGGCGATGATTTTGTCGTCGCCCTCACCCTGGTCCATCATGCGCATAACGCCAATCGGTTTTGCCAACATGATGCAAAGGGGAACGACGGTTTCCTGGCCAAGAACCAGGATGTCGAGGGGATCTTTGTCGTCGCAATAGGTCTGCGGAATGAATCCGTAATTGGCAGGATAATGAACGCTGCTGAACAGGATTCGATCCACTTTGATCATTCCTGAGTCCTTGTCCAGTTCGTACTTGATCTTCGATCCCTTGGGGACCTCAATCACCGCTTGAACGAGATTGGGAGTGCCTTCGCCGATCGAAACGTCATGCCATGGATTCATTGCGTCATTCCTGTTTCGCAAAAACGCACACCACCTTCTGGATTCCATTTCAGAATGGTGGTGTGCGCAGCGATTTCCAACTTAACGGTTAAAGCGCAGGCATGCCTCGACCATCGTGCGAAGTCCGTAGGCGGAGCCACCGCTGCCGGGAAATCCCGTCGCTTTGGTATTCCAGCCGGTGCCTGCGATGTCCAGGTGAACCCATTTGCGGTCGCCCACAAAATGCTTGAGGAACATCGCACCCATGATGGTCCCGGCCTTTACATTCGGCTTAGCGATGTTGTTCAAGTCCGCGTAGTCGCCTTTGGTTTCCTTGTCGAGTTCCGGCCACATCGGCAGCTGCCACATCGGCTCGCCCGCTGCTTTTGAAGCACCCAGAACGAAATCGGCAGCATCCTGATCGTTGGTCATCAGCCCTGCGCCAGCCGTGCCGAGGGCCATCAAAACGGCACCCGTCAATGTGGCGATGTCGATCATGAGTTCTGGTGCATAGGTGCTTGCGGCATAGTGCAGCAAGTCTGCCAGCACCAGACGCCCTTCGGCGTCCGTGTTCTGAATTTCAATGGTCTTGCCGTTCATGGCGACCACGATGTCGCCCGGTTTGGTGGCGCTGCCAGAGGGCATGTTTTCGGTCGCGCCAATGATGCAAACAACTTTAGTCGGGGGTTTCTTGTATCCCAAGAACATGGCGCTTCCGAGTACGGCCGCACCGCCCGACATGTCGTACTTCATTTCTTCCATGCCGCCCGATGGTTTGATGCTGATGCCGCCCGAGTCAAATGTCAGGCCCTTTCCGATCAGTGCCACCGTGCGGTTGTTGTCAACACCGTCGATTTCGAGGGTGATCAGGCGTGGTTCAATTTGGCTGCCGTTGGCAACGCTGACAAAAGAGCCCATGCCCATCGCCACCATTTCTTCTTTGGTGCGCAGCGTGCATTTTATTCCTGCTTCCTTTGCAACGTCACGGGCGATGTCGCCAAAGCGAACAGGATCCAGCCAGTTGGCCGGCGCATCCTGTAGCATGCGGGTGAAAGCGATAGAGCGGCAGAGGTGGCGGGCACCCTCAAGTTCCTGCGCATTCGGATTTGCACCGATAAAATGGATCTTGCCCGGCAGCTTTGTGCCATTGCCGTTTTGATCGGACTTGCTGTTTTTAGAGTCTTTTTTCTTTCCCTTGAAACCAGACGCAGAATAGAGCGAGTAAGTTGCGCCTTCAAAAATATCAATCACATTGAAATTGCGGGGGGCGCAAATGGCGATCGCCTCGCAATTAAGATCCTTCAGAGCTTTTGCAGCGTCAATCCCGAGGGCGCGGGCGCGCTGCTTGTCGCTGGTCTTGGTTTTTACGGGGACCACCATAAGGACCGCATGGCCGTCGATCACGACGTGCAAGCTGCCGGATCCACCCTTCCAGCCAAGGGCCTTGCCAGCCGCAATCAATTTGGTTTTGAATTCAGCGCTCAATTGGGGTGCGTCGATTTCCCAATGGTCACTGGATCCTGCAGAGTCGTCGGCAGTGGTCACCGCAACGACGTGGTGCGCTCCGGCAACCGGATTTTGACTCGCGCCAAACTCAACCTTCCCAAGCCAGTTGTAAACTTCGGGAAGAAAATTTTTCCAGGACTCGTTTTGGAAACCGGTATTCAACATGTTTGGTTACCCTCATCGGCTAGGGACAGTGATTCACTTGATTCCGAACTATACTGATGAAATTCTCTGGCAGGCAAGGGTCCATTTCTATATAAAAATTACAGATTTTAACCTTTCGGAGGGCCCCCCCACCATGAGTGCAATTTCCCATGTCCATGCACGCGAGATCCTGGATTCCCGTGGAAACCCCACGGTCGAAGTCGAAGTTGGCACAGAGGGCGGTTTTTTTGGCCGGGCTGCGGTCCCGTCCGGTGCGTCGACCGGGGAACACGAGGCCTGTGAGCTGCGTGATGGTGACAAAGGCCGTTATCTCGGCAAGGGCGTCCAAAAGGCAGTTCGCAACGTCCGTGACACGATCGCCCCCCGCTTGATTGGCATGGACGTCACCGATCAAACTGAAATCGACAGGGTTTTGATTGCAGCGGATGGCACGGAGAACAAGTCTGAGTTGGGAGCGAATGCAATACTGGGGGTGTCCATGGCCTGCGCCAAGGCTGCGGCTGAACTGACAAGCCTCCCCCTCTACCGCTACATTGGCGGCGCTCGCGCGGTGCGCATGCCCGTTCCGCTGATGAATATCATCAACGGCGGAGCCCACGCTGATAACAATGTCGACATTCAGGAGTTCATGGTTGTTCCTGTCGGCATGACTTCCTTTCGCGAGGCGTTGCGTTGCGGAACTGAAGTTTTCCACTCGCTGAGGAATGTCCTCAGATCAAAAGGACTCAACACAGGTGTGGGGGATGAAGGTGGTTTTGCCCCCGATCTGAAGTCAAATCGCGAAGCCCTTGATGTGATCATGCAGGCCATTGAGGCTGCTGGTTACAAGCCGGGGACCGATGTTGCCCTTGCCCTCGACGTGGCCGCGTCCAGTTTCTTCAAGTCAGGAAAATATGATCTGGCAAGCGAAGGAAAAAAACTGGACCGTGACGGGATGATCGCTTATCTCGCTGGCCTCGCGGAATCGTATCCGATTGTGAGCATTGAGGACGGCCTCGATGAAAACGACTGGGACGGCTTCATTGCGATGACCAAGCAATTGGGATCCCGCGTTCAGATTGTTGGTGACGATCTTTTTGTGACCAACCCAAAGCGCCTGCGTGACGGGATTCAGCGTCATGCGGCAAACGCCATTCTGGTGAAACTAAATCAGATCGGGACCCTGACGGAAACCCTCGAAGCCGTGGATATGGCGCGCGCCAATGGTTACGGGGCAATCATTTCGCACCGCTCTGGCGAGACCGAAGACACGACCATCGCCGACCTTGCCGTCGCAACCAATTGCGGCCAGATCAAAACGGGTTCGGCTTCGAGGACCGATAGAATCTGCAAATACAATCAACTCTTGCGCATTGAAGAGGAACTCGGCGCCAGTGCGACGTACTGGTGGGGCAAACTGCCCAATGCGTAAGCGGCTTTGTGCCCTTTGTTTTGCCTCAAGTGTGTTTCTTGCGGCTTGGCGTTGCCCGCTTGGTTCCCCGTTAGAGGGAACCATCCCGGAAGACGTCAGGTCTTTTGTGTCTGATTTTTCGCTCAACCCCTCACAGACCAATCTGGATCTTGAATTTCTCACGGCCTCGCCTCACCCATTTGGGTCACCGAGGCAGCTTGATGTCGCAAATTTTTTGGAGCGTCGCATTGCCGAATCAGGCGGACGTGTTGAGGTTCAGGAATTCAAGGCTGAAATTCCTAATGCCGCGGCGCTTTCGATGCCCGCAGCCCTGACAAGCACTGTATCCGGTCGAAATATTTTTGCCTGGCCAAAGCGTTTTGATTCTGGTCCAGACAGCGGAAAATCTTGTGTTGTGCTGTTGGCATCCCACTACGACAGCAAAGCCATCGATGGCGTATCCTACGTTGGTGCAAACGACAGCGGATCTTCTTCGGTGGCCTTGCTTCAGTTGTTGCAACACGTTCAGAATCGCCCTTTGCCGAAACAATTGGAGTGCAGCATCGGTTTTGTCTGGTTTGATGGTGAAGAGGCGACCCTGCCCGGCTGGAGCGACGGAGAAACCGTCTTCCCGGTTAAAATCACAGACCACACTTATGGCAGCCGCCACGCTGCGAGCCAATCAACGCCAAAAAAGCTTGCTGCTTTGATCCTATTGGACATGATCGGTTCGCCGGACCTTCGCCTGACGCGAGATTCCCGGTCAACCCCTGCCCTTCTCAAGTTGATGGAGGCCGCCATAGCCGCACTTGGATACCCGCCTTCACTCTTGTCGGAATTTTCGGTTCCTGTGGAAGACGATCACATTCCATTTCTCGAACGTGGCATCCCAGCCCTGAACATCATCGACTTCAATGATTTATCGGTTTGGCACCGGGCCGGTGACGATTCCCTTCGGATAAATCCAAATAGCATCGAAAAAGCCAGTCGTATCGCGATCATGATCGCTCTAACGGCTGCCTTGGATCCTCAAGGAATCCGCTGAATCGCCGAAGATCAAAGGGAATCGCCTGAGTTGGTGAAAACCCATCCCGTTCGGAGGTCGGCGGCCGTGAGTGAATCAGATACGATTAATTTTGGTGCGCTGAAGATCACCATCTCAAAGGCGATCGATTCGGTTACGTATACGTTCGAAGGGGATGTCGACGAAAACTTTCGTCATAAGGACGTTCCGCGCGTTGGTGCAAAGCAAATCAATTTCATCCTCGAAAATGTAAACAACTTCAACTCTGTTGGAATCAGAGAGTGGGTTTATTTAGTCCGGGATTTGAGTGCCCTTGGCAGACTTTGTTTCAAGCGTTGCTCGGTCACCATGGTTGATCAAATCAACATGGTTCCTGACTCACTCGGCAACGGTGTCGTCGAATCCTTCTATGCACCGTATGCGTGTGACGAGCATGGTGAAACCAGCCGTCTCATTGTCGCAAAAGACCATGCGAAAGAGATTTCCGAGAATATCGCGCCGGAAATGCAGTGCGATCACTGTAAGGAAAAACTCGTTTTTGACGCACTCGAGGACGCCTATTTCATGTTCGTTAGTGGTAATTTGTCAAAAGCTTCTTGAGGCTTTGAACCGGATGGCGATGCTTAAATCCACGCAAAAATTGCCAGGAACATCGAAAGAAAAATCGAGAGCCAGGGCAGTGAACCGGCTTGTCGATGAAGTGCTTCCGGCCCTTCAGAGACAACTTTTTGCGATTTCAAACAAACCCGTCGATCAACAATCGTGCGACGAATCCACGCGCCACCTGGTCGTGGAGGCGCTCGATCTTTTTGGGGCGTTGCGGGAGTGGCTCGGCGGGGGTTCTCGTTCGGATGATGGCAAAAGTGTGACCTCATCTTTGCTGGATGGGCTCGTCGGACACGTTGATTTGCTCGATTCCGATCAATTGCGTTTGCAATCGGTGGTCAATTTGATTCCAGAAAATGAAATAGATGGTGCTCTTTTGCGGGAATTACGCGGGCTGGCCAGTCGCTTTGCTAACGATGTGGGCAGGGTTCGCGGGGTCGTCGATATCTTGACGCAAAACCAATCGTCGGATCTTCGCAGGCTGCTGCTGGAGGCCGTCGCCGAAAATGCGACTGAAGCCGGGCTGCGTTACGAGGTGATTGCGGATTTTTCAGAATTTGACATGGACCAGGGGCAGTTGGCGGGTTTGGTGGATGCTCTTGCCGCAACAGCACAGTTCCTGGCCGTGACCGCCATCACTGCGGGAGATCCTTTCCCGGTGATTTTGATGGAGGGGCGCAAGGCATCGGGGCAGATCCGCGTCGTTGGGCGTACTGAAATTCCGCTGTCGACCCGAGGGTTGAATCTTGACGCGCTGGCCCATCAGTTTGCTCTACTTAAGGGTTTGATTTTTGAAGGTTCTGGAAGCGTCCTGTCGCTGGTTTGCGAAGTTCCATCTTCCCTTCGCTCGATGAAGGGAATCGTGGTGAAGGCGGGTGAAGAAAACTATGCCCTGCCGGTTCACGGCATTATCGAAACCATGCGCCTCGATCCTGCCCGGATCCAAGTCATCGGAGGGCAGGAGTTTTTGAATTTCCGTTCCAGCAGTCTGCCCCTCTTCCGCCTCACCAATATTTTGGGAAAAACTTCTCACACCTTAACTTCGCGATATGCACTGATTGTTGACTCGTCAGCTCAGCGTTTCGGTCTGATGGTCGACGAATTGATCGAGCAACGCGATATGGCCCTGCGCCCTCTTGGTGGCACCCTGACAACCCGCCCCGAAGTTGTTGGCGGCGCAGTCGATTCGGATGGCCGCGTGATCATGGTCATCGATCCGCGCAAGTTTCACCTCGAATCCCTGAAGCCCGCCGCCTGATTCGTCTACCTCATAGGGTCTTCATATCGATCACGAACCGGTACCGTACTTTTCCTGCAATCATCCGCTCGTAGGCCTCGTTGATATCTTTGATGGGGATCAATTCAATGTCAGACGTGATGCCGTGTTTACCGCAGTAATCCAGCATTTCCTGCGTCTCCTTGATCCCGCCAATCAAGGACCCGGCCAGGCGCCTGCGTTTCGTGATCAGGCTGAAGGCTTGAACAGGCACGGCCTCCGGTGGGACACCAACCATGACCAAGGTCCCGTCAAGCTTCAGCAGATTCAAAAATGCGTTGATATCGTGGGGTGCCGAAACGGTATCGATGATGAAATCCAGGGTCCTCCCGTGCGCGTTCATCGCGCCTTCATCGGCGGACACAATGAATCCTTTGGCTCCCAACCTTTTCGCATCAGCCTCTTTTGATTTCGTTGTGCTGATCACTGTGACTTCAGCACCAAACGATGCGGCGAGTTTCACCGCCATGTGTCCAAGCCCGCCAAGGCCCATGACGCCGACTTTGTGGCCTGGGCCAATTTTCCAGTGACGCAATGGTGAAAACGTAGTGATCCCGGCGCAGAGAAGTGGCGCCACTGCAGAGAGTTCCAAGTTAGCGGGAACTTTCAGTGTGTAATTTTCATCGACCACAATGTGGCTCGAGTATCCGCCGTAGGTCGGTGTCTTGCGGTCTTTTTCCAAGCCGTTGTAAGTGATGACGCTGTTCCCCTCGCAATATTGTTCGACGCCGTCTTTGCAGCTCGGGCAGACCCGGCATGAATCGACGAAACAGCCCACCCCGGCGAGATCCCCAACCTTGAATTTCGAAACGCTTTCGCCAACCTTGGTCACTTTGCCGACGATCTCGTGCCCCGGGACCATCGGGAAAATCGAGCCGCCCCATTCGTCTCTCGCCTGATGGATGTCAGAGTGACAGACGCCGCAATAAGCGATTTCAATCAAAACGTCGTGGGCTCCGACCTCCCGGCGCGTCAATGAAAATGGAGCGAGTTGCGAGGTGGCATTTTTTGCGGCGTAGGCTTTTGTCGTGATCATTTTTGGGGTCCCCTTTACGTGTCTGTGCCGGCATTGTAACCTTTTGCCAACGTCTACGACCAGTGAGGATTCCAGCCATGACACAGTGCATCCGTCGCGTTGTCTTCAATCAAAAGGGCGGTGTCGGCAAGACCTCCATCACTTGCAACCTGGCTGCCGCCTTTGCTGCCGCCGGCAAGAAAACTCTGGTTGTCGATCTGGACGCCCAGGCCAACAGCAGTCACTATTTGCTCTGCAACGGGGCGGTCGGTGGAAAGACGGTGACGGATTTTTTTGAATCGACCCTGAGCACCCTTAAAATTTTCGGTCAGCCCATTTCTGACTGCCTGTATCGTTCCGACTTCCCAAACCTTTGGGTCCTGCCGGCGGACTCGCGCCTGGCTGAGATCCAGCCCAAGCTGGAAGCCCGTTACAAGATATTCAAGCTGTCCCAGGCACTCGACAGCCTGATCGAGAGTCAAAAGTTTGACGCAGTCTTCATCGACACGCCGCCCTCCCTGAACTTCTATAGTATGAGCGCCCTCATGGCCTCGGACCGCGTTCTCGTGCCATTTGATTGCGACGCCTTCAGCGCGTCGGCCGTGGAACAGGTGGGTGAGATTGTGAAGGAAGTTGCCATGGACCACAGGCCAACCCTGGCCATCGAAGGGATCATCATCAATCACTTTCAAGCCCAAGCGAATCACCACAAGGGAGCCATTGAGGCCATCAGCCGCCTTGGCTACCCACTTTTGAAGCCCTACCTGTCACCGTCGGTGGTCATGCGCGAAAGTCACGCGGCCCGTGTCCCGCTTGTTTTCTACAAGCCGTCCCATAAACTTGCCTCCGAGTTCAACCAGCTTGCAGGGCTTCTTCGCTCGGCCAAGGCAATCAAAAAATCAGACGTATCAAAGTCAAAGTCAAAATCAGGGCCATCACGATCCTCCCGCAAATCTTCTGAAGCATCTGCGGATTAATTTCCCGTTGTCATTGTTA
>CANJZQ010000020.1 GCA_947479535.1 Oligoflexales bacterium | reverse complement strand
TCGCAGATGAGTCGCTTGAACCGGAGGACGTGGAAGGGGAGCAAAAAAGCGGCGGCTCTGCAGGATGAATTGGACCTGTTTGTGTGGTGGCACAATATGGGGATCATGGGGCTGAGATGAAAACGCCCCGCTGGGTTGGCGGGGCGAGGAGGAGGAATGGAATGCAGTTAACGGGAGCAGTTCATTATTGATAGATGATCTCTGGACGTTTCGGATCCGGATCGGGATTTGAAACAGAGATGAATTTGATGGTTCCCGTCGCCTGGTCGATGAAATACTCGACCCAGGGAAACACCCCCAGAGCCTGAGTGACCTGAACCCCGCCAAAATCAGATTTGATCCGGATACCGATGCTTGTGCGCAGATTCATCTGGGTTCTGGAATCAGGATCAATGATCACTTTTTGCGGTGAAATGGACTCGACCGTCACCGTTCCCGTGATCTCGCGCCCTGCTGGCAATCGCTGGTCGTTCGATGATTTGACCCGGGCCACGATTTTTTCAAAAACGAGACTGCTGCCGAGTTCGTTGGCAAAGGCCCTACTAACGGCTGCTCCAGGGACAACCATGGCCGGAATGGCCGGAAGAAACTCGACTTGGGTCCGGAAGGACTGCGGACTTGAGTCGCCAGATCCCGGCGTCTTGTAATCATGGGTAATCCCGCTCACCGCTGCAAGGGTGCAAATCGCTTTTTTCCACGGACCGGTGCTGCCAATCCGGTCGGGGCGTGACTCAACCGGCAGAACATCGTAACGAACCGTGCGCTGATAGGGCGCGGCGTCGGATGCGGCCCGGTTGTTGAACTTTTCGGCGCATTGCGATTCGACCCTCTGGGTCGCTCCAAAGGTCAGAACCGGATTTTTAAACGGACCCGACAGGCTTGCCGTGGGCGAGACTAAAACTTTGGCCACGCTGGTCCCGCCAAAAAAACACCCACTGGCCTGATGACCCCAGACCAACGGGCCAGGAGTTGCAAATTGACCTGTAAAAGCCGATGGCGAAGACTCAAACCCCTCAGGAAGTCCGCATGACTTGAACTGCTGCAGGATCGACTCCAGAGTCAACGCCGGCAGCCTTTCCAATGCGCTGGCCGCGATCTGGGTGGTTCCGGGCACTGCGTTGGCGCCGTCGCCGATTGGCTTGACGGCATCCGGAGCACAGCCGCCAGCGAGCGCCAAAACCGATGCGCCTGCAACCCAAGTCGCAACTTCTCCCAACCATTCTGAAAGGCGGTTCACCCTTGACTCCTCCAAAAGACCCCAAGTTAACGGCAAACCGCCAAAATTCTTGAGAATTTAGCAAAAAAACGTTGAATATCTGGTGTTTCGCCACTTTAATTCGGAGCTTGTGCGATGTGCCCTCGCATCCCACTTAACTGAAAGGCTGCCCATGAACCGCAATCTGACCCTTGAATTTGTTCGTGTCACCGAGGCCGCTGCACTGGCCGCAGGCCGCTGGATTGGACGTGGCGATGAAAAGGCAGCCGATCACGCCGCCGTGGAATCCATGCGCAAGACGTTTGATTCCATCGAGTTCGACGGACGGATTGTCATCGGCGAAGGGGAGCGCGATGAGGCACCAATGCTCTACATCGGCGAAAAAGTCGGTTCAGGCACCGGCGCCAAAGTCGAAATCGCAGTGGATCCACTGGAAGGCACCACAATCACGGCAACAGGCCGCAGCGAAGCGCTCGCCGTAATCGCAGCATCGGATGAAGGCGGCTTGCTCCATGCGCCAGACACCTACATGAACAAGATTGCTGTCGGTCCGGGCGCGCGCGGTGCCATCGACATCACCAAATCACCGACTTGGAATATCCGTGAAGTGGCTCGCGCCCTGAAAAAAGAAATCGACGATCTCCTGGTCGTGATCCTCGATCGTCCCCGCCATGCGGAACTGATCGCTGAAGTCCGCTCCACCGGCGCGCGCATCCGGTTGATCGGTGATGGCGACGTTTCAGCGGCAGTGGCGACGGCCATTGATGACAGTGGTGTCGACCTTTTGATCGGCTCCGGCGGTGCGCCGGAAGGCGTGATTGCAGCCGCAGCCTTGCGTTGCCTTGGGGGAGACATGCAAGGCGTCTTGATGTTTCGTCACGATACGGAACGCGCCCGCGCAAAGGCGATGGGAATCACCGATGAGAACAAAGTCTACGGCCTGACCGACCTCGCCAAGGGCAACGTCATGTTTGTGGCGACAGGGGTCACCAACGGAAGTTTCTTGAGCGGGGTCCGTTATTTCGGGGGCGGGGCACACACCCACTCCATCATCATGCGTTCCGAGACAGGCACCATCCGCGAGATCAGGGCCAAACATCAATTTGACCGCAAGCCTCGTTACGGCTGGTGATCCGGATGTCCACCGGCAGGCTCGTCCTGGGTGCATGTTTTTTGGCAGCGGCATCCGTTTCTGCTGCAAAACCCTTGAACGGTTTGCCCCAATCAGGCGATGAAATTCGATTTGAGCCGGAATCCCGCCGGATCACGACGGATGTGTACGACTACCTGCCTTCGACCAGTAATCCATTTGTTTTCCAGCGGATCAATTTCGGTGGCGAGACTGCCGTTGACTCGGGTGGACTGGACCTCTTTTTTAAGCCTAAAAACTTCTTTGACATTCACCTCGACGAGACCGATCTGACCGGTCACGTAAAACAAACGGCCGTGGAATCTGGCAGTGTTCTGCTCGACATGAATTTTTTGCTCCGATTTTTGTTCTTTAAAATTGATGTTGATGTTTCGACGGCGGCAGTGTTTCGCCGGGAACAAGCGACGATGCCCCTGATTTTCAAAGTGCCTCTGGATTCCAAACCACTGCTGATCCCAGGCAGCGGGGCCCTTTATTCATGGAACGAACGGACGGCACGAATCACGGATTCGGCAAAGGATTGCAGCGCGACAAGTTGCACCTTCTCGTTTTCAGGTGATTTGCCAACCACATCCGGCAATCCAGCCCAAAAACGATTCATGGTCCAGATGGAAATTCCGCAACATCTAATCACACAGGGCTTTGTTCCGGAACTCATCCAAGATCACCGTGAACTGGCTGCCAGCAAAGGGTGGCCCGTAGTCCGTGAATCAAACAAGGCGCGGACCGGCATCTATTTTGAACTTTCGGGGCTGAGCAAGGGTCGCTATCAAATCAATTACAACATTGGCCTGAAAGCCCCGGACAGCCGGTAATCAGGTGCTTTTCTAGATTTATCGTAAAACGACTCAAGTTGGACGTCCGAAGATCCGATTAGGCCGTATGGCTTTAATCCAGACTCATCCACGATCTTCCTTGGGCTCGATTGCACGCCCGCTTGGTTTCGCCATTGGACTTTCCATTGGATTCTCCAGCCTCCTGGCTTCCTGTGGTCGAAAGGCCTCGTTCGACTTGAACCAGACCCCGACCGGTGGTGCCACGCTTCGCCAGGGACAGACCCAATGCAACCAAACAAGCTGCCCTAAGATGGAACTTTTTGTCGACGTTGCCGTTCCCGCGCAAGGATCCTATTCGGCTAGCAGCAGAATGATCCAGATTCCGGGGGGAGCTTCGACCCAAATTCGTTTTTCTGCACGCCTCGGGGACCCAACCATCACCCGGCAGGCGGCGCTTCTGCTGAAGCAGGCAGCCCCATGGCTGACCGGCGCCAGTATGGAAGCAGGTTCGATCACTGTTTTAGCTGCGCCCCAGACCGGTGCCAATGGCACCATCGAAATTCAGGTCCGGGACATGACGTATTGCATGGCGACCTCAAGAAACCAAAGCAACTGCTCAAACACCAACGTCCCAAACGATTCGGACAAAATTTTCTCGTTCAATGTTTCAGCCAACTCTGGCCTGGGGCAGCCCAACGGGACCTATGTTCTGCCATCCCAGCTCAACTGCGTGAGACCCCCGTCGGACATGGAGCAAACCGTGGGAACCCTGCAGCAAGCGTTCACCATCGGGAGCGCACTCGTGAAAGGGAACTTCATCCCGATCATCACCAATCTCGGAAGCGGTTTTATCAGCGGCGCCCAAGCCGACCGCCAAGGGGCTCGCCAAGGCTGTTGACCGCCGCGATATCTTCATTAAGATCAAACCATGAAAATTTTAGTGATCCAGCTACGCCAACTGGGCGACATCCTTTTAACAACTCCGGTCTTGCGCGAATTGAAACGCCTTGTTCCGGGCTGCAACATCACGTTTCTTTCCCACCAGATGGGGAAACTGATTCTGGAAGACTGCCCTTTCGTTGACGATTACTTCACCTATGGCAACGATTGGAGTCTGGGCCAGGAAGTGTCGCTGGCGTCCACACTGCGCAAGCGCAATTTCGACTTCGCTTTTGATTTCATGAACAATCCGCGCAGCGCACTCTACGCGTTGGGATCTTTGGCTCGTGAGCGGGTCGCCTTCCGCTCGGCACGATGGTGGTGTTACAACCATCTGGTCCCGCGCCAAGGCCCAAAACAATACATTGTCCGCGAAAAGTTCCGGATTTTGGAATCCGCCGGATTCAACGCAAACCCTGATCACGCCGACCGCCTCGTTCTTCCGTGGTTTGAAAAAGACACGGCACCCGTCATGCGCTTCGTCGGACAGCATCCATGGGCCTCGGATGCACCGTTGCGGATCGCCATCAGTCCGACCCACCGGCGGGAAGTACGCCGCTGGCCATTGGAACGCTATGCCGCCTTGGCAGACTTTCTTGCACGCAATTGGGGTGCCTTTGTTGTCTGGCAATGGGGACCTGGCGAGGAACCGGAAATCGACGCGGTCATGGGAATGTGCAACGAGACAACCTACAAAGCCCCAAAGACTAGTTTCCGGGAACTGGCCGCCCTCACCGCCAACGTCGACTTGTTCATCGGGAATTCAAATGGGCCAAGCCACGTCGCCGTTGCCACCGGGACTCCATCCCTGCAGCTGCACGGCCCCACTCACGCTTGGGCATGGTGTCCGCAAACAGAACGCCACTCCGCCATTCAGGGCGAAGGCGCATCCATGTCTGAAATCGGGCTTGCCAGTGTCATTGCCAAATTGGAATCCATGCGCCCGATGCTCATGGCCTACGCGGATAATCGCAGGGCTGCAGGCATGCGCGTCCACTGGATTCACCCTTCCCCTGCGTTGCAACGATGAACCTGCGAAGCTATCGTGACCAAATCGATTGGTCTGGAACCCTGCGTCAAATCTTTATTCGTCCACCGGGCGAAGATCCGGTCATTGACGGACTGCGGGGCATCGCAAGCCTTTCCATCGTGCTGTTTCATAGTTTCTACGGGGTGCTTTTTCTCCTGAAAGGCTATGACCCGATTTCATCGTTCATCAGGGAGTTGCCACCTTGGCTTGGTTTTCTGACGAACACCGACAAGGCGGTCGACCTCTTTTTCATGGTCAGCGCTTATTTGATGGGAGGTGTCCTTTTTCGCGAAATGGCGCGCTCAGGCCGGATTGCGATCCGGCGTTTTTACCTCAAAAGGCTTTTTCGCATTTACCCGCTTTTTCTTTTGGGAATTGCCGTATACGCCCAAGGCAATCTGCGTCAGTCGATGAAAAATTTGATCTTCAACCTGTTGTTCATCGACAACTTCCGGATGAAAACGATCATTCCCGTGGGCTGGTCGTTGTCGATCGAAATGCAATTTTACCTGCTTCTTCCCTTCTTGATATTCGGCCTGTGGCGCCTGCGCGAATCATGGCGACTGCCAGCCCTGCAAATCCTTTTCGTCATGTCATTTGCGGCGATTGCGGTCACCGGCCTGATGGTGCCAGTGACCTACAAAACACCGATGTATTTGTTTCATCCCGAAAAAATAGATCCGGCGCGATATTTAGACGTCATCTACTACCAAAGCCACACGCGTTTTGGCCCCCTGATCCTTGGCTTGTGCTGGGCTTGGCGGCGCGAGCTTGAAGCCCGCTTACCGATTCAGCAGAAAAAAAATGAGTTCATGCTGGCGCTCGCAGGAATCGCCTTGGCGATCGTTTGGTTATACTTCCCTCCCTACCGTATTGATTCCTGGTTTTACGCTGACTTTTCCCCCTGGCTTAATCTGGCTTGCCACACCCTTCATCGCGGGCTCTTTTGCGTCGGGATCTTGATGGCGGTGCGTTTTGCGCAACGATTTAACGCCAGCGCCCCGCCAGCCAACACGTCCACATCGACATCCTTTTCGAAATCTATGAACCAACTCGTTGCGGGCTGTATCTACGGGTTCTTGGGGGCCAGATTTTGGCGTCCCTTTTCTCAAGTGGTATTCCCGATATACTTGTTTCATTTTCCCATGGTGGCAATTGCTGGTGTTGTCACCTTCCAGACGATTGATCTGGAATCGATAAAATCGGTGTCGCTGATGCAGGTTTTCCATATTTTCTTCATCGCTTCGACGCTGTCCCTCGGGCTGGGAATCCTCCTGCATGTCACCATCGAACAACCCATGATTCGCATTGGCGCAAAGTTCCTGCGGGGGAAGAATCCAAATGTTTGACCATGCCAATGGAACAGGAGGAGTGAGCGAAAAAAAACGTAATGCCTTGCTTGTGCTTTTTGTTGCGCTGCTTTCTGCTGCCATTTGCTTGGTTGATTTCTGGAGTGTTTTCACTGGAGAGGATGTTTTTTTTCACTGGGATTTGATCCGTTTTGAATTTGCCATGCGAGAGTATTTTCTGAGGCTGCTCCGTGCAGGTGATTTCACAGCGCTTTATCCGCTGTCTGGTCTTGGCCTGTCGCTCTTCGCCAACCCGCATTACAAAATATTTTATCCAACAAATCTCTTCGTCATATTGTTTCCAGATATCCGCCTTGGACTTCACTACGACCACTTGCTCCACTATTTTATCCTCGCCTCCGGCTGGTCCATGGCCATCCTTGCTGCAGGACTAAAACGCCACGCTGCTTTTTTTGTCCCAATCGCCATTTGCTGCAGCGGCATCATCTGGTCCAGTCATTACCGGGTTGAATTGGCTTCCATGGCATGGACAGGATGGCTGGCATGGTCGTTGTTACGCATGGCTAGCGCGCCCGGGGCCATCCGTTGGGAGACCTTGCGCGCTGGTTCCCTTGCAGGTTTATTTGCCGGATGGATATTCCTTGGCGGAAACCCGGAATTGCTGCTGCCTGCCTTGATCGCTGCCTCAGTCCTTTTCCTGTTCCAAGATCGCGCCAAAGTCCCGCGCCCGAGGCCACTGGTTTTTGGGCTCGTTTTTCCGCTGGTTTTTGCCGTAATTTTTGCGATGGTCATTGCGCCCATCGTCTGGACGGCGTTCGATGTGGTTCCCTTTACAGTCCGCGCCTACGGGTTCAATCTACGCAGCATCTTTCAAATGCCCCAAACGGGAGCATCATTGCTTGAATTTCTAACGTCCATACCCAGGTTTATCTTCGAAGAGCCCGACCTTCGCCTCACCGCTGAGCACGAAATCGACCGCCTCTGGTACCTCGATTCACGCATCGGATTAATCCCGGTCCTCACGGCCTGCTGGGGATTTTACCTTAACCGACGCCGATTCTCCTGGATTTACGCCCTGATCGTCATCGTCTTTCTTGTTTTGGCCCTGGGCCCAAATATTCCACAGATAGAAGGCCTGTGGGTCCACGTATCCGCAATGCGACGCTTTCGTTACATCGGAAAATTCTTTCGCTATGCCTATTTGATCCTGATTCCTTTCATGGCCATTGGATTTTCGGACTTCATCAAAAAGATCCCAAGCAAACGGCGTATGACTTGGATTGTTTCGGGGGCAGCTCTGCTGACGCTCGTTCAACTGCACGTCATGCGCCCATTGGATGACCTGGCGTCAACCAAAACCGTTTTTCTCCCCGGGTCGTTCACCGAATTGGTGGGTGCGGCTCATGATCATCCGGCCAACCCGCCCCGCGTTCTGATTTGTCCGGTGGACGAAGCCACTGCGCCCGGCGTTGTCACGCCATGGTTTGATCTGAAGCATCGGGGTGTAGCGATGGTCAAATCCATGGATGCGGCTGAAATGCCAATGATTCGAGCCTTGGATTGCAGCTGGGTGAAGCACGCTCCCATTCTGGCTGCCTTTGGAATTTCACACCTCATCGTTCCAACCCCAGAAAAGGGACGCACCCTCGTGACGCTGAGCGGAACAAGCCCTGCGACAGGACACGTCATTGACAGGGCAAAACTTGAATCCGTTCCCGAAATTCGGGAAGTTGGACCTTTCGAAAATTACAACCTGTCGTGGGGAACGAGGGTTGAATCGATGCAAACTGGCACAGTATTTATTGATTCAAGCCATGTCCTCGCAGCAGACGGACGTCCAATTGCGACGAGCTCTGGTCACGTAAAAAATCTGATCAGATCCACCCAATGCCAGACACCGGATTGTCCCGCCAACTTCGATCCGGTCCCACTGACCCTGAATCTAACGAACGACCGTATTCAAAGCGAAGTCAGCGCAGCGCGAGACAGCATCTTGATCCTGCCATGGTCGGCGCTGGCTGGATGGCATGCCACGGTTGACACCCACCCGGTTGAGATTCTACGGATTAATGCGGCAGTAATGGGCATTCCCCTGGCTCCCGGGGTCCATCAAATTGAACTTCGTTTTATGCCGCGTGGACTTATTCCGCTCCTCTGGATTTCAATTGCGTCTCAAATTGCAGTTCTCCTGTCTGTTTTGTTCAATCTCAGGACGTTTTTTTACCGACCGGTGCTAGAATAAGCCGATGCAATCCAATACAAATCTGAACTACCAGCCTTTTGAATCCCTCCGCGTGCAGCGGCCTGTTCATCGCATTGACTACCTTTGCAGCCTCGTCAAGGGACTGCGCGTCCTTGACCTTGGCGCATACGACGAAACGGAGGTGACCAGGGTCCAGCACAAATCATGGAAGTGGCTACACCGTGAAATCGCTGCTTCTGCGGCAGAGGTGCTTGGCGTCGACTCGACTGAAAAACTTATGCGATCTGGTGAGTTGATCACCGGTCCAAACAGCAAGATAATTTACGGGAACGTCGAAACCCTGACCGATATTGTCAAATCTTTCCAACCCGACATCATTGTTGCCGGAGAACTTATCGAACACGTCGAAGCCCCCATGCCGTGGCTCCGACATCTCGCAGCTGCCGCGCCCGGCAAACGCATTGTCATGACAACTCCGAACGCGACGTCTCTCATCAATATCGCGCTGGCGATGTTGGGCCGGGAAAATTGCCATGTGGACCATCTGGCAATCTTTTCTTTCAAGACCCTGTCCACAATTTCGCGCAGGGTCCCCCTCAAAAACGCCATGATCCGTCCCTATTATTATGACGCTCAAGTATTCCGCGGCCGATTCCATGGTGCCGTCACCCCACTGATCAATCTAATAGAATACTCATTCCTGCGCCCCGCTCAGTTCATGTTCCCTCTTGCTGCGTTTGGACTGATCCTGGAAGGCACATTGGGATCCGAACAACCAAAACCCGTGCAACACCCCGCGCAGCAACTGGAATGACGGCATGCCAGTGAAAATTTCAGCTGTCATTCCGACTCACAATGGCAGTCTGTTCCTTGAGGAAACATTGAATGGACTTCTGCTCCAGACTTCCCCAGTCCATGAAGTGATCATCGTGGACGACGGTTCCACAGACAACACCAGTCAAATCATCGAGCACTTCACAACCAAACTTCCCATCAAGGCTTTCTACAGGACGCATTGCGGGAACTGGGTCTCGAATACAAATTTCGGATTGGCACAGGCCGTTGGTGACTATGTTTCGATCCTGCATCAGGACGATGTCTGGCTCCCGGACCGGATCAAAATCCTGACCGATATCCTTCACGCCCATCCAGCCACGAATATGATCCTGCATCCGTCCATGTTTATCGACATGAACGGAAAACGGCTTGGCATCTGGCGCTGCCCTTTTGGAAGAAAACAGAGGGCCATTGAATCCGCAGAAATCCTCGATAAATTGATTGTTCAGAATTTTATTTCGATGCCGGCACCGTTGATTTCAAGGCAGGCATTGGAAAAAAACGGAGGACTGGATGAAGAACTCTGGTTTACGGCGGACTGGAAATTATGGCTGGGGCTGGCGCGCCTTGGCAAGTGGATCTACCACCCGGTTCCACTGACCTGCTTTCGCGTCCACGAAAATTCACAGACCATTCAGGGTGGACAAAGCATTGAATGCTATGCTGAACAAATACGCAGGGTCCAGCACCCACTGCTAGACACTTTCGCATCCCGAAAGATCCGGGCGCTTGCCACCTTCAACACTGAAGTGAATCAGGCTTTGTTACATGTCCTGTTTTCGTTGCCGTATCCATGGGTCAGACTTCTTTTGAGATTCATCAAATTGCGTCCGACTGCCTGGTTGGATTTTTTTTCATTTTCACGATTACACGAAAGGCTCATCGCAAGGCTACGCCTGCGAAAAAACCTGATCCGGACACGCCGGTCCATGATAGAATCTGGTGATTCATTATCGAGGGACCAGTGAAGCAAAAAACTTCAGTTGTGATCATCGGCGGCGGGCCAGCAGGGCTTTCAGCAGCACTCACGCTGTCCGATGAAAAAATCCCTGCGACTGTTTTTGAGGCCGACCCAATCTATTTGGGAGGAATCTCACGCACGGTCCGTCATGGGGATTACTTGACTGATATTGGCGGGCATCGATTCTTTTCCAAGTCGCCCGAGATCGAGGGTTTTTGGTCCAGAATCCTTGGCGATGACCTCCTGCAGAGGCCAAGGTCTTCGCGGATCTTGTACCGCGGAAAGCTCTTTTCATACCCCCTGAAGGCCCTCGAGGTCTTGAAAAAGATTGGTTACGGCGAGAGCATTCTATGCACAATCTCTTACATGAAAAGCCATTTTATCCCCATTAAGCCGGCCAGAACATTTGAAGACTGGGTCGTCAATCGCTTCGGAAAGCGTTTGTTTCAAATATTTTTCAAGACCTACACCGAGAAAGTCTGGGGCATTCCATGCGATCAGATTTCTGCGGACTGGGCAGCCCAGAGGATCAATTCACTGTCTCTTGGTGTCGCCATCTTGAACGCGCTGACCCCATGGCGAAACAACTCCAGAAAAGTGAAGACCCTTGTCGAGTCTTTTCGTTACCCCCGAAAAGGCCCAGGAATGATGTGGGAAGTGTGCGCGAAAAAGTTCATTTCGGCTGGCGGGATGGTCGTGATGGGATCCCCGGTCGACCGGCTGAGTTGGGATAAATCTGCCTCACAATGGACCGTCGAGGGATCGAATGCCAATGGCCTCCGGTTCAAACATCAGGCAACTGATGTGGTCTCAACCATGCCGCTGCGCGATTTGATTCCAGCATTAGACCCGCCGGCATCAGCGGCGGCGCTGCAGGCTGCAAATGGACTTCGGTACCGGGACTTCATCACCATTTCCGTGGTCGTGGAAGAAGGCAAGAACGGGAATGGCGATGATATTTTCCAGGAGAACTGGCTGTATATCCACGATCCATCAGTCAGAGTTGGTCGAATTCAGAACTACAAAAGCTGGTCCCCTGAATTGGTACCCGCACCAATCCCTGGTCAGCCTTCTCGTACCTTTCTTGGCGTCGAGTATTTTTGTTTTAAAGGCGATGGCCTATGGGAAAGCACGGACCACGAATTGATTGCCTTGGCAAAGAAGGAGCTTCTGGCAACCGGCATCTTAAAGAACCCGGAACACTTTATCGAAGCCTTCGTCAATCGACAGGAAAAAGCCTACCCCGTCTATGACGACACCTACCAGGATCACGTTGCGACCATCCGCGACGAAATCGCGATCCACTATCCTGGACTGCACGTGTCAGGACGCAACGGCATGCACAAGTATAACAATCAGGACCACGCCATGATGACGGGGATACTCACGGCAAGGAATATCATTGCCGGCGAAAATCTGTGGGATGTATGGCGGGTGAACCAGGATGCCGAGTACCTTGAAACCCGCAGCGGCCTGGGGGGCTTGATCGATCCACCCGTAAAGACGTGAAACCAATCTCGTGAAACCAATCTCGTGAAACGAATCTAGTGAAACGAATAAACCGTCTCAGCGCGGCAACAGAAATCGCCGGCATGTTCGCAACCTACGCGGCAGTGCTTTTTTACCTGGCAAACATCGTGTCCTATTGGGCGCTTCAGTCCATCCAAACGGTCTATCCTGCCCTAGACACATTCACGAAAATCGCCGAGGCTCCAGCTCCGAATTATCTTGCCTTCCAATACTTGATTATTGCTTTGGACTGGCCATTCGTTCCCTTGTTTCTCGCCTGCGGGTTGCTGGCTGTTATTGCTGCCGCCGTCGTCCCAACAAGCAAGCTGCAACAAATCCTGCAAATCATCGACACGCGGCAGAAAGAAATCCTTGGTGCAGGTTTCATCAGCCTTGTCCTTGCCAGTTATTTTTCATATCACTCCTACCCCCTTTGCATGGACGAGTTTTTACCCGCATTTCAATCGCAGATTTTTGCAGCCGGAAAAATCTGGACCAATTGGCCCGTTCCTCTGATAGAACGCCTTCCACACTGGGGCTCTTTTTATCACGCATCACCAAACTCAGGGACTCTCATTTCAGCCTATTGGCCCAGCTATGCCCTTCTTAAAATACCATTCGAGGCGATCGATATCCCCGAAGCCCTAAATCCCATGCTTGCAATTTGCTTCATCGCCGTCATGATTCAAATTGCCCGGCATCCCTCCCTGAGATTCGCCAGCCAAAGTCTGGCGAATTCCAGCGGGGCGTGGATCATTATCATCAGTTTTGGATCCGCTTCTTTTTTTACAAGTGGCATTTCATTTTATGGCTACACAGCTGTGATGCTTTCGAATGCCTTGGTGCTTTGGCTCACGCTTCTTGGCAGCCGCCGACAACTGTTCCTTGCCGGATGCATTGGCGGCTTCGCCCTTGCGTTGGTCAATCCATTTCCACACTTTCTCTATGCACTCCCACTCGTGTTCTGGAGCATACTTCGTGACCGAACCAAATCCATGTACCTGATCAGTGGGTATCTCCTGACTGGCATACCATTCGTTTTTATATGGCCCGTCATCACATTCCACATTTCCCACAGCCTGCCAGTCTCCATCACACCGATGCTCACATCCTTCTTTGATGGTGCCTGGCTTAAGGACCTTTCTCGCTCTGGCTGGACGGGAGCGAAATCACCCCTCGTGAATTACGCATGGATCCTTAAACATGAGACTTGGGCATTTCCCGGATGCACCGTGCTTGCCCTCGCAGGACTTTGGCGCCAACGAACAACACCAGTCGCACAGGTTTGCATCCTGCAAATCGGGTTGGTTTGCCTGTTTTATTTCGGCTTCGTCCAATTCAATCAGGGACACGGATGGGGAGCGCGCTATTTGATGACCGTCTGGCCATCCGTGATCATTGGAATTCTCGCTCTGATCCGGTCCACTGAACAATCACACCCGCGAATGGCATCATTTGTTTTTGCGTCTTGCAGCTTGTCCCTCATTTTACTTTTGCCTGCAAGACTGACACAGGTGGAAAAAGTTGTAGGAAATTTCATTGAGGCTGACCCCTGCCGCGCCATGCTGGCGGGGGATGTCTGCTTGATCAAGGAAAGACCGGGCTACACCATCGATTATGTCCGTAATCATCCGTTTTTCAGCGATAAAACAGTTCGCCTGATAAGCCGCGGACAAAAGGCAGACGATGAAACCCTTCTGCAACTTCTGAAGCAGCCGGTCATCCGCACGCAGACGCCAAATGGAACGGTTTGGACTGCTGCAAAAAAGGAGACTGGGTCAGATGGAACGCGCCAATAGAGTTCGCCAATCTGGATCGGGATCGTAGCCAAGAATTTCCTTGGCCTTCTTGATCGAAAAATCAAGGTGCAAACCTAAAAACTTGAATCGCGCTTTATTAATCAGCGGAGGATTTTTAGCGCCCAATAGTCGCGCAGCCTCATGAACGGCAACGGCCAGTGGCCATGCGACGGCGAGTGGAATGGATCTCTCCGGCAAGTCGAGGCCAAGCTTGGCCGCAACAACCTCAACAAAGTCTCTTTTCGAAACCGCGACTCCATCCGTCAGGTTGAAGACGTGACCTGCGGAATTTTCGCTCTCCATCGCAAGAAAAACAGCTTGGGCAATGTTACCTGCATAGACTGAATTCATCGCTTGGGTGCCTGGACCAAAAAATACAAATTTTTTGTTGAGCAGCGCCCGCGACAATTTTGGGATAACGGTCCGGTCCCGTTCACCGTAAATAAACCCAGGCCGAAGGATGGTGACATGGGATATGCGATCCCGCGGCGCCAGTTCACTATTCCGCAACACCTGACGGGCATGCGGGAGCATCACAACATTTTTGCCATAGCGGGCTTCGAAAATCCCCGCCGCAGAATTTGCATAGGCCAAGAGCAAAACTTCGGCTTCGGTTTTAGACCGGGTATAGGCATCCAGCGAATTCATCGCAGGCAACGTTTCCTCGTTCGTGCCGAAGTGATCCCGCGGCTCATAAACACCCAGAGAGCTGATTTGCACAAATCTTTGCACGCCTGTTTTTGATGCCGTATCCAGAAGTAAACCCAAGGCATCGACGTTGTCCCGCCTGAAGTCCCCCAGCTTGCCCCAGTCCCCGACACGGGCCGCACAATTGACGACACAATGCGCATCGCGACAGAATCGCTCTAAAGCCGCGCGCTCATGGAGATCACCAACAACCTTCTGGACCGACAGAGAGTCAAGAAATTCAGAATTACTTCCAGGACGAACAAGAGCGACCACCTTGTGGCCTCGGCGAACCGCCTCGCTGACCACATGACTGCCCACCAACCCGGTCGCTCCCGTCACCGCTATCTTTAGAGGCATCATGAATTTGGCCCCAGCACGCGGCAAAGAAAGCCTTTCAAGTAATTGCCTTCTGGAAATGAAAACAGGATGGGATGGCATGTTGCTTGGGACAAATGACGAACGAGGTGCACATGACGTTGGGCTTCAACACTCGCAGAAAACACGACTTTCTGGAAGAGATCAGCCGATATCAGCCCCGAGCATGAAAACGTCGCCAAAAAACCACCTGGATTAATGATCTGCATCGCAAGGCGATTGATGTCTTTATATCCCCGGCAAGCGCGATCGACATGTGCAGCACTCTGCGCGAACTTTGGGGGATCGAGGACCACCACATCAAACATCCGGCCGTCATCACGGAATTTGCGCAAAACCTCGAAAACATCGACTTCCATCATTTCGTGATGCAAATCACGGGAGGCCACGCGGTTGAGTTCCACATTTTCCTGGCACAACGCCAAGGCAGGACCGCTCACATCAATACTGAGGACACTCTTTGCGCCACCAAGTCCAGCCGCCACCGAAAAACCACCTGTGTAGGAAAAGGCATTGAGAACCGAGGCCCCACCTGAGATCTCGCGCACTGCCTGACGGTTGTCACGCTGATCGAAATAAAATCCCGTCTTGTGCCCGCGCAGGATATCAACGCGAAAATTCATCCCATTTTCCTGGACCACAACCCCTTCTTCGGGCGGTGGATTGCCCCAAACAACTCCCATGGTCTGAGAAAGGCCTTCCTTGGCACGAACTGCCTCGTCACTGCGCTCGTAAATCCCCGCAAGTGTGCCGTTTCCAAAATGCCTTGCGGCAACGTGGACCAAAGCCTCAACGATGGCGTTTCTGGCGCGAGCCATCCCAGCCGTCAAGATTTGAAGGACAAGGTAATTACCGATGCGATCAACAATCAAGCCAGGGAGTAAATCGGCTTCAGCATGGACCAGACGATACCCGGTTGTGTTAGCCGGATCAAAAATCCCGCGTCGGGCACGAAACGCCTGATCCAGCCGCGCCTCCCAGAAACCGAGATCGACGTCAACGCCTGGATCCCAGCCGAGAACCCGGCAACGAATTTGGCTTTGGTAATTGAAGTAACCGCGGGCCAGCCATTTCCCGCCGTGATCCAGCACATCAACAATCGATCCAGGATCGGAATCCTTCAAGGCATCGTCTGATTTTTTCTCAATGGCACCACTGAATATCCAGGGATGGCGCTGCAGGACTGGTTTTTCCTTGCCCGGCTTTAATTTAATCTGGAGGTATTTTGGTGTACTCACTGGCCCGCCTACGCTCGTCTCATCTGCATCAATACGCCGGCCAAATGCCGTCGTTGGAATGGTATTTTATCACAAAATTCAGGCACGACCCGAGAGAACGGCCGACTGGTAAGCGGGGGTTGTATCAAGAATCCTGAAAGCTCCCACGGGGCCCAGGACTTGGATGGCTTTTGCATATTCCAATCTGGCGTCCGTCTCAAAAATGCCAGGATCGTCTGTCGCAAGACAAACACGCAAGCCATCCGCCACAAACCCTCTGACTGGGTGGACCAGAACATCCCTGACGCCAGCCAAAATGATGTTGGAAGTGATGCAGCACTCGATCACCGATTTGGTCTCGTCGGCGATCCAACGGCGAACTCTGCTTTGCAGGGCCCGGGTTTCTTCGTCACAATCTGCGCCCAAGGCAACGGCATGGCCAATCCTGTGGGCTCCCATGCGGGCAGCCATTTCGACCCTGCGGATGCCGTCTGAAACGGAGCTGGCCTGCGTGGTCTCACCTGCATGTATGAGCAAGGCGAGCGCATTGGCTGGACTCCTTGAGTTTTCTGAATGCAGCCTGGCGCAGATCTCGCGGATGCCCGCCGCATCGGAGTCTTCTTCATAACCAGAAAAATCGATGCCCGTCAGATGCCGCTTTAGCATCGGAGAAGACGCCTCCTGCCAGGATTTGATCGCAAGATACTGCTCCATCCCAAGCCCCGGATCGCGAGATACGCTCAAAGCCAGACGCGCATCAAATACCCCCGATGATTCGGATTCAAAATCAGCCATGCACTGGCAGAGCCCGTCCAAGTGCTCTTTAAGGGAATAGCTTGCAGTCAATGGCGTCACAGGCGGATAAACAAACCGGTACTCGACATGAACGAGACCCTGATCACGATGACGCTCCATCACACGACGCAGCACCCGCAGATCATCGCGAGCGTGTGAAACTGGAAAAAGCGCGATCGGGAGCGCAAATTTAGATTCGAATTGTTCGAAACTGGATGGAGTTGTGCATAGAAAATCCCGCGCGAGATTTGCGGCTCCGGCATCATCCACCCAATACGATTCATAATTCGGATCAACACCAAAGGCTGCTTCGTAACGTCGCGCAAATGCCTCTAAACGTCCGCGGCGATCCCGCCATATGTCCCGACCAAGTTCCCAGATGTCCCCGGGGGTCAAACAGCCATACAAGTGAACGTGTAAATCATTGCGGATCAATGGATCTGTGGCTCCATGGTATTACACTTTCGCCGGTTGATTGCGAAAAAGCGCAGCAAGTTCCCCGGCATTGAAACGGATCATGACAGACGTCGAACGTTCGATCTGCCATAGTCCAGCTGGATCCCCTTTGCGTTTGCGCAGGTTTGCCTTGCGTGTGACGTAAACCTCGCCAGCCTTGTTCTCGCGAAATTTGGAATAATGCACGGCGAGAATTCCAGCCGCACGCACAACATGAGCCGGCAATTCACTCATTCCCTTGAACTGTCGACCGGGAACGATCACATGAGACCCCGTCACTCCCACAGCGTGAATCCACCAGTCGTTGGCAGCAGAAGATTTAACCAGCCGGTCGTTTTCTTCTGCACCTTTGCCAACCATCACGCGGATTCCATCGGGCAGGACAAAATCATACCAGTCTGATGCGACCGGAGGCGAAGCCTTCGGATTTTTTGAGCGGGCCTGGGATTTAATTCCGTGCCGCCCAAGAATCGCTGCGACATCATCCTCTGCAAGAACCCCATCACGAAGGCGCGCCAGATCAGCCTCAGCCAAGGCTACAGCTTCCCGAGCCCGCGAAACCTCTCGGGACGAATCCAACCCGGCTTTTTCGAGGCGCTTGAGTTCCTTGAAGGCAGCGTCAATTTCACGCCCCTTGCCCTTGGACTGCATGTCAAAGGCATGCATACGCGCCCGTTCGATGGCCGCTGACTCGGGTTGGTGCTTTTCCTGATTTGCCAGGGACTTCCTCAGAGTTTTCAAACGCCTGGAAAGCCTGTCACGACCTTCACGTTGGAAAAGGGGAAGCATTTCTTGGGTTGAATCCGTCTCTGCAGGCGCGCCGGCGGCAGGGACATCCTCAGATTCGGCGATCGCTGGCAAGACATCCAACAAGGCTGCAGCCTCGGCCACACTCATCTGATGTGGCAGGGTAAAGTCCAAAGTCCGCCGCTTCGTAAAAACACCCTCGGTGCTCAAACGCATGCGCACGCATGGTTCCGGTCCACATTCAATTAGCGCAATTTCTGGGGCCGAACCACCAACAAGCCGGACATAAGCGCGGGGATTTTCCCGATTCGCGCCGATTGGAATCCACCAGGTGCGCAAGGACGCCTGATGGAAAACAGCAGAAACACACAGGGACTCTCCCCAAGTCCGGCAAACCGCCGCAAGATTTCCATTGGCTGTCGCACCGGCGGGCCTGTCATCAACAACAGCAACCCCAGCGCGACGGGGATGGGCCGAAACCACAAGAAATTTTTTCAATTTTTTAAGAGGCCAAACCAAAGCTGGTTCTTGGACTGGTGTCTGCAGGCATTTGCCAAGAGTCAGCGGCATTTTGTTGCCAGTGTTTCCGCTGCCGCCTGCGTCGAATCCAGGGCCGCCTGGACCGCAGCCCGCATTTGACCAAAGGCCAATCCACTGGCGCCAGCCGGGACTGTAACTGGTTCACCGTAAACGACATGAATCGTCGCAAATGGCTTCGGAACTTGAAACTGGTCCCAGCTTTTATGAAGAACCCAACTGCGATCCGCTACCGCAGCAAGTGGCACGACGGCAACGCCTGTCCGACGCCCAATATCGACAATTCCTGACTTCAAAACACGCCTCGGACCACGCGGACCATCCACGGTCAACGTCGGTAAATAGCCATCAGCGGTCACCGCAACCAATTCATCCCGGGCTGCAGGTCCGCCTTTGGAACTACTTCCGCGAATGGTCCTGAAATGCATCCGTTCCATAACTGACGTAACAATGGCTCCGTCTCTGGATAGGCTTGCGAGCGGAGCCATTCGAGTCCCGCGCATCACTGCCAGGGTCGCGAGAATATTTTCATGCCACAGCGCAAACGCATAGGCGCCCGACTTGACCGTCGAAGCCGCCATCACAAGGTTTTCTTTACCAACGTAGTGATAGCGCCAAGTCCGCGCAAAAACCTGAAGAAGAAAGTAGATCACCCAGGAAATAAATTTTTCTTTCGCACTCAATTCATGGGGTTTCACGGCGAAATGCCCTGAGTTTGGCTTTGGAACGTTGGTTCCGAAGCCTCTGTTGAATCTGGCGCATCCAAGGTGGTCACTTCCGGATCTTCCAAGCCATCGCCGTCTTCATCGTCTGCAGCGCCGGCCTCACGCCGGCATGCTTCCTGGTCACCCTTCAAGCACTGATCTTTATTGGCTTCCGCAAGATAAGCTTCGTAAGACACCAGGGGTCGACCAAAGTTCCCGGTTGCCAGGGCACGGATCCACTGTTGCTGGGTGATGTATCCCTGCCGCCGCATATTCAAAACAATTTTAGCAAACCGGCGTTCGCCAAAGGGAGTCAATTCCCGTTTGCGCAGCCCTGCGGACCATGAGTTTGGACTTGGGATCACCAACCCCAAATGCGCTGCCTGTTCGATGGTGAGCAAGGACGGTTTAGTGCCAAAATACTTTTCAGCCGCCGCCTTTATTCCGTAGATGCCGTCACCAAATTCAGCAAGGTTGACGTACCACTCCAAAATGTCCTCTTTTGACATGATGGCTTCCAGAAGCAGGGTCCCCGCTGCTTCACGGGCCTTGCGAATGATCGTCTTCTCGCGTGACAGAAACGCCATCTTGACGACCTGCTGCGTGATGGTCGATGCGCCCCGAACGTAACGCTTTTTCTTCCGGTTGAGTTCGATGCTTTTTTCGATTTCTAAAAAATCCAGGCCATGGTGCTGATAAAAACGTCCGTCTTCCGCCACGACAATGGCATTGAACACATTCTTCGAAATTTGTTTTCGACCGACCCAGTTTGGCTCACCGGGACCAACCACCACATGGGTCAATCCCTTTTTCTTGGTCCACTGTTTCACCGTGACGCTGCCAATGAGAAGCCGCGGAACCCACGGGATGAACCACAGGATAAAAACCACCAAAGCAACCACCACGATTCGTTTGATTGAAAAATACCGCTCACGCCAATCCCGGCGCGGAGCGATGCCCTCCATCAAGGCATCCAGATTGGTCACATCGGATTGAGGTTCGACGTCCTTCAATTTAATGACTTCCTGCAGCAAATCCGCGCACGATTTTCGTCAAAGCACCAAATCCAGGGATATTCTCGTATAGCATGCTGCCAAGGTCAAAGTAGTCACGGTGGAAAATCGCCTTGCCATCCCGCGACCGGACATAGCTGCAACCGTCCACTGAAATTTTATTGCCGCCTTTGAGGCGCTTGTGGTTCAGGTGCATCGTCCAACGGGCATACGTTTCATCGCCCACACAAATTTCGCTGGTGACTTCAAAGTGAATCTTAACGACGTTGTCGTAGAGGCGCGTGTAGTAGCTGACTAATTTATCGCGCCCCTCAAGCTTGACCATCGGGTCTTCAAAAATCGCGCCTGGATCATAAAAATCCTCGCAAGGCTTTTTCATGTTGCTTTTGGATACGGCGTTGAAGAATTTCGCGATGGAAACATTCAATCCAGACATGGTCTCATCCCTTTAAAAGCGGGGCCGCCTTGTTCCCCAGTTTATAACTTACCGCAAAACCATCAATCGGCAGTACGGAAAGCTGTTCCAAAAAGGCGTCGGTAACATCAACCGAAAGGTCTGGCGCTGCCACCGCGATTTCAACATCGTTCATCAGCAATTTAAAATTGACCGAAACGCTGCCCTTGTGAAGATTGCAAACTTCCTTGAGGCGTTGCAATTGATCCCGCCCATTTGAACTGAGAGAGTCGGGGTCCTTGACGGAACTCAAACGCATTCGCATCTCCAGCCCCTGCACCCGTTCAGCCCGAACCTGCTCCAATGGAATCATCCGCTCCAGTTTAAACCTTGCTGGGCCCCCATTGAAGCCCTCAGACATGGAACCGATCACAACCACTGGTGCACCCTGGACGGGGTATTGCTCTGGGATATCCCGTGAAAAACAAAGCGCCTCAAGCTCACTGCTGTCATCTTCAAGAGTCACATAGGCCATACGATTGCCGGTTTTGGTAAGTCGCTCCTGCACCGCCTGAAACACGGCCACCAAACCCACAGGACCTTTTCCGGTGAGCTGCTCCACATCAGCCAGCCGCGACTTTGAGAACATCCTCACGTCTTCGCGATAAAAATCCAACGGGTGGGCACTGACGTAAACACCCAAAATCTTCTTTTCCAACGCGAGCCATTCCAGCGGCGTCAGAGCCGGTTTGACGTTGCCGGGGCCTGGGCCCCAAGCCGGATTTTCGTGTCCGACTTTGGCAACATGATTCAGATTACCGGCCTCAGCAGGATCGTCGGCCTCATCATCGTCATTCATCATTCCGTCAAACAGGCCCATTTGTCCGGCATTTTTGGCGCCGTGATGGGTTTCGCTAAACTTGACGAGATCACCAACAATCCCCATCAGGTGGGGACGCGACATGTCAAAACCATCCAGAGCGCCTGCCTGGATCAGTAGTTCAAGGGTCTTTTTTCCAACGCGGTGCAAATTCACCCGCTGCGCCAGATCCGTCAGGTTTTGGAATTTGCCGCTGGCCTCACGTTCCTTGATGAGATCCTCAAGGACTGCAGTACCGATGCCCTTGATGGCACCCAACCCAAAACCGATGCTGGCCTTGCCCACCACATCAAATTCGATGTGGCTGCGATTGATATCCGGCGGCAAAACCTTGAATTTCATGCGCCGGCATTCCGACAGGTACCGGACGACTTTATCCGTCTTGTCCAAGTCGCACGTCATGATGGCGGCCATGTACTCTTCAGGAAAGTGTGCCTTCAGGTACGCCGTCTGATAACTAACCAGGCCGTAGGCAGCCGAGTGGGATTTGTTGAATCCGTATTCGGCGAACTTGGCCATCAAATCAAAAATGCTATCGGCTTTGGCAAGGTCTACGCCGTTGGCCGTTGCCCCGGCAACGAAACGGGATTTTTGCGCTGCCATTTCTTCAGGATTTTTTTTACCCATGGCGCGGCGCAGCAAATCGGCCTCGCCAAGGCTGTAACTCGCCAGTCGCGCGGCCGTGTTCTGGACCTGCTCCTGATAGAGGATGATCCCGTAGGTTTCCTTCAAAATGGATTCAAGTTGCGGCAACGGATAATCAATGCGCTGGCGACCGTGCTTTCGTTCGATGAAATCGTCCACCATTCCTGAACCAAGTGGACCTGGGCGAAACAGGGCAACCACGGCGATGATGTCTTCAAACGTGGACGGTTTCACTTTGACCAGAAGCTGCTGCATGCCCGAGCCTTCAAGCTGGAACACACCCACCGTGTGGGCCGCACTGACCATCCGGTAGACGGCCGGATCCTCCAACGGAATCCGGTCGATGTTAAATTCCGGTTTCTTGCTGGCGCGGATGAGCTTCACCGCACGGTCAATCACCGTCAGGGTCTTCAACCCCAAAAAGTCGAATTTCACGAGGCCGACCTTTTCGGCCATCTTCATTTCATATTGGGTGATCAGTCCGTCGACATCCGTGGTGTAAACAGGAACGTAATCCACCATGGGACCATCGGACATGACGATGCCGGCGGCATGGACGGACGTATGACGGGACAAACCCTCCAGAGCCCCCACCATTTCCAGAAGACCAGCCACGGCGTCATCGCGTCCGGCCTCTTCCGCCAAACGAGGTTCGACTTCCATGGCGTCCTTGAGCTTCACAACGCTTTTGTCGGGAATCTTGTTCGGGATCAGTTTGGCGATGCGGTCGCACTTGGTATAGCCAATCTCCATGACACGCCCGATGTCGCGCACCGCAGCCTTGGCCAGCATTTTTCCAAATGTTGTGATTTGTGCGACATTTTCAGCGCCGTATTTTCGCGTTACGTATTGAATGACTTCATCGCGGCGATCCTGGCAGAAGTCGACGTCGAAGTCGGGCATGGACACGCGTTCAGGATTCAAAAACCGCTCGAACACCAAATTGAATCGAATCGGATCCAAGTCCGTGATGCGCAGGGCATACGCCACGAGAGATCCAGCACCAGATCCCCGCCCAGGTCCAACGGGAATGCCATTGTCTTTGGCCCAGTTGATAAAATCCTGAACGATCAGAAAATAACCGGCAAAACCCATTTTCAAAATCACATCGAGTTCAAACGCCAGTCGTGCCCGGTATTTTTCTTTTGCGGCTGCGTCAAACTTCGCGCCGTAGCTTTCGCCAAGTGCCACGAGGCGTTCTTCCAGGGTTTCTTCGGCCAGGCGCTTTAAATAATCATCGGCCGTTTCGCCGGCAGGAACGGGAAATTTCGGCAGGAAGTATTTACCGAATTCGAATTTAACCTGACATGCATCAGCAATCTTTCGCGTGTTGGCGACGGCTTCGGGCCATGCGCCGTAGACCTTCTGAAACTCGTCATTGTCCAGGACATGAAATCGCGCCGAACGGTTGCGCCCGCGCAGGCTCGTCACTTTCATGTCATGCTTGATACCCAAAAGGATCGTGTGCGCCTCTGCATCATCGGGGTTCAAGTAATGGGCATCTGACGTGGCGACCAGAGGCAAGTCAAAATGCTGCGCAGCCTCAACGAGATCCGGCAACAGGGCCTTTTGGGCTGGCAAATTATTGTCAATCAATTCGATAAAGTAATTGCCCGGACCAACCGCGGCCAAGGTGGCCTCGACATGGGCCTTCAGGGCATCGTATGCCGCCTGCGCCAATTCAGGATCGGACTGGTGCTTCCATTCGCGAACGAGATAGGCAAATTCTCCGCGCTGGCAAGACGACAGGGCAAACAAGTCATTCCCTGCGCGCTCGTCGACATGGCCAGGAGTGCAAACGGGCACTTCCTTTAAGTTTTCCAAGTACCCGCGGCTGACGATGCGGATCAGGCGCTTGTATCCGGCGTTGTCCTTCGCCAGCAAAACCAGATGAAACGAATCTGATTCGGGCGCTACAGCGCCTTCGCGCTTCATATATTCAACGGTCGCAGGGCGCGGCTCGATAAAGATTTCGGAGCCAATGATCGCCTTGACGCCTTCGGACTTGGCCTTGATGTAAAACTCCACGGCGCCAAACAGGTTGCCATGGTCCGTTACCGCCACGGCGTCGTGGCCCAGGGATTTTACTTTTTTTATGAGGGCCGGAATCCGGATCGCGCCATCAAGAAGGGAATACTCGCTGTGTATGTGGAGATGAACAAAACTCACTGGTGCTCGCTTGGCCTGAACTCAAAAAACTGCCTGCAAATCTTCGGCCTACCCTAGCATCCTGACCCACGGCCCGCCACCCAGAACCCGGCCCGCCATCCTGAGCGAAGAGAGGATTCTTCGCTTCGCTCAGAATGACGTGAAGGCTCCGCCCAGGGAGGCCCGGAGGCTCCGCCTCGGGATGACGGCAATTTGGCCTTATTTAAAGGCCGCCACGCCAGAAAACGCCGTCGAGAGCTTCCCGCAGTATCCGGCATACAAACCGGTCAAATCCACATTGTTGGAATCGGTTGCCGGTACGCTGTGAGATGACCCGCCGCCAATGTAACTTCCCGCAGCGGTTGTCCCAAGGGATACCAAAGTCAACGAACTTTGCAGCGCACTGCAATTCGAAAGGGTCGTGAGGGATAGATCCACCGCACTGAAACAAGCATGATACAGCGACGCAGATCCGCTGAGGCTGCGGTCCTGGGTTTGAATGTACAGGTACTCCGCGTTGCTCTTCGTATGCACCTGGTTCGGGCCAATGCCGATGCCACCTGCCGTGAATTCAAGGGTTCCTGCCGCCACGTCTGCTTTGAAATGCATCAAAGTCGTGGATCCGGTGAAGTTGTCGGTCTTGCCCTCATAGTCCACGACCATGTAACCGTCGACCACGCGATCGGCGTCGCTCGTCCCGCTGATCTTTGACATGCTGAACACACAACTAGCTGAACCGTCCAGGTCTGCAGACGCGCCGTCCACAAGGTACCAATCGGTATCTTTTTTACCGAACATCAGCGTCATGCCGCCGTTATTGATCGTCTCCTGGCACTGACCAAACAGAGGAAACGTCGTGGTGCCGGATGCCGCAGGCACGCTAAAAACCGTTGAAAGATCGACGGGAGTGCTGCTCAAGCATTCGGGCGCCGCCGACATGCCAGCAACACGGGTGTCGTATTCCTTCATGCGATCGTCGACATTTTTGACCAGCTTCAGAAGGTTGGTCGGCCCCTCCGAAAACAAGCGCTGCTTTACGGTATCGAGCATCGCCGTTTTTTCACCATCGGTAGAAGGCTCCACCGCGACCAATGTGCCAAGAGCGGCCGCAGATGCCGCGGAGTCAGGGTTGGCCCTGGTTGCCGCGGTTTTCTTTCCGACAAACGAGGAAGAACCTGTGCCAGCGGCGATCACCAGCTGGCCCGGAGTCACCGCAGCCGTTGGGGGATAGGCCTGTGGCGCGCCGATACTTGCGCCACTTCCATCATCGTCCTTGCTGCATGCATAAAGTGCAATGGCCCCTGCAACCAGTACAACCGCCGCGCCTTTAACCGACACTGAATTGCGTGACTTCCGAATGGACCGCATGAGCATCCTTGCCCCCTTAGACAAAAGTTGACTGACCCTATCACCCGAAATTTTAGACTGATGTGGCCCTTACTTGCAATGTCCGGCAAGCAATCAAGGTCGCGCCGACGATGGCAAACGGCATGAGGAAAACCTGCGCCAGAGGAAATATCAGCCAGACCCCCAACCCAATCAGAGCCGGGGCGTCCTTGAGGGCAATTTTTATCCGCAAACCAAGAGACAACCCACGCCGGGCAAACGGATAGTCGTAAAGGTTCCAACCGAGGACCAGCGCGGTCACCACTGGGGTCAAAACGTTAAGACCCGGCACCATCAAGACGCCCAAGGGCAGGGCCACACTGATCAAACCTTTTTTGAATTCATCGAGGGCCATGCGGACGGAAAAAAACGGTGCTGCGGCCCGGCTTGCACTGGTGCCCAAAATGTCCCGCTCGACCGCAAGTGAAACCCGGTCAAAAACGGGTGAAGCCAGCACAGCGGCTACGACAACACTGACCCCCAAAACAAACAGGAACATCGCCGCGCCGACCGCCCCTTTCTGGGCGTACCAGGCAGCCAGTTTCCAGGGGTCTGCCGGACGCGCAAAAAGCAAGAAATCGTAGAGGTTGCTGCTGTATTCAAAAAACGCCCAGACGCCGGCAGAGAAAGTCCCGGCGGCGATCACAAAGGGGACCAGAAGCAAAGCCAGCCATGCCGGATGCTTTCCCAGCCAGCGGATGCCTGCAATGAATGACGTCAGGCCAAAGGTAAAATCTGCGAAGGGTTTCATGAAAGACTCCCGCCCGCCGGATGCAGCGGGAGTCAGAAAGCTACTGCAGGTAAGGGTTCTGGATCAAGTGATGGCAGGTTTGTTCGAGTTCTTCCGGGGACACCAGGGAAGGCCGGTAATCGCCCCCTGAAAATCCGGCGTCATAGCCACCCGATTTCGTTGTCGCTGAACGGGAAACCTCAAGGACCGTCTCAAAAACAATCTTGGTGGCGATATGCATGCCCTCATAATCGATGAGATCGGGATGATCTGAGGTCCGGTGGTAGTTTGTGTTGTTGCTGACTCCGGTGTTAAAAAAGACCCCGGGGATTCCGTTGTTCATGAAGGGCACGTGATCGCTGCCGCCTCCGGCCCGGTCGGAAATGCTGACTTTAATCGCGGGATAGCGCTCCCCGGCCGCCGCCAGAATCCGTCGGCCGGCTTCGGACGTTCCACCGCCAAGGGCAAGGAGTTTTTTGCCGTTGCTTTCCATGTAACCGACCATGTCAACGTTGACCATATAGACCGTTTTTTGAAGGGGAATCCACGGATCACTGACCCAATACTTCGAACCAAGAAGGCCTTCTTCTTCACCGGAAAACCACATGATGACGACGCTGCGCTTCAATTGCCCGCGAACGGCAGCCAGGGCCTTGGCCGTATTGAGCACGGCGATGGTTCCAGAACCGTTGTCGTCTGCCCCGTTGCAGATGGGGTCGTTGCCAGCGCCAAACGAACAAGTGTGACCAAGGGACATCGTCCCGGCATGGTCCAAATGGGCCCCGAGGACGACGTATTCATTTTTTAGCACGGGATCGCTGCCTTCGATCATCGCCACGATGTTGTGGGTGGTCCGACCGGAGAGTGGTCCCCGGCTCAAGGTAAAGGCCTGGCGATAATCGTGCCCTGGGACTGGCCCGATACCGAGTTTTTCAAGATTTGAAATGATGAAATCCGCAGCCTTTTCGTGATCCTTGGTCGCCGCGAGGCGCCCGTTGAACTCGTCGGATGCAACATGGGTTAGCTCTTGCTCCAGGACGCCGCGATCGATTGCAGCGAGGCCAACCATGAGCGGGTTGCCATTGCGGTCGACCAGGCGAAATTTCCGCACGACCTTGCCGGTGAGGCTGTCGATCACGACGAAGCGCGTCGCGGCACTAGGGCTGAAGGGCTGGGTAAAACCAAAAATCCTTGTTTTCCCTTCCCCGCCCTGACGAATGGCCGGCAGATACTCGGGCAAGGTTGCCTGGCATTGGATTGCCGAATCGCCGCCTTCGCCAAAGACGCACATGCCCAATTCATCGTATTTTGACGTTGCGAGCTGGACGTCCAACTGCCCTGGGGACGAGGCATTTGCCGCAATCTGGACCGTGACGTCGTGGGTTGGGGCGAAGGCTTTTGTGACCGCCACCGGTTGATTCCAACACGCGGACATCATTAATGGAACTAGGATTGCGACGCGGATTTTCACGGAGCAGCCTCCCGGCAGATGACGTCAAGAAACGAATTGACTGAAACATTGCAAATTTCGTGCATGGCGGACGGGGCGGGAACTTACTTGAATAAAGTAATGATTTTGGATAGTTACACAAATATCAGAGAGACTTATGGGACAGAATTGCCCGATCGATTGACAGTTTGAACCAAAGCTGCCTGAAACGTGAACACTCGATCTGTGGCAAACGCGTCGACGGAAAAAGGTTCACCAAATGCCTACAAAGGACTATAAACCCCGAAGCCTCATAGACCTTTCAAGGGGGATGTTTGGGCTGCATTGTGAAAACAATTCGCCGCCACCTGGCAGCTTTATTCGTGAGCCTCACTGCCTGCGGAGCGGTTTGGGTCATGGCGTCCTGTGGCTCGACCAAGATCGACACGGGCGATAACTCCACAGCACCTCTACTCCCGACACCAATGACGCCGATGGCACCAGCAGGCAGCGGTGAATGCTGGGCCGCCGTAAAATCTTTGCCAGCTCCGATCAAAGAGTTTTGCGAGCGCACTCCTGTAAATCTTAAAAAAGATTTCTCATCGAGCATGGATGCCATTTGCCGCCAAGGCAAACTGGTAAACTTGCTCCGCGAAGGCTGCGGCTGGAATGGTGTCGGGCCTTCCAGCGAACACATCCGTGTGCTCAAGTCGACACCAGTTACCGATCAGTATGCGACGGATTTCGAATACCTGTCGGCTTATGCCCTTAATGCCGGTCCTGCGAATTTTTCCTATCCCGGAACGCTCATGCTTGTCGCATTGGATCCGAAAGCATTCCGTTCAACCTTTGAAATCCCTGGCGCTGCCACCATCACTCCGGATGGACACGGGATCACGAGAAACGAAAACACCACCACCTTTCATTACAACTTCGAGGTCAACGGACTCGCCAAGTTTGGCTTTCTTGGTGAAGTCAACATCCTGCGCATCGACACCAACCTGGTCGCCGTTTTTAATCAGGCCGTCGCCAATCTGGAAGGCCTGAAGTCCCGCCGCAATATGACCCTGGTTTCCAAACTTCCCGATGGACGAGAAAAGCTCCTGACCATTGAAGAGCGACTGGTTCCGGATATGGGGCAACATCAGATCGCCCTGGTCAAAATGCTGAAACTCGACCGCCTGGAAATGGAAAATCGCTACACAAACTCTCTGGTCCGCGAGGCTCCACCGGAGCTGGACCTGCTCACCTATTGAAAACCCGGAACAACCACTGATGCCATTCAAACCAATTGATTGCCTGATTTTAACGGTCTTGCTTGCCGTTGGCGCAGCCTGCGGACGCGTTGAACGAAGGCCACACTACGACGAACCCAAAGACTACGGCCGCCCCCCTGTGAACGCGGCTCCGGTCACGGATCCTGGCGACGCGGAAATTCCGGGCAGCACTCCGGCTGCTGTAAAGGTCGATCCTGTAAATCCCGACACCATTGTGGCCTCCATCCTTTTTAAAGGTGCCGTTGATCCGGGCTCTTTTCGCTTCATCACCTCGTCGGGAGACCTTTTGAATCCCTGGTCCATGCCGGGTTCGAAGTACCTCCGGAAATATTTTGAGGGCAATCAATCCGTTTTATTTTACGGCCGGCAAACCTACGGGGACGAAGCCACGGGAGTCAGCAAACTCTTTCAAGACGGAATCTCGGGAAGCGCTGATCTTGGCGTGCTTGTCGGCGGCGAAAGCGAAAGCGGCACCCAGCGCCTGGAGCGCATCGTCGGCAACGATGAAATCGAAGGCGCATGCCCGACGGCTGCGGTTTGCATCCGCTCCATGTTGTGGACACCCAACACAGGTAAAATCAGGACGTTCTGCTACCGCGACGAAGCAACTGGCGAGGCCACGATTGTCCCCTATGCTCCTGCCCCAAACTTCCCGGCCAAGGACGCAAAGAAGGCTGCGAAAAGCTACGGCCCCTACTGGGTCGACACTTTTGATGGCGAGGTGAACTGCGCCAGGGTGGAATTGGAACAAGCCCCGATCGAGAGCCACCGGATCATCATCCGCTTCATTTTTAATCCAAACCCAAAAATGACTTACATGGTGAAAAAGCAGCAACTGTCCGAAGCCGACTATTCTGTCCGCGTGATCGTGGACAAACTGGGGCGTGAGAGCGTCATGAACGAACAACCCTATGTCGATGCGATCACCCGGATGCAAGGCGAATCAGAATACTTCATGAATTCCGGCGAAAAGTCCTTGGTGAAAGTCATCAAGCGCACTCGCAAAAGCATTAATTTTCCGGGCGATGACACCTGGATCGGATCCCTCGTTCGCACCTACAACAGCCTAAGCCCAATCACCGGCATCATGATGGACGTTCATGCTGAATATTGCATGAACCTGATGGACGATGCCTTTGAGAATTTTTGCAGTCCAACGGGCTTGCAACCGTGAAAACCCACTGCCGTTTTAAATTCACGAACACTTTTGTGAACATCGCCTTGCCGGATAGATTGCTGGGTGCAATGACGGGCGCTTTGGCGGGCTTCGCTTTGACAGCAGGCCTTGCCCAGGCACAGGATATGTTCCCGGCTGGTGTTGAGGCCAAGGCCTCCGGGATGGAATCCGCGATTTCCACCAGATCCGCGCCGGCCGCCCTCTACAACCCGGCAAATCTCGGTCTGGAAAGGGCACAAAAGAAAGCCTACCTCGAAGCCGGCCTCATTCGCGCCCGCATGGCTTACGAACACCCGCAATTCGATCAGGTATTTGTCGAAGTCAAATCCCCCGTGGCCACCGCAGGAATCACAGGGTCGGTCTTTGATCCGAGGTTGCGCGCTGCCTTGACCATCTTTCCGGCAAAGAGCGGCGGGTTGATCATCGACGGCATCCCCCAGCCAATCGGTGATGCAACCCATTCTTTGAACGTCGAGAACAACGATCAAACCATCAAAACCGCCCTTGCGGCATCCTGGTCCGTGGCCCCCGGCATCAACATCGGATCGGGGATAATCCATTCGATGGAAACCCGCTCAATATCGGCTCAGGTGGTCGGTTCCGCAACCGCAATACTCGACCAAAAGATGAGCAATGACTTCACCCGGGGCATCGCCGGTATACGCGCCGATTCAAAACTCGGAAGTGTTGCTGCGGCCCTGACAAGTTCCGTCCGCAAAACATACTTGGGCGAGCGCAGCATGGCCGGAGGCATTCCCCGGTCGAAACCCGAAGCGGTCTCCTTTGAACCAGCGGTCTTGGCTGCCGGCTGGAGCGTTCCAGTTGGTGATGTCCGCACCGAATTCAGCATGAACCACCGAATGTGGGGAGCTGCTTCCGGTATCATGCGCGAAGGCCTCGCATCGGAATCCACTGGCGCGGACATCCATGACATCACGGAAACAGGCATTCGCCTTTCGTGGGCCGCCATCCCAACCCTGACCATTAGTGGTTCCGTAGCCAATTTACCCTCACCATGGGGCGAAGGCGGCACTTTGAATTCGGGCGGTACAACCGTCATGGGCCCAGGCTTTGGACTTTCCAATGGCGTTGATCGCCACGCCATCGGGCTTCTGGCCCATAGTTCTGACACACGGTTTGGCAATTTTGATGTTGGAATGATGAATGTGTGGGGATCACGGACTGTATCAGCAGCAGGAGCCAATCCCGGCCATTACCAGACCGACATCATGACCATAACGGCAGGCTCCACCGTTAATTTCTGAAAATTTCGTCTTTCCTCCACGGAAGGAAAAACCCATGTACAACCTTCTCGCTGCCATCGGTGTTCTTTGCGCCTCGCTTGGCGAGAAAGGTCAGGAGTATCTGGCCCGTGGACTCGCCTTCATTTTATTTGATGGGCTGCACCTGCGCCGCAACCTGATGGTCGAAAATCTTGCCATCGCCTTCCCCGAAATGGATTCCGTTGTCAGAACAAAGACCGCCAGAATCAGCCTCTATCACGTTTGTTTGACCATGATTGAGTTCCTCGCTTCGAGCCGCCGTAACATCAGCAAGGATGTCACCGTAAAAAATCCTGAATACGCCCAGGAAATTCTCGGCCGTGGCCAGGGGATGTACGCGATCGCAACCCACCTGAGCAATTGGGAGGCCCTCGGATCAGGGCTGACGCGCTTTGTTGCCCCAGCTCACGTCATTGTCAAAAAAGTTGGTGGGCCGTCGATGAACCGGCGGGTCGAGGACCTTCGGGCATATAATGACTTCTTGACCATAAAACGGCAAAAAAAGGGCGATGCCTACGCTGCGATCCGCGGGGCCCTGGCTGCCAACCAACTCATCGGATTTGTGATGGATCAATCGCGCCCAGGCGAACCAAAATTGCCGTTTTTTGGGGTGCCCGCAAAAACCAACACAAGCCTTGCCGCCATCTGGCGCAAGTGTCCCGCGCCGGTGGTCCCGGCAATGATCCATCGCATTCCCGGCACAAGGCGGATGGAAATTGAATTCCTGCCGGAGATCCATCTGGAAAAAACTGAAGACGAATCCGCGGACATCCTTCACCATTCGGTAAAATTTAATGCGGCCGTCGAAACCATCATCCGCCGCCACCCGGACCAATATTTCTGGATGCATGCCCGCTGGAAGTAACCCACCCGTCATCCTGACCCTGAGCCTGATCCCCGTCATCCTGAGCGTAGCGAAGGATCCTCTCTTCCCTCCTGACCAACAAGCAGATATGTTCCCCCCCGATGTTCATAACCCGATTTCAAATTGAATCAATGCTGCTTGCCTTGGCTGCCTGCGCGATCATGACCTTAACAGGCATGACTTATACAACCGCGGCCCGAGCGAACCCTCGAACCGAAACCATCAAAGTTGCTTTTTTGGAAGTGCGTGATGCCCGCGGCAATCTGGTCCGCGTTGAACCAAATTTCCCCTGGGCCCACATGGCCGTTTCAATCGATGGCGGCTGGTTGCACGCCCACCCCGCTGCCGGCGTGGAATGGGTCTCTGGGGCAAACTTGGAAAAGTATGGCCGCATTGCCCACGTCATCAGCGTCCCCAAATGGTTCAAACCACGTTTGGATCTGGTCGATGGATTTATTGGCCAACCTTACGACCATGGATTTTCCTGGAACAACCAAGCCCTTTACTGCTCTGAACTGGTGGCCAAAACCCTCGGGATTGCCCCAGTGCCGATGGTGTTTGATCCGCAGCTCTGGCCGCGCAGTTACTTGCGCTTCAACGGCCTGCCCGGGATCTCACCGGGACTTGTCTACCGGCGGCTGATCCAAGAATAAAAAACCATGATTTACTTCCGGCCGTGAACCAACCCTATGACCCAATTTCCACTATTCGAATTAATACCCACGGGAATTGAACCAGGCTCGGATGAGATCCTCGACCGCTTTTTGACCTATGCGTCGTCAAAAGGCCTGTCCCTGTATCCCGCCCAAGAAGAAGCCATCCTCGCCCTGTACGATGGAAACAACGTCATTCTGAACACCCCGACCGGATCCGGAAAATCCCTGGTCGCCACCGCCCTGCACTTTCAATCCCTGGCTCAGGGACGACGTTCCTACTACACGTGTCCGATCAAAGCCCTGGTGAACGAAAAATTCCTCGCCCTCTGTCAGGACTTTGGCCCGGAACGCGTTGGTATGATCACCGGCGACGCTTCAATCAATGCCCAGGCCCCCATCATTTGCTGCACCGCTGAAATCCTTTCCAATCTGGCCCTGCGCGAAGGCGCCAAATCCGGAATTCATGACGTCATCATGGATGAGTTTCACTACTACTCGGATCGCGAGCGTGGCGTCGCCTGGCAGATTCCCCTGCTCACGATGCCCCACACGCGTTTCATGCTGATGTCAGCCACCCTCGGCAACATGACTTTTTTTGCAGACGAATTACAACGTTTGAATGGACGCAAAGTCGCCGTCATCAAGACCCTGGAGCGCCCCGTCCCGTTGACGCATCAGTATCAGGAAATTCCTCTGCACGAGACCATTCAAGATCTAATGACCCGTGGCAAGTCGCCTGTTTACCTGGTCAATTTCACCCAACGCGAATGCGCCGAGCAGGCCCAAAACCTCATGAGCATCGAGGTTTGCACAAAAGACGAAAAGAAAATGATTGCCGCAGCCCTGAATGAGTTTGGAATCCGGTTTTCAAGCCCATATGGCAAGGACATCCAGCGCATCATAAAGCATGGCGTCGGCATCCATCATGCGGGCCTTCTGCCGAAATACCGCCTCATGGTCGAACGCCTGGCCCAGCGTGGCTTGTTAAAAGTCATCTGCGGAACGGACACCCTCGGTGTTGGCGTCAACGTCCCCATTCGCAGCGTCCTGTTCACAAAATTATGCAAATACGACGGTCAAAAGACCACCCTGTTGAGCGTTCGCGATTTCCGTCAAATCAGTGGTCGCGCTGGACGCAAGGGGTTCGACACCGAAGGCCTGGTCGTCGTGCAGGCACCGGAGCACGTTGTTGAAAATCGCCGCCTTGAGGCCAAGGCCGGACATGATCCAAAGAAGATGCGTAAAATGGTCCGGAAAGGCCCCCCTGAAAAAGGGTTCCTGATGTGGACCAAGGAAACTTTCGACAAACTGATTGCCGCCGAGCCTGAGCCTTTAACATCACAGTTCCAGGTATCACATGGCATGTTGCTGAACGTCGTTTCCCGGCCGGGCGACGGCTGCCGCGAGATGCGCACCCTGATCAACCGGTCCCATGAAACGCCCAATCAAAAAGAGCGGCATCGCAAAGTCGCGTTTCAAATGTTCCGCTCGCTGGTCGAACGGAAAATCATTGGATTTACCGATCCAGATCCGGAAACCAGACGGCGGGGACTGCAAATCAACCTCGATCTGCAAGAAGATTTTTCGATCCATCATGCGCTGGCACTTTACCTGATCGATACCGTCAAGTTGGTTGACCCCTACAGCGAAAACTATGCCCTCGACCTCCTGACCCTGGCCGAGGCCATCGTCGAAAATCCAGAGTTGATCCTGCGCCGCCAGTTGGACCGGTTGAAAACCGAGAAAATGGCTGAAATGAAAATGGAAGGGATCGAGTACGAAGAACGGATCGCAGAACTCGAAAAGCTTGAGTATCCCAAAC
>CANJZQ010000019.1 GCA_947479535.1 Oligoflexales bacterium | reverse complement strand
GATAGGGGCTCCCGAGTCCTCCCGCAAACACGGCAATGGCTGGCACACCGTCGAAGCGGGCCGCCAGCATCCCGTTATGCACCGCGGCGTCACAACCATAAGCACCACCGCTCACGACCGGAATATCCGCCGCCGAAGACAGCTTGCCAAAATCATTTGCCCATTCCAACGCCCAATTTGCCGCAAACCTTGACCCCACCACAGCGACGGACGGCCGCAGCAGCAAGGCTCCATCACCGGCGATGGTCAGGCCCATGGGTGGATCCGAAATCTGGCGCAGCAATCTTGGATAACCCTCGCTCCAAAATGGAATGTAGGCAGCCCCAGCACTTCGAAGCGCCACGAAAAAATCGTGACACGCACGAACCAGACCATCCAGGTCGGCCGCAATTTTTTCGGGAAATACTTCCGGCATGGCGGGGACTAGCCGTTTGACCACCTCGTTCCAATCACCCCGACTTGCAGCCGCAGGATCAGGAAGTGGACCATCATCCCAAAGGGAGCAGATCCCCGTGTTCAGGCATGCCGCAAAGACCGCTGGATCGGGAGGCCGGATCCAACGATTTGCCTTCTGAGAAGCCACATGCAGGATTGCCGTCGAAAAATTCAGGATGGAAATACTCATTGGCCAACCTCCGTAAACGTTCACGGAGGATCTACAGCCTCTACCCTGATGTCATCAAAGGGACTTGCGTGTCGTGGTGTCCCCGGTGACAACCGCACCTTTGGCGCTAATGATGTAGGCCGTTGCAATGGAGCCGCGCACGTCGACAACACGCACCGTGGCGCGCTGGACTTTATCAGGATAGAAAAGTGTTCCCGATCGGGCATTCACAAATTCTGGCCGGTTGTATACTTCCAGAAGATCACCTTCGGTCACCGAACCACGAACTCGCAATTTCAAAAATACGAAATTGCCTTCGCTGCCAATGTCTTGAAGGCTGCGGTCAAAACCAATGACCGTTGACGGCACTTCCTTGGAAGGACCACTGACTCCTGGGACAAACTGTTTGCGAGTGGCAACAAATGGCACAATCAAATCATCAGATTCGGGGGGCAGGCGCGTGTCGACCATCACTCCGCGATACAGTCCGGATTCCGAAGCGCGCACGACCCGAACGTGTCCAACAAACTCATAGCGGTGTCCCATAAATCGACCGTTGCCCTCAGGACTTTCATCAGAAACATCGCCCGATGGCCGGATCACCGTATAAATATTCCCCGGGGTAAAAACGCCCGTTTCCTCGAGCAAAATTTCATTGGAGTCATCAACCAACATTTTTCCGTCGCCCCCGGAAAAAACATAGCCTTCTGGATCGGCTTCGTTGGTGATGATGAAGGCCGGCAGGTCCACGACGATGTCGCTGCGCCGGTATATCTTGCCGCTCACGAGGATTTCGCGCGCAATGTCATCCGGAACTGGAATGTCTTTGGCATCAACCAGATCGAAAGGTTGTTCTTCATTCACCAGTTTCTCTGCGGGGGATTCGATGACCAGATCTTCCGCGGCAACCGGCCCTTGATCAACGGGAAGGGCTTCGTCCTCGGTTGATACGAGCAAATACGGCGGCACTTCGGGATCACCTGGGTAAAACCTGATCTTCATTCCAGGGAAAACAAAATGCGGATTCTTGATCTCCGGATTCAAAGCCCACAGCTTTGGCCAGTAGCGGGCCTCTCCAAGAAGTTGCTCGCAGATATCAAACAATGTGTCGCCGCGTTGCACCGTGTAATCATCGGGGGCTTCTCCGGCTGCCAGCACACGACGCGTTCCGGGGACGGGCGGGGCCCCGGCAAAATCATTCAATGGCTCTGGCTTGGCAGAACTGGCAGCAAATGACTGGCCAGACGCAAACGTCACCAAAATAATCATGGCCCGGATAAAGATCATAGGGTCTTCGACATCCTTTCGACCTCGGCCTTTGCCATCTCAGCAACATCTTCCAGGGGGTGCTCTGCAATGACATTGCGCAAGCGCTTGATCGCGGTTTCCTTAAGGCCCAGAGCAGATTCAACCCGCGCCAGTTCCAATTTCGCGCGGGGAGCCCACGGACTATCGGGATGTCCGGCAATAAATTCCGTAAACAACTGCCGCGCCGTTTGCATTTCTTTTAAACCGGCCCAACTTCTGGCAATCCAAAATTGCTGAACGCCAGATGTCAGGCTGGGATCAAACTTCTTTCCAATTTCAGAAAACCCGACGATAGCCTTGCCAAACCGTCCGGCTCTGAAATCCTCGTGGGCTGCGGCAAATGCCTTGTTGAATTCGTCACGATCGGCAACAGCAACTCCGGCCACCTTTGCCGGGTCAGAGTCAGCGACTGCACTCACAGAAACCGGGGCCTCTACCTCGTCTTCTTCATCAGCCTCTGCCTCTTCGACTTTTGCTGGTTTGACTGCCTTGGATGATTTGGACGGCTTTGCGGCCTGGCCACCCTTGGGGGATGTTGTACGCGACTTGTCATTCGCATGCCCCTGCAACTCCTCGGGCACAAGCCCCAACGTCAGGCCGCGTTCGATGATCTGAAGGCGCTCCTGCTGCCTGGAAAACTTTTCTTCAAGTTCCTCTGTGCGGGCAACAAGGCGGGTCATTTTCAATTGAAGGTCTGCAATCTCATCGGGATCGATTGCCTTGGAGGACGGGTGAGCCACCGCCGGATTGCCCGACGTTGTCACCACTGCGGCGGCAACTTCTTTTTCTTTTTCTTTTTGGCTGTCATCATCGCCAATGATGGAATTTAGCGTGGCACAACCAGTCAAGGCCCCACACAGCGCGATGGCACGCGCCATGCAGAATAGACTTCCGGTAATTTTTTTTGCCGCCATCGTCAAACCCCCCGTTTAAACTGCATTGGCTGTCGAAAAATCACGAATGGCCTGATGCAAAACCGTTGTTGCCTTTTGATCAAGATCAACAAACTCGCAGCCAATCTTGAAAATTCGTGTGTACTTGTTCGCCGGATTGCTCCTGGTCCAATCTGAAATCCTCTTCGTCCAGCGAATGATGCTGTGAACCTTGATCGGTTCCTGAGACGGCAGGTGCAACCTGGACTCGCGATCATTAAAACCACGCTCCAATTGTCCCACGGGGCCCGGAGTCAGCATTTGCGCACTGATGCCGCCCATGCTCAGATCCCCGATCCGGATCCATCCCGCAAATCCCTCGAATCCAAAAACACTCGGTGGCGCGATAAGATCGGTTGCCTTCGGATGCCAACCAGAAAAGGACAGAAATGCCGCCTGATTTGCCGGGACTGATACCCGCGAATTCTTGCGCCGCTCGATGTTGACCAGTTCAGCCGGGATGGTCATGAACATCGCGTCACCAAAGAATTTGATGACGAACGAGGCAAACACAACCTTCGCATCCATCATAACCAACTCGACCACACACTGAGAGGCATGGGTCAGATGCTGCATGCCCTTTACCGACAGTCCCCCAATTTTAATCACCCTGATTCCATCCAGGGTCTCAACGTCTGCCATCGTGCCGCGAACGGCAATGGTGTCGGCCTCGTTTAATCTCATCATCGCGCCGAGCTTGGCTTCACAAGCCTTGCCCAACAGGCGCTCAATACGCTCGGGAGCCGAAATTCTGGAAATGTTCTCGGGAGACGCCATTGTCACCGCCATACCAGTCGCATTGGTCTACTTCCAATTTAGCGTACCCAGCACGCCCTTTGAAACTGCGGCACTTTTGTGGCAACGTCAGAAGATGATAAAAAAATCGATATTTTCGACATCTTTCGGGCAACTTGCGGCAAAACTGGCATTTTTGGTTTTTTTTGTCGGGACCGCTGGCGAAGCTGCTGCTGCAGCAACGGCCGAATTTGGCGAAACCGGCATGGAAAACCCATTTGATCAGGCCTATTGGGGCCTTGAGCTCGCAACGAATTATCCTGCCGCCAAAACATCACATCAACTGGCACCAGGAGCGACCCAGCCCTTCCTCACCTACCGGTACTGCCTTTCGACTGGATGGATGCTTGGGGCTTACGGTGGATTCAAAGGATTAAAAAGAAGAGACAGCGATTCGGATCTGCCAAAAAATCTTTCCATCTTGTCCCTCGGATATGAATCCTTGAAAGGCTGGCGCCTTTACCATCCACTGTACTTTTTCGCCGGGGGAAAGTTCTCGTACCTTCTGCCCGCCACGGATGCAAATTTACCTTTAAGGCGCGACGAGCAGTTTCGCGCTGAATTCAGCGGCGCCGGTGTGGCGATGCTGGCGCTGAAGCCAGCCGGAAAATGGCTTCTTACCGCGCGCATTGACCGCTGGCGTGGCTTGGCCACCACCAGGCTGGAAGGCTCCGAAACGGCCTTGGGAATTCTAGTAAATTTTTAAAGACCGAACCCTGAAGAGCACGATGCGAAGCGAATCGATGCCTCCCATCCGCTGCGAATTGAGGGCCAAAGCTGGGTAAATCCCATGGCCATCTCATAGGGTGGCGCTTTGATTGGGGCATCGTGGGTTCGCACGGCCGAGTAAACAATTGCTGATTTTGGAACTAGTATCCGGTCCGCCTGCGAGGCAGCAGAGCCATCAGAAGACAGCCGGTAAATATCATTGGCCGGGTTGGCAGTCTGGCATTTCAAGGCGACGTCACAAAATCCAGCCGAAGAATCCTTCAGGGACAGGGCCTCCATAAATTCGCTGAACTTGCGCGCTTCCACGTCGGCGGGAATAAATCCGGCAATGATGATCCGTTTCGGGCAGATACCTTGAATTTTGATCCACTCACGCACACGCTCCTCGATAAAGGAGAACCAGATTGGATCGCGTTCAATTTTCGACGGCATCTGGATGTTAAAAACAGCAGCCGACTGTCCACCGAGTTCCAAAGCCGCAGCCTGCAAGAACCCGTCAGGACCGACGTGCCAAAGGGACGGTGATTCTCCAGCCTGACGTTGCTTCATACCAACAATCGAACTCGCCGCGACCACCATGGATTCCGTTTCGGTGGTGTCCGTGTAGTCAGCCACTGGCTCGCTGCGCCAATCGAATTCGGCAAAGGCACCTGCCGCGAGGATCGCCTGGTCCCATTCCACTTCGCTGTGGGCCCTTTGCATCGACTGCTGAAACAGAACCACATCGGCGCGATGGGCGCGGAAATACTGGTCAACCAGCTCCAACCGGTCCCGCCGAAAAATCCAATCACCATTCCATGATGATGATGATGTGATCGAAGCCGCAGAGATTTTCTGATTAAAAAGATTAAACGTGTGGATGATCAAAGTCCGGTCGTCGTATCCGGTTGTGAACAGCCGGGATACACATGCCGCCGTCAGCAGGGACAATCCTGCCAGCAACGACAAAAAGGCAGCGCTCGTTTTCGTCCTGCGGACAAACCTCAACAACCGAGATACCTCGAAATGACCAGGCGCTGTATTTCGCTCGTCCCCTCGCCAATACGCAGCAGGGCAGCGTCACGATAAAATCTTTCGATCGGATACTCCTTCATCAGGCCGTATCCACCAAAAGTTTGCTGGCCTTCCCGGGCTGCAAACTCTGCAACTTCCGAGCAATAGAGCTTCGCCATGGCAGCCACTTTTGCGTAAGGCTTGTTATTTTGGCGCAACCAGCAAGCCTTGTAGAGCAAGCCCTCGGCTGCTTCGATGCGGGTGGCCATTTCCGCCAGTTTGAAGGCGACGGCTTGATGTTGCGCGATTGGCACACCAAACGTCTTGCGCTCTTTGGCATATTTGATCGTCATGGCAAGGGCACCCTTGGCAAGCCCAAGTCCCATAGCCCCGATCGACAGACGGCCACCATCCAGGGTTTCCATCATGATCTTGAAGCCCTCACCCTGCTTGCCAAGCAATGCGTCCTGCGGAACCCGGACATTGTCGAAATAAAGCTCGCCCGTATTTGATGCGCGCCACATCATCTTGCCCTTCATCGCACGACGCGTGAGCCCCGGGGCATCGGCGGGTACAATCAGGCAGCTAAGTTCAGCCCGACCGTCTGGACGTCGTCCGGTCACGGCTTGCACGGTCAGTCCCACAGTCATTTCAGAAGCACTGTTGGTGATCCAGATCTTGCTGCCGTTGATCACCCATTCACGGGTACGTTCATCAAAGACGGCCGTGGTCTTGCTGCCCTGAGCGTCGCTGCCCGCCTCTGGCTCGGTAAGGCCAAACCCCCACAACGATGATCCATCGCACAACGACGGAAGGTATTTTTTCTTTTGTTCCTCGGTGCCGTAATAGTAAATCGGCGCTGCGCCGAGGCTGTTGTGGGCCGCAATCGTCGCCGCCTGAGAGCCATCAACCCTGGCCAATTCTTCAACGGCGATGATGTAAGAAAGGTAGTCCATTCCATGACCACCGTACTTCGGGGAAATGACTGTGCCGAAAAGGCCGAGGTGTCCCATCTTGCGAGTCAGGTCGGTCGAAAAGGATTCCGTCTCGTCCAGCTCGCGCGCGAGAGGCGCAATCTCAGATTCGGCGAATTTGCGGACGGTTTGACGAAGGAGTCCAAGCTCCTCGGATTCTTCAAATGAGTAGGACATGGTTGATCCCCGGTTTCCAGTTCAGGGTTCCTCAACCTCGAGGTCCCTCGTTCGGCCCTGCCTGCCGGTCGTTCCCAGCAACAGTCCCAAGTAAGACTTATACCGCCACGGTGCAATTTTTCCAGACTCAACTGCCTCAAGGACCAAACAGCCTGGCTCCTCGACGTGACGGCACTCCCGAAAGGCACATTTGCCCAGAAATGGACGCATCTCGATAAAACAGTGGGTCAAATGGATTGGGGAGTCCTCTCGCAAGAGGAAACTCCGCACCCCAGGGGTATCAATGACATAACCGCCTGATCCAAGTTTGAGAAAGCTGGCATAGGAGGTCGTGTGGCGACCCTTGTAACTGATGTTGTCATTCAGCTCGACGGCCTGCACCAGTTCAGGCTTAAAAATATTGACGATGGAAGACTTGCCAACCCCAGAATGGCCTGAAAATGCAGTGATTTTTCCCTTAAGGGCCGCCGCCAGCTGTTTGGTGACAGGATCCCGCGCAGCACCTTTGGCGTTGGCCTGCATGGTGAAAACCTCGTACCCCAGGGCACGGTACAATGCGATGCGCTCCTCGCACTTGGCTCGAAACCCACTCACTTCGTCCAACAAATCCCGCTTGTTCAAGATGATGAGAGGGCGGATCCCCTCACTTTCTGCGAGGACCAGATAGCGGTCGACCAGGCCCCATTTTACCAACGGGGAAAGAAAACTCACCACCACGGCCAACTGATCTACATTGCTGCACAGAACGTGCTCGCGTTCCGGCGTCATCGGGTCGCGGCGCGCCAGACGGGTCCGCCGCGGTGCCAGCGCCTCCACCAGGCATTGCGGCAATTCTGACGTCGATGCCAGTTCGTCCTCTTTGGCTGGACGGCACAGCACGCGATCGCCAACGCACACAAAATTTCTTTGTTCCCGGCGCGCGGTCAGATGCCGGCGCGGGATTGTGGCCAGCCAGACATCGTTGGTTTTAACCGTTCCCGGGACGGGCTCCGGTGAAACAAAAGCATACCTCTTGTGAACCTCGACCACCCTCGCTGCAAAGACGCCGGACCCTTCCTCGATGTTCCATTCACTTTCTGGAACCTCAAACCTTCCGGCCAGGTCGGTTGCGCGTGACTTGCCCTTCTCGCGCTTGCGTATCTTGGTAAATTTTTCAAAAGTTTCCGAGTTCTCGTCTTCATCCCAGAATCGATTCGGTGGCTTGGACAAGGGCGTAACCTCCTCAGGCCGGATTGCGCCCGACGCTTTGCGACATGTCTGTTCCAAGCAACAAGCGTGGCAGTTGTCCCATTTTTTTCAAGGCCGGCAAGGCAACAATCTGCTGAAACGTCTCTCCGGATACGACGTTGGAATCCGCGTCAGGATCAAAGGCATCATCTTGCGCCTCCTGGATCTCAGCCAGACCGCGCTTCACGAGGGTATCGACAAACGAACGCACCAATGGCGGATCGAATGCCCCGGATGCGTCAGATCCACGCATGGCATCAAGGCGGCGCCCGGTCGCGGCAAAGGTGACCTCATACTCACGACGCTTGATTGCGCGCAACGAACCCGCCGCCCCCAGCATCGCCAGTCCGATTCCCACCCGATCCAGTGAACCCGCACACACGCGGGAAAGGGCTTGCAGCCACATGAAACGGTTGGATGACAGGCCCGGGCGGCAAACGATTTCATCGCGATCCAGACGATCTTTGGAACGCCTCCCAGGAACTTCGACAAAGCCAACCTCGACCAGGGCGGAAAGCAACTTTGCCGCGTACTCTGGAAGTGCGGCGTCGTCAACGCCCAGGAAGTATTCACCGCGCAGAAATGGAACCGCATCCACCAGGGCTGCGATCACTTCTTCAACGGTCAATTGGTCACAGTGCTGAAACAGGCGCGCCACAACTGCCGGCATCAAGAAAAGATGGCTCGTCATGTTGCAGTAATAAGAAAGCACCTTTGCATCTTCCTCATTGGCGTAAAGAACATCGCCTCCAGGCAGGTTCAGGCGGCGGCAGGCTTCCACACGCTCTGTCGCGGCACTTGCCAATTTCCCATCGATGGCGGGAATATAAACATACGGACTGAACGGAGCCAGTCGCTGAAGTTTGAGCATGGCGTCGATCAGTTCACAGAGCTGGTCCTCGGCCAAGGCGCGATTGGGAACAGCGAGCAGTGCCGTTGCCACGAGAGACACTGGACCCAGCACCGCAGCGGCATTGATCCGGTACATCATTTCATTGGCAATCTCTTGCGTCACCGGGTTCGTCCAAGACGGACGGGTCTCAGACATGGCGACCTCGTTCTTCCAGTCCGCCCGGCGCTTGGCCAGGAACTCCCCCAATTCCAAGGGCTCACCACAGGATACATAGGCCGAACCAAAGGTTTTCCGGAGGTCACCGGCAGCTCGAATCAACTGCCCAATCGACTCGCTTCGTTTTTTTGCGCCGCGCGTTTCTTTGACATAAGTCGTCGCCTCCCAAACGCGGTCGTAGCCGAGGAAAATCGGAACCAAGGCGATGGGCCTGTCAGAATTCCTCAGATAGCTCTGAACCACCATGGAGAGAAATCCGGTTTTTGGCGCCAGCAGTTTTCCAGACCGGCTGCGTCCTCCTTCCGGAAAGAACTTGACGGGAAATCCGCTGGTGACGAGATGATGAACATATTCACCGAAAATGCCGGCGTACAATTTATTGCCGCTGAAGGTCCGGCGGATATAAAACGCGCCCACCTTGCGCAGGATTCCACCCACCGGCCAGAAGTTCAAATTTATTCCCGCCGCAGTATGCGGAACGACATAGCCCTCGGAATAAAGGGATTGCCCCAGCAGCAGGTAATCAATGTGGCTGCGGTGGCTCGGCATGTAGACAATCTCGTGGGCTGGGCCGATCCGGTGAACCCGTTCGATCCCGCGAATCACGAGTCCAGTGAACATTTTTTGCCATAAATATCTCAGGATGATTTCTGTTGCCCGGACGAAGGGATACGACAAGTCAGCGGCAATCTCGAAAGCATATTGACGGGCATCCTGCTCGACCTTTTCCAGAGTCTTTTTGGACCTTCGCGCCTCGTCTTCAATCAGATTGCGAACTGGTTTGGTTCTGAGGATTGTTTCAACGACGCGGGGTTTTTCGCCAAGACCGGGACCGACGGACAGAAACCTCTGGGTTTTGAAATACACGCGCATGACGCGTGAAAGCTTTCGCGCAACCTGGTCGGACGTCTCATCATTGCGGACTTGATCTTGCAAACTGATAGGCCGGCCAAACTGCACAAGAACATTGCGTCCTTGGACCAGCACAATAAAAAACTTTTGAATGACGCCAGCGTGTTCGTCGTCAAAAAACAGCAATTTAAAAAGACTCTGTTCGCCCTTGCCTGGATTTCTTCCCCAGAAGACAGAGACCGGCACAAGTTGAACATTGAAATCCGGGTTGGCGCGTGCGTGATCGACCATCTTCGTCAAAGGACGCAGGATCTCCTGACGGCTGTTCCGGTCGGCTTGAAACAACTTCAGGCTGCTCAGGAATAGATGGGCCGCACTGGCGCGGCCTGGTGCCTGCTGAAGCAGGGCCGACGAAGGAACCCGCGGTCGCGGCAACCCGCCAAGACGACATTGCTCGTCGATCACCACCAGATCGGTCAACGATCCTGTTGGCGTGACAAAACACACGGGCTTGCTTGGATCGATTCCCGCTTCTTTGAGCGGGTTCTTGGGCACTACCTTGGCCTGCACCCACCAGCGAATCGGTATACGGATCCACCATATCAAGCGCAGCCATTGAATTGCAGTAAGCAGGGGTGCCATGGATCCACCGAGTTGTTCAGCCGGCCGGGTTCAGTTCCATGTTATCAATCAATCGCAGAGTCCCCAACTGGGCCGCCAATAAGATGACGGCTGGCCCTGTCACAGATTCACCCACCGGCGCGAGTGACAACTGGTTGCATATGGTCAGATACTCGACCTTGATGGCCGGCTGCGAAGCCATTTCCTTGGCCACAATTCCGGTCAAAGCGGCCGCGTTTGTCTCGCCCGCTTTGTGCTTTTCCGCCGCAGCCTTTAGCCCCCTGGAAATCGCAACAGCCATGGACCGTTCCTCGGGCTTCAAATAACGGTTGCGGCTACTCATTGCCAGGCCGTCGGGCTCACGAACTGTTTCGCCTCCGATGACCTTCAGGGGGACGTTCAAATCGGCAACCATTTTTTCAATGAGGCGCCACTGCTGATAGTCTTTCTTTCCAAACAGGGCCATCTCTGGACGGACCAGATTGAACAACTTCAGCACAACCGTCAGGACGCCGCGAAAGTGTCCAGGGCGAGAGGCACCGCAAAGCTGATTTTCAAGGGTTTCGTTGTGGACCCAAGTCTGAAATCCCTCGGGATAGATGGTGGCGATATTGGGCAGAAAAACGGCGTCACAGCCTGCTTCCGCAAGTTTTTTTGCGTCTTCGGTCAAGGTGCGTGGATACCGGTTGAAATCTTCCCCGGGCCCGAATTGGGTGGGGTTCACGAAGATGCTGACAATCACTGCATCTGCGGTTTGGCGTGCTTGCTTTACGAGAGAAATATGGCCGTCGTGCAGGGCGCCCATGGTGGGAACAAATGCCAACTTTTTGCCAGCCGAAAACAAGGCCAGCCGGAAGGCTTCGAGTTCTGCGGTCTCAACAATTGTTTTTAACGTCATGGAACCAGTCATCACTAAGGCACTTTCGAGATGCTTGCGGTGTGGAGACCCTGTCAACTGCCCTCTTGGCAATCGGGCCAATCCTTGGCCGGCGCTCTTCCAGGGGCGAACCCCTTATCCATCTCCGTGCAGGTCAACAACCGACCTGTTCCGGCATCGCATCACGTGCAAGTCATCACTGACTTGCTCTATATGCTTCGGCAGGATTCAAAAGGCCTTTAGGGCCGCCGTCCACGTCCTGATAAGGAAAAAAGCACCGGTGAAATACTGGATGCTTGGCCCACCCACGCAAATGCCAGCATCACCGGATAAAATCAGAGTTTTTTTGCGGTTTCGCCAACCGGATTATTCGAGGCTGCTTCCGGATTGCCTGACTGAAAAATCAGCCTGCGGATTCGCCCTTTTGTCCCCAACGATCCCAAGCTTCTGCCGTTAAATGCAACCTCGACCGCAGCGGCATCATAAACCGTCAATTCGGCACGGTCGGTGAAGGTGAAACGGTAAGCATCGGGTTTCAACTGACGGGCCGAAGGCGCGTTGTTGTCCGAGGTCAATTTGATCTTCACGGGTTCGATCACGACAAGTTCCAGAACGTGTTCAAAGTTGGCCTTCTCGCTCTGAACTTGAAGGGCTGGCTCTTCGACGACCGGCTTGGCTGTGGCTTCCTCGTTTGTCCGTGCTGCAACTTCAGGAAGGACAGGAACTTCAGACGGGGCAAGCGGCTGCTCGGCAATCTGGGCAACAGGAGCCTGTTTTGCGACGACCTTTTGATTGCTGCGCTTCACGCCCGCAGTGATTGCCGCGACCACCAAGGCCAGCAATGGAATTGCGACCAGCAGGGCAACGGACTTGCCGCCGCTGATCTTCATGTTCACAACGGGGCTGTTTTTCATCATGTTGCCAATATCAAAAACCATCCGGCGACGAGCCTGCATTCGCTGAGGAATCGCGCCCTGCCCGTTGCCAACTTTCAGATTTTTTTCGTTCTCGGCGGGCACCCAGCACTGGGTGTAGAGCCGCGATAATTCCTCGGCATCGAGGTCAAGGACCCGCGCAATGCTCCGGACAAAGCCCCTGCCGAAAACAGCACCCGGCAGATGCTCAAAATCACCCGATTCAAGGGCCACAACAAAGCTGCCGGTGATCCTCGTGATCTGGGCCACCGCCTCTTGGCTCATGCCCGCCTTTTCACGGCCATTTTTTAATATTTCGCCCAACTGGGCTCGAAAAACCTTCACATCCGGCAAAGTCGCCGGTGTCTTGGCGGAAATCGTGTGGTCGCTCATCAACTGATCCGTGTTATCATTGCGCCTGAGATTCTCGATCGCCCGTTGATCAGAGCCCAAGTCGGCGTGGTGGCTGAACCATTCAATGCCACCCCGCAGGACCCTCGGCAAGACAATATCCCCAAGCCGGACCTTCCGGTTTTTGAAGGAGGCCCCCCAATGCCGCCCCGCAGCGTTAAAAAACAAAGCAAGCAACTGATTTTAATGGCTTTTTTTGTGGCAGGGTCCCTGACGGGCTGCCAATCTTTGGACCGTGAGGAAAACCCAGCCACGGACAAACTGGAAACCAAAAAGCAAATCGTCACCAATTCGCTCGACAGCGGAAACCCGGCCCAGGCCCTCAGAGAGGTCCGGGCCCTTTTGGACGAGTATCCAGCCAACCCGGAAGTCCTGAACCTGCATGGCCTGATCCAACTGTCCTTGCGCAACAATCAGAAGGCGGCCGAAACGCTGGAAAAAGCCCATCAGCTTCAACCAGAAAACATGACCTACGTTCTCAACCTAAGCTCTGCATACATCCAGGGCGGTCAGCATTCAAAGGCCACAAGGCTGCTCAATGAAACCATCAAATCGCCCGCAGCAAAGTCTTACAAGTACCGGGAAAGGTTATTCCACAACATGGGCCTGATTGCGGAATTGTCCGGTGATTCCATTCGGGCCGAGCGATGGTATGGCCGGGCCCTGGAAGAGAATCCGACGAACTTCATGTCGCTGCTAAAAATGGCCCGCATCTTTGAAACGACACATCGCAACCGGCTGGCAATTGACAAGCTGGAAACCGCAAAAGCGGCATGCGCCCGGTGCCCGGAGCCAGTCGAAGCCATGGTCAGGATCCTGGTCAAGGAAAACAAGCTCACAGCGGCAAAGGCTGCCTTGGACGGATACGAAAAAAACGAATCGCTGACAGAAGACGACACCCGCCGTATCGTCGAGATGAAACGGACGATCGCCAAATCTAAGGCCCGCTAAAAAATGAACAAGCCAATGAGCAAACCAATGAGCATCACGATAAAAACACTGACTGCCTCGGCCTTGCTTTGCGCAACCACGGGAATGTCGGCACAGACTGCTCCTGAAATTGCTGCCGACGAAAAATACAAGTCACTTGAAACATTGGCGCGCGGACTTCACTACCTCGAGACGATGTACGTCGATGAGAATAAAGTAAAAGAGCCGAACCTCGTTCAAAATGCGCTCAAGGGCATGGTGGACCAATTGGATCCACACACCACGCTGATGCCACCCAAGGCATTCGAACAACTCACCATTGATACCCAGGGTAAATTCGGGGGCGTCGGCGTCATCGTGTCCCAGGAAAAAGGCAAGTTGATCGTTGTCTCGCCAATTGAAGACACACCTGCGGCCAGGGGTGGCATTAAATCTGGCGACGAGATCATTGAAATCGAAGGTCACGTCGTCACCAACCTCAAGAATGATGACGCCGTCGACCGGATGCGCGGTGAACCCGGCTCAAAACTCAAGTTGAAGATCCGCCGGCAAAACATTGCCGAGCCCATCACGATTGAATTGGTCCGCGAAATCATCCGGGTCAAGTCGGTCCGGGGGCAAAGCCTGGCTCCAAAATTTGGTTACGTCCGGATTTCGAGTTTTCAAGAAGGCACGGGCGAGGAACTCGGCTCGATCCTCAAGGACTTCAAATCAAAAGACGGTATATCCGGGCTGATTTTGGATTTGCGCGACAATCCGGGCGGTCTTTTGGATCAAGCGGTGCAGGTGTCCGACCTGTTTATTGAAAGCGGCTTGATTGTTTCCACCCTCGGCCGCGACAAGGACCGGGTCGAAAGGGAATTTGCTCGCAAGCGCAACACCTTCTCGGATTTCCCGGTCGTCGTTCTCGTCAACGGTGGATCTGCAAGTGCTTCGGAAATTGTTGCGGGTGCCTTGCAAGATCACGAACGCGCATTGATCATGGGGACAACAACATTTGGAAAGGGCTCAGTCCAAACGATTCTGCCGTTGCCAGATGGTTCGGCCCTGAAGCTTACCATCGCGCGATACTACACGCCGAAGGACCGTTCGATTCAGGCCAAGGGGATCACTCCCGACATCGTCGTCCCGTTGAAGACGGCAGACGAGTCTCCATCGCCGAAGCCCAAAAGCGAACGCCCCGAGACCATCCGCAAGGAATCTGACCTCGACCGGCACATTGAAAGCCGTGACTTGAGCGACTTGGCAAAATCCCAGGGATTGACCCAGTGGATTGACCAGTGGCCAGAGCCGATGCGCTCAGACAATCAACTGGTGACAGCCTTCAGCTATCTGCACAGTTACGCCAAATTGGACCGGAAAGAGAAAGCCGACGGCAAAAAAGAAGACAAGGCACCGGACCGTCAAAAGGAAAAAGCGACCACGAAATAGTCGCCAACCAAGCCCGTGCTGACCTGGCGACGGCTGGTCGCACAAAATTTCAGATAGTTTTGCATTGGCCGTGCTTCACGAAAAAATTTGAGCACTTGCTTGCAATCGCTGCAAGCCACCATCTGGTTGTGTCGCGCATGCAGGTTCGTCGACTTGACGCAGCAGTTTTTCAATCCAGCATCCATTCCAGTCCCGATCTGATGATCGAGTCCCGAAAATTCACCGGGAATGCGCAAGATTGTTGAGTTCATGGGACGGGTCATTTTGAAATGATAGATGTGGAAGGCATTGCCTGCAAGTCAGCCGCGAAAGATTAAAATTCATCCACAGAGGCTGAAGACACCTGACATTCAAACAAGGTGGCGAAGGTGTTGATGAATTCACTCTTCACGCGATCCATATTTGGACTTATGCCTAATACTTGAGCAAGGTTGATAACACTTCTGCCCGCAATGCCGCAGGGAACAATCAACCCAAAAATCCCAAGGTCATTTTCCACGTTGAGGGCAATTCCATGCATCGTTGCCCGATCCTTGATGCGCGTTCCAACCGCACATATTTTGTTGTTGCCGACCCAGACCCCGGGATGGTCCGGATCGCGGTGAGAGGAAACACCGAACGTGGCCAACGTGCTGATCACAGCAGCCTCAAGCTTGTGTATGTAGGCCCGGGCTCCCAGCCCGAACGAGGCCAATGGTATGACAGGATAAACCACCAGCTGACCTGGATTGTGGGCGGTGGCTTCCCCGCCGCGGTCGCTGCGATAGATGCTGACCCCTACCTTTGACAGCCAGGCTTCGCCGGCCAACAAAAACTTTTCATTGGAATTCTTGCCCATGGTGATCACTGGCGGATGTTCGACCAGCACCAAAAATGCATCGCCGTTGCCAGCAACACATCTGGCGTGAAGGCGTTGCTGAAGGCTCCACGCCAAACCATATTCCATGATTCCAGCGTCAATGACCTTGATGCCGCGCACGGGCGCGACAACTGAACTGTGCCGATCTTCATCCAGATTCACTTTTGCCAAGCCCCGGTAAACGGCGCTGGATCTCCCGCGCCCTGGCGAATCACAGCCGGCACCTCCGACGTGCAATCTATAACTGTGGTTTCAACTCCCGGAACCTCATCGCCCAGATCCAGGATTAAATCAACCCCATGCCCGAAGGCATCAAACACTTCGTGCCCAAATCGAGGCAAGTGTTCTTCACTGTAGCCATTGGCATTCAGTCTGACCGAAGGCACCGTTGCCGCCGCCAAAACCCGCCCGTAGTGCTCCAGCAGTTCACGGACAAGGATCGAGTCCGGAATCCGGATCCCAACCTCGCGCCGGCGATCGTGGATCAACCGCGGCAGGCTCCGGTTGCGGTCCAGAATCACCGTATAAGGACCCGGCAACGTCTTTTTCAAGTAAGGGTAAATGTTGTTGTCAATGTTGACGACATCAGCAGCAGCTGAAATTGAGGCACACATGAGGCTGAAAGGTCTGTCCTTCGGTTGCCCAGGCTTCAACTTCCGGATTCGTTCGAGCCCCTTGGGACTGTCAGCATCACAAACAAAACACCAACTGGTCTCGGTTGGCAAGGCAATGACCCCACCGTCTGCGAGAACCTTGCACGCCGATTCCATGTCGCGCTCGCGCACGGGATTAACATAGGTGTAGATGTGTCGTCCCGCCATCGCTCCCATTCCCCTCGTCGCATTCTCTGCCGCGAAATCAGGAGCCCTCAACGGCTCCGCTGGCTATGAATCAAAGTCAAAAATTCGCTCCGCGTGGACATCTCCTGAAATGCGCCGAGCATGGAACTGGTCATCGTGTACGAGTTCTGTTTCTCAACGCCACGCATCATCATGCAAAAATGATACGCTTCGATGACGACCCCGACTCCCATGGGCTGCAAATGGGCCTGCAATGCTGCAGAAATTTCACTGGTCAGCCGTTCTTGAACCTGCAAACGACGTGCGAACGCATCGACAATGCGCGGTATTTTGGAAAGCCCGATCACCTTGCCATTCGGAATGTAGCCAACGTGACATCGCCCGTGAAACGGCAGAATGTGATGCTCGCAAAGGCTGTACAATTCAATGTCCCGAACGATGACCATGTCGTTGTAGGTTTCATGGAACACCGCATTGTTCATGATCTTTGGAATGTCGGCCTTGTAACCAGACGTAAGAAATTCCAAGCTGCGCAGAAATCGCTCGGGCGTTTTAGCCAGCCCCTCGCGCTCGGGATCCTCACCAAGCCTGCTGATCAAGGATTTAATCCCACCAAGAAAACGATCGCGATCAGAGTCACCCATAATAATTCTCCCGGAAAACTTTGACGTTACGCCTGTTTGGATCGGCTTCCGATCTGAAAATGTTACAATAAATTTTTTGGAGTGCCTGTTCATGAAAAGCACAAGTTTTGTCTATGCCACTGCACCTGACGCTGACACGGCACTGAAACTGGCGCACAGCACGATCAAGTCCGGACTCGCAGCATGCTGCAACATGATTCCTGGAATGACCTCCGTTTACGAATGGAAGGGACAGGTTCACGAAGACCAGGAAGTCGTCATGGTTTTCAAAACAACCGAGGAGATGATTCCGGACCTGACCGCGTTCATCACCACCCGCCATCCATCGGACAATCCATGCGTCGTCGCACTTCCTTTGTCCGGCGGCAGCCAGAAATTCCTGGACTGGATTGAATCACAGGTAAAAGATCGCCGGAGCTGACAGGATAAATCCCAAAATCGATCAGCCCCCCTCACCATCCATGGACGGCTTACCTTCGATACCGATCTTGTCGTAGAAAAGTTCGTCAATCGTCTTCTTGATGAGAATCCAGAGCAATTCCTTGTCGGAGCAGCTTGCAAAAAATCCCAGCGGGATCTGAAATCCCCCTTTGTCCTTGCGGCCGCCGCCGTAGTAATTGCCATCGTTGTCTTGGCCAAAAACGTCCTTCAACCACTTGTCTGGATCGAGGGTGTGGGACTTCGTCCGCAAAGACCCGTCAATGTATTCGTTCCCGACCACACCGTAAACGATCACGGTTTCAATGCCCTCGCGGTGCAATAAATAGTCCGCGCACTGACCGATCCCGTCCCGGTCCTCATCCCGCACGAAGCCAACCCCGGAGAACATGAACGTACTCCGGATGTCCTTTCTCTGAAGGGCAATCTGAGTCAAATCCATTGTTTTTGCAGGAATGGACTGGCGTGAAATCAGCGCCAAAAGGTCCTTGTCAACGAAGTTGGAAAGGAACTCGCTCGCCCGGTAATCAATCATGGTGGCATTGACGAAGTTGTCCGTATCGGAGCGGATGCCGTGCATGAGCGCGGTCGCTATCTTGGTCACTTCGGGGGAAGGACCCTCAAAGCGATTTGGACTTTCCATGAGGTATTCGGCAAAAATGGCAGAGGTCGACCCGGAATTCTCGCGAATGTCGACAAACTTGCCCTGGATGTTGCCCAACGGTTTGTGATGATCCACGAACGCCAACAGCTGGCAGGTGGAAGGCAGTTTGATTGGAAGTTCTGCCGTTTGCGAATCCGTGATGGCATAGTAGCCAAACTTCGAACAATCAAAATTGTCCTGCCATTCGTCGAGTTCGATATCGAGCTTCTTCACCAGGGCCCGGTTCTCGTGGTGCGAAATTTCCTCAAAGTGAATGATCCGGGATTCAATTCCGTGTTGCCGGGCCAGCCACTGCAGGGCCAGGGAAGATCCAATGTTGTCTGGATCTGGATACCCGCGAATGCAAATGAGCAGCTTGGAACCAGAGACAGACTCCAGCACCCCCTCGAGGACTGCGGAACTGGAGGTCATCTCCCTGCGACCAGAAGAACCACGCCCAACTGGTGTAGATTCTGCGTCGGGCGAAATATCCTGGTGACGCGCCTGCAATGAGGCCGCCTTCACCGTCGGCTTTGCCATAATTTTTTCGCCGTTTCTGTTCTTCAAATGATTCACTCCCATGGACTGCTGTCGTCCTTCTTAAGGAATCGGCAGGAATCCTTCAACTTCTTAAATTACTGCCTTTTTCGTGCCCATCCCAAGGCACCGTCCGCATCTTGAAGGCTGCGGCTCCGCAGGCCAAAGGCCATCAATTTGGCAATTCATCAATTTAATCATCTGGATTCTGCACCCCTCCTCTGGAAGACTTGAAGGTCAGACGAATCAAGATCATCCTGCTTTGACCTCAAAGGAGAAACCGCCATGGGTTGCCAGCAAATTTTCCGGATAACCGGACTGATGATTGGCCTTGCCCTTTCATTCAACAGCGGTGCCGTTGCAGGTGACGCGCCTCTGGAATTACTGAGAGAAGGCTCAAGGCCGCCAGAACTGCTGCTGGATGGGGAAAATGGCGGAAAGCTTGATGGCACCCCCTGGGACTACAGGAATTACCTCGGCAAGATTCATCTCGTGTTTTATGTCGACCCTGACGAGCGGAGCGACGGCGAGGCCTTGGAAGACGCCCTTGATGCCCAAAAGTTCAAGATTGGACAAGTCGACTCATCGGCACTCATCAACATGAAAGCAACCGTCCTGCCGAATTTCATGATTGGCATCACCCTCTCTGCAAAGCAAAAGAAGTTCCCAACGACGACTTATGCCAAGGATTTCACCAAATATCTGGTGAAGGAGTGGGGCCTAAAGGATGATGCCTATAATTTCATCATCTTCAATCAGAAAGGCGAACTGATCTATCGCAAGACCGGTAAACCATCTGCCGACGAGATCACTGCCATCATCGAATTGATCAAGAAAAACTTAGTGGTTGCAGGGGAAAAAGCGAAAATATAAAGAATGAAAAAGAGGGCGGCCAAGGAGGCTGCCCTTCTTTTTTTATACAATCTCAGCGAAAAAGCTTGCCCAAGACTTTGAACAAACCAACCATCACGGTAAATGAAAACGTGATGCATCCTGCGACCAAAGACCAAAACAAGACGACTGGCATCGCCAGCACGCCGATCACAGCAGCCACAGGATCACGACCCGTGATGTCATTGCGACGCCAGTGTGCAAACGCCGACTCGCGGTCGATTTTGTGCTCCTGACGCTTTGATTCTTCACGCTTGATGTTCAAAACATCATCAGTAACGATCACTTGGGACATGAAACCTCCTCATGGGACCTCGACTCGTAGCCCACTCCATATTAAGATTCCTCTCAAACATCCAGTCAAGAAGCGAAAGCACCATGAATCAAGATTTAATTCTGGGAATCGTCTTGGGCCTCGTTCAAGGCCTGACGGAATTACTCCCCGTCTCCAGCTCTGCACATCTGATCGTTGTGTCTGAAATGATGTCAGGCAAGCCTTTGCCCCTGGCCATCAACGTCGCCCTGCACATTGGCACGGTCATGGCCGTACTGGTCTATTTCTTCAACGATTGGCTCGCCATGGGACGGTCTCTTGCACGCCGGGTTTCGTCCGGCACGAAATCCTTTGGTTCGGACGTCTTGTTGCCGGCCATCCTCCTTGGATCAATCCCGGCAGGCATCATCGGCCTGAAATTTCACAGGATCATCGAAGAGAAACTGCATCACCCCCAAATTGTCATCCTGCCACTGGCTCTGGTGGGAGTTCTGCTCTGGTGGTCCGACAAGACCCGCCCATCCTCGCGCCGCTTGGAAGAGCTGACAATCAAAGACGGAATCATCATTGGCACCGCCCAGGCACTGTCCCTGATCCCCGGGGTATCCCGCAGCGGATCCACAATCATTGCCGGACGCTTTCTTGGATTCGCGCGGGGCGATGCCGCCAGATTTTCGTTTCTTCTGGGCACTCCCGCCATGTTTGGCGCAGCCCTTCTTGAAATGCGGGAGATCGCCCAGTACCTTGGCGATCCAGTCCTTTATGTGGGGACTCTGGTCTCTTTCGCATCCGGATGTTTTGCAATCCGCTTCTTAATGAAGTTCATCCGGACCAATGGTTTCTTCTGGTTCATGGTTTACCGAGCCGGCCTTGCCATCATCCTTCTCCTTCTTTATTAACGGCTCTCCGTCATCCTGAGCGGCGTCTCGTCATCCTGAGCGGCGTCTCGTCATCCTGAGCGGCGTCTCGTCATCCTGAGCTGCGCCTCGTCATCCTGAACGGCGTCTCGTCATCCTGAGCGGCGTCTCGTCATCCTGAGCGGCGTCTCGTCATCCTGAGCGTTAGCGAAGGATCCTTTCTTTGCTATTAAATTTCAGCCACCCCGCCCTGCCTATTTTTATACCGTCACTGTGACGATGAAAAATGAGGCAGGCGATAGCGTTTTGTGTTTCAAATTTTTTAGAACATTGCAGAACGCGAATGCGTAAGAAAAGATCCTTCGCTGCGCTCAGGATGACGGATTAAGAAAGGATTCTTCGGCCTTCGCCCTCAGAATGACAGGTCGATTTCTCCGACAGGCTGGAGCGCAGCGAAGGATCCTTTCCTAAGATTGGGCAGTGTGCGTTTACGGCTCGTAGGTAATCCGGTAAATCACGCCCGCCATGTCGTCGGATACGAGCATGGCACCATCCGGAGCGACTTGAACATCAACGGGACGGCCCCAGCGGTCTCCTTCCGCGGACAACCATCCGGAAGCAAAATCCTCATACGAGACCGCTTGGTTTCCATCCAGACGGACCAAAGAGACCCGGTATCCGATCCGCTTCGAACGATTCCAGGATCCATGCTCGGCGATGAAAACCTGATTACGGAATTCCTGCGGGAAATTGCTGCCCGTATAAAAACGCATTCCCAAGGCTGCAACGTGCGGACCCAATTTCTGAACCGGAGGCGTGGCATCAGCGCAATTGCCATACTTTGAATATTGCGGATCAGGCTCCGGAATGTCACCACCATGACAAAACGGATGGCCAAAATTCATCCCGGCACGTGGCGCCCGGTTTAGTTCATCCGGCGGGATATCATCGGAACCTTGATTTCCGATTTTGAGATTGTCACGACCGTTGTCGGTGAGCCACATCTCGCCTGTTTCAGGATGCCAATCGAAACCGACAGAGTTGCGCACCCCTTTGGCGAAAACTTCCTTACTCGTGAGGTCTTCACTGAGCCTGTATATCAGCGCGTACTCGTCCGGATCGGAAGTCATGTTGCCGTTCGCCCCGACGGGGACATACATACGCCCGTCCGGGCCAAAGCCGATGAACTTCCAACCGTGATAACCCTCGTCCGGAAAGCGAACGCCCTCGATCGCAGGACCTGGATTTTGCGCAAACGTGGACGCAATCCGGTCAAACCGCAGGATGCGATTGACCAATCCGACATAGAGAGCACCGTTTCTGAATGCCACTCCGTTGGGGACTGCCAGATCGTCTCCGGCATCTGTTTTGTCAAAGTCCCGTATGATTGTGACGCTTTCGCCAGTTCCATTGCGATCTTTGTCTTGTACTGCGTAAACTTTTTTATGACGTCCACCGAGTCCACCCGACCCAACGTAGACCGTTCCATCGTCCCCCATGGTCATAGAGCGTGCCCCAGGAACCACGGCCCAAACGCTGATTTTAAAGCCGGGCGGCAATTGAATGCGGTCCAGTGGCAAATCCGTGGCAATGCCGCCACCACGGGCAGCATTGACTGCGGCACGCATTTTTTCGCGGTCACCAGGGGCGCGGGCGAGGTCGGCACGCTGATCAGAATCCGGCGGCGGCATCATGTGATCCTTGGCCGCTGTATCCCAATCCAGACGTGAAGCAATCTCCGCCGCATCACTGCTGATTGCACGCCATGCGGCGTCGCCTCCGCCACCGTAAGCCGCGTGGCATCCGGAACAGTAGCGACCAAACATGGCCAAAGTCGCATTATCCGGACGCGGGGCATTTGCCGCGCGGACGTGACTGGACGGGACACTCTGCCGCATTTTGCAGCTGGCAAGCATTCCAAAGGCTAAAATCCCAACACCTGCGATTCCAGCGACGCCGGTGATGCAGGCAAAAAAAGAAAAATGGATCAATGATCCAAACCGGAAAACACGCATGGCGCTCATTCTCCTGACTCAAACTTGTTGTCGTCAACGATCTCGATATTAGAGCCAGGCTGCTGGGCCAACCAATGCGCAGCATTCGTTGCGGCGACATAATCCTTGCCGGCGTTTGCCCTGCGATCCCTCACAAGAAAATAAACCCAGCCATCAGAACGCCATGACGGATAGAGCGCATACATGCCCTTGGGCATATTGGTGACCTGCATGGAGTTACCGGTCAACGTGTCATAAAGAAGAATATCCGCCGACCCATCAGCAAGGTCCGAACCTTCAGAAGAATTGTATTTGTGCGTCCCCATGAAACGGTCATCAAGTGAAATCTGAACCTTGCCACCGCGGAACCAAGGCAGCCTGGATTCTGGCTCGACATTACAGATTTCACCCACGACTTTCTGACTCACGGAATATCCCGCCTTTTTGGCGCCGTCGGCTTGGACATTCAACAAGTGAATCCTGTATCCGTGCTGCTGCGACGAGCCCTGACCATATCGCCCAACAACAAGTCTCGTTGATGGCGAAACGACCCAATCGCCTTCATTCATGAACGTCATGCTTTCGGCCAGCCCTGATGCTGCACCGTCGAAAACAAAAAGATTCAGATTATTCTTTCCCTGTTTTACCAGCGGATTCGTGTTGAACACGAGCCTTCCACCGCTGGCCGAATTGCCTCCGTTGTCATTTTCCCATCCCCCCTGGGCGATGACGTAAGGGCCACCTTCAGGGTCGGCTCCAATGCTCTGGTAGAGGTGAATATGACTACCGTCCTTTTCGGTTTTTCCAAGGCAAACGGGCGGCAATGGCACAATCTTGTTAAGGCTCGACAGGGCACTCATCCGACAAAAAGCAGCTTGGGCATGATCGCCGTTGGCCCCTTGATACATGAACCATTCGTTGTCCGGCGTGAATCCAGGATCGTACTTTGCGCGAATCAGGATGCGCCGGTTCGGTGTTGCAAGGTCGTCAACAAACCCTTCGAAACCGCCGCCTGCCGGATCCAGATCCTCGGAACTGCCGTTCCCGACAAATCGCCCGTCGGGCGAGACACGCATCCAATAATAAGTTTCCGATGGCATATCCCGCAGGCTCAGGATCCGAAATGGCGATTCGCCATCACCAGAAGATTGTGCCGCCGCGATATCAACCGGCTGACCAAAGGATTTGAAGCAATCGACCGCCGGATTGTAGGCTCCGTTGCGTTGATCAGGGCAAGCGAACATCGAAAGCTGGTTTTCAACATTTTTACGCGACCACCAATTGGCGAACGGACTCGCCGATTTTTCTGTAATGTGCGCCACCAGAGATCGGGAAATACGGTCCGACATGCAGGTTTTTGACGCCAAGTCTTCGTCTGCCAAATTATCGATTGCCGCGACCCCCTCCGGGGATACGAACCATTGAATGTTCGCCCAGAGCCTGGCCTCATCCTTTGAAAATTCCAGTTGCTCGCGATTTGCGTTGTCTGGATTTGGCATCGACATCGATCGGAAGTAATTGACATCGGCATCCGACCGTTTGGCTTTTCTCAAAAGCCCATCGAAGTCCTGGGCGCGATAATACGTACGGAAGAGGCCCGCACCCTGCGGATAGTCCTCGAAACATTCAGAAAGGTTTTCGGGATTCTGAGCGGCAAGCAACGCGCCTTGCTTCAGCCCGTTTTTTACAAGGCAGTCGTTCACCGCCTGCGTTTCCCGCTGCCACCTTGTCATGATTGCCTTTGACACCACACCATGGCAGCTCGCGCCGGCGCATCCCGCACGCAAGGAAGCAAGCACCGGAGGAAGTCTGGCAGATTTTTGAGAAGCGACCTGAGAGCGATTCTTGCAGGAGACAAGAAATAACGCTGCCAGGATCAGTGGTTTCATCTGAACGCGTACTTTTAAATTCATTGAGTGGAGCCTCGATTTGTTCGTTCGGTCCTTCAATTGTAGCGGTTCGCCAGCCGATGGAACAAGTTCCAGACGACGCAGTCACGATTGGCGGATTTTAAAAAAAACAAGATTCGGATAACATTCACTGCAAGAATCCATCCTTGAACCGGGGGTTGAACTTTGAACTTGTTAAAAACCATAATTTTAAGCGCGATGTGGGCGACAGCCTTCCTGACAGGAACCGGACTCGCCGGCACAACGCCGACCGAATGGATTTCACTCTCAGACATTCGCCCCGGACAAATGACGATCGGCATCGCCGAAGCCCGCATCCGCGCCGCCGGACTCGAATCCATGACTGACGCAGAGAGGCGGCAGTACCTGGAAGAACATCCCATTTCGATCGCGCGCGGACCAAAAGGACACGTTCATCTGGTTGACGGACATCACCTCAGCTACGCACTCATTGAACTCGAATCCCGCGGCGTCATGGCAGCGAAGGCTCCTGCAAAGACATTGGGCGACCTGTCGGAATCAACGGAAAGTGAATTTTGGGAGGCCATGCAAAAACGCAATTGGGTCTATCTAGCCGACGAACATGACGCACCAATCAAACCAAGAGATTTGCCGCAACGCCTGAAGGGGTTGAGGGACGATCGGCAGCGCAGCCTGGCATGGCTCCTTCGGGAAGAAGGCTGTTACAAGGATCTCGACCGTCCATTTCAGGAATTCGCTTGGGCAAAATTTTTGAGAACGCTTGTGCCGGTGCCTGACAATCGGGCTGAATCGTTTCGCTCTGCTTTGCTTGCCGCCAAAAAGTTGGCGCACGAACCAACGGCTAGCGGCCTTCCCGGGTATAAAAAAACCCACAACCAGCAGGGTCATGGGGAAATTTCGGCTAAAAATGAGCGCCGGATATCCACGCTGTAGCGTGGTGTGGCGGAGAGAGTGGGATTCGAACCCACGAGAGCTGTTACACCCTACACGCTTTCCAGGCGTGCGCCTTCAACCACTCGGCCATCTCTCCAAAGGAAACTCAGGGGCAGGAAGATATCAGAATTGGGAGAACAGGCAACGATAAGATTTTACAGGTCGGCTGCGACACCGATTTGACGCCTATTGACGAGCCACACGGATACTGCTTTAGTGAAAATAGTGTTTTTTTAATGGCTTGCCACTTCCGTCAGCATCCCCGGTGTTCGGGTGAATCCGATGTCGTGGCGAATATTCGTTCCAAGGAGTTTGAAAATGAAGAACGTTATCCTCGCTGCTGCCATGATCGCTCTGTCCGCTCCTGCATTCGCCAACGAAGCTGCTGCTCCGGCTGCTGCTGCTCCTGCCGCTGAAGTTGCTCCGGCTGCCGAAGCTGCTCCGGCTGCTGCTCACCACGAAGGCAAGAAGCACTCCAAGAAGAAAGTCAAGAAGGCTGCCAAGAAAGAAGCTGCTGCTCCGGCTGCTGAAGCCGCTCCAGCTGCTGCTCCGGCTGCCGAAGGCGCTGCTCACGGCGGCGACCACAAGTAAGTCGATCTCCGGCAATCCCGGAAAAAAACGCCCTGGCCAAAAGCCGGGGCGTTTTGTTTTTTGAGTGAATCCTGCTCAAGTCCCATAGCGCCCTCCTGCGAATCTCTGATATTGTCCTTCCTATTCGATTGTTACAGCCGATGCTTACTGTGGAATTGAGGAGCTGACCCCCCTATGAACCAGATGCGTTTCCGATTGATCTTTGTAAGTGTCCTGACGGTGCTTGGCCTGTTGGCAGGCGTTCCCTCCATTGTTTACTTCTCGTTGCCCCCGGACGTCAGAAACGACCCGGCTGCAGTGAAAGCCAAACTCCCTAAATGGCTGCCTGCGGCTTATGTGAACTTGGGGCTGGACCTTCAAGGCGGCGTCCAATTGGTCCTGGGCGTCGACACCACGGAAGCCGTCGAAAACAAGCTTGGCCGGATTGGCACCGAACTCCCCGACTGGGCGAAAGAAAAAGGAATGTCCGTACAGACCAGTTACGTGGTCAAGGGACAGGCCAAACTGCACGTTGAAGTTGCGCCAGGCACAGACCCAGAGAAGTTCAAAACGGCCTTCAGCGAAGCCTTTCGCGGGCTAAAGCAGGAAGGCACCATTTCGGGTAATACCGTTGAGTTCTCTTTCATCGAAGATCGCATCAAAGACATCAAGGCTGCCGCGATCGACCAGGCCGAGCGGGTCGTGCGCTCCCGGGTCGACAAATGGGGCGTCGCCGAACCGATCATCAGCCGCCGTGCGGATAATTCGGTCCTCGTCCAACTCCCCGGTTTCAAAGATCCAGAGAAAGCCAAGGAATTTCTTGGGCGCACGGCACAATTGAAATTCAAGATCGTCGACGACGACTTCAATGGCTTCGCCTCGATTGTTGGAAAGCTCCCCGAAAATATCAAAGCCGAACGCGACATGGCGGGATACGCTCTTGTCTCGGAAGACCGCACTGCCATTGTCAATCTGACAAAGGGTCTTGTCCCTGCGGACAAAGAACTTCTTTTCAGCGAGGAAGTCCTGGCCGGCGGAAAAACCCTTTACCGCTCATTCGTTGTTAAGGCAGCAACAGAACTGACCGGCGAAGATGTGCTCGATGCATTTGTGACGGTCGACAACTCCCAACTGGACCAGCGCCCGGTCGTTTCCATGCAGTTCACGGGTCCAGGCGGAAAGCGTTTCGAAAACATCACGGCCGCAAACGTCAAACGCCGGATGGCCATCGTCCTGGACGACGTGATCCAATCTGCCCCGGTGATTCAACAGAAGATTTCCGGCGGCAGCGCCCAGATCACCTTGGGATCGGGATCGGGCTACGACAAAATTATCGAGGAAGCGAATCAACTTTCGCTGATTCTGAAATCAGGTGCGTTGCCCGCTACGATCAAAGTTCTTGAAGAACGTCAGGTCGGCGCGAGTCTCGGGCCAGAGTTGGCGAGTCAGGGAATCCGCTCGACCGCTGTCGGACTTATTTTTGTCTTTGCCTTCATTGTATTTTACTACCGCCGCCCAGGCCTCATCGCGTCATTGGCACTGTTGTTGAACGGGATTTTCCTTCTCGCCCTGATGGCGATGTTCAATTTTTCACTTTCGCTTCCTGGCATCGCCGGCTTCATCTTGACCCTCGGTATGGCAGTGGATGCAAACGTCTTGATCAACGAACGCATCCGTCAGGAACTTCGTGAGGGCAAGAACGGGCGCAAGGCCCTTGAACTTGGTTTTCAGCGCGTGTTCTGGACGATTGTTGATTCCAACGCAACCTCCTTGATCGCAGCCACAGTCCTGCTGCAAACCAATTCCTCGGGTCCAATCCGCGGCTTTGCAATCACGTTGCTCCTTGGTCTGCTCGTGTCTCTTTTCACCTCTCTCTACTGTTCACGGCTGATGTTTGACTGGATCGTAGCGCGCTGCAAAACAGAGCGCGACATGCGCATCTGGCTTGGCGGCTCTGCAGAGCATAAGGAACACAAGCCGTTCCATTTCAACTTCCTCAGCAAGGCGCCGGTCGCGATCGGCCTCCCAGTATTGCTTGTGGCTTTATCCCTGATCACACTCTCCACCAAGGGCATGAATTGGGCCGTTGATTTTGCCGGCGGTACGGAAGTCGAAGTGAAGTTTGCACAAGCGGTGAATTCCTCAGACCTCGAAGACGCCGCCCGCAAGGCTGGAATCAGCGATGTGACCATTCAAGCCCTCGGCGGCGGTCAGCAACAATACCTGCTCCGCTTTGACCGCGATGAACTGAAAGCCACTGGCCAGGCTAACGGAATGTCCAGCGAACGAAGCATCAGCGTTGACTCCCGGACCGACAAGTTCAAAGCCAACCTGATGACGGACTTGAGCAGCGCCAACCCAGAAATCCTCCGTGTTGATTACGTTGGCCCCCAAGTCGGCAAGGAACTCCGTACCCAAGGAGCCGTATCTCTTGTTTACGCGCTGATCGGGATTGTCCTCTACATCATGCTGCGCTTTGACATCCGCTTTGCCCCGGGTTCTGTGGTGAAAATGATCGTCGACATCCTTGTTGTGCTTGGATTCTATGTCCTGGCTCAAAGATCTTTCGACCTGACATCCATCGCAGCACTCTTGACCGTGGCCGGTTATACGGTGAACGACTGTGTGGTGATTTACGACCGGATCCGGGAGAACCTGGAATTGCACCCGCGCCGTCCGCTTCGTGAAAACGTCAACAACGCCATCAACGAAACCCTGGGCCGGTCCATCAACACGTCGGTTTGTACCTTGCTCTCCCTGTTTGGAATCATTTTCTTTGCAACAGGCAGCATCTGGAACTTTGCCATGGCCATGGCCGTGGGAGTCGTGGCGGCAACCTGGTCCTCAACCTTCCTCGCAACCATGTTCGTGGTGTGGTTTGAGGGCTGGAAGAAGTCTAAAGCCTTGCCCGGCAAGGCCGTTTCGTAGTAGCTGAAGATTGGGGGTCCAGACTGATAGCTAGGTCCCAGGTGGTGGTGATCCGAGAACCCCGCCAGGACCGGAAGGTAGCAACGGTACCGGTTTTTTCCAGGTATCTGGTGTATCTAGCTATCACTCTGGGCCCCCTTGTTACATTGCCTCTTGAGGTCATTTCGTGACGAAGCCATCACCCCATCAGCCTCTGGCCAGAAAATATCGTCCCCAGACCTTTGACCAGCTGGTCGGGCAGGATACGACGGCAAGGGCCTTGGCCAATGCCATTCAGATGGGCAGGACTCCTCAAGCCGTTATTTTCTCTGGGGTTAGAGGCGTCGGAAAAACGACCACAGCCAGACTTTATGCCAAAGCCCTGAATTGTGAAGCCGGGCCGACTCCTTCGCCTTGCGGAAAATGCGAGAGCTGCCTTGCGATCACCTCGGGCAATCACGAGGACGTCCTCGAAATCGACGGCGCGTCGAACACCAGCGTCGATGACATCCGCTTGTTGCGTGACTCCATCGGCTACGTTCCCCAGCGTTCCCCTTACAAGGTCTACCTGATTGACGAAGTCCACATGCTGTCCCAGAGCGCTTTCAATGCGCTGCTAAAGACACTCGAGGAACCCCCGGCGCATGTGGTCTTCCTGTTTGCAACCACCGAGCTGCAGAAAATTCCACAGACGATCCTTTCGCGCTGTCAGGTTTTTCTGCTGCAGAAAATGACGGCGAAAACCGTAACTTCACGCCTTGAAGAGATCTTGCGCCTTGAAGGCCTGCAGCACGAACCCGGATCGCTGCGTCCCATCGCACGGGAAGCACGCGGTTCCATGCGCGACGCCCTGACCCTTCTTGATCAGGCCATCGCCGTTGGCAACGGCAAACTGACCACAGCACTGTGCGAGAGCATCACCGCTCAGGCCCCCCACGAACTGGTCACCGCATTGCTTTGTGCCCTCGTCGCCAAAGACCCCAAGCAAGTGATGGCGACCGTTGAACGCATCGAACAGACTGGCACCGATCTGGTCACTGTGGTGGAAGACGTTGCCCAGCTCACGCGCCACGCTTTCGTCATTCGTGACCTTGGTCGTGACGCCATGGACTTGGCTCAACTGGACTTGGATTCAAACGAGATTCAGGAACTGGAAGGGATCGCTAAATCCGCCGCCCCCTTTGATTTGAACCGGATCTTTCGCACGCTGGTGCGTTGCCGCCAAGACATGGACGGCAGCCCCTTGGACCGCTGGATTCTTGAAAACAACGCCCTGGAATGGTGCCTTGACCCGGGTTTGCCCGACCTGCACCAGTACCGCATCGCCCTGAATGCGAATGCATCATCGAATCCGGCCACCGCATCAAGTGCCTTGGCATCACCTCCCACGACGGCGGCTCCTGCCGTTGTCGTCGCCCAGGCGATGACTCCTGCCGCTGCGCCGGCCCCGAAACCCCTGGTGCAAACACCGGCAGCATCCGCAGCCCCAACCTTTCCCGGTACATGGGCTGAACTCGTTGCCATGTGGCGCCAGCACCGTCCCCTGCAAGCCGGCAAACTTGAAGATGCACACCTCCACTCTTTCAGCCCGGAACTCATCTCACTGACGGTTCAAGAAACGTCATTCGCCCGCTGCCTGTTGAACAAGGACGAGCAAGTTAAATTGCAGCAGGGATTTGCCGAGCTTTTCGGCTTCAAGGGCCGGATCGCCATTGAAAAAGCTGACTCTGGAGCAAGCGTGTCGCCGGCCCCTGAATCTCTGGCCCAGAAAAGCGATCGCGAGACGCGCGCGAAACACGCTGATCAGCGCCAAGCCGCGGTGAACCATCAGACCACTCGCGACCTTCTGGAAATTTTCGGCGGAAAAGTGGAAGATGTTCGTATCAAGAACGTCGACTGAACGCTCTTCTCGGCTTCCAAACTTGCGACGGATCAATGATCTATGGCATTTACCAACTTTGAAACCCGGGAAATCCACTGCAAGGTGGTCTATTTTGGCCCGGCATCAGCCGGCAAGACCTTGAACCTGAAATCGGTCTTTACCAGCACAGCTGGTGAAATGAAGTCCGGAATGATCGACATGGGCGGCAATGCCGGACCTACGCCCTTCTTTGACTTTCTCCCTGTGAGCCTTGGCAAGATCAAGGATTACCACGTTAAATTGCACCTCTACACCATGCCAGTCCACACGCTCTATGAGACCCTGCAGCACACTCTGATGAAGGGACTCGACGCGTTCGTCTTCGTGGTCGACTCTCGCATTGAGGCCATGGCAGACAACCTTGAATCCATGGCCCACGTGCGTCGCCTGCTCGGAGAGCATGGCTACAGCATCAGCGACATGCCGCGCGTCATTCAATACAACAAACGCGATATGGCTGACATCATGCCCGTTGGTGTCCTCCGCGAAGAGCTTAATTCCGGCGGTTTTCCAGACCATGAGGCCATTGCAACCCGTTCCATTGGCACGCTCGAAACCCTTCAGTCCATCGCCAAGCAGATTGTTAAAACCCTGTCCATTTGAGAGGTAACACCCACCATGCTGATTCACTGCAAAACGGATCACGCTGTGATTCTAGTGCCACTCGATAGTGGTGACGGGCTATGGATGTTTCCTTCAGATCCAGGTCCGTGGGCCGGCTTGCGCATGACCGTGAAACCCCTCATGCCAATTGTCCCGCAGATCGCTGAATTGATTCGCACGCGCCTTGGTTTTGCAATGGAACCGGCTGGCTACCAGGTTTGCCCTGAATTTGAAGATATCGTCATGCTGGATGCCGACACTCCGGCGACCCTTTATGCGGTCCAAGCCAGTGGTTTAAAATCAGCGGCATCGATACCCGCAGATCCTGATCGGCCACTACGCCTGGCGACACTCCCGGATTGGCTGGGACGCCTCCCGCAGGAACGCCAACGCCTTTCATGGCTTCGGGCTTGGCAAATTTATCAGGGGGTTCTCGTTCAAAACGTGAAAGCGGTTGAAGCGACAGAAGTCCTCAAGGCATTAACTCAACGCGAACCACAACCTTGACTCCACTGTCAGAGGGATCGTCATTCCCCGGCGTCGACTGGTTGCGCAAATAGATTCTGACATGACGATTCATGTACAAGTCGGGATCTTGGTCGAGTGGGGGACAACCGTCTGAACACCCATAGGCATTCAACTTGCCTTCGCTGTCCTCGACTAGAATCTGCGGATAATCGCCCAATTGGATCTGGCGAAAAACCCCTTCCTCAAAACTATCGATCAGAAACTCATCACCTGGCTCACCTGCCTGCGAGCGCCCCTGGCCAAATTGGATCATCAAATAGCGGGCCGCATAAACACCGGCCAGGCCGGCAACGAGAGCCGCAGCAACCCAGACCAATCGAGATTTGGATTTCTGAGAACCCTGCCCTTCAACAGGCAAGGGCTGCGACGGATCTGACAATGGTTCCATGGCTTCCTCCGAGCCGGCGAAAGTATCACAAGGTCCCTGATTGACCAATCGCTTGACAGTCTCATCGGCATCAAAAAACAATAAACCCATGAAATCATTGATGTATAAAACGGACGCGCCCGGCCCTTCCCTTGCATAAGACTCACCGGACCACTCGGGGATTTGGACCATGCGTCAAGGGAACACATCGAAATTTAAAATCCTGGCATTCCTCGCCCTGTCTTTTAACAGTGCGTATGCCATGGGCGGCCAAGTCGAGAGCTGCAACACATCTGGCAGTCAGTGCATTGTTTCTTCGCGCGAGCTGGTAACTGGTGACCGGGTCGGCCTTTTCTCCAGCGATGACCGCCTTGTCGCCTACGGCCGCGTGAAAAAAATGGCTGGCACACGCCGCGTTGTGAGCATCGACAAGTCCTTCTCCGGACTCGGCGGAGACGAGCGCGTGGCCCTTCTCAACAATGTCACCGATCCGACGTCCATCGAAGAACTTTACACCGTCCAGCGCAACAAGGGCCGCACGTTAATCGACATGAGCGTCGCCACAGCAAGTTATTCCATCGGGGCCGGCGCACCAGGCATCGAGACCACGGCCGCATATATAAAACGCAGCTGGCAAGACATCGAGCTCACCGGACGCGCGATGTTCACCACAGTGTCGGGGGAAGTTTCTCAGGCCTATGTCCTTCGTGATTATCTAGGCAAGGAAACCCGCGGCATTGACGTGCAATCCTTCGGTGCCAATGTTTACGGCGGCCTTGCCGGCCTTGGATACACGCTTTACGGAACGAGCCGCGTTTCATTTCGCGGTGAAGTCGATACCGGTGTGGCTTACGTTGCCGGTGTTGTGGGCGAAGGCGACATGACAAATTCCAGCGGTTTTCCCACCAAACTTGAAAACGGTTTTGGACTTGTCGTGCGCGGTGCTGCGACGGCAATGGTCAACATGGCCACCTGGCACGTTGGCTTGACCTTGGGGCAGACCACCATCCAAGACGCCTCTGCGGCAACTTTCGGACTCAGCCTTTCAAAGTCCCTCGAATAACCGACTGACTGTAAGTCAGCCAACCAAATCAGTGATCCGTGATCAGCGCGTCGTGCAGGGACTTCACCACGGCTGCCGCCTCGCTGTCCTTGACGCCAATGGTAAGCGCCTGATTGCGAACATCCCACAGCAAGACATGCCCTGCCTTCTGGGCCGCAGCCATCGCCTCGGCCACCTGCTCAGGGTTTTGTAAAAAGCCGTTGCCAATCACACCAACTGCCGCCGTTCCCGCCAATGTGAGGTTGACTGACATGGGCTTCTCCCCGAGACGCCCCGTGGCAAGGGCCTCTTTTAAAACTTGAGCTGCCTTTTCCGATACCATCAAACGAAGCCGGCCACTAACCTGCTGGTTGATCACTGGTGCCTCGCCGTGATGCCAAAGCAACTCCAGAATTCCTGCGTGCAACTTGCCCGCCGCATCTTGACTTGCTTCAACATCCACGAGGCACATGTGCTGCTTGCAGGTGATGGCATGCACAATGGCTTGTTCCATTCCATTTTTGTCGATCGACATGGCAACATCCGACTCGGTTGAGGGTTCAACTACGGTTCCGCGCAAGTGGGGCTTGAAGCTGGAACGGATTTCAACGGTAAGGCCAAAACGCGACGCGACGTGAGCCGCACGGGCATGCAAGACGCCCGCCCCTGCCCACGCCAATTCTGACATCGCGTACCAAGGCAAAGATGCAATCTTGCGAGCGCCGGGAACCAATCTTGGATCCGCGGTAAACACGCCTTCCACATCTTTATAAAGTTCACAACGTCCGGCACCCAAAACTGCGGCCAATGCCACAGCACTCAAATCGGATCCACCCCGACCGAGGGTGGTCACTTCCTTGGTCTTGGGGCTGACACCTTGAAACCCGGCCACAATCACAATGGAGCCACCCGACAGGCCTTGTCGGATACGGTCTCCCAAAATTTTTTGTATGCGGGCATTGCCATGATTTTCATCAGTCAAGATTCCGCTCTGGGATCCTGTCAGCGAAACGCATTTCAGCCCGCGCTCAGAAAGGGCGATGCTCAGCAGCGCCATGGTGACCCGTTCTCCGGACGTCAGCAGCATGTCGAGTTCCCGGCGGGACGGATCGGCGCTCAGTGCCTGGGCCATGGCAATCAAGGCGTCCGTCTGTTCCCCCATGGCACTGACCACGACGACCACGTTGACGCCTTGGGCCCGGGTCGCAGCAACGTGGTCGGCCACGAGTTTGATCCGCTCGATCGAGCCAACGGAAGTCCCGCCGTATTTTTGAACAACAAATTCCATGGTTCAGATTATACCCAAGAAAGTCCTATCCGGGCGACCTTCAAATCACGTAAAAGTGCAGACAGATGCAAACAAACGTCACTACATCAAAAATCCGGAGCCAAACGGCTAAATCCGTTTTTGGATTCGAAGAACTTCATGATTTTCAACGCCGCGTGCTGGATGCCATCGACGCGGGGCAGGACTGCCTGGCAGTCTCCCCAACGGGCAGCGGAAAAACACTTTGTTTTGGTTTGCCGGCTGCCACGGAGATGATGCGTCCGGCGGAGTCTCGCCGGATTGTTCTCGTGGTGTCACCCTTGATTGCCCTCATGCGTGACCAGGCGTCGCGCCTGCAGGCCCGGGGGCTTGAGTGCGCTGTTTTTGAGCGCCTGCAATCCATGGATGACCGGGCGGGAGAATGGCAAAAGATTGAATCCGGCGCAGCGGCCCTGGTTTTCACTTCACCCGAACGCCTCTCCAATCCTGCTTTCCGTGAACGCTTGACGGCCACGCGCGAGGTTTTCCTTGTGGCGGTGGACGAAGCCCACTGCACGAGCCAGTGGGGATTTAATTTCCGGCCCGAATACCGCCAGATTGGATCCTTTATGGAATCCTTCCCCGGCGCAACACGCTTGGCCCTGACGGCGACAGCCACGCCAGGCGCGCGCAGCGACATGATTGCCAACTTGGGACTGCGCGACCCACAAATTTTCGTGAACGACGTGGCCCGCAGCAACATCGCACTCAAGGTGGTCAAGGTTGATTCCTTCAAGGATCAACCCCGGATGATTGTCGATGCCGTCGCTGAAGCCATCAAGAATGCTGGCGGCAACATTATTGTTTACGCCCCAACGCGCAAGGCCGCGGGCAACGTCCACAGCGATCTCCTCCGCCGGGGTATCCGGGCCGGGCTTTATCATGCCGGACTCGACGGTCAGAAGAGAACACAAGAGCAGCAGGCTTTTCTGGACGGCAAAACTCAAGTCATGGTCGCAACCAGTGCGTTTGGAATGGGCATCGACATTGCGGACATTCGTCATGTCATCCATGCGGGACTGTCGCAAAACCTTGAACAGTATATCCAGGAAACGGGACGCGCTGGCCGGGACGGACTTTCTGCTGCCGCCACCATGATTTTTCATCCACGGGACTTTCACACGCAAAATTTCATGATCGATGTGCAGTTTCCCGAGACCGCCATAGCGCGCATGGTTTTCGAAACCTGCATCCGCGAATGTGACACGACGGGTGGACGCGGCCGGGATCGCACAGCCATGATTGATGCCATCATGAATTCCAGTGCGGCAAAAAAAATGCGCGCAAAAATTCGCGACGTCGAATCGGCCCTCGCCTATGCGTGCCGCGAAAATCTGATCCAGGAAATGACCAGCCCGTCGTCAGATGGCTATGGCTCAGATGTCTACGCAATGGAAACCTTGATCCTCGCCGGCGTCAGTCCCGCGGATCCAGACGCACTTTGGCGGCAGTATGATTTCCGTCGCAAGGAGGCCCTGTTCAAACTGGAACAAATGCGCCTGTTTGCTTACGCCGCCGTCAGGTCCATGCCGGCCGCAATGACCATTCTGAATTCCTATTTCAAGGAATGCCTTCATGACCCGTCCGCAAGGCATTAGGGCCACTATCCTAGGCTGCGGCAGCTCGCCCGGATGTCCGGTGATTGGCTGCACATGCGCGGTCTGCACTTCAAACGATCCCAAAAATCAACGCAGCCGGTCCTCTCTCATGCTGACTTTTCCGGAAGGGCAACATGTCATCTTCGACACGGCGACGGAATTCCGGCTGCAAATGATTCGCGAGGGTGTTCGGAACATCGAACACGTCATTTACACCCACACGCATTCCGATCACTGTCATGGATTCGATGACTTGCGGGCGTTTTTCTTTCACAGCAAGAATCCGATTACGATTCATGCGACGAAAGAACACTTGGACGATCTGAAGACCCGCTTTTCTTATGCATTTCAAAACACGGCTTATCACGGGACAAAACCCAAAGTAATTTTGCACGAGATCGAATCTGGAGTTCCTTTCAAAATTTTCGGTTTTGATGTTGAACCCACGAGCGTTTCCCACGGCGACATGACAACAAGTGTGTTCAAAATCGGATCGTTTATTTACGCCACCGATTTCAAAACCATCCCGGACGAACTTGTTGAAAACTGGCGCGGCAAGGTCCACACGATGGTCGCCAGCGGTTTGCGAATGGAGTCCCACCCGACCCACAGCAGCCTTCCGGAAACGCTCGCTTTGTTAGATAAAATCGAGGTAAAACAGGGTGTTATAACGCACCTGGGCCATGAACTCGACTACCCGACGGTGAGCCGCACCCTGCCGGCAAACATCCGTCTGGCGTTTGATGGCCTTAGCGTCGTATGCCCTGTAGTGCTATAGTTTGCCACTCGGACCAGACATAAAAGGACTATCCATGCTGATCGGAATCCCAAAGGAAATCAAGAATCGCGAGAACCGTGTTGGTGTTGTTCCCGGTGGCGTTGAAGTGCTCGTTGCTGCGGGACACAAAGTGATTCTGGAAAAAGGCGCGGGTATCGGCGCGGGAATTCCAGACACTCGTTACGTTGCTGCAGGCGCGACGATTGTTAACTCGGCCAAACAAGTTTGGGACGAAGCCGAGATGATCATGAAGGTCAAGGAGCCGATCCCGGAAGAATATTCCCGGATGCGCGCCGGCCAGATCCTTTACACCTACCTGCATTTGGCTGCAGTCCCTGAACTCGCAAAGGCATTGCTCGACCGCAAGGTGACTGCCATCGCCTATGAAACCATCGAGTTGGCCAATGGTTCTTTGCCGCTCCTCACTCCCATGAGTGAAGTCGCAGGCCGCATGGCCGTGCAAGTCGGCGCGCAGTGCCTGCAAAAACACAACGGCGGCAAGGGCGTTCTTCTTGGCGGCGTCCCGGGCGTTGCCCGTGGCCGCGTTGCCATCATCGGCGGCGGCGTTGTCGGCATCAACTCGGCAAAAATGGCGATTGGCCTTGGCGCCCAAGTCACCGTGCTGGATGTGAATCCTGCGCGCCTGGCCTACCTGGACGACATCTTTGGCAACAACATCCAGACGCTGATGTCGAACCCGGAAAACATTTCCAAAGCCGTCCGCGAGGCCGATCTCCTCGTTGGCGCAGTGCTCATCACTGGCGCGAAAGCCCCATGCCTCGTCAGCCGCGACATGATTCGCAACATGGAGCCTGACTCCGTGGTTGTCGACGTTGCCATTGATCAAGGCGGTTGCGTGGAAACCATTCGTCCAACGACGCACGACGATCCCGTCTTCAACGAAGAGGGAGTTTTGCACTACGGCGTAACGAACATTCCGGGAGACGTGCCAAAGACGTCCACTTATGCCCTTACCAATGTCACCATCAAGTATGCGATGGACTTGGCCAACAAAGGCCTCGCTCGCGCCCTCGATGAATCTGAAGCACTCCGCAAAGGGCTCAACAGCTTCAATGGCAAGTTGACCCACCGCGCCGTTGCCGATGCGCTTAACATTCCGCATGCTGCATACTGAATCAATGAATCCCCGGGTCGTCCGGGTGGCCTTGTGGGCGGCCCTTTGGGCCGTCACGCTTCAAGGCTGCCGGACGACTTCTCCGAAAATGAATGCCGCAGATCTCTTGAGCCTCGAAACCTCGGATGCACTGCGGGAATCTTGCCGCTTTGACTACTTCGGCGCCAGTCGCAAGGAAGTCACTGATGCAATGGATGCTCTGGCCAATTGCATTGACGACCGCGTCATCTCGATACGCTGGCACCAACTCATCGAAAACCGGATTGAACAAAACTGGCCAGACGACTTTGCCGCAGGCGGCAGCAAAAACGTCGCCTGTCTGGAATCCCTGACCAACGGTTTAATCGTCCGCTACAGCGACGCCATGACATCCTTCTGCCAGTCATCAGCCAGCATTTCCGCCGCAAGAAAAAATATTTCTGACGCCGTCTTTGAAATGCAATCTCCAGACTGTTCGGACTTGGTACGCATGACCGCAGAAGGTTGTTTCATTCGCGAAACCTGCCCCCCAGGCGGCAGCGGATACCAGTCCAAAAAACGAGTCGCGACGACCGTCTGCCATGAAGGCGTGCAACGCATCCATAAGGTCAAGGATCCGAAAAATTCAAACCTCGCCTGGAACGACCCCTTCGTCCTTGAATTGACTGCAGGCCAATCATCAGCACGAATCACCTACGGAATTCCAAATTGCCATGGCACGGCCCAGGCCGCGGCCGGCGATCTGTTGTCGGATTTGAAACTTGAGTCCGTTGGTTTTGCCCGCATTGCAGACGAAGAGGCTTGCGGCAAAAGTGCAGCCGATTTTCTGGCGGACAATCGCGAAAAACCCATTACCGCAGTGGATCTTCAACCTGGCGGTATCCTGATCAACATGAATCACAAGGATTGCGCGGCAACTGACTGCGGCACAGTGAAACTCTGGGTTGATGCCTGCCACATTGGAAAACCGGAATTCACCCGGCCATTTGATGCCGGAGTTTTTATCGACGGCATGTGTGTCGACTGTTGGGGCAAGATGTTGGAAGCGCGCGGTCTGGTGTCTGATCCTGATGGAGGCATCCGCCCAGGATGCATCCTGACCACATACGATCACAGCGTGTTCATGGTCGACCGGTCGGCAGGTTGGTGCTTCACCTACGAAGCGACTTCACCTTACGGTCCACCGCAGCTCCGAGCCGGCCCCTGCCTTGCCTTGGAGCAAAAATTCAAACACCGCTACTGCAAGCCAGCGTCATCCTGAGCCGCACCCCGTCATCCTGAGCGCACCCCGTCATCCTGAGCGCACCCCGTCATCCTGAGCGCACCCCGTCATCCTGAGCCGCACCCCGTCATCCTGAGCGCAGCGAAGGATCCTTTCTCCCCCCAAATCAGACCAATCATTGGGAACTTATTTTAAAAGTAAGTACCCAATTATATTGGCTATAAAACCGAATACCCACCTCACCTTCAAGATTCAATCAAGTTCCCCTTCCATACGCCGATTTGATTAAGTGGGGGAAAACCCAGTGAAATTTAGATCTCTCCAGATTCATCAACTTAAATCGACCGCTTATGGCGTCGTCGCGTCTGCTGCCATTGCTCTGTTTGGTTTCCCGTCAGCGGCCCAGGCTCAATCGTTTGCTCCGCCCACCGTGTCCGAGTCGAATAAAACTTTCAAAGACCCATTCACACTGACCGTTTCGCAAGATGAAATGGGTTCGAACTTAAAAGATTTTCGTTACACCAAAGGTGGCAGTGCATCAGTCGTCATGGAACCCGCCGACTGCACAAAAGGCACGGCACTTTTAGCAACGGGCAGCCCAGCCGCCTATCAATTGCCAATCTCTGCCACAACCTCTTTGGCGATCATGGCATGCAGCAAAAGTGGCGTTAAGTCCGCCGTCACCTACCGGGTTTTCACCCTCGACAAGACCGCGCCGACTCTCGTCGTGACGGGCCCGTTCGCCAGCGACGGCACAACAGCACTTCTCTCGGCAAACAATGCATCAACGATCAAATACAAACTAACTTTCGCAGGCGCAGACAACATTCCCAACAACAGCGATCTCGCCTCGAAGATCACGCTGTCTCCTCTGGGAGTCACGGGAACGATTGTCGTCGCAGGTTCTGGAACCACTGAAAGAATCGTGACGCTGACCAATGTCACTGGCAATGGCACTGCGGTCAAAATCGCGGTCGCAGGCGGTACGGCCTCTGACCTAGCCAGCAATCAAGCCATTGCAAACAGCACCGCCAAAACCTTTGTTCTTGATAACACTGCGCCGACAATTTCCGTCAAGGGACCGTCGGTGATCCATGCCAAGGCGTCATCCTCGGTCATCTATACGGTGACTTACGCAGGTGCCACGAACGTCACCCTGGCTACCGGCGACATCAGTCTGTCAAAACCTGACGGCGGGGGCGATGCTCTGTCAGCCACCGTGGCCGTAACGGGAAGCGGCACTGCAACCCGCACCGTAACGCTCTCGAATTTTACCGACAACGGCCGTCTCGGAATCACAATCGCTGCGGGCACCGCGGCCGACGCCGTCGGCAACCTCGCCCCTGCACCTTCATCAGCCATCGCCACAATAAACGTAGACACGACCCCGCCGACCTTCACGGTCAGTGGACCATCGCAGGAAAACGCGAAAGCAACTTCCAGTGTCACTTACACGGTGATCTACAGCGGCGCCACGAAAGCCATCACCCTTTCTCCTAAAGACATCCAAGTCAACCAGACCGCAATGGCCGGTTCCCTGTTACTTCCCACAGGCACCATCAAGGTCATCCCGGACCCAGGGGTTGGGTGTAGTAAACTTGTTCCGTGTTCCGTTGCGCCAGACCCGATGAAAAGGTTTGTGACCCTCAGTGGTTTCAAAAACAACGGCACTCTGGGAATTGCCATTAAGGCAAACTCGGCATCGGATCTGGCAGGAAACTTTGCAGCTGCAGGCACCACCGACAGCGCAACATTTAATGTCGACACTGGCATCCCGACCATCGCCGTCAGTGATCCATCCCTTGCCAACGCCAAGGCAGATTCTGCGGTGACCTACACGGTTGCATACAACGGCGTCACCGATGTAACCCTCAGCAACGCAAGCATCTTGCTCATCAAAACCGGGACGGCCAATGCGAGTTTCGATGTCTCAGGCACTGGAACCAACGGAACGGTCACGCGTACCGTGACGTTGAATAATTTCACTGGCAACGGCACCATCAAGATTGCAATCCTGAAGGACACGGCTACGGATACCGCAGGAAACCTGTCCCCAGCACCCGCCGCAACCAAAACCTTTATGGTCGACACCACCGCACCCGGCGCGCCGGTTTTGCCTGCTTCGAAAACCTTTAATACCGCATTTACGGCCAAAGCGACCAAAGCAACAGCCGCCGACACTTCGTTTAAAGAACTGCGCTACGCGACAGCATCCGGCACTTCCGTCACGGCACCCAACGACTGCGCTTCAGGGACAATGCTGTCTTCCGGCGGCACGATCGCGATCCCTGCCGCCACAACATCGGTAGCCGTGATTGCTTGCGACCAGGCGGGCAATAAATCTGCGACGACCACGGCAACATATACTTTTGACGACGGGCCACCAACAATCTCCGTCAGCGCGCCGTCTGTGACAAGCGCGAACACTACCACCCCGTCCGTCACGTATACTGTGACCTACGCCGGAGCAGATAAAATCACTCTGAAAAGCGCGGACATCAGTCGGGTTTTTACCGGAAACGCATGGACCAACCTCGCACCAACTGTTTCGATGGATACCGCCCTCCCGCCCGACCCAATGAAAAGGATCGTGACCCTAAAGTCGTTCAGGGGAATTGGCACGCTAGCCATTTCGATTGCAGCAAGAACTGCCTCGGACAATGCGGGAAATTATGCTGCAGCCTCGTCTCCAGCCATCAGTGCAACGTTTAATATTACGTCTGGCAGTGGAAACGGGACCTCTACACCAACACCAACACCAACACCAACACCAACACCAACACCAACACCAACACCAACACCAACACCAACACCAACACCAACACCAACACCAACACCAACTC
>CANJZQ010000018.1 GCA_947479535.1 Oligoflexales bacterium | reverse complement strand
TCACGGGACCATGCACTTTCAACGGCGACAGCTACAACATGGGAACCGTCACAGGCAACGCAACCTTCAACAACTCCACTTATAACGTCGGTACTGTGACAGGCAACGCGGCCTTCAGCAGTTCAAGCAGCAACAATAGTAATGTGAACGGAAATGCCACATTCGCAAACGGAAACAACAGTGGAACGGTAGGTGGAACCTGCGGTTTCAGCGGAACTGGAAATAACACCGGCACTTGCACAGGCAACACGACGTTTATCTCAGCAACGGCTGTCAATACCGGATCCATTGGCGGAAACGCGATCTTCCCAGGGGCGGCCTACAACCCGCAGGAAATTGGATCGATTACTGGCTCGGTGACCTTTACCAACGCCGGGAAAGTGACGTTTACTTTGCCAACGGTAACCTATGCCTTCACCCTGGACAGTTCGACTTGGAGTTACACGTCAGGCTTGACCCCGGACTGGGTTTTTCAAACTGGTACACTGAACACTGGAACGGCGACGGGCTCTGTCACCTTCAATGGCGATAGCTACAACATGGGCACCGTCACGGGCAATGCCACGTTCGCAGACGGAAACAACAGTGGCACGGTTACTGGAACCTGTAGTTTCAGTGGTTCAGGATCTAATTCCGGCACCTGTGGTTAGACAGCCGGCGTTTGCGGTGGCGCAGACCCGGCGCCCGGAGGCCTTCCCGCGGGCCATCGTCGAGATGATAAAAGCTTGGGTCTCCGTCGCAAGCCATTCATCCCGGACTTGATGCCCGGTTCATTTCGAGCAGGAAAAATTCCAGAGCCTTTCGCTCGTCAATCAACAGGGCTTTCGCGGGATTGGACTTTTTTGTGACGCCCTGCCCCAGTTGATCCGCGGTTGCGTCAATCACGCAACCCAAGGTCCGGTCGCCGTGACGGAGTAAAATGGATTCGGCGCTGTGATAGAAACGCTCACTGCCGTCATTGGACAAAAGCAAAAGGCGGGAGAGGCGCTGTTTTTGGTCCTGCCCCGGCTGGCTTTGCAAGGCCTTCAGTCCTTTGAGTTCCGCATCAAGATGCTGCTCGATGGATTCGAGCCCCTGAATTAGATGCTTGCTGCTGTAAGCCGTTAGCAAGGCAGCCCGCATGGCCTCATTAAAAGGCCATTGAGGGACTTCCAAGCGTCCCTTGGAAAACAAGAGGCGCATATTGAACCTGAAAGCCTCCTCGATCTGAGAGGCGTTTGGATGGGTCAGGATCCCTTTGGGTAATTTGAGCATTGGAACCTTTGCGAAAGATTTGGACAAAATCTTGTCAGCGTTAAAAGATGCGACACTACCTTCGAGTGCAACCCACCGAAATCATTGATTCTAAACAGTGGCTCAGTCCGTGCAGAGCCTAACCGGTCCAGATGCCACAAGCCATTTGAAAAAGGGTGTTTCTCATGAAGCACAATCTGTTTGCCCGGACCTTTATGATCGCTCCCATGATCATTTTCGGATTTTCTCTCACGTCGTGTCATCCCAGGATGCTTCAAAACTCAGGACTTAAAATCATCGGCGGGCAAGATGCCGGTCAGGATATTTTACCATGGGCCGTTCGCATGAGCATTGGCGGAGGTGGTCTGTGCACAGGAAGTTTCGTAAGCCCAAACACCATGATCACGGCCAGCCACTGCGTTAGCTCAAACTCAAAAGTCTCAGTCGCTCGTTACGAAGCCAAAAGCATTAAGATCATCGAACACCCGAAATCAACGGACGAAGTCGAACCGCTCGACCTTGCAATTGTCATGTTCCCCGCAAACACAGCGACCAAATGGACGCGCCTCGCGAACCGGCAACCGGCCGCCGGGGATCAAGTCGAAATGATCGGTTATGGATCCTGCACCAGATGGGATGGTCCAGATACGGGCACGCGGCGCTGCAGGGGCAGCAACAAGATTTCAGGCTTTGATGATCGCATGATCGAAACGGCTCGATCAAATGGCGTCGCACTTTCGCCGGGCGATTCCGGTGGTCCGCTTTTCTATGCGGACGAAAGCATCGTAGGAATCGCTTCCGGTGGCGACTTGGGTGAAGGCAGCATGCACGTTAATTTACTTTTGCCAGAAAACCAGGATTTCTTGAAGGATGCCGTGGCCAAACATCAGGCCGTCATCTGTGGACTTGATGGCGTCAGTGATCCCGTCTGCGGATCAAACCCAAGCGGCAATCTTCCTGACCGGGGCGGGAACTCAAACCCGGGAGATGATGAGCCGGTGCGAATTCCAGATCCGGTTTCAGGCTTCTAAATTATCAATAGACGGTAAAACGGCAGCTTTGCGCGTTGCTGAATTGCGCATATTCAAAAGCACTTTGCAGGGGCCAATCGCCTTGCCCGGTAAATTCATTCCTGACTCCGGCGCACTGAACCGAAACGCGGTTGAAACCGTAGGCGTTATAGTAGCCCCAAGACGAATTCATCGCAGAACCCGGAGCAAATTGCTGAATGGCATTCCGGTTGCGCTGGCAGTGGTAACTTGGATCTGCAAAACCAAATGAAAACGCCCAAACCCCGATGGTGGTCACGGTGCTGCAGTATGCACCAGACTGATCTGGCGAATATGAGGGCACATCCGCAGAGTCCGCGGCGGCGAGGTAACTCGAACCGAACCCTGCCGCAAACATGGCCCACGCAAAAACCGAAGTCTTGATAAATCTTTGGAAAGGATTCCGAAAAAGCATGTTCTCAGGCATTTGGCGAATCTCCCGGTTCACTGCTTTACAACTTTAGCACAAGGCATTCAAAACGCGATCCCGCTGCGGCTGGCCATTGTGCGCTCCACCATGATTCGCATCAGATCTTCCAACGCGTGCTGAATCGCGGGACCGTCCGATCCCGTACTTTCACCAGCCCCTTCAATCACGCCAAGGGCACGCGCAATGGCCTCGATGGTGGCAAGGCCCTCTGACTTGGTTTCCTTGCGAACCCGGTAGGCAGATGGCGCCCCGGGGGCAAGCCGCACTGTGGGCAAGTCAACCATCCCGGGGATTCGGCGGCGCATCTTAGATGTCTTCCGCCAGTTTCCATCAGGAACGACCAGGTCGACTTGTCCACCGTAACGCTGCACCAACTCCGGGGTCAGCAACTCTGCGTCGTCTCCCGGATAGAGCAGCAATGCCTGCCGGCCGGGACGCAAATGGGGAGTCAGATCACAGGCTGTCGCGCCAATGTCGTTGCTAATATTGGCGCTGTTTGCACCATGAATTAAAATCGCGCTGTTCGTCAGAGCCTGTGCAGCCAACCGACCTGTGTTGGTCGGAACAAGGATTTCGCGGTGAGAGATGACCACGATGACTTTTGTCATGATGGTCAATGCCGGAATCGACTCACACAGGCATAATTCCCTGCGCATCAGGCACCGTGAACAACGCTGGTCTGGTTTTTTTCGGGAACTCACGGCGTGCTGCGTTTTTGATTCTCTTGGATCTCGAAAGCGTCCAATTCGCGCTCCACAGTCCTCAAATGATCTGGATCCACGCTTTTGGGTTCCCGGCGCGCGGACTGAAGCATGCGGCGGGCATCGGCAAGATCACGGGTTCTTTGAAACTCGACACAGATGATGCACACTGGGAACCTCCGCTGGCTGCGGTAAAATGTTTGGATCAAAAACGACGACACGGAAACACGATGAACACACTAGGAATCATCGGCGGCCTGAGCTGGGCCTCAACCCAACAATATTACCGCCTGATCAACGAGGAAATCAATCGCGTCCGGGGACGGCAGGCTTCGGCAGAACTGCTGATTCGAAGCATCAATTTCCAGCCAGTCATCGACGCCCAAGTTCGAAACGATTGGAACGCAGCCGCGGCGTTACTTTGCGATGCGGCCAGGGACCTTGAACGGGGCGGCGCGAAAGCCTTTCTGATCGCCAGCAACACGATGCATCTGGTGTACGACCAGGTGCGCGACGCCGCTGGAATTCCTGGCCTGAACATCTTCGACGCGACGGCGGCGCAAATTCACGCAAAGGGGCTTCATAAAGTCGGGCTGCTTGGCACCCGGTACACGATGAGCTTGAGTTTCTTTCGCGAAGAATACGCCCGGCGCGGCATTGATGTGATCGTCCCCGAGGCCAAAGATGCCGCACGAGTCAACGAAGTGATCTTCAAGGAATTGATTCACAATCAGGTCAGGCCAGAATCACAGAGGCTGATATGGGATGTGATGGCAACGTTACACAAAACCGGAGCTGAAGGTGTGATCTTGGGATGCACGGAGCTTGAACTTTTGACCGGTGAAAGGCCCCAAACTTCCACCACGGATTTCGAGGACATCCCCGTTTTTGACACCACTGCCCTGCACGCGATGTCTGCGGCACAATGGTTGATCGGGACATCTTCACAACGTAAACCATGAGGACGCACGGAATGTCGGGCGGGATCTTTCAATTCAAAGAATTCACGATGAAACAAAGCCTGTCTGGACAACGCATCAACACAGACAGTTGCGCTTTTGCAGACCTCGTTCGGGGCAACTCGCCCAGGCGGATTCTTGACATCGGTTGTGGCACCGGAGTCCTTGCACTGATGATGGCTCAGAAATTTGCCACGGCCATCATCAGCGCCGTGGAAATTGATGCCGGTGACGCCGGGATCGCGGCAGAGAATTTCGCGGCGTGTCCCTGGCAAGACCGGTTGATGATGCTGAATTTGAGCGTCCAGGATTTTGCGCAGGAAACAACTGCAAAATTTGATTTAATTGTGACCAATCCCCCATTTTTCAATGCCAGCACAAAATCACTTGATCCGGCGCGTGCACTCGCTCGTCACGACGACCAGCTTCCAGCCAGTGATTTGGTCGCTGTGATCTCAAAACTTCTTTTGCCCGACGGTGTTGCGTGGCTGCTCTGCGCAGCAGAAGAAGAAATGCGTTGGTTGGATGCATTTAAACAACAAGACCTTTCGGTCATGCAGCGAACAGGTCTGGCGGACAACCCTGAAGCCGCACCCCACGGGTTTGTGCTGGGTTTTTCTAAAAAAGAGAATCAAGTCGTAACAGAACAACGGGTCAATTACCGCGACACACCTGGTGGAGGGCGATCGGCGTGGATGGTCCAGCACCGCGCAAGGTGGTTTCCGTTTTAAGCGAAAGAAAAAGAGAAAGAGAAAGCGAATTCACCGGGAAACAAAGCGATAGGCGTAAATTCCCACGAGCATTGACGCGACAAACACGAAAACGGCAGGAATGCCACTAACCAAACCGACGATTGCAGGTCCGGGACAAAATCCCGCAAGGCCCCAGCCCAAACCAAAAACAAGAGCGCCAATGATCAGTCTGGAATCGATATCGTTGCGCGTCGGAAGTCGAAACGACGTGGTCAGAAAAGGCGACGTCCGCTTTGTGATCAGCCGGAATGAAATGGCATGCACAAAAATCGCACCCATCATGACAAATGCAAGCGTCGGATCCCATGGACCGGTGACGTCCAAAAATCCGATGACTTTGGAAGGCAACGTCATCCCCGAGAGTCCCAATCCGAGGCCAAACAAGAGGGCTGAACCGAACGAAGCGAAAAAGATTTTCATGCCAGCACCCCCAGCGCGCGCATCACGGCCACGACAAGCATTCCACCCGCAATGAACGTAACAGTGGCAACAATGGACCGGACTGAAAATCGGCTGATGCCACACACCCCGTGACCACTCGTGCAGCCTCCGCCGAGCTGGGTTCCAAAGCCGACCATGATTCCAGCCACAGAATAGCGCCACCAGGGTCCGTTTGGAACGATCGCCATGGCGTCTGGCTTTGTGATCATCAGAATAAAACCAGCCGTCATCAGCCCGAGAATGATACCAACACGCCAAAGGGCATCACCCTTGGTTGGAAAGGCCAGACCGCCCAAAATCCCGCTAACGCCAAACACACGGCCTGCGAACAGCAAAAGAAACGACGAGGCCAGACCGATGATGCCTCCGCCGATCAGTGCGTCGAGAGATGTTTTCCAGTTCATAAAAAACTCCATTTAATCAGGAAAAGATCCTTCGCCTTGCTCAGGATGACGGGGTTGAAGAAAGGATCCTTCGCTAACGCTCAGGATGACGGGTTGCGACTCAGGATGACGGGGGCTCATGATGACGATTGCTCCGGCTGGCGATCGAACCGGCTTATAAACGTACAGCGTTGGCAGAGTTCCTCGACCAGTTCTCCCCGGGCGAAGCCTTCACGGATTTTAGTGGCACGCGGACTGGCCAGAATTTCTGCCACCGGAGTTTGAAGGACATTGCCGAGGCGTATGTCGGCCTTGTGATCCAGACAACATGGCACGGCCGTACCATCGGCATGAATGCCAAAATGACCTGACATGCCATGGCAAAAACCCTTGTTGCTGCGCACGGGATCAGCCATGTTTGGCCACTCAAAACGCGAATCAAAATGAAGGTAGAGCCGACCGCGGATTCGCCAGTTCTTGCGGCGGCGCAGATCAACTTGAACGTCAGACCACTCAAAACCGAAGGCTTGGGTCAACAGAGACCGCATGGAGATATTCAGGTCCGATGCATCGGGAGCAGTCCCGTCCAAGTCCCAAAGGCGCAAATTGATGTAGAGGTCGGGACGCTCGCTCATGGCCTGATCGATAAACTTTTGAATACGCCGGAAATAAACCCGGGGATCTTGATCTTTGAAATTGTCCTCGAAACTTTGCAGGGAAAAACTGACCTGGCGGACAATGGGACGCAGCAACTGCACTGGTCGGTCACCGGTCATCAGGACACCGTTGGTGACAATGTTGACCGGCACACCAGCAGCCTCACACGCATCGATGATTCGAGAAAATTCAGGATGACCAAGGGGCTCCCCCAAAAGGTGCAAGACGACTTCCTCAGTCAAAGGCGCCAACTGCTCAATAACACGCTTAAAATCAGCCACACCCATCACTTGCTGCTCCCCCTCGCCTGCCGGGCAAAAGGTACACTTCAAGTTGCAGATGTTGCTGATTTCGACGTTGACCCGCTTAAAGCGCGTTTGGGCCATGGACTCAAAAATCTCCGCTCAGTCAAAGGATCCCGATATAACAGTTAAGGTATATATGCGAGAGCGGAGAACGACAACATCAGGGAACGTCGATCCGTACCTTTCCCGGAGCAACTGGCTTCGGTGCAAAACGGGCCTTCACTTGATTCGATGCATCACAGGTCATATTGTTTGCATGCGAAAACATGAATGCCAGATTCTGGTCAATGCATGCCTCAATCGCCCCTTCCATGATCGTGGCCCGGGCAGCATCTTCGACGTGAACATACAACTGGGCGGAATCAACGGCGAGGTCTTTGACGCACGCCCCGGCATCCAGAACATACCAACCGCGGGAGACCCAATCACCCGCGAAATCAGGTCGTTCCCATGCAATGGTGATCAGGCTTTTTTCAGTTCGTGAATTGCATAAATCGACCATGGAACGGACTTCATGAGCGTCGGCCGCCAGTAAATGGTATTCGAATTCGCCCTCAGTCAATCGCTCCTTATGGAAAAGTTGCATGATTTGGTTGTTGCCCTTGCAGTCCATGGACCCAGCATCGTCAAAGGCATATCCACTGAGGTCGTCTGTGCATAACGGGGTGTCCCCCCGCCAACGCAAGTTGCCAGTTCCACCTTGTGCGTAAAAGTACACCTCCTCGGCTTCGAGGTCCCGGCGGGCTTCGAAGCATTTTGCTGCTTCAATCACAAACCAGCCGTCCACGCTGAATTTGGGATTACTGGATTTCTTTTGAGACAAGGACAAGTAGGCCTTCTCTGCCGTGTCGTTGCAAAACTTGATCGCGCCACCCACGCGCACTGCATCTGCGGGTTTGAATTCATATTTCGGAGTTCCAGTTGGGGCAGACAATGCGGCAATTGAGACTTCTTTAAATGCGCGAATGGCCTGGTCTGGTTCGTTGCATGGCATGTCGGCCGCACTTTGATAGTCAAACACATGGGTCGTGTCGAGACACAGGGAGGTGCTGCCATTCCAATTCAGAAGTTGAGACGACGACTGAGCAAACAAGTACAACCGGTCGTCAACCACCGGCAGGGAAAGGTCTATGCACGCGTTGGCTTCGATGGCCCACCAACCCCTGGAAACTATTTTTTCTCCGGTTGCCGCATCGTATGCGACAGCCGCAAATATTTTTTCAGTGTTTGTGTTGCAGAGATTGATTTTGGTATCGGCCGCCAAACACTGCCATCCCCAAGGCGATGCGAATGAGCCTGCCAGAATCAAAGACATCGTTGTTTTTTTCAGTTTCATAAAGAAAAACCTCCCCATTGTTAAACAGGGAGGCTGCAACGCAGGTGCCAGAATGAATTGTTACTTCTAAACTGCCCCAATCCGACGAGGGCATCCCGACCCTGAGCGCAGCGAACGGGAAGGATCCTTTCTTCACACATCTTCACACGCGAACTCCGCAAGAGGAGTCACCGGAAGGACCGCCAATTCAAGGAGCTTTGGGGGCAGGGCAGCTAGCAGGTTCAGTGGGCGGCGGGGGAGCCATAGTTGGTAGAGCGGCCGAACCTTTACAGTCTTTGCCGTTTCCGTAAAAACTATAGCTTATTTTCTTAAACAGGTCCTGAGAACCACCATCGAACGTTGATTGGCACGCAGCCAGGCATGCTTCTCGTAAATTCTTCGCAAGGAGGTCATATGAAGAGGCGTCAACTGGGAACTCGTCTTCAGAAGGTGTAGCTGATGGCTGCGGGGGCGAAAGATGGGGTATGAAGCGGCCGTAGCATTCGCATTCACACGTCTTTCTTTTTTCCACAAGCTCGGCCCAAATAGCTTGATGCTTTTCACGCTCTTCCGCAGCATCGAAGCACGGCTCCCTGCTCGGCTTCGTTACCATGTTCTCGGGATTCGTAGCGTCGCTAACTGACCCAGTTCCTGTCGGACTCGGCACGGGTGCTGGTGGCGCTGGGTTCGTTGATCCCATCATTGGTGGCGGCGTTGGTAATGCCGCCGGTTGTTCAGGCACGACCGGAGCTGACGGACTAGCCCCGCCCCCCTCCTGGGGCTTACGAATCTTAAACGCGAATCCATCATTGCTAGCCAGCAGCAGGCTGCCGCAGACGAGAACGGTGAAAAAAATTCCGTTTTTTGCGCGATCCACGATGGTGTCTCCTTAATTTGAGGCTGAGAGGGAGTTTCAGAACCGGAACAGCTGCAAGAAGAGTCGTCGCGCTGTCGGAGAACTTTAGCCTTAACTTCCCTTTTTTGATTTTTCTCGTCGTGACGGGGGGTTAGTAGGCCAGTGGCACGCCCCGTAGTTTCATAAAGAAAAACCTCCCCATTGTTAAACGGGGAGGCTGCAACGCAGGTGCCAGAACGAATTGTTATTTCAACCCGGCGTAAACCCGGTGGACGTCATCATTGTCATCAATTTCATTTAGAAAATCTTCGACATCCTTACGCTGGGCAGCGTCAAGTTCAACGCTCTCTTTTGCGCGATACATCAACTCAGCCTTGGAAATCGACCAGCCAAATTGCGTCAGGGCCTTGTTGACGGCATCCACATCCGATGGGCTTGTGTAAAACCGTCCTCCGGCTTGGCCTTTTTCCACTTCGGAGTCTTCCAGAGGCTCGACTTCCTGGGCACCAGCCTCAATGGCTGCCTCCTCGATGTCGACACTGGGGTTCGCATTGGTCGCCTCGACCACACCCAGCCGGTCAAACATCCACCCAACCGAACCAATCGATCCCAACTGACCTTTGCGGAACAAAACGCGGACGTCTCCCGCACTGCGATTTTTGTTGTCTGTCATGCACTCCACAATGACAGGTACTTTGTGTGGAGCAAAACCCTCGTAGGTCACCAACTCGTAGTTGACCGTTTCATCCAAGAGCCCGGCGCCTTTTTTGATGGCGCGCTCGATGGTTTCACGAGGACAAGCTTGCTTGCGGGCCGATTCAATTGCCACGCGAAGGCGGGAATTGTTGGCGGGATCCGGATCGCCAAGGCGTGCTGCCACGGCGATTTCCTTCGCCAGCTTGCCAATGATGAGTCCCCGTCTTTTTGCCGTATCCACGCGCCCGGCGTGTTTCCATTGTGCTCCCATGTCGGCCTCCTTTGATTCTGGAAATACAGGCACTTGAGGGCACCGGTCAACCCAAGCCTAATAAAAAAACCCCGGAGCTCATTGGCTCCGGGGTTCAACGAACGTGCACTCAGGGCGACGTCTTACCGAACACAGTTTTCGGCGTGGAAGACGTTGTAGAACAGGCGACGCACTGCACCGTTCGGGCATTCACGAGCCGTGCTGCTGTAGTTGTTGCCAGAGTTCGAGCCGCCCACTTGCGGGTAGGTCGGGGCAGCAATTGGAGCAGATTGAATTGCAGGAGCCACTGGAGCCACTGGAGCCGTGGATGGAGCTACCGAAGCCACTGGTGGTTTACTTGGCTTTGGTGGGGTTGCTGGGGCACTTGAGCCCTTGTCTTTCGCGCTGCCGCAGGAAACCATCAAAAAACACGAGAAAATCAGGAGCTTGGACTTCATAGGTGCCTCTAACATCAGTGGTGGACAGTGGCTTGACAACATGCCGGGCCGACAGAAACTGCACACCAAACTATAAAAGGTTATAACTCATAGAATCTTTTAATGCAAGCATAAAATCATTAAAATAATGATATAAATTTTAATAATAGTAAATACCCGAAATCAGTAGCGAAAGTAGGAGCTGACTTAAAACCTGATAGGATTGTCGCTTGGGATAATCGTCATTTTTAAGATCAAACACCGAATTATCACGGCAAAGGCAGGCACCCATGAGCAAATCCCCCATTAAAAAACCCTTGGCGTGCGGCCTGGTTCTTTGTTCAGCCTTGGCCGCGGGCAAGGCCTCTGCGGCTTCGCAGGCCTTGAGCCACGATCACACCCAGACTGAAATGGGCTGCCTTGACGCCTCAGCCGAGGGGCAGCGGGAATTACGCTTGGGCAGCCCCGTTGCCACTGCTCCGGCGCAGCGCCCAAGAGCCATTCACCCATGGCCATTCCCACCACTCTCCATTGGACACACCAGCGCGTCCTATCAGGATTATGGCGGGCAGCCTTACTTTCACCATGGGTTGGACATTCGAGGCAACGCCGGGACACCAGTCCTTGCCTCAGTGGGCGGACGCGTCACTAACATCGAAAACTACATTTCAGGCAACCCAGCCTACTGGGAAGTCGCGATCTTGGATGCCGAAGGCTACCTGTGGCAATACCATCACGTCGAAAAAGCATCGATCCCTGCGGCCATATGGAACAGCTACCGAAGCGGCACGCCAGTCGCGGCAGGAGCAAAGCTTGGTGAGATTTTCCAGTGGGGAAATTATTCGTTCGGCGAGCGCTATGATCACCTGCACTTGAACGTGCTGGCAGTCGGGGGAACATACATGAGTCCCTTCCTTTTTCTGGAAAGCCTGCCCGATCAGGTCGCGCCGGCGATTATTGCCGCTGGGGTGATGCAAAATGGACATGACGTTGGTGACCGTGAAATTGACGGCCCCTACTCCTTGTACGCAACGATTCACGATCTCATTTTGCACACCAAATATGTCGTCCCGCCCCACCGGATTGAAATTTCCGTCGATGGTGCAGCGCCGGAACTGGTCTGGGATTTTCAAAGCCTGCCAGGCAAAGGCAACATCAACGCGCATGTCGAAGAATTTTTCGTCCCTCAAATGACTTGCGGGAACTACACTTGCCGCGAATTGACGATCGACCTCGGGTTCAGCATGGACGACAATGGAATCATCACAGCCTTGGAACAGCGCGAGTTTCCGACAACACCTGGCCCGCACAGTGCCGTCATCACGGCGTGGGACTTCGAAGGAAATTCGACTTCAAAAACCATCGACTGGTTGGTAATCAAGCCGCAGTCGGTCATGAAGCCAACAAAAACCGCTAATTAAAATATCAAGTGAAGCCCACCCCCAACCCCAGGGGTGGGCAGATTCCCCTAAACCCCATCAATTTCTCCCCGGGACTGCCGACAAGCCATCTGTGGATTTGCGTCCTTGCACCACGGCTGACAGGGAGGTCCTGTTTGGAGAAGTCCGCGAAACAAATCGAATCGATTCCCCAAATGAAATCCGGTGGCGGGGATCGTGGCCATTTTGCGCTGATGTCGGCCTTCGGGCTGTCCGTGCTGCTGGCAGGAGCTTTGGCGGAAAAATTCGCACAACAAGAAAGTGTTCGCCGCGGGGACTGGGTCCTGTTCTCCGCAGCCGCTGTGATTGCTGCAATCTTGCTCGGCCTTGTGATGGCAAACCGCAAGAAATCCGTTGCGGTTGGAGATGGTGAAATAACTGTTTTCAACTTGGGACTTGAAGATCTTGTCGGATCCAACGAAACCAATAAACCACTTAAATCGATTGGCACATTAGCGGAGTCGATCCGGCAAACCGCCAGCGAAATATCCACGGTAACAGAACGACTGGCCGATGCACACGCGGGGGGTCCGACGTCGGATAAAAGCCCAGGATCGGCTATGCGATCCATTGTGGATTCAGAGGCCGATACACTTACCCAGCTTGACGTCACAAATGCGGAGGCCGCAATGCTGGCAGAAGAAACGGCAGCATTAAATGAGCTGATTGGCGCCAGCCTTGCCTTGGCGGAAACTCAAGCAGGCCATCATGTCGTTCACGTGAAAGGATTGGAAACCGTAGCAGGAATGTCTAACCATGCATTGATCAAGGCCGGCGAAGCGGCCCTTCAGGTCCGCGCCCTGGAACGCGACCGGGAAGCGCTGTCATTAATCGGCCATGAGGCTTTGACGTCATTGCAACAAATCCTGGGCATCGTTGATGAAACCTTGATCGCATTTGGCGATGCTGCAAAAAACGTGGATGCAGAAACGGCACGACCCAAGGAATATCCGACAAAAAATGATCCGGCAGGCACGATTAGCCAGGCCACAAACTCCATTCGAGAGCTGAACGACAACCTGTCAAAAACGGCGGAATCCATTCAACTGGCCCGAATGAACCAGAAGTTCGTCGGAGGCCATGAAACGAGCAAGACGGGGCTTGAAGAAGCAGAAAACTTGACTCGTAAAACGAGGGACCTTGCCGCCATGCTCGAAGTTCACTTGAACCGCGAGGCGACAAATACGCACAGGGCCATCAAGGAGATCAGCGCCGAGTTGGCATCTGTCCAAACAGGAAATCTCGCACTTTCCGTAAAAGCAAAAAAGCTGTCCATGATTGCTGGAAACCTGGGACAAGCCTTGGGGCATATTCGTCAAGGGATACAGTTGGAGGCATCACGGTTAGAAAAATTCCTCTCGCGTTCACCAATGGCTGGACGTCAAACGGATTCCGCGATGCCAGATCTGATGCTGACCGCAAGTAAGATTGCACACAACACAAACCAGCTTGCCATCGAGGGTCAGCGCATTCAGTTGAATGAAACAAAACTCGCCGGAAAAATAGAGGATATCAGAGTGACCGCCGCCGCAAACCGTGGGCATCTGCAACGACTGCAGCATGCCACGGGAGCCAGTGGTGTAAAAGTCGAGGGCCTCGTGAAGCTGGTCCACGGGTTGGTCCTGAGCGAGGATAGCGCCACCCGAAGGTCAACCTCCAATGCTGCCCGGTTCTCCATCCAGAACAAGCTGGCCCTCATCGACCGGTTTGCCCTTCGCGTGATCGAAATGGAGGCGAACGTAAAACGCATGAGAGGACCCTCGCCCGCGATGGATCGCAGCGAGATGGAAAAAATGCCGAAATACGAATTCCCGGTGCAATAATCTGGAACAAGCGAGACAACCATGGTTAACGTTGGCGACAAAGGATTTGGATTAACGCTGGAGCGATACCTGCGTAAAGCCCAAGCGGCCAATCAGGACGCTTTGGAAAAGCTTTCCTCCGGAACAGTTTTCACAAAGAATGACCCTCGCCCGTCAGAACACGCAATCTCCGACTCTCTCGAACTAAAGATTCGCGGACTCACCGCAGCCAAGCGCCAAGTGAGCGATGCCTCCAGCATGCTGCAAACGGCAGAATCTGCGTTTAATGAAGTGAACAATATTGTGTTGCGCATGAAAGAAATAAGCCTTGCGGCAACCAACACGACAATAGCGGACAGGGACCGTCGCTATTTATTTGTCGAATACGAAGCACTACACGACGAAGTGAACAGGATCGCCACAACTACAACTTTCAACGGAATCCCGCTACTCAATGGCGATGACCCAAATGCGCCAGAAGACCTGGTTTTCCGTCTGGGAGACCCGGTCAACTCTGAGGACAGCAGGGACGACGACCCAAACACATTGACCTTCAGTGGTTTCAAAAACGTGATCGCCACGACAGCTGGACTCGGGCTGGCAAGCGCGAAGGATCTGCTGATCGGAAGTGATCCGTTCGAGGGAATCGGTTTATCTGATGCCGCTGATTTAATGATGCCCCAAGACTCGACTAATTTTGCCACATCTTTTGAAGAGGCATTGGCCCGCCTCGCAGAACAGAGATCCGTGTTCGGAGCCCTCGGTGAACGGATGCATCGGGCAATGGATTTCGTCGAAGTCTATGCCGAGAACCTTGCCGCCGCCAAATCAAACATCACAGACACCGACTTCGCACACGAAGCCTCTAATTATGCCCGCACAAAAATCCTGCTAAATGCCGCCACGTCGATGCTGGCACAAGGCAACGTCAGCACACTGTTGACGGGAAATCTACTCAGCATCCTTAACTAATCAGACCCCGGAACTATGGTTAAAAGTAGTGATTAAAATGGATACTAGTAGCCATTATCGGCCACGCTATTTGTAACTTCATCAAAGCCCCACTTAAAATAGATCGTCAGCATCAAAATACAGCCGCGGAACGCGTCCGGAGCGTGCTTGAAATATTTTTTTTTCATCTTCGTTGCATTTTCAAGTAACGCAGCATTCGGGGAAACCATTTCACTGGGACACGATCTTTTTTTTGACAAGCGTCTCTCCGCACACGGGCTGGTTTCGTGTGCTTCATGCCATTCGCCTGCAAAATATTTCACGGACGGAGAAGCCACAGCGCGCGGCGAGCAACCAAATCGGAGAAATTCCCCGAGCGTCGTGGATATGGACCGCAGGATTTGGTTCATGTGGGACGGTCGTTCTCCAAACCTCGAGCATCAAATGACCATGCCGCTCGAGGGTCCAGCGGAGCATGGGTTTAGCAGAGGTGGCGTCGCGTGGATCATCTCCCGCCATTATAAGTCGCAATGGACCCAGGCGTTCGGGGAATTTCCGAAAGCACTTGATTCGTGGCTGGCGGGAAAAACATTGGACGAGGCGCACGCATTGCCAATCCCAAGTCAGAAATTTGCACCAGACCCGCTCCTTCGCGAGGCCATCAGTACCATGGACGATACGGAATTCATGCGCCTGCTGTTTGCCGAAGCCCAAAAACGTGGTGGATTGATGCAATCGGCCCTAATGGGCCTCTACCAGAACGAACCAACAACAAATGGCGAATGGACCACGCGATGGACGGAGCTTCATCCGACCATCAAGGAATCCATCAATCATGTTTTCGAATTGGCCAGGGTCGCCGTCGCATCTTTTGTACGAGGGATTCACACGCAACCTTCGAAGACCGAAAAAGGACTTCCCCTGACAGCCGCCGAGGAACGAGGACGTTCCCTTTTTCACGGCAAGGCCGGCTGCGCGAATTGCCACAGTGGCCCAGATTTTACCGATGATCAGTTCCACAACATTGGCCTTCGGGAACCAAAACCTTTTGACGCAGAATTCCTTCCGGATCTGGGCCGGGCGTTTGGCGTTGGAGCCTATCGCAACAACACAAATGACAGCAAACAAATCTGCATGAAAAAGTCGAACCAGGCTTGTCTGGAGGTCCCCTATTTGAACGTCTATGGCACAGAGGCCACCGGGTCATTCAAGACGCCGAGCCTCAGAAACGTGGCGCGGACAGCGCCTTACATGCACAACGGCAGCCTGAAGACCCTTGAAGATGTTCTGAATTTTTACAATGACCTTCCCGCAAAACCGTCCGTGGGAAAGCGGTCTGGATTGCTGCGATCACTGGGATTCACTTCATCGGAACTCAATGACCTCAAGGAATTTTTACAATGCCTGTCTTCACCGGTGGAGTATCACGATGGACGGACGACCCATGTCATTCCATAAGATTTTTATTTTCATGGGATTGTATTTCTTTCCAATGACCGGCCGTGCCGAGGTGCTCGGAACATGGCCATTCGATGGTTCACAACCAGCGACAATAACCATAAGCACGGCCCAGCTTCCCGGATCAACGAGCAAGGAGCCGCCGAGAGCCTCGGACCGACGTGCCATGAGGCTAATCATTCGCATTGATTCCGATGAAAAAAAATGGCTCCGGGGGATCGAAAGCGTAACCGTGCAAGCCAACATGCCCCAACATGAACATGGAATGCTGGTCACACCAAAGCCGTCCATAAAGATAAAAGATGGGGTTTTTGCGATTGACGGTGTGCAGTTTCACATGGAAGGCGAATGGCTTCTCTTAGTCAGGACACAACATGCCGCGCATGGAATTTACGCGAAGAAATCCAATGCCAACACAATCCAAATAAACATCAGTTCTCTGAAAAAAGAATAGGGACCTCAAGAATGCCTGATTTTTTTGCGCGAAATTCACCATGCCGAGGTAAGTCCATGTCAATGTTCATGTCAAAGTCCAAGTCAAAGCTCCTTTTTTGGATCCCAACATTACTTGTTTTGTCTTCTGCTATTTCATCGTGTAAATTACGGACCACATCGAACCGCACAACATCCCCTGGCACGACGTCCTCACTAAACAACGATAAAAATCCGGAAGTTTTTACGGATGCGGCCCGGGGCCCCGGCACTCCCTATGCCGTGCCTTATACCGACCAACGTTTTGTGAGCCTGTTCACGCTCAGCACCACCTATTCCAGTCCCATGATGGGATTGGTCGTCAAGTCGGACCGGGGCTTTTACAACCCAGACCTTGGCGGCGCATTAAACAGTAAAACAGGCGGCCGTATTTTCAACACCGACATCACGCTGGATGGCCTAAAGGACGTTCTTTTGCTCACCCCGACCGGACGCATCCTTGTGCTGGAGAACAAGGGAAATCTCGCTTTTGGCGGACCGGGCGGAAGTTATGCAACGTGGTTCGATGATTCTACCTATGCTGCTGATTTCAGTGCCGGATCCAGTTCCAGAATCTTTGTTGGACAATTTTCGGGAGATTCTCAGCCAGACATCCTGATCATGCGTGCAAACGGTGCGCTCCAGGTCCTTGTCGCCGGAGACGGCACCTTTGCCCCTGCCACACCAACAACTTTTACCGACCTTGCAACAAAGTTTCGGGCGACATCCACTTCCTACACATTTACGGGAAACTTCATTGGGGATTCGCGTGAAGAGCTGGTCGTAACCTCGCCTGACACGGGTTCCATTTATATTTTTTCAGCGGACGCCAATGGAGTCTTTTCTGCTCCGAAATCGGGGACATCAACCGTCGCTGCATTTAATTTTGCAGCGTGGGCCACTCCCATGAGCAATACCAGCCCTGCGAATTGGCTTGTCGGCGACTTCAACGGAGATTCCAACGGGCACAAAGAACTGATGTTCACCTGGACCGATGGATCGGTTTGGTCCGGTCGCGTGACCGGCACCCCGACTCAACCGGCGATGGCATGGTCCCAATTTGCAAGCGTTCCAGCACAATGGTCACCGTCGTCCCTGACCAAAACAGCAAAAGGCTGGTTGGGAGTCATGGATGCAAATGTCGACGGCAAGGATGATTTGGTCTATGCCGCAACAAATGGTTCCCTTTGGGTGTTTCAGTCCTCTGGATCTGAAACGCCAGCCAGTACCGGACCGACAAATTATTTCAATGACACTGCCATGGCTCCAAACTTCAACTCTGGTGAATCCGTGCGATTTCTGGTGGGAAATTTTGACGGTGATGCAGCCAAGAGGCCTGACTTAATGATTCTGAATGGGGATGGTGATTTCAAAATCCTGACCAACACGGGATCGGCATTTTCGTGGCTCGCGAATGCTGCAAACTGGTACAGCAAGCCTGAATGGGGAGCCAGTCACATACCAGTAAAAAGTTCTGCATCCTTTTTCGTTGATGACCTGAACCGTGATGGAATGAGTGACCTGGTGGTCACTGGCGGCAACGGCGAAATCGTCACTCTCAAGGCCATGAACCCCATGTCGGATCGCCCGGACCTTACCGGCCAATGGTCCCCCATTATCGAAGACAAGAACAATGAAAAGGCCCCTTACGTTCCGGCTGCAGCCATGGCGGTCCTTCCCAATGGAAAGATATGGATGATCGGAACCAGCCTCACCGATTGGCCTGCCAATCTGAACCAATTCGTTTCAACCACGTTTTTGAATAGCGGCCGCATCTGGGACCTCGGAGACTGGTCGAGCCCCACAAATCCGTTTCCCACCTTTGGCAGCGTGTTGAATCTGGCCATGCATGGCGACAACATCTTCTGTGGTGCCCATGCATTTTCACCCAACGGCCAGCTTGTGAACATCTCTGGATTATTCCGGACCCCGAACGTCACCTTGTTTGATCAAAATTTTCCAATGGAATGGAAAAACGCTGCTGTTATGGCGAATGGCAGGTACTACCCGACTCTGACGCCATTGCCGAACGGAAAAATGCTCGCGACTTCGGGAAGCTACTACAAGCCGGGGTTTGGTGGCGTTGAATTAATGAACAAGATTGCTGAGATTCTCACATTCACTGGATCAAGCACAGTAGATATCGCCCAGACGCCAACAGGCAATCAGCAAAACGTCTTTATTCCGATGTGGCCAAATATATTTGTTGCGCCTGATGGTCGAATTTTCAAGGCGGGACCAGACACCTCCAGCCGCTATTTTGACTCAACCACCGGGATTTGGAGTGCGCCAGTCGCCGAAAGCTCCAAGTACCGCTTTAATGGTCCAGCCGTTGAGTATGGCAAGGGAAAAATCATGATGGTCGGCGGAGCCAATACGCCAGACGAAGACATGATCTATATGCCAAATGGAGACGTGAACTATAAAGGATTCCAGGATTACGCCCCGGGAACCAACTTCCCGGCGGGTGCAGATGAGCCGTTCATCATCTGGTATAAAAACAAGATCACGGCATCTGCTGAGGCAATTGACCTTACTGCGGGAAAACCAGCATGGCGCAGCCTTCCCGAGATGACAAGTGCCAGATTCCGCAGTTACGCCACAGTTTTGCCTGACGGAAAAATCCTCGTGACCGGTGGCACTTCAAAAAACACCGAAACTTCGTCTGCGATTTTCCCCGAATTGTTTGACCCAAGCACGGAGTCATGGAGCATCATGGCTCCACTGTCCAGCCCACGCCTTTATCATTCGGCTGCGATGCTGCTTCCGGATGCCCGGGTTTTGGTGGCCGGGTCAAGTGAGCCCGCACTGACGCCAGGCGCTTTAAGTCAGCCGACATTTCAATTTTACAAACCAAAATATCTGTTCAAAAAATCAGGTGGCAATTCAGTCCCAGCCGACCGGCCCGTGATTGCCAATGCACCAAGCGAAGTGACCCATGGACAAACTTTTGCGATCACTATGGCGTCAGACGCTAACGCCATCAGAAAATTAACGTGGATCCGTTTGCCGTCCCTGACTCATTCGTGGAATCCAAACCAAAGGTTCATCCCGGTCGAGTCGTTTGACGTTACTGGCAATTCAATCTCAGTAGTGGCACCCGCAAATGGTGTGGCAGCACAGCCAGGCCATTATATGCTCTTTGCGTTGGACCTTGACGGAGTTCCATCCGTTGCCAAGATCATTCGCATCAAACCAGTCGCCGGTGACATTCCTGTTACCAATCCAGCAGTAACTCCAGTTGGATCATCTTTGTACGTTGGTAATGCATTGACTTCTGGTCAAGCGCTGTACGGAAACGGTCAAGGAACCAATTGCTCGTTCATGGCCGCAATGCAGCCCGATGGAAATCTTGTGGTTTACCGCGGCACAGCCGCGCTCTGGAGCAGCAAGACAAATGGCAACCCAGGTGCAAAAGCAACTTTGCAAATCGACGGCAACTTCGTGATCTACAAAGCCAACGGAGCACCGGCTTGGGCGTCAGGTACACTGCGCCCCCATGGTGCCACACGACTGACGATGCAGGGAGACGGAAATCTGGTTCTATTCGATTATGATGGAGTCGCCCTCTGGTCGACCAACACCACAGTTTCCGGATGTTTTAATCAAGGCGCCGTGGTTCCCGTAACTCCTGTTACTCCTGTTCCGACCCCGAGCGTAACGCCAGCGCCAGGCGAAAAAGCGGCAGCGGGGTTGTTTAACTTCAATGGCGGGATTTATTACTCAAATGGCGGCGACGCCTTCTGCGTTTTCGTCAGCCCAGGACACCTTACTGCTTGTGGCATGGCTGGAAAGGCATCGACGAATCGCACATCGCTGCCCGGGGGGATGCGAAATGATGGGCCTTGTTCTTGCGCCAACAAATTCAGCGAGGGGCTGTTTCAGACCGGAGGCGGCGTGTTCTATTCAAATGGAAACGATGCCTACTGCGGAATTGCAACCCCCGCACAGTTGACGGGATGCGGATGGGGCAAAAGGCCGATCGCGACGAAAGACTATCGACCGCACGGGATGAGGTTCGATGATCCGTGTTCATGCGGAATCACCCTCGCTCCGCCAGCTGGTCCCATTGCTAGCGCAACTCCCGTTCCGTCGCCAGTGAATCCGCCCGCACAATCCGACAAAGCCCCCGAGGGTCTCTTTGCTTCCGGTGGCGGCATCTATTATTCAAATGGTGCCGATGCGTTTTGTATCTTCACCAGCCCAGGACACCTTACTGCTTGTGGCATGGCAGGGGTGAAAACGACGAACCGGACATCATCGCCCGGGGGGATGCGAAATGATGGACCTTGCTCTTGCGCAAGCAAATTCAGCGAGGGGATGTTTCAAATTGCAGGCGCTGTGTTCTACTCAAACGGCAATGACGCATACTGCGGATTTACTTCACCCGAGCACCTGAAAAGCTGTGGAATGGCCGGCCGCAAGATAACCATTAAAGATTACCCACCGCACGGCATGAGGTTCGATGATGCCTGCGCGTGCGGCATCAACAAACCAGCCCCTGTGGTGCCTTCACCCACGGCAGCCCCTACACCATCACCAACACTGCCACCGTTGCCTTCGGTCAGCCCTGGTTCGAAGGCCACTAAATTTATCCAACAGCGTGCCGGCGCATCACTGGGCGCCCCAATTGCCGGAAGTGAATGGGCAACGATTGATGTAAATGGTGACAAAAAAACAGACATGATCCGGTATTGGAGCGACGGTGGCCTTTTGAGCGTCGACGGCTACATCAGCGACGGGAGCACTGTCACTGCAATTCGAATGATGACAAAGCAGGGGTCATTTGCCACTGGACAGCGAATGTTTTGGGGTGATTTCAACGGTGACGGAAAGTTTGAAATGGCCACCTACTTCAACGATGCCGGTTCGTTTTCACTAGATGTGTACTTGTCCAATGGCACCACATTTACCAAGACAAGAATGCTGACCAAGTACGCTCCGTGGGCTGCCAGCCAGTGGAATAACGGTGACTTCAATGGGGACGGCAAGATGGATATCGCAAGGTGGTGGAGCGATGCCGGACTTTTTACGGTTGATGTTCTCATCAGCAGCGGCAGCCAACTCACGCCTCAGCGTTGGGCGACCAAGCAAGGTGGATTCTTCGATGCCATGACCTGGCACGTTGGAGATTTTAACGGGGATGGCAAAGCCGACCTTATCAAGCATTGGAACGACGGAGGCATGTTCACGGCGGATGCACACCTTTCGACAGGCCAGGCTTTCAATATGGTTCGTTTTGCAACCAAACAGGGAGGCTACTGGGTGGGAATGCAGTGGCAACCCGGAGATTTCAACGGTGATGGCAAAGACGACTTGCTCAAGCAATTCAACGACAACGGATCAACATCCATCGATATCCACCCATCCAATGGCAATTCACTTGGGATTGTTCGCGCCGTCACAAAGGCAATTCCATTTCTCTCAGACATTGTCCTGTATCCACTGGACTTTGACGGCGACGGAATCACCGACATTGCCCGCCCCTTCAATGATGCCGGAATGTTTAGCATTCCAGTGTTCACGTCAAGCAGCGGCTCAATTATGAACGCTTCGACTTGGGGAAATAAACTTGGTGTTTTTACACCTCCGCCTCTCACCCATCGCGGCGATTTCAATGGAGACAAGCGAAGTGACCTGATTAAAATCGTGACCGAAGGGGGACAGATTCAAATCGATTTCATAATGGCTGCACCATAGACCGGTCACTTCTTCCCATTTTCATGCTTTTTCGTTTCAAAAGTTTCTGCCGCCTCGCTGATCCAGCGAGGCTTTTTTTTTATTTTAACGTTCGCCATTCGATCCACACTAGCGAACCCATCACACACGAATAAGCAACACCAACAGATCCTCTGATTACTTATATTCCATCGCATAGTGTGAAGTGATCATGTCCATGATTGCTCATGAATTCAGCATGTTCGGACGAAGGAATTCATAGAACTGATTCTCAATGAACGGATCAGCAAAAGGCGAGGGCCGTCATGAATTCACTTGGAACGATCAAAAACGGGAGCAGGTTTTTTCCAATCGCGTCGGCTTTGCTATTCCTCTGTGCGGGCGGCTGTAAAAAAAATTGGAGTGTTTTTGACGCACGATCGGGTGAATCCGCGTCTGCTGCTCAAAACACTGGAAAAATCGGAGGGGGCATAACGCTGGATCAGGGCGACCTGCAGTATTTGATCTTCAAGCAAACCAACGTGCCCTATGATCAGATTGATTCGAATGCCCAAGAGATCGCTGATATGTACGGACCCAACGATCCAAATCAAAAACGCCTTTGGGGAATCGGGATCTGGGGCATTAACCCTCTCCGGCAATCGCCGCAAGAAATGCAAAGGCTCGTCAATAAAGCCTTTGACCTTGCTGAACGGCTCAAGGCGCCAATCCATTTTGATATTTTCTTTGGCCAAGAGTCTTTCTTCACAGCTTACGGGCAGGGATCTCCGGTGGAGTGGTGGAACGATCCTGAAATGTGTGAGTGGAGCAAACTTCCCGGGCCCGGCGAGTCACCTCGTTGTGTCCCCGAATGGTTCAATTGGGGATCTTGGATGCAAAGTCCTGGCCTGCCTTCACTGCAATCCCCAAAATTTCGCGATTTTTTGATCAGGCAAATCCGTGAGGGTTTTATCGCGCCCTTCACCATTCGCTACCAGGGCCTCAAGGAAAAAAATCTGGAATACCTCTTCGCAGGTGTCGCTCTTGGAGGCGAAACTGGTTATTTCAACCACGTGGATCCAAATATCCCACCGTCTGATCGCGGCATTCACGGCTACGCCAGCCTTCATTGGGCGGCCAACTTGAACCCGGCGTTGCTCGGAGGCAAGGAACCGTCCCTTCTCGCCAGCAATGCGCGGGAAATGATGTGGTTCCTGAATGTGACGATCGTCGCCGATTTCCTGCGGTACATCACCAGGTTCATGATGGATGAAACTGGACTGCCCCGCTATAAACTTTACACGCACACGGTTCCCGGGGAAGCGATGATCCCCAAGGCTGATTTCATGACCTGGCCGATCGTCAAGTCTTCCGTGGCGCCTACCGCCATTCCTGGATTCACCTATTCTCCATGTAATGCTGATGTTTCTGTTGGCATGTCGAATTACATCAAGGGCCAGATTCTTGAAAATGAAGCACTTTTTGGGAATGTCAGTTACCCCTTGGGAAGTTCGCCGTTTTCATGGTCTGTTCAAGAAAGCTATGGATCCTGTTTCGCAAACCGCGGCGCATTCGACAACTATCTAGCCTCGACACTTGGAAATGGCGCGAAACTTCTTGCGATCCTGGGGTGGACCGATGGCCCCGGCAGCACGTTTTATCTACCAAAAAATCGTGATCATTTTGTCCATGCTGGCATCAGAACATGGCTTAAGGGCGAAAGCATTGCTCCCCCGGGGATCTTCTCTGTCGGGCAGACCATATTCTACTCGAATGGCGACGACGCCTATTGTCACCTGGTCAGTCCAGGGCATTTGAATGCCTGTGGATTCGGGGGAAAAATCGCGCCGGTGCGCGGCTCCGTACCAGAAGCCATGCGAAATGACGGGGCTTGTTCTTGCGGCAGCAAGTTTAGCGAGGGGCTATTTGAAATCGCAGGGGGCGTGTTCTATTCAAACGGAAACGATGCCTACTGCGGAATTGCGACCCCCGCACAATTGACGGGATGCGGCTGGGGCAAGAGGCGGATTACGAGCAAAGACTATCGACCGCATGGGATGAGGTTCGATGATCCGTGTTCATGCGGCATAACCCCCGCCCCGCCGGCTAATCCCATTGCCAGCGCCACTCCCGTTCCGGCTCCCGGTAATCCACCCGCACAAGGCGATAAAGCCCCCGAGGGTCTCTTTGCATCCGGTGGGGGGATCTATTATTCAAATGGCGCCGATGCGTTTTGCGTCTTCACCAGCCCAGGCCACCTCACTGCATGTGGCATGGCAGGGAAAAAATCCACGAGCCGAAGTGCCCTGCCTGCTGGCATGCGAAATGACGGCCCTTGTTCTTGTGCCAACAAATTCAGCGAGGGGCTGTTTCAGATAGGAGGCGGTGTGTTCTACTCAAACGGAAAGGATGCCTACTGCGGAATTGCAACCCCCGCACAATTGACGGGATGCGGCTGGGGCAAAAGGCCGATCGCGACCAAAGACTATCGGCCGCACGGGATGAGGTTCGATGATCCGTGTTCATGCGGCATCACCCCCGCCCCGCCCGCACAAGCCGACAAAGCCCCCGAGGGTCTCTTTGCTTCCGGTGGCGGCATCTATTATTCAAATGGCGGCGATGCGTTTTGCGTCTTCACCAGCCCAGGCCACCTCACCGCTTGTGGCATGGCAGGTAAAAAATCCACGAGCCGAAGTGCCCTGCCGGGTGGCATGCGCAATGACGGCCCTTGTTCTTGTGCCAACAAATTCAGCGAGGGGTTGTTTCAGATAGGAGGCGGAGTGTTCTATTCAAATGGAAACGATGCCTACTGCGGAATTGCAACCCCCGCACAATTGACGGGATGCGGCTGGGGCAAAAGGCCGATCGCGACCAAAGACTATCGACCGCACGGGATGAGGTTCGATGATCCGTGTTCATGCGGAATCTAAATGACGAGCGTTCAGTCCAGGCCAAGCCAAGGTGCCGGTTTGCGCAACTCAAGTTGCGCTGCCGCAGACTGGCATGCCTTGACGACGTCCTGGGACTCGGACGAACCGGCCACAGCACTCAGCTTGTGCACAAGGTCTGCGACAGGAATCAAGGCGGTATTGTGCGCGGCCGCGGCCAACTTGAAGATGACATCACCGTCGGCTGGAAGGACGTCAACCTGGAGCAGTCCTAAAGCAACTTCAAAAAAAGAGGTAAACCCGGTCATGGGTGGCCATTGGCCTGGCTGTGTTTCAAATGGTTTGTAGCCCCTGGGTCCCGGCACCTTGCGAATAAAAATAGCGATCACTGAACCCTTGCCATGAACTTTTGCGGCAACGGGCATGATTTGAGCGATCTCGATGGACTGAACGCCCGCGTTGACAAGGTGACTTTCAAATTCAGAAACCGAACAACGACCTTCCAGGAGCCGCGCCACACCACCGTATACAAGTGGGTCAGATTCGGCGTTGTCGCCGATCATGACAAAACGTCCGCCTTCACCACGCTTGGCTATGATCGTTAAGATCGCCAAGGTCTTGTAAGCGACATGATGCCGTAAAAGTCCGAGCCGACGCTTTTGCAGGTTGTAAGCCTGATTCTTGAAGGTATCGCTGGTCCAATCAAGGCCATCGAGGACCAACTTGGATTCCAGGACGCGCCGCAATTGGGGCGGAGACGAGGAAACAAAATGAAGTCCATTCGGCGGCAAACCCCGGGCCCAACGTGCCGCCAGAAGAACATCTCGGGCGCCAAAGACGGTGATTTTGTCGCGGGCATCTTCCATCGCGGTGCGAGCCAGATCGACCACCGACGCGAACTCGGTTTCAAGATAGGTCTTGTCTATGTCACAAATAATGTCGAACGGGGGGTCCGCAACCTCGCCCACCAAGCGGCCATCGCATTGCCGGCGATCCACAAGACGCCCGAGGTCGTAGGTGTTGCTGCCTGAAAAAAAATTTCTCAAAAAACCAATCATGACAAGACTATACCCCATAGTCCTGTTTCCTTGTATACTAGAAAAAATCCAGCAAGGGAGTGCCTGGTCATGACAAAAGAACTCGCTCAAGAACCTGCTCTAAAAGTCTGCACTTACTGCGATCAAGAAAAAGTCCGCATCTGGTGTGGCGCAAAACTTAAAGACGGCTCGAAGGTATTTATCGACCATAAACACCAGCGTTGGGCTGGGCGCCGCTGTCCCGACTGCGAAAAATCCCGCGTTCAGACCGCTGTAAAATGTGACCGTTTCGCCAAGGCCAACATCCTGCGCGAGCTGGAGTCCAAGGGATTTGAAATCCTCTCCTCAGCGGTTCCAATCAAGGTTCGCAAGGACGAGATCGAATTCACCGTTGGCATGCGTCGGGCATTCATGGACCGCGGCGAAATCGTCCTGGAAAATGAAATGGAAACTGGCGTTGACATGGTGGCCCTGGTCTTTGAGACCGTTCGTCTGGCCACGCCCGAACAAATTTCTGCCATGCCCAATGTGCGGGTGGTCGGAAGTCAAACCAATCAACTGCCCGAGGACACGATTGTATCGCGGCCAGCGAGCCTGTCATCCAACCTGGGGTGATCAATGGTGTAATGAATCCCGCGAGACTCCTTGCGGGATATGGCGCAGCGGACGGTGAGCCAGGCAACGACGGCGAGGTTTCGGACTTCGATCAGTTGTTCGGTCAACTCATAGTTCCAATAGTACTCGTCGAGTTCCGTGCGGATGGCTGAAATCCTGCTCAGGGCGCGGGACAAGCGTTTCTCGCTGCGAACAATCCCGACATAATTCCACATCAAACGCCGGATCTCGTCCCACGTGTGAGACAAGACCACCAGCTCATCCGGCGGAACTGCGGTGCCGCTATCCCAAGCTGGAATCCGGACTTGAGCGGCGATAGTGGAACTGAATTCTTCTTCGGACTGATGGGTCAAGGCCACATCTGTCGCAACACGATCCGCATAAACCAGAGCCTCAAGCAGACTGTTTGAGGCCAAGCGGTTGGCACCATGCAGCCCCGAACAAGCGACTTCACCAAGGGCATAAAGCCCATCAATGCTGGTGCGCCCCGCGTCGTCTACAAGGATGCCCCCGCAACTATAATGCGCTGCCGGGACAACCGGGATCAGGTCCCGAGCCATGTCGATCCCAAACTGAAGGCATGTCTGATAAATATTTGGAAAAAGTTTGCGCAAGCGTTCTTCGTCAACGTGCCGGATGTCCAGAAACACATTGGTGGCGCCAGACTTTTTAAGTTCTGCGTCAATCGCCCGGGAGACAACATCGCGCGGGGCCAACGATCCCAGAGGATGGTACGACTCCATGAAAGACCGTCCTGACGCGTCTTTCAAGATGCCACCTTCGCCCCGCACTGCCTCGGAAATCAAAAAAGTCTTGGCCTTTGGATGATAAAGGCAGGTTGGATGGAATTGCATGAACTCCAGATTTGCCACACGACATCCAGCCCGCCAACCCATCGCAAGCCCGTCACCCGTCGCGCTGTCCGGGTTGGATGTATAAAGATAAACCCGGCCATGCCCACCCGTGCAAAGGTAAGTTCGTCCCGCACGAACCTGGTACACAATGCGACTTTTGCGATCCATGACAAAAGCACCGTAACAACGCGGAGCTCCAAAGGATGCAGGGCCCGACGAACCAAACTTGTCGCTGGTCAGGAGGTCCACAGCCTTTTGATTTTCAATGATGCGGATGGATGGCTGCTCGCGGCAGGCGCGGATCAATGCCGTCAACACTTCCTTGCCCGTAAGGTCATCCGCATGAATCACACGGCGGTGGGAGTGTCCGCCCTCTCGTGTGAGGTGGTAAGAAGAATCATCGCTGCCTTCGGTTCGGGTGAACTTGACCCCGATATCGATTAATTCACGAATCAGGCGCGGGCCATTTTCAACAACCATCCGGACAATTCCCGGATGACACAAACCAGCACCGGCCACGGTCGTATCGCGAACATGGTCTTCAAAGGAGTCAGATCCACCAAGGACGGATGCGATTCCGCCCTGAGCCATCCAAGTGTTGTTGTCCTCGAGGCTACCTTTGGCAATCACGAGCACCCGTCCGTGACGTGCGAGTTTCAACGCCAGCATGAGGCCGGCAATACCGGTTCCAATCACCAGGTGATCTGTCTCAATGTCGGAGCCGTTGATCATCACGTTCGATAATCTCTTCCATGTGCTTGATTGACGGCAAAGGGCGTCCATGCCTTAATGGTTTATCCGGCGGCTTTATTCAACTGAAAAGCCGCCAAACATGGGTCCGTCTGCAATACCTGATTGAGGGAGATCCTGTGGAATATCCCGGACCAAAATTCGAAGCACCGACAGGCCCGCGGTCAGCCCCGCCCCAGTCGATCGGCCCTGCCGGCAAGTCCGCATCACGGCAAACCCCCTGGCTGCATCAACTACCAAACCAGCTCACCTTGGCGCGCCTGGCCGTGGTGCCCTTCCTGCTGGTGGCTTACCCCATGGACTACCGGCCCCTAAAAATTTTCTGCGCCTTTGTCTTTCTGGCCGCCGTCCTCACGGATGCCCTTGATGGTTGGCTCGCCCGCAGGCGCCAAACAACCAGCGCCCTCGGAGCGTTGCTCGATCCGATTGCTGACAAGGCTCTGATTGCAGCTTCGCTTGTCTTGCTTGCGAACGAAGAATCACTTTGGACTTGGATTATTGGCCTGCTTCTCGTTCGCGACATCACCATTTCCGGAATCCGGATGATGGCCCTCGAACAAGGGTTCTCCATCGACGTCAGCGTGTTTGGAAAACTCAAGACCATCGCCCAAGGCTTGATGATTTTTTGCCTGATGATCAACGAACCTTTGTGGGGATGGCCGTTTCGCGAGGTCGGATGGATGGCGACATGGATCTCCCTCTTCCTCTCTCTTTACTCGGGCTGGAAATACTGTGAAGAGTATTTGGCACAAGCGCGACAACGAGGACTGATTGGACGGATGTTCGGGGGTTAGACCAAGGTACCGGGCGCTGGATCGTTTCGGAAAAGCTTATTTTCATCAATTATTTCGGTGATCTGCCGATTGAATCCCGTGTTTTACATCAAACACGGGAGCTTGCCTCGATTTGGAAGGTTCAGAAAAAAAAGCAGGAAGGCATCAGCTTGTCAGCTGCATCATCGTGGCTCGCGATGCCAATGATTTGCGTGTGGACCTTTTTACAGAACGCCTCGGTATTCCTGCCCTCAGACACGAGACGGCCGGACGCCTTGCCGCAAATCAGCCGGTGGTCCCTTTCGAACCTGGAATCCAGCTCATTGCCGCAAATGGGGATCCTTCAATCTCAGATCTGCTTGCATCGATGCCTGCCAATCGCGAAAAAAACAAATTGACAGACCGTGCCTCTGGAAATGCCTTGTGCATTCTCAAATGGAACACCCCGGCACGCCTTGGCAGAGCGACGGCCATGGATGTCGACAACTTTTTAACCATCGGATTCACTGGATCACGATTTCGCCCAGAAGGACTTCTGGGATGGGGTTTCCGGAAAATCACCGATGCCTTGGACGCGGGCGGTGATCCGGTCCGCATGCTCACCCACCTGTCCCGGACACTGAAACGCATCAATCCCTCAGAGCCCAGACTAGAGCTGACAAAGGCTGCCATCGCCAACATGGCTCAAGGAACCCACGCCACCAAAGTCGTGGTCGCAACGGACGGCGATGCGATCATGGCAGAACTGGAATTTGAAACGGTTGCCCCTGCCTTTGAGATGGGCGCTAAACTCGCCGGATGGTTGGACCGCATGAGCGGAGCAAACAACGAACCCTGCGTTGGTTGGGTTCAGAAAAGTCGAACTGGCGGCCTGAAAGCCGGGATCATCATTGGCGCTGGTGACATTTCCATGGGGCTTGTCATTGACGAAACCCAACCAAACGTTGAGCCAAGGGTTGAGCCAAGGGCACAAAACAGCTACAACGTTGCCTGAATCAAAACATTCAGGAGTATCACGTTGAAAAAGATCGACGTCATCAGTGTTTGCAATGCCCTTGTCGATATCCTCATCCAGGCGCGCGACGAAGACCTCACCGAGCTTAACCTGACCAAAGGTGTGATGCACCTGGTGGACCACGAACGTCAACGCGTCGTATTGGGACATTTTGGGACGGCACCACGCACCGTTGAACTTGGGGGATCGTCGCTGAATGCCATTCGTGCCCTGGCATCCCTTGGCAAAAAAGCTGTGTTTGCTGGCATGGTAAGCAAGGATGAATTTGGGGAGCGGATACACGAGCGCCTGCATCAGCTCGGGATTGACGGCCACCTGACCTTTGGTGACGAAGATGCGACGGGATCTTGCGTGATTTTGATCACCCCGGACGGTGAACGCACGATGAACACCCACCTTGGGTCCAGCCGATTGTACGACAAGGCGGCTGTGCCTCTGGACAAAATCAGGGACGCGCGTTTGTTTCATTTTTCCGGATACCAGTGGGACACCGACGGACAAAAAGATGCCATGATGCAGGCCATCAAACTGGCATCAGAAAGTGGCACCCTGGTATCGTTTGACGTTGCAGACCCGTTTGTCGTGCAGCGCCATCGCGATGCTTTTGTGCCGATCATCCGTGAATATGCGGATATTGTTTTCACCAACAAGGAAGAAGCCCGGATGCTTTATGAAGGCTCTCCGGAAAAGGCCGCCGCCGAGATTGCCGCAACGGGCGCAATCGCCGTGGTGAAGTTGGGTGCCGAAGGTGCCCTGGTGCAGAAGGGATCCGCCAAACATCTGATCGCCCCGGTGAAAACCAAAGTGATTGACACGACAGCCGCCGGCGACATGTTTGCCGCTGGCTTCCTGTATGGTTTCCTGTCGGATCGTGATCTGGATGTTTGCGGCCAGATGGCGGCAACGCTGGCCAGTGATGTGATCAGCAGAATCGGAGCGACGGTGTCCCGTGAAGCACTGGACACCGTCGCTGGCTGGACAACTAATTCCCGGTAGTCCGGCACACGTCATTCAAAATTTCCACAAGCGGGCGACCGAAGTTCGGTCCCTGCACCGCCACGGTTGAACCAAGGTTCACCCACGAGGTGTTCTGCAGGCAGCCGTCGGCCACGTGCATCTGAACGTCGAGCTTCGATCCAGCATGGAAAACCATGTCGAGGACGGGCTGGGTCCGGGATCTGAATATGGGGAGTTGACGCCTGGTGCCGTCGCTATCCACGACCGCAATCGAAATGTCATGATCGCAGCCACTGCGATTGGTGACGTTGATCCGGACCGCTTGCTCGTCAAGGGATATGACCGAATGATTGTCGTGGGCAAACTTGCCTGAGAAACAGAACACCGCATCATTGTAGTCAAGATCTCCGCCCGAAGGGATGTCCTCGAAATTTACCCCAAGGCGGATGACCGGCACTCCAGGCGCGACCTGTACGGGAATGACGCTTGTCGTGTTGCCGATCGTCACGCTGACTTGCGTTGTGCCAGGATTGACCGCGGTGATCACGATCTGCCCGGGCTGTGGGCCGGAAGTGACCGTGGCAACGCCTGGATTCTGGCTGACGACGGCAATCTCAGACGGATCTGCGGGAACTGCGCCAGATCCGTCACCGTGATCAATTGAAACCGCCACGGGACGCGTCTGGCCAGCGGTCAAAACGACCGGTGCCGTGCTGACGATCAGAACAGGGTCGGGAATGACGACGGGATCGGGAATCACCACCGGAGGCGGAGGAGGAACGACAACGACCGGCACTGGATCGACCGGAGCCGGAACCGGATCGACCACCGGTGTCACTGGAAAATCGCCTCCTGCTTCGCTGGCCGCGCCACTAAAGGGATCCATGCCACTGGCGGGTTCCACTGCCATAGCATCATCTGAAGATGAGGCAGCGCCCTCCAACCGAGCCGTGGTCACCGGCGTGACTTCCTTGTTAACGAAACCTGACTGGTCCCCACAGGAAACCAGTGATGTGACAAGCACCCATGAACCAAGCCGAAGGGTGCGGCGGCAAAAGCGCACTATCATAATCCGTCTCCTCTAAAAACGCCGTGCCACAGCAGTGACTGGCGCAAGGGAGTTATCGGACGCGGCCGCAGGTCTTTAGGGATTGTTTAAAAATCTCAAAAAAGATCAATGAATACAGAAGTTTATTATTTTAAATTTTAGAATAAAAAAATCATTGAAACCAGAGTCCGGCCCAAGCCCCCGATTTCACCAAGGCGTAGGCTGCTTAGGAGACTGCTTGAACTCACGCCGCGCTGATTCTTGTTGATAGAAATCTGCGCCGTTGAGGAGATCGTAATAGAAGGCCTCGGCATCCTTTCGACTACGGAATTCCACAAACGACTCGCGGACTTCCTTCAAAGCAGGAACCGTGTAGGTGACGTAAACGCGGCAAATACCGTTCGGGCGAGCCTCAAAGAAGACCTTGCTGGCAACGTAAGCCAAGGCGGGCTCGGACAGCATAAACAAGCTGAGCCAGAGCACGAGCTTGATAAAATAATAATAAGCTTTCATCTTGAGGCAATCGGCCTGTTCGCAGAAAGCCTTTAGGGATAACGTGGACCCATCAAGGAAAATGCGTTAGATTCCGGACCCATCGAGGTCCCGTAACGTCTGAAACGAGGTAGGCATGACCGACGAAACATCGAACAGCAAAGCCACTAAAGGCGCCAACAACGCATGGTCTTTCGAGAACTTGCGTTCCCTGGCCTTTCTGTTCCTGGCCGTCTTTGCGATCCGCTGGTCGATTGCTTCACCCTATCACGTTCCAACGGCTTCGATGGAGCCCACCATCAAAGTCGGTGACCGTCTTTTAGCCTATAAACTGGCCTACAACTTGAAATTTCCCTTTACCGACTGGGTGGTCGCCAGCTGGGGAACGGCAAAACGGGGCGACATCATTGTCTTCAAGTTCCCCAACGACCCGGACATCGACTACGTCAAAAGGGTTGTGGCCATCGGGGGCGACGAAGTCGCCGTTGTGGACAACATCTTGTACGTGAACGGTCAGGCCCAGTCACTGAGCGACCACAACAGCGACCGCACCATCCTGAACGATATTGAAGACGACAAGGACATCAAACTTCTGTTTCGCGAAAACCTTCTGGGCACCGACCACTGGGTGATTCAGAACAAGCCCACAGCCTACCGGCCGAGCATGGCCTACCCGGCGGGCGGGATCGCCCACCGCGTTCCCGAAGGCTTTGTCTTCGTCGTAGGAGACAACCGCGACAGCTCTTCAGACTCCAGGATTTGGGGCGATGTGCCGCTCGATTATATCCGCGGCAAAGCCATGTTCGTTATCTGGAGTGTGTATAGCCCCAGAGACGGTGGATGGTGGAAGCTTCGCTATGATCGCTTTGGGCACTCTCTAAAGAGCTGAAATCGTGTCATAATAGGTGGAAACAGTTCATCGTTTTCACCCATCGCACGAGAATCGGGCCGACATGACCGCTGTCTCTTCTGATTTTATTTATATGCGTGAATATTGGACGGGTGATTCCCGTGATGGATGCCTCGTCAACGGCGACGGTTACCATTACTACAGGATGTCTCGTGAAGGATTCATTTTCGAAGCCTACGAATGCTACGAAACTGAAGACGGGCGTGAAGTCGCCTCACCCTTGCCTGAAATGCGAAATGTCGATTGGCTGAAAGACCTTGGATTCGACGACATGGAAGCCCTCGACAGTGTTGAGGAGAGCGATTTCCTGCGCATCCGGAGCCTTACGGAACCGCCCAAAACAAAGGCCTAGACGGCGTCGGATTCCTCGTCCGCGTTGAAACAACGGATTGATTCGCGCTGGCGAAGGACGTGCCCGTACCAGCTCGTCGTTTGCTCGATCAACCACTGCCATGCCGCATATTGAGCTGTGGGAATTTGCTCCTCACAGAACTCCCTCAAATCTTCCATTGAGCCACTTGGATTCGCTTGAATCCAGTCTTTGACCGCACGCTTGAACAAATTGGCATCGAACATGAAAAGGCTCCTTGGATGTGCCCTTGATTCCTGTAGACCGACCTTTGATTGGTCGGCAAAATCTACCCGGGCTTTAGGCAATGCTTGCCGTGAGCGATCTCAATGAGAGGATCAACCCGTGTCCGAAGCTAAACTGCCTCTGAAAACCTTTGTAGATCTGAACGACGTTTATCAATCTGCCAAATTCGCCAAACCAGACGTGTTCTCCTATTTAGGCAAGGATCTCGGGCTATGGCTGGAGAGCCTCCTCACTGAATTTGGCGTACAGGACAGTCCTTTTGTTGCCGGAAAGGTCCATGAAGGCGCCTGGTTGACTGGCCGGGTCTATGTGGCCAAAGGAGCTGTCGTTGAGCCATCGGCTTACATTCAAGGACCATGTTTCATTGGTCCCGATGCCGAGGTCAGGCATGGAGCCTACATCCGGGGCAACGTTTATGTGGGGGCCCGCGCAGTCGTCGGACATACAAGTGAAGTCAAAGGCAGCGTCTTGATGGACGATGCAAAGGCCGCTCATTTTGCCTACGTCGGCGATTCTTTTCTGGGGCGCCACGTGAATCTCGGAGCTGGAACCAAGCTGGCCAATCTGAAATTAAAAGGCGATGAAGTTCGCTTTCGCAGTCCACAAACTGGCCTGCCAGTATCTTCTGGCCTCAGAAAGCTCGGAGCGATCATGGGGGACAACTCTCAGACTGGATGCAACGCCGTCCTGTCGCCAGGCACTCTGATGATGCCGGGAGCAACCATCATGCCCTGCGTCCATGGCCATGGCTTAATTAAGCCGTGATCAAGTCATAAAAAAAACGAGGACCGCACATCCTATGCGGTCCCCGTTCCTGGAGGTGGTCCACATGTCCCTTGCGAGACACGAGGCCATGGAATCTGGTCTTAGAGCCCCGAGCACCAGGGCAAAGTCGGATCGAACAAGCACATCATCTCGCAAAGCGCTGGATCTGGAAGTGGACACTCACCACCACCACCGCCGCCGCCGCCATTATCGCCGCCGCCTTCTTTGACCGAAATGGTCAAGGAAGTTGACGTGCGACCCTTGGAATCCGTGGCAGAAATCGTCGTATCACCAGTTGCCACTGCGGTCACTGCGCCGCCCACGTCAACAGTCGCAACTGCCGTATTAGCCGACGTGAAAGTCACTTGACCATCAGCATTCTTCAACTTCATGACCACGTTCTCGCCCGGGGCGATCGTGGCAGCAGCAGGAACCAAAAACACTTGCTTGTTGAGAAGGGCTTCCGTTGCAGCACCGGCATCAATCCGGCAATCACAAGCCGTCTCGATCGAAGCCTTGACACCAGTGGTCTGGAGCAAGGCGCGAACTTCAGCGCCCGTCAGCGACGCGTCTTGAGCCTTGAGGAAAGCCACGAGGCCAGCGACGAGAGGCGTCGCCATGGAAGTGCCAGACAGCTCGCCGTACTTCTGCTGGGGCAACGTGCTCATGATCTTCAGCCCAGGCGACGCCAAGTGAACCGTCTTGCGGCCGAAGTTCGACCAGGACGGCTTCTCGTCCTGAGGACCAGATGCAGCCACAGTGATCGTGTTCGGGAAGCCTGCGTTCGCAGGGAACATGTCCGTTGAATCGTTGTTCTTGCCATCGTTGGCTGCAGCGGCAACGAAAATCACACCGGCTTTGTCCGCACGCTCAACGGCTTCGATCAGCGGAGTTGCCTGCGAACGGGCAACGGCTGCGCCCCAGCTCGCGGAAATCACTTGAGCGCCTTGCTCGATTGCGTAGTCAATGGACTTGACGCCGCCCATCAGATCACCTGAACCGTCTTCACCAAGGAAGCGGACCGGCATCAGGCTAACGTCTTGTGCGATACCCGACGTGCCATTTTCAACCTTGCCAGAAGCACCGATGATGCCGGCACAGTGCGTGCCGTGACCAGGGTTCTTGTCGCTGGTCTTGTCCATTGGATCATCATTGTTGTCACGGAAGTTGTAACCCTTGACCATGTTGGGCTTCAGCGACTCGTGGTTGTAGTCGATGCCCGTATCAATCACGGCAACCTTGATGTTGCGTGAACCTTTGTTGCCCGTCAGTTGCCAAGCCTTCTCAGCATTGACCTTGGAGAGGGCCCACTGCTCACGAAGCGCCTCAGCACTCATCGGAGCTTCGAAGCGGTGCACGCGGAAGTTTTCCACAACGTACTCAACGTTGGGGTCGGCCATCAAACGTGCCAGACGAGCTGCCTCTGCTTCCTTGCTCTTCTCAGAGATGGAGATCTTGAGGAGACGTCCCTTCTCATGAGTATCAAGGACGTGGTACGCAGAGCGCAAAGACTTCTCGCCACTGTTCTTGTACTTGACGATGTAATCTTTTGCGAAAACCGGCGAAGAGAAAATCAGAAGGCTGGACACCCATAAACCAACGCGGCGCTGCATAAACACTCCTTGTCACAACGTGCTTCGTTGACACGAACCCGGGCAGCATGGAAATCCATTTCCACACGAAACCGGGAAGTCTGCTACGGCCTCAAACGATCGATACTTTGATTCGGAATAATTACACAGTGTACTGAACTTTTTGCCGGGTTGGTAGCCGGGGCAGGAAAAAACTTCCGGGCTGGAAAGGAGGGGCCGCGAACGCCGCCCCCCTCAAGGGATCTAGAACTTGAACTTGCCAGACATCATGGACACATGACCTGGGAAGGTGCAGAAGAACACGTAATCCCCGCCCTTCTTCATCTTGTCCGTCTTGAAAGTGATCGTATCGGACTCACCGCCAGCCAAAAGCTTGGTGTGCGCGATGATTCCCGGTGCCGTCGGTGCGTAATCCTTGGCAGGACCAGACTTGGTGCCCGAGTCAACGATCTTGGCCTTGTCCGCTGCCGCTGAAAGAACCCAGTTATGCCCCATGGCAGCCTTTGGCAGTTTGCCAGCGTGCTTCAGGGTCAATTTCACTTCAGTGCATCCGCTGGCATCCAGTTCTTTTTTGTTGAACTGCATGGCATCGGAACCTTCGATGCTGAGGTCGCAGGTCTTTGCAGATGCAACTCCAGCGAAACCAATGGACACAGCAAACATCACACCCGTCATCACTTTGGAAAACATCTTCATAAATAGCTCCCTGCTAAAAAAAAACCGTTCACTTTTCATTCACTTCATTCACTGCTTCTTTTCCAATAATTTTTCAAGTTCCCTGATGCGTTTTGCCATCTCGGGCAACTTCCGAACTAGAACCTGCTGCTTGCGCCATTCTGCCATCGGCACCGCAGGAATACCTGCATACTGCCCCGGCGGCAAATTGCTTTTCGTCATCATCGAAAAGGCTGCGACAACAACTCCAGCTCCGACGTCCACTTGATTTGGAACGCCGACGTGTCCAGCCAGAATCGCACCCTTGCCAAGGCTGCTTGATCCCGCCATTCCAGAGAGGCCACAAATCATGGCGGACTCACCCACGGTACAGTTGTGCCCAACGTGGACGTGGCTGTCGAGTTTCGCGCCTTTTTTTATCGTTGTTGCGTCGAACGCAGCGCGGTCAATCGTCGAACACGCGCCAATTTCAACATCGTCTTCAATGATCACAATTCCAATTTGCGGAACCTTTGCAATCACACCCGAACTGGCAGGCCCCGGCGCAAAACCAAACCCATCAGCTCCAATCACAGATCCAGCGTGGATCGTGCAATTTTTTCCAATTTTGCAGCCGTGTTCGATCACAACGTTAGCCCGGATTTCTGTTCCGTCACCCACCTCGGCCCCAGGCCCGACGTAAGCACCCGGGTAAATCACAACCCCTGCTCCAATCCGTGCCGTTGGATCAATATACGCATGAGGGCTGATCGCCGGGTCAGGTTTTGGCGCTTTCACCAACCGCGATGCCGCGATCGCAAATGCCCAATAAGGATTCTTGTGCACCAGAAGCACGCACGGCGCGTGGAATGTTGAATGAGCTGCCCCGACAATCACCGCCGTTGCCCCAGTATCCGGCAAAGACTTTTCATAAGTGGCAGAGGTCAGAAATGAAATCTCCCCTGCCTTCGCGCGATGGAGTGGCGCAATGCCACTGACGACAGAATTCCCATCCATCTTGCAGCCAGCGGGAATCACGATTTCCGCGCCGATCCATCCTGCAATTTCGTGCAAGGCGACGGGTTTCATGCTTTGCCTCCGCTCTGGCGCTTTTGCCATGCCTCAAAAAACAATCCAGCCAAATGTTCCGATGCACCCGAATAGGTCGCCGGTGTCAGCGCTTTCAAACGGCGCAAGTCATCATCTGCAAGCACCCCGGCAACATCAGGCATTGCCGCAAGTTCGTCAATCAAACGGACATAATCCTCACGGTTCATCTTGAGCCCGCGCGTCGCTGATTTCATCCGTGCGTAGGCCCCATCGATGCCGCGCAATCGAAGCAACGACTGGACCGCCTCGCCCAGAACTTCCCAGTGGCCATCTAAAGATTTGGCCATGGCCCCTTCATTTAATTGCAACCGGTCAAGTCCAGACTCGACCGCCTTGAGTCCAAGAACAAGATGACCAAAGGCCACGCCAATATTTCGCATCGTGGTGGAGTCGCTTAAATCCCGCTGCAAACGCGACACGGTCAGCTTCCGGGCAAAGTGTTCAAATAAAGACTGGGCAACCCCGAAATTGCCTTCGGCATTTTCAAAATCAATGGGGTTGACCTTGTGCGGCATGGTGCTGGATCCCGTTTCGGTTTCCACCCTCTTGAGCACACACCATCCATCTGAAATGTACTGCCAAAAATCCCGCGAAAGCCCCGTTGCAGCGCTGGACAAGTGGGCGCAGGAAGCCGAAAGGCGGGCGATCCAGTCGTGGCTTTCAATCTGTGTCGTCAAGGGGTTTGGATGGATGCCGTGAAATGTCGCCAGAAATGTCGCCGTCACGCGCGGCCAGTCCACATCAGGCAAGGCAAAGGCATGAGCGCTATAGCCGCCCGTCGCGCCGTTGAATTTCGCCATCACGGGAACAGCCTCAATGTCATCGATGATGCCTGCGAGGCGCGCGCCGAACACCGCCATTTCCTTGCCAAAGGTTGTCGGTGTCGCCGGCTGACCGTGGGTCCGGGCCAGCATCGGGGTTGCGGCGTGATCGCGACTCATTTTGGCAAGACGATCGACGAGGGACGTTGCCAGTGGCAACAAGACGTCACTGCGCACGCGGGAAAGCATCAATGCATAGGAAACATTATTTATGTCTTCAGAGGTGCAACCAAAGTGCGTGAGGGCGATCACGGCACGCGGTGCGTTGGCTGCAGCCAATTCTTCCTGCAAATAAAGCTCGACGGCCTTCACATCATGATTGGTGACGGATTCAATTTCCTTGATCCGCGCGACATTGCCTTGCGCAGGCATGGATTCAAGGCGGCTGCGCCACGGGGATGTTCCCGAGGCATTTGAAACCCCCTGCTTTTTCAGTAGGAGTTGGATTTCTGGAAGGGCCAACAAAAAAAGCAACCAGGCCGCTTCGACTTGAAGGCGGCAACCGATCAAAGCAGCCTCGGAAACCAAAGGGGCAAGGGTTGCCAGTTTGCGGGCATAACGGCCATCAAGGGGAGATATGGCGCCCCATTCAGCACGGATTTCACTCGCATGAGCCATCGGCAAACCCCCGGAATTTGAACGCTTTAAACATTACGCCGACCACCGGCTGGGTCAACCGCCAAAAAGCGCATGACAACCCTGTCTAGTCCGGTCATAGAAAGGCATGGACCCACGCAGGAGCACACTCCATGACTTCCGAGCCCATGAAACGTTCAACCAGCCATCAAAGCGGCATCACCATCGTGGTCGGAGCCCAATGGGGGGACGAGGGCAAGGGCAAATGGATTGACTGGATTGCAGGCGGGGCTGACATTGTCGCCCGCTATCAGGGCGGAAATAACGCCGGGCATACGCTCTACGTCAAAGGCCAAAAGGTTGTCCTGCACCAGATTCCGAGTGGAATTTTCCACGGCGGACAAAAATGCGTCTTGGCCGCCGGAGTCGTGATCAACCCCGGCGAACTGGTCCGGGAAATGGAAAAGGTCGCCCCATTTGCCAAGGCCACCCCCGACAACCTGTGGCTTTCGGCCCGGGCCCACACCATCACCCCTTGGCATATCGCAACTGATGGGCGCCGCGAGGCCCAACGGGAAGCCGCCGCCTCCGGATCTGCGATCGGCACAACCAAGCGCGGCATTGGCCCGACCTATTCCGAAAAAACCGCACGGTCGGGTTTGCGCTTTGGGGACTACGTGAATCCCGTGGCGCGAAAAAACTGGATGGAAGCCATGGCCAGCGCCGTGGATGGTTTCGCGGCCCACTGTGAATCCCACAAGGCGGAATGGGAGTCCTTTTCAAAAGTGGCCGCCCAACTCGCCCCGTTCGTTTGCGATGCAGAGGCGCGTGTGCGCAAGGCCGCCGGGGAAGGCAAAAAGATTCTGATGGAGGGAGCCCAAGGCACCCTTTTGGATCTGGACCACGGAACTTTTCCGTTTGTGACATCAAGTTCGACCATAGCGGCAGGCGCCTGCGCGAGCCTGGGCATCCCGCCACGCGCCGTCACAGGGATCTATGGAATTGCCAAAGCCTATTTGACGCGGGTTGGTGCGGGACCGTTTCCAACAGAACTAACGAACGAGACTGGGAATGCTCTGCGTGAGCGCGGCCAGGAATTTGGCGCAACAACGGGCCGGCCTCGTCGTTGCGGATGGTTTGATGCCGTTGCCATGCGTTACGCCCAAGACGTCAACGGATTCGACGGCGTCATCCTGAACAAGTTTGACATCCTGTCGGGCATGGACGAACTCAAAATCGCCGTTGCCTATGAGCATCCGGAGCTTGGCTGCATAGAACAATTCCCGTGGAATGCGGAAATTCTGGCCGCCTGCAAACCCGTCTACAAAACATTCCCGGGGTGGCATGGTGACCTGCCAAAAACAGGCGGCATTGAAGCCTTGCCCAAGGCAGCCCTGGATTATATCCGGGCGATTGAAGAATCTTCTGGAATCAAAGTGGTCGCAGCGGGCACTGGGCCGGGACGAGAGGAAGCCCTACTGGGCCGTGATCTTGAGCGGCTTGTCGCTCTCAACTCGTAATTTCACTTCACCCTGCGGCGGGGCTTTTTTGCCCTGCGCCACTTGGGGCATGACCCCTAAGGTGCCTAGGTGCCTAAAGCTGTAGAGAAACGGCGTTCCGACGTTGACCTTCACGGTCCTCGAAATTTTTTTTCGTTTGTGTTCGACAATAGCCACATCAAGGTCTTGGGGCGAGCCGCCACCGCGATTCACGGGCACCATGCTCAGGGTCTGAGGCGAATCGGTTGCTGACAAAAGCACACTTCGAGACAGCGAAATGATCGCCACTGCGCGAGCCGGAATGGTGACATCGCTGCCAGCCGGCAAACGATCGACTGCAAATTCATCAGCAGCCGCCAGGAGCGGAGACGATCCGAGCAAAGCCGCGACGATCCATATCACGCGAAGTTTCCGCATTAACGCACCTTCACCATCAAAACGAGGAGGATGATTGAAAGCATAGCCTGTACGAGGGTAAATCGCACGAGCACTTGTGGGTTGGACCAACCGCGCTTGTGACGAAAATGATCATGCAATGGAAAGCGAATATTCTTAAAAATCGCAACTTTTGTGAAACGCAAAAGAGCAACTTTCAGAAGTCCCGTTCCGCCGTTGACGAGCAGAACGGCTGACACAACAAAAACAACAAACGGATTGCCGCTGACAATCACGAGGACACCCAAAAGAAATCCCAGAGCCCGAGACCCAGCGTCACCCATCAGCAGCTGGCTTGGGTGGGCGTTATACCAAAGGTAACCGGCAAGGCAGCCGACCATGGAAAAGGCCATGATCGCCCAAGAGGCTCCATCGGGGATATGGGGCAACAGCAAATATCCTGAGATTTTTTCGTGACCGAGGACAAAATACAAAAGGCCACCGATCGCAATGAACGCGAGGCTGACCAAAGTTCCAGAAAGGCCGTCCACCCCGTCCGTGCAATTGGTCGCGTTGATGGTGGTCCATAAAAGAACCGAAGCGAGTGGGATAAAAATCACCGGTGCCAGAGTCAGAGTCATTTTAGTGAAAGGCAACCAGATCACCACGGACTTCATATGGCACAGCACTGCGGCGGCTGTTGCGGAGATGATCAGATCAATCAGGCCTTTTTTGTATTCGCCCCACGACAACTTGGACCGGTCGTCAGCAAAACCGAACCAGCACGCTGCCGCCGTCAGAGCCAAAATTCCGTAGGCCTCGAAAGAAGGAGGCAGAACGAAAAGCTGAACCAGAAGAAAAATAGCGACGAAGATGACGCCCGCACCAGTTGGCTTGCCTTGGGCAGCACCAGAATCATGGGCGAATGCCCTGCCGCGATCCCGCGGTAAAATCTGAAAGGCGAGTCTGGGAAGCAGGATCCAAGTCAGGGCCGCGCATAAGACGATCCCGACTCCACCAAGAAAGGAGTGGGACGTCAGAAGGCGAAACGGTCCGTATACACCATGCAACCAGTGTCCCAGCGCGTACAGCAATCTGACGTCCTCCCCAAAATATCAACGACTCATCAGGCTTTCGTGCTCGCGCCACCGACACCGTTACGCTTGGCGGCGGCTGCCTCTTTGGCTGCTGCTGCTGCGGTCGCTTTACCGGATAACGCAATATCAGATTTCGAATCAGCCTTTATCTCTGACTCGCCCACGTTGCGCTTGATCGCATGTGCCGCAAGGACTTCCTGTTCGATCTTGTTCAGCAACTCAGGACGCTCACCAAGGTATTCCTTGGCATTTTCACGGCCCTGCCCAAGGCGTTCTTCCTTATAGGAAAACCACGTCCCGCTCTTAGCGACGATTTCCTTGGCCACAGCCAAATCAAGAATATCGCCGGTGCGGGAAATGCCCTTGCCGAACATCACATCGAACTCAGCCTGGCGGAACGGGGCCGCAACCTTGTTCTTCACTACTTTAACACGAGTCCGGTTCCCAATGACCTCTTCCTCAGAAGCCTTGATGGACGCAATGCGACGAATGTCCAACCGGATGCTCGAGTAGAACTTGAGGGCGTTGCCACCAGTGGTGGTTTCTGGAC
>CANJZQ010000017.1 GCA_947479535.1 Oligoflexales bacterium | reverse complement strand
TCTGGTCCGGAAGTCCTTTTATTCCCAGGCCTGCAAGGCGCGAATAGGGACCAGCGAACAATTCGCGAAGTTTAAGTGCACGCGCAAAAATATTTCGATGCCCCTTCAGTAATTCCTTCTGGCGCCTGAGCTGCCCATCAAACTTGTCAATGAGCTTGTCGATGGCTGCGTACATGTCGTCATCCAGAACCTCCATCTCCATGCTGCCTCCGACACCTGTGTGAAAGTGAACGTGCACTTTCCTTTTTGGGGGCTGGAGTGAGAAGGTCACATGGGCGATCACGGGCTTGATCGCCAGCTTTTCGACCTTTTCTCGAATTTTTCCCTCTGCATAGCCACGAAGTGAGTCGGAACTGTTCATGTCTTTAAAGTAAAACTGCATTTCCATAAGGTTCCCCCTTCAGTATTCAGTCTCGACTTGATTCTCATGCCCTCAACGTGGGAAATTGATGAGACGCAGAGGGAAAAAACATGAGCGACTCTCAAAAAAGAAGACACTTCCGTTTGGAGTTTCCACCATCAGAGCGTCCCAAGCTCAAGGTTGGGAAATACGAATTGGTTGCGCTTGATATTTCCGAGGGAGGATGTTCGGCAGAAGTTGATCCTTCTGTCGCGACAGCCTTTGCGCACGTCGGTATCAGGGTTGCCGGAACCCTCGTCTTTACCAATGGCGAAAAGATTGACGTTGAAGGCGAAGTCCTGCGGGTGATTAGTCCAGGGCGATTGGCGATTGTATTTTCGAAGGGCCCGTCTTTTGCAAAAATGATGGCCGAGCACCGCCGCATTCGAACGAAGTTCGGTGCCTGAGTCGTCCCTACTTCACCGTCACATCCACGGCCTGCAATGCAAAAGAACCGCTCTTCATCCCTCTGGCCGTCATGATGACGGTCTGGGTTCCTGAGCTTTGAGGTTCCCACTTGGTTTCCTTCGCGCGGCGGTTGGTCACCTTGCCGCTGCTGACAAACCAGCTGACTTTTATATTTTCTGGTTGTGGCTTGGTGATTGAACCGGACAAGACTTGATCTGGTCCCGAGCCAATGGTCGAATTGGCCACGGGCTCCGCAACACTGACGGAAACGGCCTGATAGGCAGATTCCTCCGACCCTGCCGGAGACACGACTATGTTACCGACGATGTCTTCCGATTCTGAACCTGCTTCCAGTCTGATGCCATAGCGAAGCGTTAGCTTGCCCAATGGGGCCGCCAAGATCGCCTGTTGCTCTGGGGTTAGCGGACCAACAGTGACGGTTCCCTTGACCGAATACAAGTCGAGTGCACCCAGTTGCTGGGTCGACTCCGAAGTGGAATCCATCACCACGGTTACTGGGGGCGCGTACGCGGACGCGTCATCGAGAAAGGAAGTGGCGGTGACAGTACTGCCCGCTGGAAGTGCCGCAAAAGCGGTCAACTCCACCGTCCCCGACGAACCTGGGGCCGGCGCCGAAAGGACAACCGGGTTTGAGGCCACGCCAATGGCCCGCAGCTTGTCAATTCGTTCGACTCGCATGCTGTCGTCTTCGTTGCAGGAGCCAATAAGGGTGTTAAAAACAGTATAAAAACATATAGTTAAGTATTTCTTGCGAAGTTTGGACAACATCAGTTGCTGCTTAAATGAAAACGGCTGCGTGGATGTCATGTTTTTCTCAACCCTCTTGAATTTTGGACCGATGCCTCTCTACGGAGAGAAAACCCCAAAATGATTCCGCTATTCTACGTAAGGCCGCGTAATTTTGCACTCACTCCAACTGGTGGGCCGGTTCAGCGTTGCCAAGTGCAGGGCGAATTGCGACGCGCCCTTTATTCATCTGCCTTGTTCCATTTTCTCCTGCTTGGCGGGCTCATCGTCGCCACGGCTCCAAATAAAAAATCCATTGATCCAGTCAAGGTGTCCGTCGTCTCAGTGATTCCGCCAAAGCCATTGGAGGCAAAACCGAAAGCGAAACCTGCCAAGGAGAAAAAGAAAGTGGTCAGCGAGCGCAACGTGGCACCGAAGGCGCCGCCTGCACAAGCCGTGCAGGGTTTGCCACCAGACGCGGTTCAACCAGATGCACCTGGAATTGCGGCTCCGATTGGCAACACGCTGTTGACGGAGGACGAGGGTAAACGCATTCGTCCGGAAGACTACCGTGACCTCGGTGGGGATCTGAGCGCAGATGCGCGCCTGATCATGAAATCCGTTGTGATCCCCAAGTACACAGACGCCGCCCTTGAGGGCAATCTCGAAGGAAATTTTGTCGTGGATGTCTACGTCGATGAAGCTGGAAACGTTCTGCAAGCCGAAGTTCGAAAGCGCGTTGGTTTTGGTATGGACGAAAGGTTGCTGGCTGCAGCCAGAATGGCGAAGTTTCAGCCGCGAAAAAACAAATTCGGCCGAACCGAAGCTGGTTGGGCCGAAATCAAATTCACACTTGTGATTCCGTAGGGGAGAAGTGGCTCCTCAGGCAGGACTCGAACCTGCGACCCGGTGATTAACAGTCACCTGCTCTACCGACTGAGCTACTGAGGAACAGACGACTAAAGAGATATAGTTTCTAGCGGTCGGGTGTCAAGGAGGTCCTTAAGCCGAGGGGCGTTCTGACCCCACGCTGAGGATCGTGGAGATGGTTCCGGTCATCTTATCCACATCAAATGGCTTGGTGATGTAGTCATTGCAGCCTGCATCAAAGCCGCGCCGGACGTCTTCTTCTTCCTTGCGGGCTGAAACAAAAATCAGCGGTACCTTGCTCAGGGAATGGTGCGATTTAAGGAGGCGGCAAAGTTCGTAGCCATCGACCCAAGGCAGGTTTACGTCCATGAGGACCATGTCCAGGCGATTAACTTCTAGGATTTTGGATAGTTCCAGCCCGTCCGAGGCCAAAAGCACCTTGTACCCACTGGACTCCAAAATGCGTTTTAGGGCATTGCGCATGATTTCATCATCGTCGACCACGAGGATCGTACGGGTTTCGATGGACTCCTTGAGGTTGCGGAAGTCGGAAAGAGAAACAACCTTTTTCGCCACGATTTTTTGGCGTTTGATCGACTCAATTTGACGGCGCAGGGTCTTATCGCTCACCGGACACCTCTTGGCTTTACTGTCACACGTGCGTATGTAGGAGATCGGCAGGGTCCAAAGTTTCTTTACCCGCGAGGTGGTTTTTTTGTCATATAAGTCACTGATTTAAATGGATAAAAATAAAAATTCACACTCCCCCCAAACTTCGTTGCCCCTCCGGGTCTCGGCATGGACACCTGTGACCGAGCCTGAGGACGTCGCCTTGGAGGCAGCGTTGGGGTGGCCGAATCGGACTTTGGGATGGCTGCGAGCTGCATTTAAGGCCGGCGCAAGGCGACAGTCGGCTTGGGATCTAGGGCGCCTCGGTGATCTGGAGGCTGGCAATGTTCGGGCCGCTGCCAAGGCTGCTACTGTCTTCCGCCGCGGCGTAGAAACAATTTCAGATACGATTTCAGATATGATTCCGGCCACGACCTCCGGGGTGAAGCCGGGCTACAGGCCGCTGGTCCTGCAAACCAGCCCTTCGGTCACATCCTTTCTGAAAGGCATTTCCTCGGAATTTTCCGGACGGGAAAGCCGGATTTTTTTTGTGCTTGATGAATCCGTCGCCAAAAGTTGGCCCGCCGCCGCGCAACGGGTCCTTAAATTTCCCTTTTGGATATTCCAAGGCGGTGAGGCGGCCAAGAACCTTGCCTCCACTGCCGCGCTCGTCAAACAGATTGGACAGCACTCAGAGTCGCATCCAGAGATCGGCCTGGAAAACCTGACGATCGCGGCCATTGGCGGCGGTGTGACACTGGACTTGGCAGGTTTCGTCGCGGGCCTGCTTGGATGCAACCATATAAATGTTCCAACGACCCTGTTGGCCATGGTTGATGCTGCAGTTGGTGGAAAGACCGGCGTCAATTTTGAGCCGTGGGGTAAAAATCAGGTCGGTCTGTTTCACTTTCCAGAACGGGTCATCGTTTGTCCCGAATTCTTACAGACTCTGCCGAAGGGTGATGTCCGTGCCGGCGGCGCAGAATGTTTGAAGCACGCGCTGCTGGCAGAAGATTTTGCTTTACTGGAAAAGTGGTCCAAATTCCTGCGGGATCCTGTGATCAACCATGCCAATGGATCAGAAATACACTCAATGATCGCAGCCGTTGCAAAGATGAAGGAGGCTTTTGTTCAGGTGGATCCATATGAGAAAGGCACGCGGCGCGAATTGCTCAACCTGGGGCACACCATTGCCCACAGCTTGGAAGGTGTGGGAGCCGTTTTACAGAAACGCCAGCCATCGTTGGGATTGCGTCACGGATCGGCTGTGGCCTTTGGATTGATGTGTAAAATTAATTTGATGGTGGCAGCCCAGCCTGAGGCAGCCGAAACCGGCCAAAAAATAATGGACTGCCTGATCAACAGTGGCTGTTTGGACGACTTTCGAAGGTGGTATTCCGGGGTTGGCCTTGACTCAACGGAACTCTGGTCCTTGATGGTTCCCTATTTGATGCAAGACAAAAAAATAAAGTCCGGCACTCCATCGAGTTGCCGGATTGTTGGGTTTCAGTGGAACCCGGTATCAGGAAAAGCTGTGCCCCTATCTTTTGAGGTCTCCATGGACGATTTGGAAGTGGCTTTTAAAACATCCTTGCCGAGCTAATTTTCCCCGCGCGGCGTCCGCACAATAACTGTCCTGATTGCAGCAGTAAGAGATGCAAGGCTTCGATCGAAGCATGCCTCGAAGTGTCGCCTTCGGATTGCTGGGCCGTTTTGTGATCACTTCGAGAAATAGGCCTGCATTCGGGCTTGAATTTGGCTGGCTTCCAGTGCCGGATCGCTTGCCTGCCAAATCGATCTGGACGCGTTGATCAGGAGCCCTAAACCATCGGGGCGGATGCCCTGCAAAAGTTCCTTGTCTGATTTTCCCTGCGCACCCAGGCCCGGGCTTAGGAACCAGGTTTCCGGGCAAAGTTCGCGCATCATCGCAGCATCGTCACCAACAACCAGTCCATATTGCGCAGGATTGTCGCCTGTTCTTAGCGCGACGTGGCGTGCCAGAGTCCCTGCGTCCGAGGCAAGTTGAAGGCTTTGCAATTCTGGCCTGTTGGTCGTGGTGCCAAGGACAAAGACCCCGATGCTTTTTTTTGTGAATTGCGAAAAACCATCTCCCATGTAGGGACTGGCTGTTACGGCGGTGGCACCGGCGTTTGCAGCAAACTGGGCATAGCCTTCGAGGGTGTTGTCGATGTCGTTGAACTTTCCGTCAAGAATCAGTGGCGTGTCTTTCGTCCAATCTTGAATTCGGAGCAGGAGATCGATCCCCTTGGAACCCCGGGCCAGATAAAAAGCAAGATTGACCTTGAAGGCCGCAGCGTAAGGTCTGGTTTTATTAATGATGCCTTTGATCTGTCCTGCAGTGGCCATAGAGGCTGGCACGGGCAGGATTTTCGCAACTTTTTTCTGTGGAGCCTGCACCACCGGCGGATCGAGTCCGATGCAAAGGATGCTCGAGGTCTTCAAGACGCTTTTCGCAAATCTTTGCATCGGCTCGTTCCGTTCAGATTAATTCTGCGGTTAAAGCAGGTTGTTGCAATTCACCATGAAGGGCACACAATTGCGAATGTCCTGTGATCCCAGAATAAACTGGGCGACGCGGGCCATTCCGATTCCGGTACCAGAGTGCAGGGGGATGTCCTTCCCACGATGCGCATCCAAGTACCAGTCAAAGTCCTCGGGCTTGCCTCCGAGGGCGAGCAGGCGGTGGTACATGTCCGATGACTTGAGGCGCGAGACAATCCGTTCGTAACGGAACTCACGCTCGGCTGCACCGGCAGATTCTCCTGCGAATGGCAGGATCAAATCAGTGCTGTTTACGACGCGTGGGTCCAGTTCGTTTTCACGCATATTGAAGAACTTGATTTCTTTAGGGTAGTGCGTGATGAAGTGGGGGCCAAGGATCTCTGCCAGTTTCAATTCGTGGTGGGATTTCAGATCGTCCCCCCACTTCAGATCTGGCCAGTGCCGCCCGAGGATTTCTACGGCATCGGTGTATGTCAGACGTTCGAATTTGAGATCCCTGAGCTTGTCTGGATTGCGGTCCAACTTGAAGAGTTCCGCCCCGCAGTGTTCGATCACTTCGCTGCACGCTGAATTGACGACTCCGGAAATGTGGGTGACCAGGTCCTCGAGGCCACCTTGAAATTCCAGTTCAAACAGGCTGAACTGGCAAAGATGGCGGTTGTCATCTTCAGGTTCTGCCCGGAAAGATTGGATCTCGGCCCAAACCTTGGGGATGTGTGGGGTGACGAGTTCTAGGTATAGCTGATCGGACTGGGCCAGGTAGGCTTGTTTTCCGAAGAAATCCACTTTGAATAGCGTATCGACGTTTTCGCAGGCTCCGGTGACTCCAACGAGTTCCGGGCAGTTGTGGATCTGGGTGAACCCTTGGTTCATGACGTATTTCCGTGCTCCGCGGAACATGGCATCCCAGATTTTGATTAAAGTGATCCTACGCTCGTTGTCCATGAGACCTCCCCCTGGTCATAGGTGACAAAGCATTAACTGAAATGGAACTGTTTTGCTGGATTCTCGTCGCGCGACGTTCTGAGCGTAAAGGTTGCCAGAAAGGAAAAACCTTTGCAATGATTTTTTTTCTTTAATTTCAGTGGGTTATGTCAGGATTTCGGAGAAAAAGATGGCTACTGCGCACATGTTGATCTTAAAAAAAATCGCACGTGCGCCGTCGTGCGAGGTATCCAAACGAGTGAAACAGGTACAATTTGTTTTGTCAAACCAGCATCGGAGCAAATAATGACCTCCCAAGAACTTTCCAAGCTGTTGATTCAATCCGGTGCCTTGAAATTTGGTTCGTTTGAAACCAAGTCCGGACGTCAGAGTCCATTCTTTCTGAACTTTGGTGACATCTGTGACGGCAAGTCGATGGACCACCTGGCGGATCTTTATGCGGCATCGATCATGCAAAAAATGGATTCTCTTCCGGACGTCATTTTTGGACCGGCATACAAGGGGATTCCACTGGCTGTTGCCATTGCATCAGCGTTAAGCCGTAGATCTGGAGCACCGGTTTCCTTTGCCTTTGACCGCAAAGAAGCCAAAGACCATGGCGAGGGTGGTCAAATCGTTGGACGCCAAATTGCTCCGCACCATCGAGTTGTGATTGTTGATGATGTTTTGACCTCAGGAATCAGCGTCAGGCATTCCCTGGATTGTGTCGGGAGAACCGGATGCAAGGTTCTTGGTATTATGATCGGCGTCGATCGTTGTGAGCTGCCAGCTAATGGACAAGCAGGGAAAACGGCAGCCGAATCCATAAGTAACGATTCAGGTATAGAAGTCCATTCCTTGGCGACGGTCGGTGATGTGATCTCGGCCGTGAACTCTGATGAACATTTGAAGTCTACTGCCGGATTGACCCCCCAGATCCTCGAAAGTGTGGCTGAATACCGGCGCAAGTTTGCCCGCTAAAAAAATGTAACTTGTTGTTTTTCCACTCAGCGTTGTCGATAAATTCGACAATCAACCCCCGTTCCCGTGCCGGCCTTGATTAACTTAATTCTGTGATTTCAGCGTCTTGCAACGATAGTAGGCGAAGTCTGCCGTGGCACGTTTCTTGGATAAAGTGTCTTATCCAGGAGGATCAAACCATGCGTCGCCATCTGTCCTTGTCCGTTGTGACTCTGGTCATTTTTGCTTCTTCCATTGGATGCAATATGGCTCGTTACAACGCGACCAATGCAAACCTGGCCAGCGGCGCTCCAAATGTTTTTGATTATGAGTGGTCTTGCTCGACCAACCAGCACCACTTTGTAAATTTCGGGAATAAATTCGAGGCTGCGGTTGCCGAATACGTTCGAAGCAATGTGCCTCCCGCAGAGCATTCGAATCGATCAAATGTTGTGGCGCAAGATTATTACCACGGTGAATTGGCTTCGTCATTCCATGGAGTTTCACTGAATACGCCTTGGATTGGTCAGCTAGGGGCAATCTTTTCCCGATTATCTTTGCCAGCTGGAATCAAGGTCGCATCTGACTGCGCAGGTCAGTCATCAAATGAGACAGCTTATGATGCCTGTGTTGAGGCGGTCGAGCATTTTGAAACATTGAAGTCCGTCGCTAGAATTTGGGATTCAAATTCCAATGGCAAGAAGTGTTATGAGGGGACGGGTTACCAGAAAACCGACGTCGTGGAATTCGCATACTGCGATAATGAATGTGCGTTCAATGACCGGTCTTGCACCCAATGCGAAGTGCCATCATCAGACAATACGCCGAGGGCTTTTGTATGTAAAAGCCGTCGCAGCGCGATGGAGGCAGTCGGTACATTTTGTCGATTGAAAAACGGAATGTGTTCGCCTTTCAACCCAGAAAAAATGTGCGAGACAAAGCAGGGGCGTGAATTTTCTCCGGCTGGACTTCCTGCCATCGATGGCCGAACGGAACATAGAGGGTCGTTTGAGCTGTCGACTTTCCTTGGTGCATCAGAATCGGTGCAAGTCAAGGCGGGGGTTGTTGCTGGCCAGAAAGTGGCAGCCAGGGGCACATTGCGTGGCAAAATCGGTTACTCTGCTGCCGCATTGGGGAGTGACGTTTTTACCAGTAACAGGATCACGACCCCTGGAACACGGGTGTCCTGCTTTCTAGCGATTAATCAAATTGCAGATGTTTCCTACGAGGCTGCCTTCGGAGTCGGGGGCGATTTTGTGCTGGCAAAGGGAGAGGCACTGATCGAAGCCGGTGGCGGTTTTAATTTGAACAAGGAATTTTTAAAAACCAGTGCCACGTGGTCGGCTGGAGGACAGACTGAAGAAATGATCATGACCCAGTGCGGTCAGAATTATGCAAGACGCTGGATCGCAAACGAACTCACCAGGCACTTGGATGATTCTCCGGAACTAAAAATAATTCAGAAGGCAGTGCAGCGGGTACTTTTGGACTCCGGTTTGGGCAAGGAGTTTGGATTGAAAGATACAGCTGCCGTGTTCTGCCGCTATCCCGAGTACGATACACAAAATTATTATCGGACCGCAGGCGTCCAATTGCATGTCGCCGAAGACATCAAGGTGCAGTGGGGGCACATGCGTCATATTGGATTTGATGGCCTCTGGCCTGACGCCTGGTCCGAAAAACTTCCGGTCAACGAAGAATCCTTAAGGCCTTTTGTACGGGAATTAAAAGATGGAACGCTGAAAAACGAGCGCCTCGGCAGATTCTTCAATGAAATTGTAGTCCCAGCATCGCAGTCGGCTCAGGACGTCCGGTGGAAGATGGATCATTGCATCGTCAAGTGATGCCTGAGTTGTTGCCGCGTTCTACATCGAGCGCCTGTATTTGCCGCCCACCCGGTAAAGGGTATCGGTAATTTCTCCGAGACTCGCATGCCTGACTGTCTGCATCAAAGCCGCGAAGGCGTTGCCCCCGCCAATCACCGTATCGGTGAGCATTTTTAAAGCAGCGTCGCGTTTTGCGGTGTTTGACTTATGGAAGTCGTCCAACCGCCTTAACTGTTTGTCTTTTTCATCGTACGATGCCCTAGCCATTTCAATTTCAGGACGGACATATTCGCCGCTGATCACTTTCGGGTTCAGGAACATGTTCACGCCAACGATCTCAAGCTCGCCAGAGTGTTTCTTGCCCTCATAATAAAGGCTTTCTTCCTGAATCTTGTTGCGTTGGTACTGGGTTTCCATCGCGCCCAGAACACCGCCCCGGGATGATATGCGCTCAAACTCTTGCAGGACAGCCTCTTCGACGCGGTCCGTCAGGAGTTCCAGGAAGAACGAGCCCTGGTTGATGTTTTCGCAGTGGTTCAGGCCAAATTCCTTGTTGATGATCAACTGAATTGCCATGGCGCGACGAACGCTTTCTTCCGTCGGCGTCGTGATCGCTTCATCGTAAGCATTGGTGTGTAGTGAATTGCAGTTGTCATAAAGCGCCATCAGCGCCTGCAGCGTTGTTCGGATATCGTTGAAGTCAATTTCCATGGCGTGCAGCGAGCGGCCTGAAGTTTGAATGTGATACTTGAGCATCTGGCTGCGTTCACTGGCACCGTAACGGTCTCGCATGGCGATGGCCCAGATCCGCCGTGCGACACGCCCGAGAACACCGTATTCAGGGTCGATTCCGTTGCTGAAGAAGAAGGACAGGTTTGGCGCAAAATCATCAATTTTCATGCCGCGCGTCAAATAATATTCAACATAGGTAAAGCCATTGGCCAAGGTCAGTGCGATCTGGGTCACCGGATTCGCGCCAGCTTCAGCAATGTGATATCCAGAAATGGAAACGCTGTAATAGTTTCTGATTTTTTTCTCGATGAAGAACTGCTGGATGTCCCCCATCATCTTGAGGGCAAATTCTGTTGAGAAAATGCAGGTGTTTTGCGCTTGATCCTCCTTGAGGATATCCGCTTGGACCGTGCCGCGAACCATTTGTATGGTTTTCTCGATGATTCTGTTGTGGGTCTCGGGATCTGGGATCTTGCCGTGTTCGGCGACATGCCGGTCGATCTGTTGATCGATGGCCGTGTTCATATACATCGCCAGAATGATCGGCGCTGGGCCATTGATCGTCATACTGACACTGGTGTTGGGGGCGCACAGGTCAAAACCGTTGTAGAGGACCTTCATGTCTTCAAGTGTTGCGATTGATACGCCCGATTCGCCCACCTTGCCATAGATGTCAGGACGCTTTGCCGGATCACTGCCGTATAAAGTGACGCTGTCAAAGGCGGTCGACAAACGTTTTGCATCAGCATTCTTCGACAGATAATGAAATCTTTCGTTGGTCCTTTTCGGTCCGCCTTCGCCGGCAAATTGCCGCTGGGGGTCCTCGCCAGTCCTGCGAAAGGGAAAGACGCCGCCGGTGAATGGAAAGCTGCCGGGGACATTTTCGCAGGTCAAAAATCGAACGACATCGGCTTTGGTGGTGAAGGCAGGCAGTGCGACCTTCGGTAAGTGTTGATGCGAAAGGGTTTCAAAGCTGGCTTGGACTTTGACGTCTTTTCCGCGAACCTGATACGTGAAGAAATCGCTGGCATAGTTGCTGCGGGTGTCGTCCCAGGCGTCAAGCTGAGCCAGGATTTTTGGCGGGATTTTTTCCCATAATGCCTTGGCGCTGGCTTCCAGTTTGGCCGCTGTGGCCTCTTCTTTTTTGTCCCTCAATAGGGCGGCTGCGCGGTCCAATGCCTCAGCGTCGCGTGTGATCTGGACAAGGCTTTGGTTTGCGGCATGATATTCGCGTACGGTGCGCGCGATGTCTGCGAGATAAGTCGAGCGGCCTGCAGGAATTAAGCTCTCCCGGCGGGTTGATTCGATGGCGACGGGCCGTTGGTCGGAGGAACGAAATTGGGCTGCCTCCAATTTTCTACCGGCTTTTTCGTTGATCTTGGCTACCAGTGCCTTGTAAAGCCCGTTTGTGCCATCATCATTGAATCGACTTGCGATGGTTCCAAAAACTGGAAAGTCCTGGTCTGCCAGTCGCACACCTTTAAACCGCGAGCGGCGTAAGTTGGTCCGGACATCCCGGATTGCGTCGAGGGACTGTGCGCGCTCAAATTTGTTGATTGCGATGAAGTCGGCAAAGTCCAGCATGTCGATTTTTTCGAGCTGGGTCGCGGCCCCGTATTCAGCGGTCATGACATAAAGGGTCAAGTCCGAAACATCCAAAATTCCAGTGTCACCTTGGCCAATCCCGCTGGTCTCAACGATGATCAAGTCGAATGACTGGGTTTTCAAAAGGGCGATGGCATCGCGCGTGACAGCGGCGATTTCCTTGCCGGATCCGCGGGTGGCAAAACTACGCAGGAAGATCCTTTGATCGCTCGCCGAATTAAAACGAATCCGGTCACCAAGCAAGGCCCCGCCAGTTTTTTTCTTCGATGGGTCAATGCAGATCAATCCGATGCGTGCATCGGGATTGTCCCAAAGTAAACGGAGCAGCAATTCATCAGTCAGGGAGCTTTTGCCTGCGCCCCCCGTGCCAGTGATCCCGAGGACAGGGGGCGGCTGGTCTGGTTTTTTGTGTTCGGTCGGACCATGCGCTTTCAAAAGGTGGCTGACAGCGTCCTCATGGGAGACCTTGCCGCTTTCAAGCAGGGTCAAGGCCCGGGCGAGTTGGTTGACGGGGTTGGCATCTTGTCCGGGCCAAGAGGTGATTTCCCGGTCGGCCAATTGGAGCATGTGGCCGATAATCCCGTCGAGCCCGAGCTTGGAGCCATCTTCGGGGCTGTATATTTTGGTGACCCCGGCAGCTTCGAGTTCAGCGATTTCCTTGAGGGTGATAACCCCGCCCCCACCGCCAAAGATCTTGATGTCGCGTCCGCCACCTGCATCCAGTAACTGCCTGACGTATTTGAAGAATTCCATGTGCCCGCCCTGGTAACTGGAAAGGGCGATGGCATGGGCATCTTCCTGAATGGCGGCTTCTGCGACTTCAGCCGCAGAACGGTTGTGGCCAAGGTGGATGACTTCAGCGCCACGGGCCTGGAGCAGTCGACGCATGATATTGATGCTTGCGTCATGACCGTCAAACAAGGCAGTGGCGGTGATGAAGCGTAACTTATGCCGCGGGGTATAGGATTGCAGGGAACTTGTTTGCATTGGACCCATCTTCGTATCATTATAGCGAGCCGTATTATTAACAAAACTTCAGGGCTTATGGCACAAAATCCCTCACTATCCTTCGATAACACAGAAATAGCCTTCCGTTCCCTGTCGGATGCCGAGCTCCTGCGGGCATATACGCTCTTCCGGATGATCGGATTTCGGGGGCTGGTCAAGATCGGCCCCCGCATTTTGACGACGGCAATGCGCTGGCATTTGCCCGTTTCGGGGATCGTCAAACACACGGTTTTCAAGCATTTTTGTGGTGGAGAGTCGATCGAGGATTCTCGTCCAATGGTGGATCGCCTTGGTCGGTTCAATGTTGGGACGATCCTTGACTATTCCGTCGAGGGTGGGCGCACTGAACGTGAGTTCGAGGCCGCAGCCAAGGAAGTGATGCGAACGGTTGACGCCGCTGGGGAGGCCGCTGCTGCCGGAAAGAATGTCCCATTTACGGTATTCAAGGTTTCTGCTTTGGGTAGCCACCGGGTTTTGGAAGTCGCATCTTCGGGAGTCGCTGATGGACAGCCAGTGCCTCCGCGGTTGAAGGCGGATTATGCCCGGGTCCACGAGCGCGTGCAGAAAATTTGTCAGCTTGCTTCCGACCGCAAGGTCCGGATTTTTATTGATGCGGAAGAAACTTGGATTCAAGGCGCCATCGACTGCATGGCGGAAGAAATGATGGCCAAGTTCAACCGGGAGGGAAAAACGATTGTTTACAACACGGTTCAGCTCTACCGGACTGGCCGGATTCAAGTGATGGACGAGCAACTTAAGCGCGCCCGTGACGGTGGCTTCAATATTGGCTTTAAGCTGGTGCGCGGAGCTTATATGGAAAAAGAACGGGCCCGTGCATTAAAGGCCGGTTTACCGTCTCCCATTCAGCCCGAAAAATCGGCCACCGACGCTCAATTTGATCAAGCCGCCGCCTGGTGCCTTGATCATCTTGATGTTGTGTCCTTCTGTGCCGGGACCCACAACGAGGCTTCTTGTCTCGCGATCGCAGATGGCATGGCCCGTCGGGGCATTGCCCGTGATGATTTGCGGATCTGGTTTTCGCAATTGCTCGGTATGAGCGACCACTTGTCCTTCAACCTCGCTGCCGCTGGTTTCAATGTTGCCAAGTATGTTCCTTACGGACCCGTCAGGGCGACCTTGCCCTACTTGTTTCGCCGGGCTGAGGAAAACACTTCAGTATCAGGGCAGGCGGGGCGCGAACTTTTGTTATTGACGAAAGAAATCCGGCGCCGCGGTCTTGCTGGGCGCCGGAGTTAGTGCCTTGACGAGGCCCTGCCTTTAATTTTCGGAAACGTTCAAGATCGAACTCACTGAGCGGCCATTGAGGCTCCGGGTATGCACGAGCATTCTTCCGCGGGTCAGCCGGCTTGCATCGAGTTCAACATCAAGGCTGAACGGGATCTCGATATCGGCGCAGTTGCCTTTGCGCATTGCCATTACCGGGAGGATCTCAACCGTGTCCGGAAAATATTTTGTATCGACATGTTCAATGTACATGCAGCTGTTGGTGAAGCGGCCGCGCAGAGTGGCAATATGCTGATCAGTGGCCGTTTCTTTTTGATCAAGGATCAGGTCTTCCACGGGAGCATACAGGAAATCATCCGGATACTTCGACTGTGCTTTTTTCACCGATAAGGACCCGATTTGGTGCCCATCGCCATTTTGGATCCTGTAATTGCCACCTGGCAACATTCCAAGCTCGACTTCCTGGGTGTATGGAACGAGGGCTTCGATGCACGGGACGTTGAAATAATTAGCCCGGGCCTGAATGCTGATCGTTTTGTATTCGTCGCTGACGTGCACTTCCGGCTGCGTGAGCCGGTAGCATCCGTCTGGGAGATAGCCATCCAAAATGACCACTGAGCTGTCGTTGCTGTCGAGGCTCTTGGGGGTGAAAATCCTGGTGATCTTGATGTTTCTGACTTCGTCTGGGTCGGAGGAGCTCGTTGCGAGGGCGATCGAGTTCGAAGCAAGGCCCGAGAACGCAAAGGCTCCGGCGGCCAGGAAAGACATGATGCTTGTGTTTCTCATATTGGCTCCTTGATTAAATTCTTCCCACTACCACGACACAGTTAGCTTCCCGCTTGTCAGGTGAGAGACCGATTAGAATCGTTGGTCCGATTGTTAATGTGATTTCTCGCGGAGACCCCGGCGATTTCTGAACCCGAGAGCTGCGTTCAGAAATTGGCGTGGCCCCATGCGCATCCGGACCATGACGGCAGTAGCAAAAAGCGCACCAACGATCGATGCATGAGCAAGGATGGAAAGAAGTGCAGAAGTTTTTTTGCCAACAACATGGCTGATATTTAGATTCAATTCGCGCTGAATCAAAACAGCACAGACTGTCGCAAATATCAGAAGTCCAATCGAACGGAAGGTTTCCGGCCAGTTCACCGAGACTTTATCCCGGGTCATTCCGACCATGAGCAGGATGGCATTGCCTGTGAGGGTTGCGGAGGTCGTCAAAGCCAAGCCTCGATGACCGAATTTTGTCACCAGAAGTTCGTTGGCAAAATAGTTCATTCCGATGGATGCAATCCCAACCCACATTGCGTAACGCGTCCGCTCGGTCGCATAATAATAAGAATTCAATACTTTCAGTAAACCGTAACTCACCAAACCAAAGCTATAGGCCTGCAGTGCAATTGCTGTCGCGGCTGTGTCTCTCGCAGTGAATCTTCCAGCCTCATAGAAAAGCGTGATGACGTCGGAAGCAGCCACATAAAGAAATGCAAATGAAGGGACAAGAAGCCAGGTCACGAGCTCAAGGGCATTTGTAATTTCCATCGAAGCCGTTGCGTCCACCTTGCGCCCGGCGCGCGCGATGGCTCGCGTCAGTGCGGGGAGCACAGCGGCGCTGATTGCGACCCCAAACATCCCGATGGGAAGCTGTAAAAATCGAAAGGCAAAATTTAGCCAAGTCACAGCCCCTGGCTCTAGCGATGTCGCAAAGTTCGTATTTACAATCACGTTGACCTGTCCGGCGCTTGCCGCGATCACCATGGGCATCATCATGACAGCAATCTTTCGGATTTCAGGCGTCCAGGGAAGGATACGTTGGTGCTGACTCGCCCTTGCATCTGCTTTTGCGGAAATTCTCTCTCCTTTCAGTCCGAGGGATGCAAACCACATCTGCAGGGCTGCACCGATGAGGACCCCAATGCTGAGTCCAGTGATTCCAGCGTCACCCAGCCAAGCAGCCATTTCTGGACTTGCCGCAGCAGCTAGCAAAGGCGTGAGCAGCAATGCTCCTGAAATGTTCGCCAGATTGAATGCAGCCGGCGAAACTGCTGAGAGAAAGAAGCGTCCCTTTTTGTGAAGTGCGCCGGTGATGATTGAAGTCAGGGCAAAAATGGCGATGGTTGGAAAAAGGATCTGGGTCTGACGGACTGCTATGGAATTAAACAGCAGGCTGTCCGGAGCAGTTCCCCGGCGACTCATGAGCGCAACCAGCCAAGGCGCACAAGCGATGCCTGCGACAACAATTGCAAGGCCAAGCCACATGACGATTTTCAGGGCATCGTGCAGAACTCTGCGGGCAGCGGCCTCGTCGCGTTCTGCTGTCGCCGTGTACACCTGTGTAAACGAGCTGCCAAGGGCGCCTTCGGCAATGAGTTCGCGCAACAAGTTTGGGATCCGGTAGGCGACCACAAACGCGTCCATGGCGGTGCCGGCGCCAAAAACAGCCCCGACCACCGACTCCCGCAGGACACCTGATACACGGCTTAAGATTGTACCCGCGGTGAAGAGCGCACTTGAGCGGGCAGTGGAGTCTGCGCTCGATAACTTTTCGGTGGAAGGCGTTTTATGTAGTGACATCAAATATCCTTTGTCTGCATTGTCCCTGTTTGCGAATGTTGCTGGCAAGAAGATTGCGTACGCTTGTGTGAATGGGTTCGGATCAGGTAAGTTCCGGTAGCACCATCAGGCAGCAAATCATTTTCAGGGGGTTGATTGTCCGTGCTTAATTTCCAGAAGCGTTGGCCTGTCATGCCCCTGTCGTGGTCCTTGTCTTTGTCCCCGGTTGCGATGGTGTTGTTGACTGCCTTGGGCCCGGCGGCCCGGTTTCCTGGTGAACCAGGCAGTGATCCCTGGATGCGGCGCCCCAACGATCCAGAATACGCGAACACATGGCAGTATTTTTCCCACATCCCCTACGATCAGATCACTCAGGTTCCAGACGAGCAAGCGCTCCTTGGGTCCGGCATGCATGTCGACCGTGCCTGGCAAATTCACACCGGAACGCCAGCGACCAAAATCGCTGTGCTTGATTCAGGAATACTTTGGGATTCACCGGACCTGCGCGAACGGTACGCGCTCAATGCGGGGGAGTTGCCACTTCCGTCGGGTGCGAACATTCACGACGCCAATGGAGACGGCCGCATTTCGCCTCTGGACTGGATCGCCGACCCAAGGTTGGCGGTGCTGGCGCGCAAAGGTTATTTGACGCCAGAGGATTTGATGAACACGTTCTCCGACGGAATTGACTCCGATGGGAATGGATTCGTGGATGACATTTCCGGTTGGGATTTTCTTGAGAATGACAAAAATCCAGCGGACCGGACGGAATTCGGTCATGGAACCATGGAAGGCAACATGTCTGCTGGTGCCGTGAACAACGGCATTGAGTCGGCTGGTGTTTGTGGCAACTGTTCCGTTGCCTTTCTTCGTGTCAACGATAGTTTCATGGCCGACAGCAACAACATAGCCGCTGCTTTACGCTATGCGGTGGATAACGGATTTTCGGTGGTGCAAGCCGCTTTGGGGCCGTTCAACCTGACACCAGCCCTTCACGCTGCAGTTGAATATGCCTGGAAAAATGATGTTGTCGTGGTGGCTACTGCGGGCGATGAAAACAGCTTTCACAGCAATCAGCCAGCGGTTCTCGATCAAGTCCTCTATGTCAATGCATTGCGTTACGACGATAAAACTCCACAGGAGTCATCCAGCTATCTTGCGTTCAACAATTGCAGCAACTTTGGAGCCCGGCTCGATGTCAGTGCTTCTGGTAAGTCCTGCTCGTCGGAGGCAACGGCACGTTTGGCGGGTATTGTTGCATTGGCTAAATCTTTCGCCAGTCAAACAGGTCGGCATTATTCTTCTGCAGAAATCATTGCCACAGTGCGGCATACCGCCGATGACATCAATCTTGGAGATGCCGATGCTTCTTCTGGGCGCATGCCATCAACAAAGGGCTGGGATTCGACCACAGGCAACGGCCGGGTGAATGCGGCAACATTGCTGCAGGCGATTCAACGGGACGAGGTGTTTCCCGGTGGACGAATTATTTCTCCGGGGTGGTTTGATGTCACTCGTGACGGGGGACCCGATCTCGCCAACGTTCCTGTCAAGGTATCAGTACCCCTTCCTCGAACTGGACGCCTTCAGTTGAGTTTAAGCATCCAAAAGGGTGTGGAAGAAGAAGGTGCAGAGTTATTTGAGGTGGGTCGAACGCCAATCCTTACTGGTGATTTTGAAGATCAAATTGCCATCCTTGACTTCAATTCTTTGGCCCAAATCAAGGCTTCACCGTTTGAAAACAGCCGCTACCGCGATGCATGGACCCTGATTCTTGATGTGGACGATTTGTCGGGTAGGGTCAGTCGTGTGCGCCGGACGATATTTCGCCTCGACCAACCTGGGTCGTCCGTACAAATTTTCCGCTCTCCGAATTCAAACCATGCATCAGTAGAAAGTGCGCCACTATTTTACGATATCGATGGCGACGGACGGGATGAACTGGCTTTTGCCGATGGAGGCGGACTTGTTCATCTGCTGGATTCAAATGATGGAACGGTACCTTCCTCCGCAGGCGACATTTCGGGCGAACGGCCAGGGTTTCCTGTTGCCATGCCGCTTTCCCGGTTGGCGCCGGCCTGGCCAGGTGGGATTTTTTCAGCCCTTGCTGCCGGAGAAATCCAAGCCGGAAAACCAGTTCTGGTGGCGGTCTCCATTGAAGGCCACGTGGCGGCGATCGATCGCAACGGGAAGTTTCTTCCAGGTTTCCCGACCAGTATTCCGCTTGCAGATTTTTCAGGTGTGAACCGTGGGGCAGACCCTTCCTTTGGTGTTCTGGCGGCGCCGGTTCTTGCGGATATCGATCGCGATGGTCGCGCTGAGATTGTCGTGGTCGGTTTGGATGGTTTTGTTTACGTGTTTCGTTTTGATGGTTCAATGCAGCCGGGGTTTCCAGTACCGGTAACGTACCAGGGAGCATTGGCGAAGATTGTTTCGTCACCGGCGCTATACGATATCAACGGCGATGGAGCGCTTGATATTGTCTTCGGAACGGCCCACTACAGCCAGACCACGGGATTTTTGTTTGCTGTCAGTGGAAGGGGGCTTTTGGACAGCAATGTCATCTTGCCCGGCTTTCCTGCCCTGATTCCATTGCTTCGCAACAAGATACTGCCTCTGATCGGCACCGGGATTGCTACCGCTCCAGCCATTGGTGATGTTGATGGTGATGGGGTCGTTGACATCGTGTGTCATGGTTTTGCCGGGAAAGCATACTTGCTTGGTCTCGATGGAAAATTAAAAAGGTCGCTGGCCATGACACCTTCTTCGTCAAGTCCGGCCGTAGCTGAGGAAGAGATGATCGTTGGCTTTGGGCAGCCTGCAATTGCTGATCTAGATGGCGATGGGACAGGCGATATATTTGCTCCAGGTACGGGCCGAAGGATCCTTATGAATCTGATAATGGGGGGGCGCCGCATTCTCTACCACTACTTGCTGGGCAGTTGGTCTGGGATTACTGGCATCATGAATCCGTCGTTTCCAAGATTTTTGACAGACACTCCCATTATGGGTTCTCCCATATTTGCGGACGTGACCGGGGATGGGCGCGCGGAGGTTATTGCCGCTGACGCCGGGTTCGAACTCCATGGCTTTGACGTGGCAGGCCATCCGGGTGGTGAAGGAAACGCCCAACAGATGGAGGCAACCGGGTTTCCCAAACGAACCGGCGGCTGGATGTTGGGTAGCCCTGCGGCCGGGGATTTTGATGGTGATGGTCGGGTTGATATTGCTGGTGCAACCAGAGAAGGCTTTGTTTTCATTTGGCCTACGCCAGGGAAGATTTCGAACGGTGGGCGGCACGGCTATCATTACAAGGGCAACACTCAGAGAACCGGAGTTTGGTTGCCTGAACCTGCAAGGGGTAGAAGGTGAGAAGTAAATTTTTTGGATTCGTGACCTTTGCTTTCAGTTTTGCCTCTGTTGCGATGGCCCAAAGCACGCAAAATGCGCTGAAGCTGGATTTGACTCAAGATGGCCTCGATGCGGTTGCTCGTGAAATCCAGTCGCGTTTTATGCACGACATTGACTCGCGTGAAATTAATGACATTCATAAAACGTTATCGGATGGATGGATTTTAGATACCCAAGGGCTGCAGTATTCTGTTGATTTTAAAAAACTGAATCTAAAGGCAACCAAAGAAGGTGTTCGCGTTGAATTTGCGGTTGATGGGGTCACGCTGCATGCCGATTCAATCAAATTGTCGAAGCCGTGGTTGTGGTGGAATTTGAAGTCCAAGTGCACAGGCGTAGACGTGAATGTTTCGGGGCCAACTGATCTGGCGTTGTCGGTTTTGTTGATGCCGGTTGTGACTGAGGCAGGAAATTTGGACGCCGACTTGCGTGAATTGGATTTTTCGATTGATCCGGAAGGATACGTCGTTCGTGGCCCCACAGAATGCTCTGGGATTTTGGGCTTCGGCGGTTACATGCGCGATGCCGTGGCCGGAGTTCTCGCTGGAGCCAGGGATCAGGTCGCTGAGATTGTGAGGCATCAGGTTCTTGAACTACTGCCAGAAGCGGTCGCAGAGATTGATGGCATGTTGCATCAGTCCTTTGAATTACATGTGGGATACCCAGGCATTCCCTTTTCAGAAGATTTGTTGCTTGCCGGCGCACCTTCCGGAATCGAGGTTCACGATGGCCGGCTTGTTTTTCTCATGAGTTCTGAGCTTTCTTCCGTGCTGAAAGAAGGTTCACTGGATTCGAGGGGAAAGGACCGGAAGGCCAGACCGGTTCCCCCTGGCGTAATCTTCGGGTCTGTTGGTTTGAACAAGAAAGTTATCAATGACGCTTTGGAAGCTTTGCATCCAATGGCGCAACGGGATTTTGAGCTCAATCCGGATATGATTCCACAGCTTGGCCAATACCTTGACACCGATGTGCTGGCCTCCGTTTGGCCGGACTTGAATGGACTGGAATTGGACACCACGGATGTTCGGGCGTTTATCAGCTGCCCCGGCCTTCCCTCTGTTGAATCTTTTAGAGTGGACGCCGCTGAAAGCTCAGCTCGAGCGGTGAAATTTGTCGTCCGGATTCCTGATGCCAGATTGTCAATTATGGTTAAGTCCAACGGATCTTGGATGGACTACGCAAACATTAATGTGCGCCTGTCTGTTCCATTGGCCATCGACATGGAAGACGGGGAAATGGAAGTGCAGTTGAGTGATGTTGCTGTGGTGGATATCGGCGGTGGATGGGCTGCAGGCTACAAGCCTTCCGTTGACATATTTGAGGCTGATCTAGCCCAAGCCATCGTGAAGAGTGTTTTCGACGTGGTATTCCTCCAGGGACCGTTTTTGCGGCTCCTGGTTCCCGTCTACGATTTTGGTGGAGGGCGACTGGGTTTTTCCAATCCGCAGACCGACGATCCGTTTTTTTCGGTAGATCTTGTTTCAGCGAAACGATGAGGTCTATTTCAGAGCGGATGCGTTTGCTCGCGCCTTTGAAGCCTCTTCACGAATCTGTGCGGGGGTTTTGTCGCGGCTGAACAGGTTGTTTTCCTGATCGGGGTCGATTTCCTTTTCCTTTGCCACTTTATCCAGCGCATCTGCGGCCGCAAGCAATGCGGAACGACGGATTGCAGGAAACTCCGGGAAGTCCTTGTCCACCTGCAGAAATCGGAAGGCACAAGAGTGATAGATTTTTTTTCGGCAATAAAAATTGCTGATGAAAACAGCGTGTTCCGCGAGTCGTTTGCGGCCAACGAGGATCAAGTCCCGGGCATCTTTAGCAGATTTGCTCTCTGGGTGCGCCGCTAACAGTTTGTGCCATTCATCGATCGCTTTGGCGGTAAATTCTTGTTCACGATTAACCTCCTCGGGCGCATCCTTCCAGTAAGCTTCGCCTACCCGAAACATTGCAAAGTCATTTTGTGGATGCTTCGGGTGGAGTTTGACGAACTGTTCGTAAGAAACAACAGCTTCCGTGTAGCGACCCAGTTGAAATTGAGCATTGGCAATGAGAAGCTCGGCTTCGGTGGCGTATTGGCTGTAAGGAAAGCGGGATTTGAATTCGCCGAGCCTCGAAATCGCTATTTCGAAGCTTTCGTCGTCGTAAGGTTCCTTCGCGTGTGCAAAAGAGGCTTTGGTGTCATTCGGATCTAATTCTTTTTCGGTACAGGCAGGCAGGCTCGACAAGGCAATGAACGCCACGCCACACAAAAGCGGAATGATTCTGGATTTAGGCTTATTTTTCTGCCGTGCCAAGGCGATGGAAAACATCCTGAAATCCTCGCTAAGTGAGTTTGACTTCGATCTTCATATCAAAGCGGAGATGCCGATACTACAAAGAGATGAGTGACATGGTACCAAAAATTCAAAAGTCTCAGTCACGGGAGACCTCAAGGCGCAAGCTAAGCGCTGTTGGTCGGACCTTGTTGTGGGCTTTTGCTGTTTCGATGGTCCTCCACTTGGTAACGGTATGGCGGATTGGCGCCTGGGGTGGCGAGGCACGCCGCAACCGTGACGTGGTGAAGCCTCTGACCCTTCGCATCAAGCCCCTTCCCGATCGCAAGTCAGGGCAGCATGATCAGTCTATTGTGGAAACGAAACAGGCTCCAACGGCCCCCCCTGAAGTCCAGGCTCGGTTGGGTGCACAAGATCACATGACCCAGCGCGAGACCCGCACGGAAAATCGCCCCGGAGCAAGTGGCGAAGGCACTGCCGGGAAGGCGCAAGTCCAAAAGGAGGAGCAAGTTCAGAGGCCAACCCGGAAGCCAGGGGCAAAGGAAATGGGGCGTGAGGTTGAGATTGCTGCTGATCCCCACGGGCAAATCCGTGTGTTGCGCAAGGGTAAGGCCCGCAACGCCTACGAGGCACTGTTGCAAGATCAGGTGGCCCAGAAGGAAAAGTTGCTCAAGGCTGGCCGGACCGAGTACCTGGATGACAAGATTGCGCAAGGCGACCGCGTTGATTTGAATACGACCAATTACAAGTACCTCTCCTATTTTATCGGGCTTAGAAAATCGATTGAACTGACTTGGGTGTACCCGTCCTCGGCTGTGCGCCAAGGGTTACAGGGGGAAGTCCGTTTAGAGTTCAAGATTGAAAAGGATGGGCGGATGACGCAGATCCGGGTTTTGAATTCGTCAGGCTATGAGATCCTCGATCGGGCTATTCTGGATGCCATCAAGCTCGCGGCGCCGTTTGCCCCCCTGCCAAAGTCGATGGCCAAGGACTCCCTGGTAATCACGGCTACATTTCGCTACGTTCTCTATGCATACAATACCTTGTAAGCGCCTTCACAAGCGGGTTCTGGGTTCCGGAGGCCGCTTTAGTCTGGTCAGGGGACCCGGTTCACGATAAGATCCCTTTTACAGCTTTTTTAAACACCTGTGTGCATCCTGGGGAAACCAACTTGCGTTTGTTGACCACCATTGTCGCTGCCTTCATGCTCCTGGCGGGATGCTCGCACCAGCCATTTTTTCCAGGCACATCCACTTCCGACCGCCCGCGCTTAAAACTGGCAGAGATCACTCCGGAACGCGTGATCAGCGACGAAGCAGAGGCCAAGTTTGAAATGGAAGACGCCGCTGAGGCCGGTGTAGAAGGCGAAGATGACATCGAGCTCACGGAGGAGATCCTGGAGGAGGGGCTCTGCAAGGACGACATTTACGCCACCTGGTTGAAGAACCAATATTATGCCAGCCATGCAGCGCCAAAGGGACAAACTGGAATCGAATTCGACCGCAACACGAATCCTGGCGGACGCCGTAATCGCAATCTTTATTCCAGAGGATCTCGATCCAGCCGATCCCAGCGCGGCGCCGCAGAGTCCCGTGAAATGGCCGCCCTTCATTATGCCGCAAACCGGTTTGTCGGCGAGATCAACGATTACTACGGCGGAATTCCTCTCGTCGCTCATCCCAGGGTTGAGTTCTGGATCCGCTATTTTAAAACCCAAGGCCGGGCATCGTTTCTAAAGTGGCTGGTGCGCGGTGAGTCAGTCCATCAGGTCGTTGCACCTTTACTGCGAGAGCAAGGGCTACCCGAGGAACTTTATTTTTTAGCGATGGTTGAATCGGGCTTTTCAAATGCAGCATACAGTCGTGCCAAGGCGACAGGCACCTGGCAGTTCATGTCCGGAACCGCAAAATTGTATGGCCTCAGGATTGATTATTGGGTCGACGAGCGGCGTGATCCGATCAAGTCGACGGTCGCAGCTGCGCAATTTTTGCGTGACTTGTACGAGGATTTTGGGGATTGGCACCTGGCCATGGCGGCCTACAATGCCGGGCCAGGCAAAATTCGAAAGGCGATGCGCCAGACCGGTCGGAAATCTTTTTGGGACATCGCGGATACCAATGCGATCCGTCCGGAGACCAAGCACTACGTCCCAAAGGTGCTCGCTGCCCTCGCCCTTGCCAGCAACCCGAAACTTCACGGATTCGAAGTCAAGTTGGATCCAGCAAACGAACTTCCAGTCACCAGCGCGTTAGCCAAGGAGCCGGTGCGGCTCAGTGAAGTCGCTGCGAAATTGAATATCCCAATCCGTTCACTGCGTAGTTGGAACCCTGAACTGATCCATGAAATCACGCCTCCGCGTCGGCCACGGAGCAATGCCGACGGCTACCGGTTGAGGATGCCTGAGCCCCTGGCAGTGAAGTTCGGGCAGATCGAGGAATCGCTCGCCGCTGTCGAGGTCAAGGACATTCATATGCACCGGATCAGGCCGGGCGAAACATTGGCCCGGATTGCCTCCATCTACAAAGTTCGCGTGAACCAGATCCTCTCTCTCAATCCTGCTCTGCGCCCAACAAGGCTTCGGACTGGCGTTGAAATTGCTGTTCCCGTTCCCAGCGTCGTCGCCAGGACGCAAGCGCGTCGATCCTGAAATCCTGGCGTTTGGAGGGTTTCCTGTGGACCACAAGCGAGAGCCCTTCATTCAATCGAGAATTTTCTGTCCTGGTCCAACGCCAGTGCCGCTTGAAGCGAAATTGGCTCCTCTCAATTCCGAGATTTATCACCGAACTGACGATTTTTACGCCCTGCACTTAAAATGCAGCGAAATGCTGCGCCCTATTTTCGGTTGCGAGCAAATTCCCGTTATTCTTTCTTGCTCAGGCACCGGTGGCCTTGAGGCGGCCTTGTTGAATCTGACGGCACCTGGCGATGAGGTGATCGTTGTTAATGCTGGCAAATTTGGCGAGCGTTGGGAAGATTTGGCGATCCGCTACGGTTGCGACACAAAAGTGGTCAGAGTGGGATCCGGCCAGGGTGCCCGCGCTGAAGATCTTCGAAAGGTTCTGGTGGATTGCCGCGCCCCCAAGGCTTTTTTTGTGCAGGCCAATGAGACTTCAACGGGTGTAAGGCATCCCGTGGCCGAATTGGTTGCAGAATTAAAGAAAGCATTCCCAGACTGCCTCGTCGTTGTGGATGCGATTTCATCCTTGGGCGCTCACCCCCTTAATATGAATGGGGATGGATTTGACTGCGTCATATCTGCCAGTCAAAAAGGCTTTGGTTTGAACCCTGGGCTTGCTTTTGTTGCCCTTTCAGAGCGCGGCTGGAATAGTTTGTCGGATCGGCCACGTTATTACTTTGACCTTGCAAAGGAACTCAAAGGCCAAAGCAAGGGGCGATCGGCTTGGACTCCCGCCATTGGCTTGATCCAGAGTTTGGCTGTGGTGTTGGACAAGATTCATGCTGTCGGGATCGACGCCATGATCCGAAATCATGAGCATCTTGCCGGAGCTGTGAGGGCTGCCCTTCCGGCGATGCACCTGGAGCTTTTTGCAAAGACACATCCCTCCAATTCCTTGACGGCCATAATGGTTCCGAACGGGTTTGATGGAACAAGTTTGCAGGCATTGCTTCGCGACCGCTACGGAGTGACCGTTCCGGGGGGGCAGGACGAGCTCAAGGGAAAGATACTGCGCCTTTCAAACCTCGGATTTGTCAGCAGATTTGATCTTGTTCATGCTTTGTCTGCGATTGAATTTGGATTGCGGGACATGGGGTACGGCCCGTGTTCAGGTTCAAACCTTGGTTCCGGGGTAAAGGCCTTCATGCAGGCCCTTGAGTCGTGAATTCTCGTCGCGCCATGCACTTGTCTTAACGGGGACGTGCTGCTAGTCTTCGCCTTCGAATCAGTACCTTCGAGAGGATGTCCATGAAGATTGTCGTACTGCTTAAGCAAACGCCTGACACTGAAACAAAAATCAAGATTGATGCATCGGGTTCCGCGATTGATCATGCGGATACCAAGTACATCATTAATCCCTACGATGAATTTGCGATCGAGGAGGCTCTCCAGACCAAGGAAAAGGCTGGTGGAACTCCAGAGGTCGTTGTCATGAGCTTTGGGGACGAAAAAGCCCGTGAACTCATCATCAAGGGACTTGCGATGGGTGGTGACCGGGGAGTTCTTATCTCCAACACCGGACTTGAATCCGCAGATTCACTGACGGTGGCCAAGGTATTGGCTGCGGCGATCAAGTCCGAGGGCGCATCCTTGGTTCTGTGTGGGCGTCAGGCGATTGATGACGACAACATGCATGTAGGAACCATGGCAGCTGAATTGTTGGGCTGGCCTCATGTCAACGTGGTGACCAAGTTGACTTTGACTGGCGAGAAGGCTCATGTGGAGCGTGAGGTTGAGGGAGGCAAGGTCGAAGTCTACGATGTGAACTTGCCCGCAGTTATTGGGGCACACAAGTCGTTGAACACGCCCCGTTATGCTTCCCTGCCAGGAATCATGAAGGCCAAGAAAAAACCTTTTGATGCCAAAACCCCTGGGGATTACAGCATTAATGCTTCAGAAATCAAATCCAAGATCAAGGTCTCGGTCAAAAGCTACGAATATCCACCTGCCAAGCCGGCTGGAAGATTATTCCAAGGCGAAGAACTGGAAGTCATGGCTGACAAGGTTGTCCAACTGTTGCGCCAAGAGGCAAAAGTTCTCTGAGTGCGCCGTGCGATCTAGTTTTTGATTTTGATTTCAAATCTTTTGATTTTGAATTTTACGGAGAATCACGGACATGAAAGTCCTCATTTTTGTCGAACAACGTGATGGGAAAATAAAGTCATCTGCTTTCGAAGCGCTTACTGTTGGTGCTCGACTTGCAGGTTCGGCTGGGGACGCAGCAGCAGTCCTCATTGGTGCCGATACGGCGGCCTTGGTCAACCAGCTTGCTGGTTACGGTGTCGACAAGGTTTACACAGTTTCTGGACCTGATTTCGCACTGTACAACGCGATGGGATGGGCTGCAGGAGTTGAGGCAGCTATCAAGGACTTCGCTCCGCAGGTTTTGGTGGGCGTAGCTTCTCCCATGGGCAGGGACTTTTTCCCACGCCTTGCGGCTCGCATGGATGCAGCACTTTTGACCGACGTAATAGCCGTTGAGTGGAAAGACGGCGCCCTTCATGGGACAAAACCGATGTATGCCGGCAAGTGTCGCGCACACCTCGTATCCCAAAACTGTAATCTGCACATGGTCACGATTCGTCCCAACGTGATGCCTGCACAAAAAACCGGTTCCGGATCTGCTGCAACGACTGCCCTGCAAGTGGTCGGTACTTCCGCGCAATCCAAAACCGTTGAAATCCGCAAGGGCAAGAGCGAAAAGGCTGACTTGACAGAGGCTTCCCTGATCATTTCAGGTGGCCGCGCCATGGCTAATGCGGAAAATTTCAAGATCCTTCATGAGTGCGCGGATGTCATTGGAGCGACCGTCGGGGCTTCCCGGGCAGCGGTTGATTCTGGATATGCGACGCATGACATGCAGGTGGGTCAAACCGGAAAAACGGTGAATCCCAATTTATACATCGCTTGCGGAATCAGTGGCTCAATCCAGCATATGGCCGGCATGCGGACTTCGAAGGTGATTGTCGCAGTCAACACTGATAAAGACGCACCGATTTTTACAATCGCAAATTACGGCATCGTTGGTGATTTATTTCAGGTGGTGCCGCTTCTGACTAAAAAGTTAAAAGAACTGGTCGGCCACTAGAACGATTTTTCTAATCACAAGTAACCCTCGCTGCGTGCCGCGTGGAGTAGTCCTTCACGAAACTTCGGATGCGCGAGGGCTACCATCGCCCGGACCCTTTCGGCGACATTTTTTCCCGCCAGTTCGGCAATTCCATATTCTGTAACGACGGTATCAATGTCGTTGCGGGTAACGCTGACTTTGGCCCCTGGTGCCAAAGAATGAACGATTTTTGACAACTTGCCATCTTTGGTCGTCGAACGCAGGGCGATGATTCCTCTACCGGCTTGGGACCTCTGGGCGCCGCTGTGGGTGTCGGTCGCTCCCCCGACTCCACTGATGGGACGATGGCCAACCGACTCTGAACAGACTTGGCCGGTAAGGTCGACTTCAATGGCTGAATTGATGGATGTCATCCGGTAATTACGTGCGATTCTGACAGGGTCGTTGATGATCGAGGTTGGATGTAGTTCTATGGCAGGATTGCGGTCGACAAACCGGTACAACCGTTCGCTTCCGTAGACAAATCCCCCGATGATCTTGCCCTGCCACATGGTTTTTCGGCTGCCATTGATCGCACCAGCTTCATAGAGTTGCATGATTGCATCGTTAATCATCTCTGTGTGGACACCGAGGTCCTTGCGACCGATTAGAGATCTGCCAACTGCATTGGGGATTGCCCCAATTCCGAGTTGGATGGTGGCACCATCGGGCACAAGTTCTGCCACATAAGACCCGATCTTTTCCTCTTCGGGGCCTGGTGTTGGGCAGGAAATCACGGGCAGGGGCAGGTCCTGATGAATCAGATAATCAATCTCATCGAGATGTACGGTCGTCGCGCCGTACGTCACTGGCATTGCGGGGTTTGCTTCCAGAATGACGCACTTGGCTCTGCGCAGAATCTCAGGCTCGTAGCAGGCATTTAAACCAAGGCTGACGAACCCTCGTTCATCTGGCAGGGAACAACTGCCCCAGAATACGTCGACAGGCTTGTCGACGACGGGGACTCGAGTTCGATCAATCCAGTAAGCAGCTTTTCGCGCAGCGGGTGGCATGCTCGCCGTTGTCAGGATATGGTGAGCCCAGCGTGACATGTGATTCGGCACATAATGAACATGCTTCCAGTTGCCGTTTTGACGCACATGTGTGCTCAGAAACATGGCCTCGATCTGAATATGCCCGTCGAGTTCCGGGTCGACAAAACACGGGTATGCCTGGCTTGGATTGGCGCAGAAAATCCTCGTGTCGCGGATTTCTCGGGCGCGGTTTCCTAATAATTTATAAAAATGTCGTGGTTCACAGGCAGCATGGGCCGCGACAATATTTTGCCCACTCTGGATGAGGTTGATTGCCGCTTCTGGGGCGATTGTTTTGTGTCTTGCACGGTCCATGGCACATCCGTTCATTGACAGGCATGGCGACGGAACTTTACGTCGCAGCTTCCATGTACCATAGTAAACACTAGCAAAACAGGAGGGTCGAGCATGAAGGTATCCGTGGCGTATAGATCACTCGTTACAGCAGCCGGGATTGTGTTTTTGAGCGGGAGTGTTCACGCAGCAAATCCCGATCAAACCCGCGCCAGAATGGATAAAATTTTCGGGGCATTGGTGTCGGTGTTGCCCTTGAGTTTGAATGGTGCTGAGTATGAGAAGCCCGCGAACCGGGAAATGGTCCTTGCCAAGCTCAAGGACCTTAGTGATGAGTCACAAAGCCTCGAATCCCATGCCACCGGCAATGACCGGACATTTGCCTTCATCGCAGGATCACTGGCCAAGGATGCTCGTGACATACACCGGTGGTACGCTCGTGGCAGTTACGGTGAGTCTCGTTATTTACTACATAACCTTACGGAAAATTGCATCGCATGCCATTCCCGTTTGCCAGAGGCCAAGGTGTTTCCAGCGGCCGATGTGTTTTTTAAAGATGTGAAAGTTGCCAACCTGCCTTTGATGGAGCGCGCCCAACTGCAAATGGCCACCCGCCAGTTCGACGCTGCGCTTCAAACGTACGAAGAACTTTTCAAATCATCCGGGAGCCGGACGTCTGAAATTGTCATGATGGATGGCTTTGTTGACTATCTTAAGGTGTGCATTCGAGTAAAGCAGGACGTTGCCAGGCCAATTCCGGTGCTCGAGTCCATGCTGAAACGTCCAGATTTGCCAAAGTTTGCCTCGCTACAGTTATCGCAATGGATTGCGTCCCTCCGCCAACTTGCCAAACGTCGCGATAAAGCTGGTTTTGAACTTTCGTCGGCGCGAAAACTAATCGCAGATGCGCAACGTGCGAGTGAGTTTCCGATGGACCGGGGTAGATTGGTCGACTTTATTTATGCCTCACGCCTGCTGAATACCTACATTCAAAAAAATGACCATGGGGCTGCTGCCCTGGGAAAAATTCCCTCGCAGGCCATTGGGCAGACCTCGCGCCCCGATCTTGCGGAAGCCTATTATTTATTGGGCGTGACGGAGTCGATGATCGGACGATCGTACTGGCTTTCGCAGACCGAATTTTACCTTGAGACGGCAGTCCGTTCTGCGCCGCATTCCAAATATGCGGATAAGGCTTTTGCCTTTCTTGAAGAGCAGGTTTTAGTTGAGTTTTCAGGTTCTTCGGGAACGAATGTTCCGGAGGACATGCAAAAGACACTGGATGATCTGCGAAAACTGATGAAGCGCTGAAGTTCGCTTCATCAGGTCAGATGAGAAACCCGTCGATTTAATTGGCTGACGGGACTGAGAAAACGGCGTTTATGGAGCTGCCGTTTAGACTGCGGACATGGACTAGATTTCTCCCGACCAGAAGGTCCTCAGGAAGACGGACGCTTCTGGTGAACGTCTTTTCCGTTGGTTGGCAGTCGGCGTCTGAATAATCTTTCAGAACCGGCAGCAGTTCGATCACGCGTCCTTTGTGAATAAGGCGCACGTCTCCGAATTCCATGCAGTCGTTGGTGAAACGGCCGTTTATCTTCGCCTCGAACCGTCCGTCAGATGTTTTAGACACAGAAACGGAATCAACGGGAGCGTAAAGGAAGTCGTCTGGACCGTAGGTACCGGTACCCGGATCGAGTTCAACGCTCAGGTTTTTAAGCAGCATTCCCTTGTTGGTAGATACCTGATAGCTGCCTGGTTCAAGCGCCCCGACGTGTATGACATTGGTGAACGGTACAAGTGGCACAATGCACGGTCCTGGGAACCGCCGAGCCATTTGGGTTATTTTGATCGTGTGCATGGGTTGGTCGATTTCGATTTCTGGTCTGGTCAAACGGTAGCAACTGTTTGGCAGGTAACCATCCAAAACCACTACAATTTCGTCGTTGGAATCGAAGCCGTTTGGGACAAAAAGGTCCACCGCATCCACTGCAACCAGCTCAGGTAATGCGTAGCGGGAGTTGCTAGGCTTGGCCTGCGCAACAGCGGAGATCAATGCGACGCACGCAACGGAATATGCGATTTTAATGTTCATCGATGGGAACTCCCGGTTTTGATGATACGGATTCATACAATTATATTAAAAATAATGCAATAATAATAATTATATAAATTATTATTGTTTTGGGCCGAATACCCCCTGAACGAGACCCTTTGGCCCAACCTTTTTTACCGGCCACGGGACGGCTGCTGGGCCCTCGCTACGCCTTAAACCGCCTGGCAGCGGTTTCGCTGGTTCTATTTTTTCGATTTTCCATGTCTTTGCGATGTGTGCTCTCAAAATGGGCGAGCTTCTGCGCTTCAGTAAGCCTGCTGCCCGTTGCGCTAAGTTCCGGCGTCGGCCATTCCGGATGTCTAAGTTTGATTTGGGACGCCAGCATTTTTTTTGCTTCTCCGGGCCCGTAAATTTGCAGGCTGGTAATGATCCGATGCTGTGGGTTTTTTTCAATGTGGGCGATAATTTCTCGCATGAACGCAATGGATTCGTGTTCTCTTCTGCGCTCTGCTTTGATGGCCGGCTGGACCGTGAGGTGCTGGAAGGCCATGTGACCATGCCGTCCACCGGTCGAGCTGCAACGACGTTCGATATTTGAAGTAAATCTCTCGATGGTTTTTTTCGGAGGATCGTCGGGAAATGCGATGCTTCGCTCCTCGATCCCCATAACCGCGCTATGACGGTCCAACCATACTGTGACGTGTAGTGTCGAGTTGTCCTTTGCTGTCACAAATACCCCCTACTAGGCCAATTGCCGGACGGACCGTTACCGTCAGACTAGCAAGGGAAGTGCCAGTTCCTCCTTTGTCAGGGACGGCTCTCCGTGCGGTTTGGGTTGGTCTCGAATTCAGTGTCGATGTCCTGATCACTAGATTCTTCCAGGTCGCTGCCAGCTCCTTCGCTGGTGGGGAGGGGGCGGTACCCATCGGCTCTCCCAGTCATTAGTTCCGCAACCTCAGGATGACGGATCACGCCGCCCTTCGCGCCGGTCCAGCCAAGGATGGCCGAAGAAGCAATGGTTAGTCCTGTGGCCGCAATGTAAGCGCGATTGGCCATGGGCGATTTACGGGATGCGAGGAAAAAAGCTGCAGCAGCGGCAAGGCCGCTGACCGTTGTGACAATAACGGCCTTATCTGCAGCCTCTTCGTGCTCTTCAATGTGCGTGTCGTTGACGATTGCGGCGTTCTCCAAAAAATCGGCTGCTGGTTCGCCGGAAAAATAGGTTGCCAAGGCCGCCAAGGATGCGACGACTGAAAGTGACAGTGCGATGTTTTGGACCTCTTTGGACTTGCGGAGCAGACCGTGAATGCCGATCGCTGCTGAAGCCAGAACAAGCACGACGGGGAAATGATTGATGACGAGGTGGAAGTGGGCAGCATTCATCAGAGGCTCCTAACTGCTAGAATCCAATAATACTACTACTGCTCGATCGCTTTGGAATCACTAATTGCCCTCCGGCAAATCGATTGCGCTTCAAGATCGTCAAGTTGCGGGAAATGGATATAAAACTGTCCCACACCCATAAATCCCCCGGGTTGGTCTAATGTAACGAGGCCGTCACATTCGGCTTCAATGCTGGCGGCACCGTCCCGCGAGCATACTGGAACTGCGCACAGCACACGATGGAACCCTAAACTCCTTAGGGAGCGCAGCGCAGCGATGGCTGTCGCACCAGTTGCAATCCCGTCGTCGATCAGAATGGGAGTGGTATCGGGATCGTCCGCTGACAATTGGCAATCTGAGAAAAGGATCCGCCTGCGTGCACATTCAGCTCTTTGACGGGCTATTTCCTCATCGCGGTCCTCTTTTGTAAGCCCGATGCTTTCCACGATTGAGGCATTGAGAAAAGCTGGACCACTTTCCGTTACCGCTCCAAACGCAAGTTCTGGTTGATTTGGAGAGCGCAGCTTTCGTGCGACAAAAACGGCCATGGGCCATCCTGTAACTCTAGCGGCAGCTGCTGCAACAGGGATCCCTCCGCGTGGAATGGAAACCAGTACGGGCTTGGTGACGGCTAATTTTTTCAGCCGATGGCCGAGGCGGCTTCCGGCATCGTTACGATCAATAAAAATCAAGGAGTCCTCCCCAAGCGACTGAAGCTGCGGTGGACCACTTGCAAAAAAAAGACCCGCAGCCCTTGCGGGTGCGGGTCTTTAAATGTGGAGTCAGCCCGACTTAGTAGTCGTGGTGGTTCCGCGGAGCGCGGTCAAAGCCACGGCTTTCGCGCGGTGCCTGTGGGCGAGCTTCGTTCACGTTGAGCTTGCGCCCATCCATGTCCGCGCCATTGAAGCGACGAACTGCTTCGTCAGCGTCAGAGTCGTTCGCCATTTCGATGAAACCGAAGCCTTTGCTGCGGCCAGTCTCGCGATCACTGATTACTTTTGCCGAGTCAACGACGCCAGCTTGCGAGAACAGCTGATGAAGATCGCCATCGGTCGTACGGTACGGGAGATTGCCTACATAAAGTTTCTTGCCCACGGTTCACCTAACAAAATACGAGGTCGTTTTTTTGGCTTTGGCTTCAACGGGTAGTTGGGACCAAAACCGCCTTATCAAAACGCAGGTTAGCAGAATTCTATTAGAATACAAACAAATTAAGCTTTCGTTGTCATCCCCGAGGCTTGCATGCTAACGTCAGCCAATGATTTCGGTAGGTTGCCCTTTTAGTGGGCAGAAGTGATTTTTTAAGGATTCCCGGCAGGAGCCCAGAAAAATGAACATGAGACTTGTAACCCGCGTCACACTTGGCTTTGCTGTTGTTGTTCCGCTGGCTGTTGGGCCAACTGTTGAAGCCCAATCGGCCGATGATTTCATCAAAATCGGAGAGGTGGGATCCACCACCGGATCGGAGGCAACCTTTGGTGTGGCCACGCACCAGGGCGTTGACTTGGCGATCAAGGAAATCAATGCCACCGGTGGAATCCAGGGCAAGAAGCTGAAAGTTATTTTGCTCGACGACCAAGGCAAGCCAGAAGAAGCCGCAACCGCAACAACACGCCTGATCACGCAAGACAAGGTCACTGCCATCATTGGAGAGGTCGCGTCTTCGCGGAGCTTGGCCATGGCACCGATTGCGCAGCAAAACAAAATTCCGATGATTTCCCCCTCTTCGACTAACCCAAAGGTTACGGAAATCGGAGATTACATCTTTCGCGTCTGCTTTATCGACCCTTTTCAGGGTTTTGTTATGGCCCGTTTCGCTGCTGAAAATTTGAAAATTAAACGCGTTGCGATCCTTCGCGACGTAAAAAATGACTACAGTGTCGGTCTTGCGAAATATTTTACCGAGACTTTCAAAAAGCTTGGTGGCGATATTGTTCTCGATCAAAGCTACAGTGCGGGCGACATTGATTTTAAATCGCAACTTACAGCCATTCGTGCCACCAAACCGGAGGCCATTTTTGTCCCAGGCTACTACACCGAAGTGGGGTTGATCGCACGCCAGGCACGCAGCCTCGGCATCAAGGTCCCCATGTTAGGCGGCGACGGTTGGGACTCCCCAAAGCTGCTACAAATTGGTGGCAAGGCCATGGAGGGAGCCTACTTTTCAAACCATTATTCGGCTGAAGACAAGTCTCCGCATGTTCAAGCTTTTATCGACCGGTACCGTAAAGCATACAAGGACACGCCATCCGGCCTCGCCGCGATGGGATTTGACGCGACGATGGTTCTCGCCGATGCAATGAAACGGGCGAAATCTCTCGCCACCTCGGATATTCGGGCTGCTCTTGCAGTAACTAAGGATTATCAGGGTGTGACGGGTCGAATTTCCATCGATCAGCAACGGAATGCAGTAAAGCCTGCGGTTGTCTTGAAGGTGGTCAATGGCTCCTTTAGCTATGAGTCGACAATTCGGCCGGGCTGATGCTTCGGTTGTTTCTTTTGTTATTTAGGGACGCGATTCAAGCAAGACTCAGAGGCCGACCATGGACCAGTTCCTTCAGCACGTCATCAATGCGTTATCATTGGGAAGTATTTACGCCCTGATTGCCCTCGGATACACGATGGTTTTTGGGGTCCTGCAGCTGATTAATTTTGCTCATGGCGAAATTTATATGCTGGGTGCATTCACTGGAATGTACACAATCAGATGGTTGCGCCTGGAAGAACATCCAGGAATAGGTTCCCTGATCATCGCGCTTATTGCTGCCATGGCAGCCAGTGCCACCGCTGGTTTCGTCATCGAACGCCTTGCATATCGTCCGCTGCGAAAAAGTCCGCGAATCAACTTGCTCATCACTGCTGTCGGTGTCTCGCTTTTTCTTCAATATACAGGTCAGCTTATTTTCGGATCCGATCCGCAGTTTTTTCCAACCGGTATTCTGGAACTTGAAGGTTACAACTGGTCCTACGGCGACCTTGTCATTGAGCCGATGCAAATTGTCGCTCTTGTTCTGGCGCTGATTTTGATGGTCGTCCTGCAGTATATTATTTTCAGGACCCGTCTGGGCCGGGCGATGCGTGCCGTCAGTTTCAACCACGACTTAGCTAGCCTCATGGGAATACCAACCAATCAGATCATTTCAGCTACTTTCATGCTTGGTTCTGCGTTGGCAGGCGCAGCCGGTGTTCTCGTTGGTTTGATTTACCCCAAGATCGATCCATTGATGGGTACCATGCCTGGCCTTAAGGCATTTGTGGCGGCTGTCCTTGGGGGTATCGGAAATGTCACGGGAGCCGTGCTCGGTGCCTTCACTCTTGGTCTTGCAGAGGAATTTCTCGTCGGCTACTGGGTGCCGACATATCGCGATGCACTCGCATTCGGTATTTTGATTTTGATCCTGTTGTTTAAGCCCAGTGGATTGTTGGGTGTTCACAGGGCTGAAAAAGTCTAACTGAATTCAGGTTAAGTTTGACGAGAGGATTGTGAATGGAAGCCGTCCGTACCCAACCCCATACGACCAAAAGTCGATTTTTATTCAGCACTTCTACCTTCCAAACCTTGGTGTGGGGTTTGGTGCTTTTAGCTGCTTTTGTAATCAGTCCGTGGATTCAACAGGGGATCAATCCCTACTGGTTCACGATTATCATTTACTGTGGGATTAACATCATCCTCGCGGTCAGTCTGAATCTGGTCAATGGGTTCACAGGACAATTCTCGATTGGCCACGCTGGTTTCATGGCTGTTGGGGCTTACGTTGCTGCTGTTGTTACCATGGCGCTCGGTGCGAATCCGGCTTGGAATGAGTTCGTGGCGTCCAGCGGAATTCCCGCAAACGCAGTGCTTCCGATCGGTTTATGCCTTGGCGGAGTTGCAGCAGCAGGGGCCGGATACATGGTTGGCATGCCATCCCTGCGGTTGCGTGGGGATTACCTTGCCATTGTCACCCTCGGTTTCGGCGAGATTATCCGCGTTGTGATGATGAACACCGAAGCGGTTGGCGGAGCCAGTGGACTCAATAACATTCCCTTTCTGAGTGATTTTGGTTGGGTATATTCATCGGTTGTCTTGACGGTTTTTTGTGTGTGGCGAATGGTCCATTCATCTCACGGTAGAACGCTTCTCGCTGTGCGGGAAGATGAAATTGCGGGTGAGGCGATGGGAGTCAATACAACCCAAGCCAAAGTCCGGGCATTTGCGATGGGCGCTTTTTTCGCGGGTATCGCTGGTGGGCTTTACGCACACCAGCTCCAGATCCTCACGCCCCAGACTTTTGATTTTAACCGGAGTTTTGAGATTGTGATCATGGTGGTGCTCGGTGGAATGGGTAGCATCAGTGGCTCCGTTGTCGCTGCCATCCTTCTCACGGTTTTGCGAGAAGCCCTCCGGGTCATTCAAACCTGGTACGAAATTGATATTCGAATGGTGATTTATTCTCTCGTTCTGATCATCCTCATGCTGACCAGACCCAATGGGTTGTTCGGCTCTCGTGAAATTATCGACTTTTTTCCTGCATCCTTGCGACGCAAACTGGCCGGCCGGGCCGAAGCCCGCGGAGGCGTAAAACAATGACGGATGTGAATTTTACAGGGCATGGAGTGTTAGAGGCCCGAAATCTGACCATGCAGTTTGGTGGATTGAAAGCAGTTTCTGAACTCAATCTCGTGATTCCATCGGAATCAATCTTCGGTCTGATTGGTCCCAACGGAGCTGGCAAGACGACCGTTTTCAACATGCTCACTGGTGTGTACCGTCCAACATCGGGTGAGGTTCGACTCCACGACCAAATCACCAACGGACTTAAGCCCTTTCAAATCACGCGCCGTGGCTTGGGTCGAACCTTTCAAAATGTTCGCTTGTTCAAAAACCTTACGGTCGAGCAAAACATTTTGGTTTCTTTGGATCAGAATCCGTCGAAACCCCGGTTTGGTTTGATGCCTTCATTATTGAGGACCCCTGCAGTCCTGCAGGCAGAGGTCGATAAACAAAGAGACGCCTTGGAGATACTCAAGATTTTTCAGCTTGATAATCGTGTTATGGAGCTGGCTCGTAATTTGCCGTATGGGGACCAGCGGCGACTTGAGATCGCACGTGCCATTGCAACTGGTGCGCGGATTCTTTTGCTTGATGAACCTGCGGCTGGCTTGAATGCTCATGAAACGACGGCCTTGATGCAAAGTATCCGTTTTATCCGCGACAAGTTTTCAGCAACAATTGTTCTCATCGAGCATGACATGAAGCTTGTCATGGGTGTTTGTGAACGCATTGCAGTCCTGGATTACGGGGTAAAGATTGCTGAGGGGACGCCTCATGAAATTCAGAAGGATCCTCGTGTTATTGAGGCGTACTTGGGCAAAGCTGCCGTAGAAGGAGATGTGTCCAAGGGTGGTGATGGGGGGGCAAATGCTAAAGCATGAAAACACATCATCGGCGGGTTCCAGTGAAGGCTCATTTAAAGGAGTCGTCGATGGCTCCGCTGAAGGATCCTTGATCCTGCGCGTCAAGGACGTCTCCGTTCATTACGGGATGGTTCAGGCACTTCGCGGTGTTTCCTTTGATTTACCCAAGGGGAAGATTGTCACTTTGGTCGGTGCCAACGGCGCCGGCAAGACCACCATGTTGCGTGCCATTTCTGGTCTTGTCAGGGTTTCTGGTGGCTCCATTGAACATCGTGGTCATATTATTTCAAACAGGCAGCCTCATGAGATCGTCCGCAGGCGTATTTGCCAATCTCCAGAAGGCCGCGGAATTTTTCTGAACCTTTCGGTTGAGGAAAATCTGGATCTTGGTGCATGGGCTGCACCAGATAAACTGGCTTATAAGATTAACCTTGAGCGTGGCTTTGAAATGTTTCCGCGTCTGAAGGAGCGTCGCCGGCAAAATGCCGGGACGCTGTCAGGCGGCGAACAGCAAATGTTGGCAATTGCACGCGCATTAATGGGCCAACCCGAAGTGCTGCTTCTTGATGAGCCAAGCCTTGGGCTTGCGCCTCAGATCATTGAGAAGATTTTCGAAATCGTCGAACAGATCAACCGTGATGGGATGACCATTCTGTTGGTTGAACAAAATGCCTTGCAGGCGCTTGGTATTGCCCATCATGGCGTTGTTCTGGAGACCGGGCGGGTTGTCTTGCAAGGCCCGTCGCGAGAGCTTTTGGCTTCAGATGAGGTCCGTAAGGCCTATTTGGGTGAGTGAAGAGACGCAGATCTTTTTCCAGTTGGCCACAGTCTTTGGCGTGGCTTCTGTCGCAGTCATTGCATCCAATGCCTTGCGCCTCCCTTCTGTTGTTGGATTTCTTCTCGCTGGCGTTTTACTTGGGCCTCACGGATTAAAATTAGTTCCAGATCTTGCCGGACTTCATGTCCTCAACGAGACGGCGATCGTCTTTTTGATGTTCACCATCGGTCTGGAATTTTCACTCGGGTCCATCTCGCATTTAAAAAAATCCTTTTTAGGATTGGGAACCCTGCAGGTTGTCGGGACTGCCGGTTTGATCGCCCTTGTTATGAATCAGTTCCTGCACGTCAGTGTCGGCCCGGCCGTTGTCGCTGGATACATGATCTCGCTCTCGTCGACAGCAATCATTATGAAGCTGCTCCAGGGTTCTCATGATGTGGCTTCACCCCAAGGCAATGCCTCCCTTGGGGTTTTGTTGTTCCAGGATATCGTCGCGATTCCAATGATGCTCAGCCTTCCCCTGCTCGCTGGTGGACAGAGTTCAAAGCTGTTCAATAGTCCGGTATCGCTTGGTTCTTTTTTCGGTGAAATCCTTGCCGTCATCATTGCTGTGGGTTTTGGGGGGATGTTTTTGGTGCCCCGGCTGTTAAAAGTCGTGGTTGAGTCCCGAAACCGGGAGCTTTTCTTTTTTAGCGTCCTTTTTATCTGTTTTGGTTTTTCAGTGCTCGCCGGAAAAGTTGGTTTTTCAATGCCTTTGGGCGCTTTTTTTGCCGGCGTTATGATCGCCGGCTCTCCCTTTGGGCGTCAGGCGTCCTCCGAGATTGTCCCCCTTCGCGACAATTTTTTAGGTTTTTTCTTCATATCGCTTGGACTCTTGTTGGACTTGAAATTCTTTTTCCTGAATATCCACGGGATTATTGCGCTTGGGGTCCTTCTTCTGCTGATGAAGGTTTTGCTTACCTATCTTGCTGGGATTGCCTTGCGTTACACTGAAAAAGTGGCCGTCCTTGTATCGTTGATTCTGTTTCAGGTCGGAGAGTTTGCCTTCGTCATTGCTCAGGAAGCTGAGAAATTAAAGATTCTTTCTGTCGAACAGTTTCAGTATTTCCTTTCGATATCTTTGCTATCCATGATGGTTTCACCGGTGGTTTATAAATTGGCACCTCGCGTTGCGGAGCGTGTCACCGCATCTGCCCGTTTCGCGAAGAGCCGTAAAAAGAGTGACGACCGCAAGACCGAGGGTCTTGTTAATCACGCGATCGTTATAGGATACGGGCTTGCCGGGCGCAGAGCCGCCGTTGCCTTTGAAGCCGCAGGAATCCCATATTGTGTCATCGATCTCAATTTCAAGGCCATCAATGCGCTCCAATCTCGAGGCGTAATGGCGATCTATGGGGATGCAAGCAAGGATGAAATCCTTGATGCTATCGCAGTTGAAAAGGCGAAGATTGTTCTTGTGGCAGTGGCCGGCAGGCACATGGTGCCTGCCATCGTTGCTGCACTCGACCGGCATCGCTACAAGGGAAAGCTAATCGTTCGTGCTGTGTTTGAGCGCGAGGCCGATGAAATACTTGAAATCCGTCCCGGAATTGATGTTGTGGTCGCTGAGGTGGTGTCGGCCAAGGTTCTGGCTGAGCGAGCCCTGATTGCTTTTGGACTCTCCCAGGATGAAATTCGGGAGATTCTCAAACAGAAGCCCCTTGAGGTGTAAGTGAACCTCTTAGGTTTCTATCGAAGGCTCCTCAAGTTTTAGCGCCAGTGCAAAATTGATCAGAGGATCAACCTGGGAAGACATCAAGAGGATTTCACCGGGTTTTACGGATCCGGGTAGTAACAAATCGACGTCAAGCATGGCCTCTATAATCCCGGTTAAATCTAAACTGTCAGCCAGGAGAAGTCGCCAGACATACTGCTGCATCGATTTGCATGAGTCCTTGATGTCATCGCCATTCAATTCCCCGGAACGGCTAAAAAGTTGTTTGAATTCCTCAAAATCCGCGGTCTTCATGAATTTGGCCATCCGGCTATCCGTGATTTTTGCCTGGGCGGCAAAAACAGCAATAGGACCGCGATCCATGACCGCCTTCAGCTTATTCAACTCTGCCAGTATCTGGGTCTCCGGAGTGAGGTTTAGCAAGGGATAAAACTGCGTCCGTATTGAGTAAAGTAGGAACATGATCCGGTGATAAAGATGTGTTGGCGGCTTTCTTGCGAAGAAGCTGTCGTCGATGTAAATGCTTGAGCTCGCGGCATCATAAAATATTTCGGGTCCAAGACCCTGAAGCGCAAAAAGACAGAGTCCCCGTTCAGAAAACAATTTCGAGTGAAATCCGAATCCTGCATGACCAGCAATGCCTGTCGCCCAGTTCAGGCGTTGCCTTTTTGCCTCAATTTGGCGCAAAGACAATTTCAGGGATTTCGCAAGCCCCTTCAGTGTGAATCGTTCTGGGAAGCACATCGCAAGGAACGGAGCCGCGCGCATTAGTAGTCGAAAAGCCGGGGTTTTCATAATTCGAGGTGAAAGCCCCGCCGGGAAACGGTTTTTTCCTTGCCGGCTGTAGCCATACTCGTGAGGCTTTCGCCAGACGCGCCAATCCCAGCGATCTAAAACATGGGATTCTCCCCGCATCGCGGCAACTGCCTGCAACGCAACATGCTTTTCAATCTTATTGGGCATTTCTGTGTCGAAAATTTGCGCGGTTGATTCATGGGTCAGCTTCCGGTGCCGGACTGCAGCGCGCCAATCTGTTCCTGATTGCGTGGGTATCAAAATTGGCAGATTGGCGAGGGGTACTTCAATATTTTCTTTAAGTGTCTCATGGGTTGGAGGTGAGTCGACTTTCGCTTCGGCTTCTGTGTCCTGTACCGCTTCCACATTTTCTACGATGGTCATTGTGGGCTCAGGCTGCTGTGGCGCGTCCGTTAGAATCTCAATTGACGTCTCAAATTCAACGGGTTCCGCGGAGGCTCCTGCCGGCTCTGATACTTCGGGAGTCGGATCGGCCAATAAAAGTGGTGGGGGCGTCAGATCTGGAGCATCAAGAGTGATGCCTTCATCGACATTATCTAGTAGCTCAAATGGCATGGACAACTCCACCGCTGCTGGCGAAGCGGGAATCGTTTCTGATTCGGTGGTACCACTCCATCGCTCCGCTTCGAGGGATTCAACGGTAAACGGGTAGCTCGAGAGAAGCCCTGGGTTTTGTCTTAACTTTGGCAGAATCTTGTCAAGTTGCCGGTCGACTTCTTCCTTGGTTCCCGTTTCTGAGAGCAGCATGTAATACGGAATCCAAAGCCGGTTCTCTTCGGGTGAATCAATGTCCAGGCTGGACTGAATTTTTTCGATGGTCGACCTAGCCCGATGTCTGTCATTCATGTGTTGAGATGCCAGAAGTGCCAATTCAATTGGGACGATCCCAGAATTTGATGGATCACCGTACCAATCGAGCAGAAGGCTAATGATTGAATTTTTGTCGGGTTTTTTTAGTCCAGGCTTAAAATCCATTTGCTCAAGTGCCTGATATATGCGAATCGCCAGATCTCCCTCAGACCCTGTTGCCCCGGCAAGGGCCCGCCGGAACATGTTGCGTGCAGTTTTAAACTTCTCATTCCGACAGGCACCTGCAATGGCGGGAACGGGATCCGAGAGGTTGATGAATCCCACATTTCCCAACTGTTCCAGCAGGGATTCGGCCAATTTTGGGTCCAGTTCTTTGAGCAGTTGGATTAGTTCCGTCGCCAGATCATCCAGTTTCTTTTTTGTATTTCCGGTTGGCTCATTAATTTCCAAGGAAGGATTTTGTTTTGGTTTAAGGCGAATGAGCCATGCGGTAATGATCCTGGAGGCGTGAGCTTCATCGTTTAACTCAAGAATGACGTGGTCCAGGCATATCTTGAATAGCTCGCTCGCTCGACTTGGATTGTCATCAACGGATGCCTGATGAACGAGGCACTGCAGAATTTCGGGAGACCCATTTAAGGACCCACGATTTAAAAGAAAATCTATTTCACTTTCATCCAATGGCATCGACTGTCCATCTAGGCAGATACTTTCAAATAATACCTTTCCGACGGCATCGTTGATTTCCTTTTTCGAGGATCTGAATTCAGGTCTGAACCTCAGGATCATGGAGCGGATTCTTGAATTTAAGATGGGGATGCCGATCCCATCGTCCAAGGCATGAACCGTGGCTCCGACAAGAGCTTCCAGTAAAAATTCCCTGCGTGCACCGGCTGACTCAGCCTCGAAGGAGCCAAGGAATACATAGAGAAGATCTTCAGACCGCCTGATGGCGCGAAAAAGAATTTCTTTTGCACGGACAGAATCGCTTTGGATCACGGCTGCGTCAGTCGCGGCGAAGGATAACCTCGCCAATTGGTCCAGGTTTGAAAATATAGAGCCATCTTTTGGTGGGTCGATCTGCAGCGGATGCGAGCTAATGGTTTGGTCAACAACCAAACAGAGCCAGCCGGTGTTTCGGATAGTCGCGGTCTCGAGCGCTTTGGAGATCATCGGAACCTTTAGTTGTGGTTCCAGAAATGAGAAAAGGTCCGGTGCATATTTCGTCATCCAATCAACATGTTCTGGGTTTAGGGCGATTTTCTCAAGAAGTTCGACGTAGGCTCCGTTAATCGGCATGCCCGAATTCAAGGCCCCTCCGGCCCAGTGGCGAAGCAATCGAGTTGCGGCGGCGAGTATTTCTTTCCCTTCGCTGACGTCCATTGGGTTTACAAGGCCGAATGCCAGTCTGGCGATGCTATCCGGATCGTCCGTTCCGTTCCGCTGATCGTTGCCATGGTTAGAAAGTCGAATAAATGTCCTTACGATCGTTGGACGCAATAATTGAAAGTCGCTGCGGTTTAAGAGGGCCCCCAAGACACCCAACCACTGCATCAAGGGTGCTGGTGTCGTTCGTTCGGGTTCGAAAGGTCTGGTAAGAAGCGTTAAAGTCCGTGTGGTATCAAGCGGATTTTCGCGCTGTTTTTTTGCATCGCTAACTGATGCCGTGGTGATAATCAGCAAGGCGCGCAGGCTGTTCTCGGCGGCGATAGCCTCGAATTCACTTGTGCTTTGATTCGCTCCCGCTCCGTTGGAATAAAAAGTGTCTGCGAGCAGGAAAAGCGCGTCAGCTTCTAATTCTTTATTGTTTGTGCGGGCAGCAAAAGCCGCAATTTCAGACATGACCATCGTGGAGGATGGGTCCAATGTTTTAGCGTAATTTAAATATGCAATCGCATTTTGCTCGTCTTGCATCTCTGATGCGGAAAGTCGGGACATTGTGATTGCTATTTCCGCTTTCACCCTTGCTGACTGGATTCGTGTTGGATCATTGAGAAGTTCGTTTCCAAGATGGATTGCTGCCGGGAATAGGCCGGATTCTACCATCTGATTGAAGCAGGAGAAGTTTACCTGCTCATCGCGTGGCGCCATGCTTGCCACATCGAATAGAAGTTTCTCAACGTCGTGTTCTGTGGCCTTTTCGTCGGATCCATCCATACTAATTTGGGTGATGCGCACCATTGCGCCTGCCAGGACGTCTCGTCTTTTTTCGAATTGAATGAGTTCGCAAAGGGCCTTTCTTTCTTCGCCGAACCGGCCGTGAGATCTTGCTGCGACGGCTATTTTACGTAACATGCGAAGTCGATTTGCCCGCATGCTTCCTGCACGTTCCCAAGCAGTTTTTGCCAGTTTAAATGGGTCGATGTTACCTTCAGTAGATGGAGCCTGGGATGCCCAGCAGTCTCCAAGTATTTCTGAAAGGATGGTTGTTGCGATACTACTTGATTCAAATGAAGGCCAAGTAAGACTTAGACCCCTGATCATTTGAGAGATCCCCTCTAGCGTCACCCCGTCGATTGGTGGGATCAATTCTTTTGCTTTTTTTAATGTGACCGGTTGTCGCAAGCGAGAGGCCTGTGCATCTCCAATTTGGGAACGAGTCATCCCGCCCGGGTTAGTATTTTCTTGGTTGGCAGAAGTGGCTGCCGTCCAGATGAGGTTGCCGCTTGAATTAAGAACTGGCTGTGCATTGGCCAGGGCGTGTCTGTTTTCTTGAGCTGATTCTTCAAGTGCTCTTTGGATCATTGGCTCGTAATCAGGTTCCTTGATCCCGATCAACTCGGTAATTCCAATTGATAGTTCGAGTGTCTCTTTCCTGCCTTCACTCCCGGCTTCGTTCCCGTCTTTTTTCTCGGATTTTTTTACAGTGACGCGGGCAAGGCGTGCAACCCCAGGAAGTCCCAATGACCGACGGATAAACGCGTGCATGTTATCCCATGCACTTGGGGGTGAATAACCCAAGCCTGCGACGTCATTGATGCTCAAATGAAATCCTGCCGGGGCCATTTGCATGGTGATCTTAAGTGCAAGAAATCCTGTCTGGAATTGTTGGCTGTCGAACAGGTGAGAATATCCCATCGATGTTTCGCGACTGTTTGGTCGTGTGAACTCCAGGACAAGCCACACGCCATCTGGCTGACCATGATTAAAGTCATTGTGGAGTTCGGTTCGGGTGCGCGGGCCAAAGATTTCCTTGGCGGCATTTTGGGTCATTTTTCTCCAGCGATGCAGATCCAGTTTGTAGGTGACTTGCTCGCTGAGAATTTGGGAACGCCGGTAGATCAGCACCAGCTTTTCGAGCTGGATCGCCTTGCCGTGATTTCTGGTTCCATGCAACAGATTCCAGCGTCGAGTCACCGAATCAAAAGTAAGCCCGGCAGCCTCGAGTGACCGGACCCACGCCTCAAACGAACTGCCGGAGTGATCCGTCCGGCGTTCCTTGGGTACTTTTTCGGGTTTTAGTTCCGGTGCTCCCACGGCGTATTGGTCTCCCGTCGATTCCAGGGGCGTGAAGTCGAGTTTGTTGGTTCATCTGAACCGTGGAGTAATAATCGGCC
>CANJZQ010000016.1 GCA_947479535.1 Oligoflexales bacterium | reverse complement strand
GGAATGATTCCGTCAAGGGAGCCAAAGATGACAATCGGTCCGCGTTCAACCAGTGGCGGCAGTTGATCGGGTGTTCCGGTGAAATACTGGTTGATCACCGTGGCTGAGGTGGTCGGAATTGATAAAATCGATCGCAGTAAATGGTCGGGAGAAAGGAGGATGATCGTATGCGCCCGGTCCTCCCGGACATGTTCTATGGAGAAGGTTCCGCTGATGTCGATGACGGCACTGCGCGCAATCTGCGTCGTTTTTTCCAGCACGAGCAGTGTCCAGTTCGCCATATCAGATTGGCGTCCGGTGGAGCTTTTGATCGAACCAGCAATATTTTTTAGAGGGATGCTGTTTTCAGAGTCGTTACCACTCGAACTGCAACGGGCAAGCCCAACTGCACCAACCAGAATTGCGGCGCAGCACATTGAGGTGGCGATTCTAGTGGACGCTAAAATTATTTCAGTCCTTGTTTTCGTTGGCCTTGCTGTCTTTTGCCGGCTCGCGCAGGTTTTTTGGCGGTGTGACGAGGACCTTGTCGACCCGGTGGCCGTCCATGTCCATCACTTCAAATCGCCAGCCTTGCCATAATACCACGTCCGTTTCCCTTGGGATCCGTCCCACCGACATCATGATCATCCCGCCCAGGGTCTGATAGCCGCCGTCTTTTTCGTGAGGCATCGTCGAAATGTTGAACAGATCCTTGAGGTCTTGAATTCCGATCATGCCCTCGACCAGCCATGTCCCGTCCTTGCGTTTTACGGCTGATTTTTCACTTTTTGCTTCATCATCAGGGATATCTCCGACAATGGCCTCAAGCACATCGATCAGGGTGATGATGCCTGCCGTGCCACCATACTCGTCGATGACAATCGCAAGGTGCTTTCCAGAAGACTTGAACATCTCCAAAACCTTGAGCGAAGGTGTGGACTCCATCACGAACAATGGATCAATGACCATCTTGCGCAAATCCGGGCGATTTCCCGTAGCCAGGACTTGCCACAGCTGCTTGACCGAGATCAGGCCAGTGACTTGGTCAGGATTGGTTTCATAGACGGGGAAATAGGAATGCGGGCTGGCCATCATTTTTCGCATGCTGTCTTCAAACGAGTCAGCCAGGTCCAGCATGACAATCTTGAGTCGTGGCGTCATCAGCTCGTCAACGCGACGGTCGCCCATGCGCAAAGCCCGCTTCATGATCGATTCTTCTTCTTTTTGGAAGACGCCGGATGCGGCTCCCTGTTCGATCATCAACTTGACTTCTTCTTCCGTGACCTCGTTGCGGTCAACGGCCGTGACACCGAGAAATCGCAAAATCCCGTCCGTCGCAAAACTGAGCAGCTGAACCACCGGGTTGGTCACTTTTGCAAGAAAACGCAGGGGATAGGCAAAGGTGATGGCGACGCGCTCTGGGTTATTGAGGCCCATGCGTTTTGGAACGAGTTCGCCGACGACGAGAGAAAGAAATGTGATGGAAACAACAACCAGGCCGAAGGCGAGTGGGTCAGCGTACTGTGCGAACAATGTTCCTGGACTTGCCTCGAATTTGATCATGGCAGCCAAATCCTCCGACATGGTGGCTCCACCAAAGGCGCCGGCCAAAACTCCGATGAGGGTGATGCCGATCTGGACGCTGGCCAGAAAGGACGTTGGCGTGCTGGCAAGCTGCAGCGCCAGCCTGGCTCTGGCGTTGCCTTGTTGCGACATTTGATGGAGGCGTGTTTTGCGGGCTGAAATGACCGCAATCTCAGCCATGGTCAGGACACCATTGCAAGTGGTGAGAAGCAGAACGATCAAGGCTCCAAAGATTAGGGAAGCCAATACAACTCCGGGGTTTTTTGTTCACGAAATCACTGGGCTGATCATAGAACCGCTGGTGCTTCGGGATCAACCCTTCAAATCCAATTGGCAATCTGCGGAGGGCGACGTTGCATGCAAAATCAAGTCAGGTTCAGGGGCCTGGGTCTTGGTTTCGAGGAAGTCGCCGTGGAAAAGTTCCCAACGGACCGGGAATTGTTTCGACTGCCACAGCCTTTCGCGCCAGACCGTATGAGGTCCGGCATGGCGGGTGTGCGGAAACAGCCAGGGGTGACCCAACGCTAGTTCCAGGGCTGCGGGATCTTCTGAAAAACTGCTGATGTGCAGGGGCCGTAATTTTTCCCCGCGGGCTGCAGCGGCCTCGTAAGCAGTGACAAGGGCCATGGCGTTGAAGGCGGCTCCCATGCCGACATCCCAAACCACGACCGGTTGATTCAAATCGCCGGTCTGGACGCTCAAAAGATCCAGAACTTTTGATTCCTCAACATAAAGCCGATGGGCTTCCTCGTCCGGAGCGTGGACTGCATGCGTGAACTTCCCCGAAATGGTGTCACGGATCGCAGTGCCAAAAACTCCATGCTCGGCAGTTGCGATGTTCTGGACGATTTCAAAACGACCGATTTGCAGCGGAGCAGGTCGGCTCTTTTTGTGTGCTGGTTTGCGTTTTGGCGGTTCCCCTCCGTCGCCTTGTCCCAGATTTTCGCGATGGGTGCGGTAAAAATCCAGGAACGTATCGTTCCGGATGGCTTCGCGCATGCCGGCCATCAGCTTCATGTAGAAAGTCAGGTTGTGGGTTGCCAGGAGTTGCCACGCCAGGGGTTCCTTGACCTTTTGAAGGTGGTGTAAATAGGCGAGGCTGTACTTTCGGCACACGTTGCAGGCGCAACTTGGATCCAGAGAACCTTCATCAAGGCGGTAGCGTCCGCGGCGCAAGTCGATCTTGCCGTTCCAAGTGAATGCGACACCTTGCTGGGCCAAGGCCGTCGGCAAAATACAATCGAACATGTCGACGCCGCGGTGGACCGCTTCCAGAAGGTCGCGCGGTGTTCCAACCCCCATCAGGTAGCGCGGCAGATCGTGGGGCAAAAGTTCCGTGACCAATTCGGTTGAATCTTCACGCTCGGCAGAGGTCTCGCCGACGGCCAGGCCCCCGATGGCAAATCCGTCGAAGGGCATTTCTCTTAAAATTCGCGCGCTTTCGCGCCGCAAATCGGGGTAACAGGCGCCCTGCACAATGGCAAACATGGACTGGGGCGATTCCCCGCGAGCTGCAAGGGAACGCGCTGCCCACCGGTGGGTGCGTTCCATGGCGGCACGGGCCATGTCGTGGGGTGAGGTGCTGGGAATGCATTCATCAAGCACCATCATGATGTCGCTGCCGATGGTTTTTTGCATCCCGATGCTGAGTTCTGGGGTTAGCAGGATTTCACGCTTGTCGGTGTATGCCCTGAAACGGGCTCCCTCTTCAGTCATGTTCCGCGCATTTGGCAGGCTGAAGATCTGAAATCCTCCCGAATCCGTCAGAACGGATTTAGGCCACCCCATGAACCGATGTATGTCTCCAAACTTCTGAAAGAGTTCAGGGCCCGGCCGGAGCATCAGGTGGAACGTGTTCGCCAGGAGGACCTGCGCGCCTATATCTTCAACGATATCAAGAGGTTGTGTTCGAACGGTCGCAAAAGTCCCGACCGGCATGAAGATCGGGGTCGTGACCTCGTTGTGCAAGGTCTTGAACCGGGTCAGCCGGGCGCGGGATCCAGATGCAACCCGCAGAAGCTCAAAATTAAGTCTTTTCGACGTCGCCATGGCGCCGGGAGTAACACAAAGTTAGCCCTTGAGCCAGCCCCGCCAACGAAAGAGCACCAGGAGCACAATGACAATCAAACCCATGAGCACCAAGGCAAACGGGTAGCCATAATACCAAGTAAGTTCCGGCATGTTCCAGGGTGACTTGTCCGGGTGAAAGTTCATCCCGTAAATTCCTGCGATTAGATTCAGCGGCATGAAGAGCGTCGAAATCACAGTTAAAGTCCGCATGATGTCATTCAGGCGGTAACTGACACTGGACAGGTAGATTTCCATCATGCTCGAGACCAGGTCGCGGTATGACTCCAGGGCATCGATGATCTGTACGGTGTGATCGTAACAGTCACGAAAATAAAACCTGGTGTTGGCTTCAACCAAAGTGGATTGATCCCGGTACATGATGGCGAGGGCGTCTCTGAGCGGCCAAATCGCCCGACGGATCAACAAAAGCTCTTGTCGCATGGCATAGATTTTCTGAACCGTGTCTTTTTGACCCCTGGTCATGATGTCCGTCTCAAGGGTTTCCAGGCGGTCTGCAATGTGCTCAATGTGCGGAAAAAAATCATCAATCACAGCATCAAGGATGGCGGAGGCAAGATAATCCGCCCCGTGCTCGTACAACGATGTTTTTCCCCCGCGAACTCGCGCCCGGATCGGATCAAAGCAGTCGCCTTTGTGCTCTTGGATTCCGATGACAAAACCCTTGCCAAAGAACAGGCTGAATTGCTCCAGCTCAGTTTCCTTGCGCTGCACATCAGCCATGCGCGTGGCGATGTAATAGTAGTGGGTGTAGTCTTCGATCTTTGGGCGTTGATAAAGATTGGTTGCATCCTCAAGGGCCAAGGCGTGCAGGTTGAAAATTTTTCCGATGCGCTTGAGGCGCTCAACGTCAGTCAGTCCAATGATGTTGATCCAGACCACCTTGTGCTGGCCCATCAACTCTAAAATTTTGGATTCATCAGGATCCTGCAGCTCAACATGACCAGATGGGCCATAGGCCAATACATCGATGGTGGTGGCTGTCGGTGTCTGCACACCGCGGATCGTGCCGGCTGGTGTTCCCCGTGGGGGGCGCTGGCGTTTGGGGCGTAAGCGGCGGATGGCACTGGTCAAATTCATGATGTTCGTTTCCTGGGCCGTTTTATGCTTCTTTAAATTCTTGCAAATACCCGTAAGGACTGCTTTTTATAGTACCAAATACCCCTTGAGTTGTCGCAACAGGCTGCGTTTTTTTCTAAAGCCCGCGCGGACTTGGCCGAAAACTACAGTGATGTTTTTTAGAGGAACGATTTGTGATGCTTCCAAATTTAAAATCACACCGGACAGTGAATGCTGCCCAGTTGCTGGGGCCGGTTTGTAGTTTTCTGTTTTGCCTGTTCGTTCCGGCGTGCGGTGTTGCGATTCCGGAGGAAAAAACTCTGGATCATGGTTCATCCGCTGACTTAGAGCTGAACCCTGACTCTTTTAACGATGATGCTGGAGTCAATTCCGACCTGCAATCGACTTTGGCCAGGATTGCGCCCTTTTCATCAGAATCAAGCGAGGAGCTGGACCGGCAGCTCATTCTCGGTTTAGCCGATTGCAATTGCTCCCAAGACAAATTTGCCAGCAAGTATATGGCGAAGCTGGTGACTCGCGGCGGACCGATGCCGCAACTGTTGATGCCGATGGTGCGCGAGGGTGTCGCAGCAGATCCAAAGGTTCAGAGGCTCCTTCAAATGCCGCCAGCTTACCGTTCTGTATTGGACGGCCTGGTCAGTGTCGACAACGTGATCAAGAAACAAGTGAAGGCAACCGTTGCCGGAAAAGTTTCGGCGGCTTTGACCGGCGGATCGACCATCGCAGATCGCTACGATTTCCGTTTTGACGGTTTTGCGGCAGCGGGTCTTGGTCCGTTGGCGGCGCCCCAGACCTTTTCGATTGGCGATCAGGCAGCGCGCTGGAATTACATACTCGGCATGGACGCAATGTGGTCAGGAAAGCCGGCTCTCGACGGCGTGGATCATGGTCTGCAACTCTTGAACACAGCCCTTGTCCTTTCGGAGTGGAGTTACCTGTACGGGTTGGACGTTGCTTCAAAAGACGGAACGCCCTATGGCGGTCTGACCTTTCAGACTGATGAAAATAGTCCGTCCAACCTTTATGGATTACCGATGGCCCCCTTTGATCCGCGCAAGGACACAGCGGGTATGCGATTTGTTTCAGGTGCCTACACGATTGAGTACCCAGCGGTGGATTCATTGGAGATGGCGACCGAAGTTCAAGAGAGCTGGCACCGCGCTGCGGGTACCGTGACCTTGGATGAACAGGCTCTGGTGTGGCGTGCCGCAGCACGGGCGATGGCGCGGTTGCGGCCAGCGGCCCGCACCACGACGGCTCGACTTTATGCGAACGGCACCGGAATTTTTCCCGCAGACGCCCACACAGCCTCGTTGCTGTTCCTTCCTGGAATGGACTTGTTGCTCGATGGACCCTTTTTCAGTACGGCGGCTCAATCGGTTCGTGAAGAGGCAATGTTCACGCGGCGCGAGGACGGCACTTTTGATCCTGCCGGGTATCCTGACATTGTAAAACCTGTGTTTAACGAAACGCGTGTATTGGGCTTGGCGCGCCTTTGCTCGGCACTTTCCGAGTGGGTTGGTCAGGTTTCCAGCCTGGATGACTTGCAGCTGGACGATACGACGGCGGGTCGATTGCGGGTGGCCCATAAACGCTTGCGAGATCCTGTTCGTTTGGCACTTGTCGTGATGATGAGGGAGCTTCCTGCAGATCTTGGCGGTATTGGCGAGACCGGGAGATTGTCTGGCCATCCTGGCATGTCGGTTGGTGCAGCTGCGGAAGTGCTTTTTCACGTTGCGCGAACGTTGACCGTCGGACTTGACAGCGCGTTTCTCCGGACTCGCGTTTTTGCGATGATGGACCATTTTGGGGTCAACTACCTGGTTCCCCTTTGGCGTGATCCTGCCCGTCGGGCCGAGCTTTCTCCAACCGATATCGTATGGGTCCAGAATGCCCTGGCGGCCATGGAAACCGTCGAAGGAAGCGCGGAGCGATATCCGTGGCTGCCCAAGGTCCGTTCCGTGTTTGCCAAAGCGATCGAGGACTGGAACAATAGGCTCTAATGAGCCATTTAAAAATTTGTCCTGATGTAGCTTTTTTTCGCCTGACGCCCCGCGACTGCTTGGGCGTTTTCCTTTTGCTTTTTTTCAGCACGACGGGCCTGGCCCAGATTGGACTGCTCCCCAAAGGTGTCGGCATCATCAACTACACCACGCGCGGTTATTATTCCCAGACGGATCAATACGGTCACGCAATGAATTCGCGGACTGGCCTCGGGCACCACTTTGATGCGCGATTTACGGGCGAGACGATGATGGCTGGACTTAATGGTCCTGAACTGAAACTTCTTGCCGAAACCTTGCAGCGATATGATCAAACATCGTCCACGGGCGGCCCCGCATTGCTTGATGCAATAGATCTTGGAACCATGCATGGCGATGTCACGGCCAACGTAAAGGCCGAAATATTTTCTCTGGCTTACGGCGTTGCGCCCTGGCTCACGGTTTTTGCTGCGGTCCCGCGTGTGACGCTAGAAACCAAAACCACACTTCGCTTTGTTCGTGATCCTGGCGGCAGTGCGGACGCCATTCGAACCTCCCTTGGCGATTTTGCCTATCAAGATTTGCAAGACGGGTTGCAACGTGCCGCCAACATGGGAGTGGCCGACGTGCAGCAGAATTTTGACAGCCTTAAGTACGAGCCAGTGGATCAATGGTCCAATCGCGCCATGGGTGATTTACGGGTTGGCGCTCAGACTGCATCTGGTGCGGCGGGGCCAGAAGAATTCGGCGGAGCAGGTTTCTACCGTGCCCTTGTCATGTTGCCGACGGGGCGCCAGGACAATCCGGAAGCATTCACCGATATTCCAACCGGTCTTGGCTACCGCGGTATCAACTTCAATACGCAACAGGTATTCAAGCACGAGAGCCGGATTTACGCCGGTGGCAGTTTGGAATATCAGTACAATCTGGATGCCAAGGTTCGGCGCCGGATTCCCGTGGGCGAAGAACGGGCCATAGATCCGGAGCGGACGCGCGATGTAAAAATCAACCCAGGCGACGACGTTGATGTGGCCTTGATGGCGGGATACGCGGGCGACTTGGTGAACGCGTCACTTCGGGTCGGGGACAAACGGCATTACAACGATAAATATTCCGGAAGCCTCGAGGGCAATTACATTCAGCTCGGGGAAGAGAGCGACACGCGACTTGGTTATGCCCAGGTTGGTCTTGGATTTACGACGGCCAATTTATTCAAACGTGGGAAGTTTGTTTATCCAATGATGGTCGATATTGGATACAACCATCCGTTATACGGAATTCATGCAACCGATGAACGGTTTTATTCGGTGGCGATCACAGGATTTTTTGGCAGTGCCCCAACAGGTGGCCGTGACAGTGGCAATCAGCCCATTGCCCCCGGTTCCAGTGCCCTTAGTAATGAAACGAAAGCTTCTTCTCCGGCCCGTCCCCTGAAACGCTGATTTTCACGGATCCGCCTTTTGCCAACTTTCCGAACAAGACTTCGTCGGCCAAAGGTTTTGCGATCTCGTTTTGAATCAGTCTTGAGAGTGGGCGTGCGCCGAAAGATGGATCGAAACCCTTGTCGGCCAGATATTCTCGCGCCAGATCGTCAATCGTGACTTCGATTTTTTTGGCAGCCAGTTTGGCCACCACATCCTTGGTAAACTTGTCGACGACCGAAAGGATCACAGGGCGTGGCAGGGACTGGAAGTAGATCACGGCGTCGAGGCGGTTTCTAAATTCCGGGGCGAAGGAGCTCTTGATTGCCTCGAGGTCACCCTTTTCGTTCGGGGACATGCCTGGTGTCCTGGTGAATCCAATTGAACCATGCATCATTTCCCGTGCACCAGCATTGGTGGTCATGATGATGATCGTGTTGCGGAAATCAGTTTGCCGGCCGTTGTTGTCGGTAAGTGTTCCGTGGTCCATCACCTGAAGCAAAATGTTTTGCAGGTCACCGTGCGCCTTTTCAATTTCGTCAAAGAGCAGCACCGCGTGCGGGTTCTTGTTCACGGCGTCTGTCAACAGTCCGCCCTGATCGAATCCGACATATCCCGGAGGTGCGCCAATCAAACGGGAAACGGTGTGGCGTTCCATATATTCGCTCATATCAAAGCGAATGAATTCGATGCCCATAATCGAAGCCAGCTGTTTGGCAACCTCTGTTTTGCCAACGCCAGTAGGTCCTGCGAACAGAAAGCTGCCAATCGGCTTTTCTTCAGAGCCAAGTCCAGAGCGTGAAAGTTTGATTGCGGAGGCGAGCGCATCAATCGCAGCATCCTGACCAAAGACCACTGACTTTAAGCGGTGGTCTAAATCCTTCAGGGCAGACTTGTCAGAATTGGAAACTTTCTGAGGCGGAATGCGGGCCATTTTTGCGACGACGGCTTGCACGTCATCGAGGGTGATCGTTCTGGTCTTGGTGGTTTTTGACGAATCTCGTACCAATGATGCGGCAGACCCGACTTCATCAATAACGTCGATGGCTTTGTCGGGTAATTTTTTATCGCGCAGGTACCGCGCTGAAAGTTCAACGGCGCCGCGCAGCGCATCAGGCGAGTATTTGACCTTGTGATGTTCCTCGTAACGCGACTTTAGGCCCTTTAAAATTGAAATGGTGTCTTCAATCGACGGTTCATCGACGTCAATTTTTTGGAACCGGCGGACCAGTGCGTGGTCTGTTTCAAAATGGCTGCGGAATTCCTTGAAGGTGGTCGAACCGATGCACCTCAGGGTTCCGTTGGCCAGAGAGGGTTTCAATAGATTCGAGGCATCGAGGGTACCACCGCTGACTGAACCGGCACCGATGACGGTATGAATCTCGTCGATAAACAAGATGGCATTCTTTTTCTTCTTGATCGATGCGAGCAGGCCCTTGAGCCTTTGCTCAAAATCGCCCCGGAAGCGGGATCCCGCAAGCAGCGAACCCATGTCCAGAGAGTAAATGGTGGCGCCCTTGAGTGGCGTCGGGATTCTGTCCTCTGTGATGCGCAGGGCCAACCCTTCGGCAATGGCGGTCTTACCGACCCCGGCGTCGCCTACCAGAAGGGGATTGTTCTTGCGGCGGCGGCAGAGGACCTGGACCGTGCGTTCGATCTCTGCGTCCCGGCCGATCAACGGGTCGATGTGACCCTCGCGGGCGCGTGCGCACAGGTCAACGGCGTAGAGCGCCAATGGGTCTCGTCCATTCTGTCGTTCTGATGGTCCCGTTTCGGATTCATCGTCTTCTTCGCGTGGTTGCGGATCAGACCGCTCACTTTCACCGATCCTGCCAATCGGCTGTTCTGGTCCCGTGCCGCCTGGTGATTCGCTTCCTGGTTCAGGTGCCTCGCCTGGTTTGGCGATTCCGTGGGAAATGTAATTGATCACGTCAAACCGGCTGATGTGTTGCTGCTGCAGAAAGTAGACTGCAAAGGAGTCGCGTTCTGAAAACAGGGCAACAAGAAGGTTTTCACCTTTAATTTTGTCTTTCCCGGCCGCGCGTACGTGTTGGGCGGCGCGTTGTATCACGCGCTGGAAACCAATGGTTGGTTGCGGCATTTGGCCTGGGCGCAAGGTTCCCGCTGGAATGTGCTCGTCAAAAAATTCTTCGAGTTTTTGGCGGGTGTAGTCAACGGAACCGCCGCAGGCACGCAGGGCTTTGATCGCGGTATCATTTTGCAACAGCGCGAAAAGGACGTGTTCCACAGTCACATATTCGTGACCGCGTCGTGCTGCCTCGCTAACTGCGAGGTTCAGGCTGACTTCGAGTTCGTGGCTGATCATAAGCCCTCCTGTCCAGTCCTCTGTTCCCAGACTTCATCCTCAATGCAAACGTCACGCCGTAACTGCAAACCTGACGCAATGAAACCTTCGGCTCAGACCCGCTCCATGGTGCACTGGAGGGGGTGTTCGTTCTCTCTCGCGCACTCCATGACCAGCGCGACCTTGGTTTCAGCAATCTCGAATGGATACACTCCACAGATGCCGATACCTTTGGTATGCACGCTGATCATGATCTCGGTCGCAACCGCCCGCTCCTTGTTGAAAAATGTTTCAAGGACCATCACGACAAACTCCATCGGAGTGTAGTCGTCATTGTGCAGGAGCACGCGATAAAGGTTTGGTACCCGCACCTGAACCTGGCGTTCCGTGAGAACAGACGTGCCAGATCCCTGGTCATCGCTGCGCCCGGTATCTTTAATGATGGGCAGGTTTTGGCTCATGAAACCGTCTCCAAAGGAAAATTCCTGTCCCTTCAACATTGGGTCTGATGCTCAGTATGTCAACCCCCAGTCTCTATCGGCAAAAACCCTGATTTTTTGCAGTGGATTGACGGATATTAAGTAATGGTGGTAAGTCCCTGAAAGAAATAGTCATTTAGATCGCAGCAGGCTGATTCAGAGGCTAAAATGAACCACCCCATATCGGCACAGAGGTTTCCTGAATCAGCGGCGCTGTTTCAATTTTGCCGGATGCTCCTCGGAATCCGTCGTGGAAGCGCTCGCATCATGGATCAGGATGTCGGCGGTTTACTAGATCTCGATCCAGCCGATTGCAGCCATTGGAAAAATGGCAAGAAGCAGATTCATTCAATTTACGCCCTGCGGTCGATCGCGTCGCAATTGCAATGTGACGATTCACTGGTGGCGGCTGTTGCAATGGGACTGGTGGATGATGTTGAGGCTGTTTTTGAAGCAAGGGGTTACGGTGCATTCGCGATTGATCCCGCCATGCTGGAAAAGATTTTCAATGAAATGCGTCGCGTTCACGCCAACCAGTGGAGTCGGGAGCGTGAAGGGGCCATCAGGGCAGGCTGTCGGATTGATCGGGCTGCCATTAAAATAATTGTGGCTGCGATCCATGAAAAAATCGGGTGTTCAGAGGCACCGGTTTTTTTGCCAGAAATTGCCAGGGTTTTTCCCGCGATAGAATTCAGAAACATTCCTGTTGGGCGGGAATCTCGTCCCCATTACCGGTTCGAAATGGCCAGGCAGGCAGGGTCGGTTTTGTTGGTGCAGTCAACCGGGTACCGCCCTGAGGGGCGCAGCAGTTTGCCATCTCACTTGCATGACCTCGTCCGTGAGGCAGAGCAGAACGTGTTTGCCATGGAGTTGCTGGCGCCGTTGAACCTCGTGCGCTTGGAAATTGCGCGAGCTGAACCTGGCCGCGATTTGATCCATCATTTGTCGGAAGTATTTTGGTTGTCTCGTCCGATCATGAACCGGCGGATCGTGGACTTGATCTCATCCGCCGTGGGGTAGTGGCTTGTATTGAACTGGTTTGCCTTTCTGGCCTTCCCTTTCTGTTTTTATCGGCTTCCCGTCCGGTAGGGAATTCCATTGCTCTGCCGTGAGCACCTTGGGATTCAGTGACGGATTTTTAAGTGTGGCAAGTTCCGGGTCGAGCTCTCGTTTACGACATTTCTCAATTCTGTAGAGTTTGGAGTAAAACGAGACCGTTTTACCTTCGAGGCCGCGACAGGCTTCGTCGATTGGAATGATATCGACCACTTTGCTCCGGTCATACTGGCGGATAAATTCCAAATCGACGGCAGATGGAATTTCGGGACCGATTTGGAGCAGGTCGAATTCGGCCTCGGAAAGCGCAATGACAGGTGCGCCAATTCCGGACTTCCGTCCCAATTTTTTTTGCCATGCAATAAAAGTTTCCCAATCAGGCAAAGCCCTCTTTTTGCACTTCTGAACGAGGTAAATGTCGACATAGGAAAAGGTGACGAACTTGCCCTCAAGTTGCTTGCAGCCGCGCCTTTTTTTGGAGCCTTGATCGGTGATCCCCTCACCGGAGGGGAGCGCGGCGATGATATCTGACTCAACTTCTGTGACCTTCACCGAGCCGCGCATGATCTGAGTCATGGTGGTTGGATCCTGGATGAGGCGTCTTTTGCATTTCTCAACGTGATAAATTTCGCTGTAGTAGCTGATGTATTTTCCATCGAATTTGGTGCAGGCATTTTTTCGTTCTGTGGCAGTGATTGGTCGTATTTTCGCCGGTTCGGGGCGCGGCACCTTGATGATGCTGTCGTCCGTTTCATCGGCGGTGCCTTGCGCGGACGCGGGTTGTTCTCCTGGTCCCTTGCCCTGCAACGACTTTGACGGTGCCGAGCGGGATGTTGGAAAGTCCCCCGGGGCCGGTGGCTGGTATTCGGGTTCGGGGGGTTCAGGTGTTGGGGCGGGTTCAGCTGGTGGCTCTGGCGGCGGCCCGTCTTGGGCCAGCGCCGGCGCTGGAATTAGCAAGGAAGTTGATATCAGGACAAGGGTCATCAAACCCGCGGCAAAGCGCAGAGGCGATTTAGAAATGTAAAAGCCCGTTTCCACAAACATTATTGTCGCGGAAACGGGCTGGTTTGACAACGCATGGCTTCAGTGGGCGTGGCGCAACTTTTTGCGTTTGTGCTTTGAAGCTGTGTGTTTTGAATGCTTTTGTGTCTTTGATTTAGTGATTTTGCATGAGGCGCTAGACTTCACGCGACGGTTTTTTGTTAATTTTGACTGCCCTGAAACGGCTGTCCTGTGGGCAATCCGGCTGTTTGTGCTTGTTTTTTGACCAGTGTATGTGGCTTCAATGGTCTGGGCGGCATCGCTGCCCTTCATGGCACTCCATGTCACATAACCGGCGCCGCCAATGCCCAAGGCAGCCAGTGATCCAATCACTGCGGTTAGAATCATCTTTCGGGATTTCGTTGCTGATCTTTTTCTGGTCGCCATGGAATCTCCTGCTTTCTGCTTGAACCACCGCTTTTTCAACTCAACATCAACTCTTTTAGAAACGCCCACGATCAGAAACTCCTTTTCCGGGGACCTTGTCCCAGGGGTAGCTGAAGGGTAGAGCATCGGGCGGGACTTCTCCCGCCCACTTTGACATTGAGCAAGCCTTGGGCCAACGGCCTGAGGAGCCGCCAGCCTGGTTTGGAGTGGGGTTTTTGATCTGGTGTTTTCTTTAATATATACGGAATGTTATTCGATTTTTTCTTCGCATGGCGAACGACCCTGGTGGGTGTGGTTCTTGGGCCATGATAACGGGCGATCTGCCGTAATTGCATTGCCTCTGTCGAATCCATTGACAGTTTGGTTGACCGGTTGCGGTTGGCGATAGGAGCGGCTTGGTTTAATACCTTCTTCGACGAAGTTTGTCGCGCCCATGAAACGCCATCATTGATCCGGGTACTTTATGACTGCCGCCTCCCATTTCACCAACCTGCGTTCTTTTTTGGATGCCCTTCGCCTCCGGGGTGATCTGGTAGAAATTGACGCGGAAGTCGACCCCAAGCTCGAAATTTCTGAAATCCACCGGCGCGTCATTGCTGCGGGTGGTCCTGCGTTGCTTTTCAAAAACGTCAAAGGAAAAAAATTCCCTCTGGTCTGCAATATGTTCGGCACGCGGGACCGCGTCGATCTTGCCTTTGGCGAAGAGGCAAAAGATTTCGTGCGCCGGATTGCGGCCCTCCCAGAAGAACTGTTGCCTCCATCCATACGTAAACTTTGGGGACTGCGTGACCTTGGCCTGCGTGCGGCAAAAATAGGTTTCAAGAACACGAGCCGGGCTCCGGTCCTGGCGCACCAGATTCCAGGAGCGGATTTAACCAAGCTTCCGGCGACGACAAGTTGGGAGAAGGACGGCGGTCCTTTTTTGACTTTGCCTTTGGTTCACACGCGGGTTCCGGTTGGGGCTGAAAAACCCGGTGGCAAGCCCGAGAACCTGGGAATGTACCGCGTTCAAATTTTTGAACCGGGCGAGGCCGGGATGCATTTTCAGATCGGCAAAGGTGCTGGATTTCATCTGCACGAAGCCGAGTGCGCCGGCAAAGCATTGCCCGTTAACATTTACCTGGGCGGACCGCCGGCGATGATGCTGTCTGCCATTGCCCCATTGCCGGAAAATGTTCCAGAATTGCTGCTGGCGTCTCTGCTGCAAAATTCAAAGCTAAAGCGTTGCAAGGTTCCGGTGCAACCAGACCTGCCGGCCATCGCCGAGGCGGAGTTTTGTTTGGCGGGATACGTTCCTCCTGGCGTGCGGCGCCCCGAGGGGCCATTCGGAGATCATTACGGCTACTATTCGCTGGTCCATGATTTTCCCGTGTTTCGTTCGAAGGCGATTTATCACCGCGAGGGCGCGATTTTTCCGTGTACCGTGGTCGGCAAGCCGCGCCAGGAAGATTTTTACCTGGGTGATTATTTGACGGAATTGCTGTCTCCGCTGTTTCCGGTTGTGATGCCGGCGGTGCGTGACCTTTGGAGTTATGGCGAGGCCGGTTATCATGCGCTGGCTGCTGCGGTTATTCGTGAACGTTATGGTCGCGAATCTCTTTCATCCGTTTTCCGCATTCTTGGCGAAGGCCAGTTGGCTTTGACTAAATTCCTGTTTGCCATCGACAAGCCAATTCCGCTGCGGGATTTTTCAAAAGTCCTCGTCCATGTCCTTGAGCGTGTCGACTGGCGAAGGGATCTTTTGATTTTCTCTGAAACATCGATGGATACGCTGGATTACGCCGGGCCAGAATTGAACAAGGGCAGCAAGGGCGTAATCCTTGGGCTGGGCGACGCAATCCGGAAATTGCCTGGTGAGTGGCACGGAACCGTTTCCGACAATCGCATTCGTGATGTCCGTGTCTTTTGTCCCGGGTGCCTGGTGGTTGAGGTGCCTGATTATAAAAACGCCCCGGATATCGGAGCCGCAATATCTGCGTTACCAGAGTTTAAAGGCTGGCCGTTGATTGTTGCCGTGGACAATGCAGCGCGCGCGACGCGCAACGAACCTAGTTTCATCTGGACGGCGTTCACCCGATTTAATCCACAAACTGATTTATACGCAGCCAAGACCAGTCTGGGACGCAATCGCGTAGAGTATGAGGGCCCAGTCCTGTTGGATGCCCGGATGAAGCCTTGGTACCCGGATGAACTTTTTTGCGATGAAAAAACCTCGAAAACAGTTGATCGCCGATGGTCCGAGTATTTCCCGGGCGGCAAAGTAGTCATGGGTGACAGCACGGAAGCCGACTTGGCGAAGTGGTAGCCGCTATATTGCGCCATTGGCCAATCACGTAAAAAAATGAAGTTGGACAAAGTCCCGGAATCAAAAGACTTAATGGCCATACCTCAATCGTCACATCCTGCTCGCCGATAAAGTGGTGATAATTTTTTGGGGATCTCATGGCCGTAAAGCAGATGAAAATCGTCATGACACTCGCGACGCTCTGGATTTTGACGTCCTGCTCCGACCGACGTCAGAATTCAGCCCAGCTACGTTTCGATGAGTCGGGTCAGGCAGAAGAAAAGACTGCCGACGCGGAAGGCGCGGGCACGAAACCACGCGATCCATATGCCGCCCAGATACCTGACCACAGCATGAGGCTCACACCCCGTCGCGGTGAAGGCGTCCAGTTCCAAAAAGCATACCTGCACTGCGGTTCCGCCGAGACGGTCCGCAATCCGGTTGCTGGCTTTTTCGGCATCGGGGTGACCTACGAGCAAGCCCTCGCCCGCGCGACGGCAGATTGCAAGGTACCGCCGAGTACCTTCATCGCCGCGTGCGAGACCTCGGGAGGCGCATGGAACCCGGGCGTCAACGGCCAGTGCCTCGAACTGGTGGCAGTCCAGTCGGATTCGGTTCCAGTCGACCTGTACAACTTCGGCGGAGGCGTTTACTCGGACGCCATCTCTGTCTGCCGTGTCGTTTACTGCACCCCAAAACAAGCTGCTCCTCAACAAAACAAATAATGGCTTGGATATCGCACCCGGATGGCAAGGTAGCCATGGGTGACAGTACCGAAGCCTACTTGGCCAAGTGGTAGCCACCTGATCTTTACGATCTGATATTAAAGTCTTAATTCGCTCGAAATGACATTTTTCAGCAGGCGAAGTTCCTCGGCTCCCTTAGCCAGCGTTTTTTTTGTGCCATCGCCAACTGTTTAAATGGCCAGGCTGGCCGCCCCAGCTGCGCGCTTGCGCGCCTGCGCCATGAAACCTGTACCGAGTTCCTGTTCGGCAGCGACTTGATTGTGGCGACGACACCGTAAGGTCAAATTATCTTCGCTATGATCGCCGCCGCGACACCACATTTTAATGTGGTCGAGCTCTAACATCCCTCGCTCAGGGCAGCGGCTGCCGCCGGGATGCACCCACGTGCATTGACCACGGTCGCGCAGCCATACTGTATGACGGGTCGCCGCCGGAATTGCTGGACGAGATGGAGATTTTTTTGTTGGACTTTGATCGCCATTCCCCGGGGAAGCGAGGTTTGAGACTGTATCTGCCTCGGCCTCTACTTCGTCCGAGGCTTCCTTCCCTGAGGAAGGAGAGTTTGCTGCGCGTGCTTTCGCCCGTTCGGCTTTCTTTAGTGGGTCACGTTTATCCAGCAAATCTTCGAGGGCTTTAACCAGAATCTCGGGCAGCGACGGCATGCGGCCTCCACCCCTCATGTTAGCCAGGACCTCTCGGGCTCTGTCCAACAACTCTCCTTGGGATTTGGTCAAAGTCACGCGCAATTCAAATGTCGCCTCCGCCGGCAGAAGATCGCCTTCGGCGGTGATGCGCGACAATAGAAGTGCGACCTCTCTTTTTGATTTGTGCTTGATACCATCAAGAAGCAACTCAGAATTTGCCTGAGTGATTTTCGGCGCGATTAAGGCTAAGTGAGATACCTGCGTCTCGCCAGATTCCAGCAGCTTTTGCGCTTCAGGATGAAACCGAATCAGCCGTGCCGCTTGGGCACGTTTCCAATATTGATTCGGCGTCAATCCAATGTGAACCGCAAATTGTTCCGAGGTCATCGATAAGTTAACAGCAGCATTGCGCCGTTCAAGCTCCCCAATGAGCGACACAGATTCCAAGGTTATACTTCGTTCGCGGGTGTGCAGTTGTTTTGTTTCTTCGACAATTTCCAGAAGTTCTTCGCGGACGTCATACATGTTTCACCCCTTTGTTTCTTAGGGGAAACATAGCATTGGTTTTTATACGGAGAATTTTTCGTGTTGGTCATGCCGTCAAAAAGATCTCTGCCATGGCAGTCAATATTGACACGGATTGGCCTGGCCAAAATTTTTCAGAAAAACTTCAAACATGCATCGAAGAACGCACTAATGACGAAGCCTAGCCTTTAAAATTCGTGTCAAGCGACATTAGCTCACGATCAAGCCTGATGTGCCCATGTGGACTGTGTTTTCGTCGTGATCCCGTTCAGCCTTAATTCGGGCACCAAGCGGTCTTGGGTTGACTAACTTAGGTTGCGAAATAACGGGCCTGAGGATGCCAGGCGACGATGGCGCAAGTCGATTGCTCAGGAACCATCTGGAAGTTTTCTGTGAGATGGACGGCAATCTGGCTTGACGCATCAAGGCACTTGAACAAACGAGCGTTGTCTTCCAATTCCGGGCAGGCCGGATATCCAAAACTGTAGCGTGATCCCTGATATCCCTGACTGAACAGTTGACGGATGTTGCGTGAATCCCGCGTGTGAACTTTGAGTTCCTTGCGAATCAGGGCGTGCAGCCATTCGGCGTATGCTTCAGCCATTTCAGTGCCAAGGCCGTGGAAATAAAAATAATCCGAGTACAGGTTTTTTGAATAAAGGTTGTTGGCAAAATGGCTGGCCGCAGGTCCCATGGTAACAACCTGCATGGCGATCACATCGCGCTGGCCTGATGACACGGGTGCATAAAAATCAGAAATGCAAAGCCGGCGCGCAGAACGTTGACGCGGAAAATCAAAGGTTGTGATGATTTTATCGCTGTCTGGCGCCTCGTAAACATGCAGTTGGTTGCCCTCGGCAGCGCACGAAAAATAACCGTAAACCGCTTTTGGCTGCAGCAGCTTTTCGCGCTCTGCCCGCGCCCGCCAGCTATTCAACAGCGGACGTGCCTTGGATTCCAAGATGCTCTTGAACTGCTCGTCGGACATCTCGCCCTTGGCAAACTGCCAGCGGGTACGGACGAGGGCAAATTCGTCGAGATAAGTGAACAGTGTCGAGAGCGGGGTTTCCAGAACCTTGGTGCCCCAGAAAGGTGGCGCCGGGATTTGTTTAAATCGACGGACCCAAGATGACTGGCCAGCCGGAGTCAATTCCGTTGCCGTTGATCCACGGCGGACGGCGCGGACTCTAGGTCGGGACGATTTGGGCTCAACTGGATTACCGGCGGCATCTGCTTTTGTGGTGGATGCCCGGCCTGCTGCGACAGATCCGTTGTCCATTGCCAGTGCATTAGCCGTGATTTGTCCTGTGATTTGTCCCATGATGCGAAGGCCTTCAAAGGCGTCCGCTGCGTAGTAGACTTTCCCGCGGTAACCGGCCTGGCAATCTTCCTCAACAAACTGGCGCGTCAGAGCCGCGCCGCCAAGGATGACTGGAACCGTGATGTTGCGGTGGGTCATTTCTTCCAAGTCAGTGCGCATGATGGCAGTGGATTTGACGAGCAAACCTGACAGGCCAATCGCGTCTGGTTTGACCTCATGATACTTTTGCAAAATGGCTTCGACTGGCTGTTTTATGCCGATATTAACGACTTCAAATCCGTTGTTGGTCAGAATGATGTCGACCAGATTTTTACCGATGTCGTGAACGTCGCCTTTGACAGTGGCCAAAAGGATTTTGCCTTTTTTCTGGCCCGATTCGTTTTTGTCCATAAACGGTTCAAGGTGCGCAACCGCAGCCTTCATAGCTTCAGCAGATTCAAGGACAAATGGAAGTTGCATCTCGCCGGCGCCAAATTTTTCGCCGACCACGCGCATGCCTTCCAGTAAGAAATTATTGATAATATCGAGAGGCCGGAATTCCTTCAGTGCCAACGTCAAAGTTGGAATGATTTCCAGTTTTTCGCCATCGATGATGTGATTTGCCAGGCGCTGCGGCAGGGGCAAATTGGCCGACTCAGAGGCGTCAACACGGAGCGTGGCTTTTTTGTCGGTATAACGGGCAAGTAGTTCCTTCAGGGGATCGTAGCCCGGAATGACGCGGTCAAAAATCAAGTCATCAAATATTTTTCGCTCATCCGGTGGAATTTTGAAGACCGGTAGAATTTTTGAGGCATTCGATATGGCCATGTCCAAGCCGTATTCGACGGCGTGATAAAGCATGACGCTGTTCAGAAGCCGGCGCGGATAGGGATTCAAGCCGAAACTGACGTTGGACAATCCAAGTATGGTTTTGACCCCGGGCATCGCTTCCTTGATCATCCGGATCGCTTCCAGGGTCTCAATGGCGCTGCTGCGGAATTCCTGATCGCCCGACCCCAAGGTAAAGGTCAAGGGATCAAAGATGATGTCTCCTGGCTTCAAGCCAAACTCGCCGTGTGCAATGTCGAAGATGCGTTTGGCAATCGCCAGTTTTTTCTCGCGGGTTTTGGCCATTCCGTCTTCGTCGATCGTCAGGGCGACGACTGCGGCACCATAAGTGCGGCAAAGCTCCAAGACCTGGCGGGCGCGATCCTCGCCGTCTTCAAGGTTGATGGAATTGACGATCGCTTTGCCTGGGATGATTTTCAGCGATTCTTCGATGACGGGAACTTCCGTCGAATCCACCATGATCGGAATATTGACTTGCGTCACGGTGCGTTGCAGGAACTCACGCATATCGTTCACTTCGTTGCGTGAGACATAGGCGGTGCAGCAGTCCAGGATGTGCGCGCCTTCTTTGAGCTGGCTTTTTGCGATCTGAACCAGTCCGTCGTAGTCGTTCTCTTTTAATTTATCGCGAAAAAGTTTGGACCCATTGGCGTTGGTGCGTTCGCCGACGTAAAGCGGTCGTACGTCAACATCCAGGCTTTGTGCGTTGTAAAGTGACGATACGGCGTTCTCATAGCGCGGTTCCCGTTCGCCCAACTTGCGGTCAGAAAGAGCGGCACTCAGGGCGCGGATGTGATCTGGAGTTGTACCGCAGCAACCGCCAACGATGTTGACGCCGTGATTGCGGGCAAGCCCAGCCACCTTTTCCGCGAACATTTCCGGGCCGAGGGGATAGACCGTCTGGCCACGGACGTTTTCCGGAAGTCCTGCATTGGGCAGGCAGCTTAGAAGAAACGGCGCGGACTGGCTGAGGTATTGCAAATGATTGCGCATCTCGTCGGGGCCAGTGGCGCAGTTGAGGCCAAGGCTTGCGAGGGGAAACATCTCAAGCGTGGCCAATGCCGACTGGATGTCACTGCCAACCAAAAGGCTTCCGGTTAATTCAACCGTCACCTGGGCCATGATCGGGAGTTCGATTTTTCTTTCGCGCATCGCTTCGCGGCAAGCCCGGATGGCGATCTTGATCTGTTGGATGTCTTGAGCCGTTTCGATGAGCAGGACGTCGGATCCACCATCGATCAAGCCGAGCGCCTGGGCGTGGTAACTCTTCAGCATCGTGTCGTAGTCGACGTGGCCCAGGGTGATTAATTTTGTGCCGGGCCCAATGGAACCGATGACGTAGGTTGGCCGCGCGGTGTAACTGTCACAGACTTCCCGTGCAAGTTGGGCGGCCGTGACGTTTAATTCGTAGGTTCGTTCCGGAATTCCATATTCTGCCAATACGATTTCGTTTGAACCAAAAGTATTGGTTTCAATCCCGTCAGCGCCGGCGTCAAGGTAAGCCGCGTGGATTTCGCGAATCCAGTCGGGGCGGGTGGCGCAAAGGATTTCATTGCAACCCTCGTAGATGGCTCCGCCGAAGTCGTCAGGCGAGGGATCTCGCAACTGAAGTTGTGTGCCCATTCCGCCATCGAGGAACATGATCTGGTGTTTCGCCAGTTCAAAAAAACCGGGATGATTGCGGCGGTTGCCAGAGATTCCAGGGCGACCAGGATTTGATTTTAAAATGGTTTTCGACAAGATCCCTCAGTCCTCCAGGTCGTCGAGACCGACATAGCGGATCTTGCAATCGCCGTTGATTTTGAGTTGGCAGCCGAGGCGTTCGTCGGGATGTGCACCAAAACCTTGCAGGAAATCCCTCTCCTCCGTCGCAGCGGGTGAGAGGTTGTCCATTCCCGAAACCACCCGGACCCGGCAGGTGCCACAGCTGCCAGATTTGCAGCCAAAAGTGATGTCACAGTCGACTTCAGCCGCGACGTCGACCAAAGCAATGCCTTCGTCGACATCGACTTCGAGGTCTTCTGATGTGAAATAGATCAAGGCCATGGGGGCGAACTTAAAGCAAAACTCACCAAAGGTGAACGCCGAACTCGTCCCGCAGCGTCTGCACAAGTTCGGTCAATGGCAGCCCGACGACGTTGCTGTAGGAACCATCGATGCGCTCGATCATGTAGGCTCCGATACCTTGGGCCCCGTAACTACCGGCCTTGTCCATCGGTTCGCCTGTGTCGACATACGCAGCGATCTCCGAGGGCGTCAGGGATTTGATTGAAACCTGCGTTTCAACCTTAAAAGCCTTGTCCTTCAAGGGTTTTAGTCCATCGAGCTCCACAACGCAGACGCCCGAGATCACCGTGTGGGTGCGGCCGGACAGTTGGCCCAACATGCGACGGGCATCCGCAACATCGAGGGGTTTCTCCAGAATCTGCCCGTCAAGGACGACGATTGTGTCGCAGGCGATGATGACGGCTGCCCCGGCATTTTTTGCCGGGTTGCCAGAGTCTGTCACGAACGCAACGGTCGCGGCTGCCTTTTCAGTGGCGTTCCTGATTGTATAAGCATCCGGTTTTTCAGCATATTTAGGCTTTTCTTCGACGTTGGGCGAGAACGCCTCATGAATGGTGATGTGCCCCAGAAGTTCGCGCCTGCGTGGCGAGGAGCTGCCAAGAATGATCCGTGGAATCCCTGCCTGGTTCCGACTCAGCCGTTTGCTTTTTTCCATGGCCCGCTGCACCTCCCGGTTGGGGGGCTAATTATGCTAAAATTTTAATAAATTCCACTATTTCTGACTTTGGCTGCAGGTCCAAGTCTGGGGCAGGTTTGTGACTATGGCGGATGTCCGGGAAATTGCCTACGTGGCTGTCGGCGACAATCATGAGCGCCACGTCGCGCAGATCGTTATGTCGCCAGAGTGGCGGGTTGCCACCGGACTGGTGACTCTTGGTGAAGCGTTGCGTGGCTTTACGTCCGGCAAGTACGCTGGAATTATAATTGAAGACACACAGCATTGTCCCGCCGCCTTGCATGTTTTCCAGGAACTCAGAAATCCTGCGCTGTACTTGGCTCCCACCATGGTCTTGGTGGACAAGGATCGAATCGATGACGAAACCGCTTTTGCAAGCCAGTTTGGCTTCGTTACGACGACGAAGCCGATCACGCGGATGATGATGATTCAGGCTTTCAGCAGCTTGATCAAACGAATTCAGTCCCCCTCCAGTGCCGCGGCGCATGCCTGCGCGATGGCTTTAGCAAGTGGCGTCCCAGCCGAACAAGATCGTGCCATCGCAAACATCAGGCTCCTTGCCAAGGACGCTTTATTCGTCCATCGAGCGGCGTGCGCCTGCGCCCTCGCGAGGTTAAGCGTGTCCGCCGCCGACGTCCCGGGGGCATTGAAGATCGACGCCTTCAGGGCGGCCGAGGGTGAGCTTCTAAAACATGCGAAATCCCATTCTGGAAACATCATGGCGTTCTTGATTTTGGCGAACCTTTACATGGAGCTTTCCATGACGGTTCTGGCCCGGCGGTTGATGCAGAGTGCGTCATCTGCTGCTGCAAGATTTTCTTTGCCTCAGGTGTTTCTGGCTCAGCTGCACTTGTTGCTTGGTGAGATGGAAGACGCCATCGTTGTTCTTACTCAATTGATGCGCCTCAATTACATGGCGGAGCAGACTAGTTTTTCGCTGGCAAAATTATACTGCTCCGTTGGACGCCTTGATCAGGCGGATAAACTTCTCGTGAAACAGGTTGGCCGTTTTAATGCTTTGAAGGCAGCCTGGATGGAGGCGAAATAATGGATCATAATGTCTCGTCGCCAGATAACCAGGGTTCTGATCTTTCGCCCGCGGGTTTTGCTGCATTTTGGGGTTTGCGGCACTCGCCATTTTTTGGTCGCGTTGATGTGCCTGCCCGCATGCTTTTGGACAATCAGCGATCCACCGCGACGCGGATGCTCATTGCAGCTCAAGAAGGCGCACCGGTGGTAATCGTCGGTGGGCGCGACGGCGTCGGGTCAACGCTCATGGCAAGATGTTTATACGACAGCCTTCCAGAATCCACACACCATGCATTGCTTCTTGCACCCGGAGCAGCAGGAGCGGATCCATCAGCGCTCACGTCTCGCATTGCCTCGTTTGGGGCATCGAGATTGGGCGTCCCGAAGACAGGCGAGGTAGACGGTGCTGCACTGGCGGGCCCGATGCGTGGACAATTGATCGCGCTGGCTCCGGTGTTCGATGCCCTGAGGAACCAGCAGAAACGTTTGGCAATTATTTTTGACAATGCTGGCCTGCTTTCCGGAGAACCTTGGGCAGCATATATCCTCGCTGTCATCAGGCAGGGTGAATTGATCGATGGTGTTGTCCAGTTTTTCTTGTTCGGTCATGAAGACGGTCTGCAAAAGATTGTTTCCTCATGGCCAAAATCCCTTGAGGCCCGGGCGATGCAATTGCCATTGCCACCACCGTCCGCCACAGACCAAAGCGTGTGGCTCGAAAACCGGTTGACCCTGGCTGGATGTGACCGAACCTTGGCCCGATCCTTATTTTCCCCGGCTGCCATTCAGCGTGCGATCTCAGCCTCGGGACAAAATTTGACCAGACTCGGGCGGCTGGCTGAGAAGGCAATGATCGAGGCATTCATGTCTGGCTCACACCAGGTTGACGTGCAACACATCGCAGCGGCCATAGGACATGACGGCACGAAGGTCGCATCCATCGCAACATCTACAGCACCCAAGGGAATGCCGGGGCTGATGGATCTTTTAAAACCAATTTGAACAGGATCAATAGCAGCAGTGATGGTCAGCAGGCGCCAGCAGAAATTCCTCATCTTCGCAGTCATGCTTTTGACGGCGATGTATCTGCTTAACCTGGTGATTGATAATCCTTACAGCCACCGCCTGATTCGGAACACAGTCGACAGGATTTTGCGCGAGTCAACCAATCTGTCTGTTGATTATCGTGTGATGCGGGTTCAGTTATTTCCGCCCGCTTTCGATCTCTACGGCCTTGAGGTCGCCCGGACCGATGTTGGGCGGGATGACCCGACGGCCGTGAACAGGAAGATACTTGCAGCAGCGCACATCCGCGCAACCTTGTCGATTTGGTCTATTTTAATCGGCCAACCACAATTGGCTTCTTTTGAAGCCAATAACACTCGCCTTGAAGTCGACGACCTTGAAAGTCTTGGCGGTCTCGTTAAAGTGCAAAATTCCGGGCATGCAGTGGCAAAAAGATACGTATGGCCACCAGAATTTCAAGTGCCGGTACGGAAAATAATTTTACGCAACGCCAACGTGATGCTGTTTCAGCCTGGGAAACTCCGGCCAGTGCCCTTGCTTCCGGAATCCTTTCTTTTTCGGGGCGAGAGCATCGATCTCGCGCTTACCTTGCAGGGATGGGATAGCGCGGACTTGAGTATTTCGGCGGCCGATGTTGTTTTGCGGTCCGGCGGAACGAATTACCTTTCAGGTGCCACGATGGCGGCTGAGGCCACATACAATACCAACACGGTCGATGTAAAAATATCCCAGTTGAAAAGTTCCGGGTTGAGTGGTGATGGCTCGGTAAGGATCAACTTTGACCAGCTGATACCCCAGGCGAACCTTCGCAAGGTTTCTGGAGATGCCACCATGAAATTAGCGGGAGATATAGCTCTCGTTGGATCCATTTTGGACATCCCAGAAACCCTCGGGCCGGGCAAAGCAACTATAAACGCAAAATTTGCGGTTCCACTGGGGGAAGTTTCCGAAAGTCCAGAATTCTCTGTCGTCGCGGATGCCGAATCGTCAGGGGCAGTTTTTGGCGGTTTCAAACTACATAACTTCAAGAGCCGGCTGGACATTGGTTCCGACAGGATCAAGTTTGAGGACGTCCAACTTATCATCGGATCAAAACTCTACGGCACTGGCAAGGGTATGCTCCGCCTTGACGGGCCTGGGGAGTATTCATTCCAGGTAAAGCCTGATTCACTGCCTCTTGGGAAACTCCTTGATGTCTTCAACGTTAGTTTTGATGCGTTTGACATGGACATGACGGCGCCGGACCTCGACCTCTCCGGAACCTCTACGCCGTTCAAGATGAAGGCGTCGGCTTCGGTTGCGATAAAGACGATAACGGTACCTGGAATGCCCGAAAACAAGTCGGCGTTTCCTGCGAGTCCAAATTGCGATCTAAAATTACAGCTGGACATTGATTCGAACAGGATCGTTTTTGATGGCACCGGGGGTCAGTGTCACAGTTCGGGCTCTGCCACATCATTGGACCTGTCTGGCCCTGTTACCTTTGATGACAAGTCAGGAATCAACCTTCTTGTTGCTGCAAAAAAAGCTGATGCTCGTATTGCCGAATATTTTGCGCAGATCCCAATTCGTGGAAATGGCGCTTTTTCAGCAAGGATCCATGGCCCATATGACCATGTCGTGGTTTCGGGTGATGCAAAGTTTGCTGACCTGAAAGTTGGGAAAATGAACCTTGGCCGTGCGTCCACCAACTGGTCTGTTGATGGCAAATTGGTGGGTTGGGAAAATCTCCGGCTGGTTCCAGAGGAGGGCGCGGAAGTAATTGCCGACGAGGGTACGCTTGATCTTGAACATGACATGATGATCAAGTCCAGAATCCAGGCGGCCAATGTGCCTGCTGAACTTGTGAATGGTTTTTTGCTGACTGCAAAGGTGGACACTCCTGTCTCATTTGGAATCGAGACGGCACGGGGAAGTATCAACGGAAAGCTGGAGGCACCTCTGTGGTGGGATATTGATGCCACGGTTGGAATTTTTGATGTCAATTATGACGGTCAACGGATGGCCGACCATGCCACCGCCAAAATCAATTCGAATGTTGAGGGCTGGCGCCTCTCTGAGGTGAACCTTTTAAAGGGCGACCTTGCCATCGATGGCAGGGTTCGTCATGTTCGTGAAAAAAATCGAGATAAAATCAGATCGACTGGACCAGGGATTTCGGGGCGGGATGGCCTTGAACTTGACGCGAAATTATATTCGATTTCAAATTTGAAATCAGACACAGATCATCTTTCTCAATTTCCGTTTCTTGAAAAAAAATTCGCGTCGCTTGGAATCAGCGGTTTCTTGACCGGGGAGTTCAAGTTTGGTGGACGCCTGGAAAATCTTGAGGGTGCATTCGATATCGGTGTCATGCGCCCCAAACTTCTTGGGAGCGTGACGGCACCGTTGCAAGTCAAGGGTGTCGTGGTCGGGCAGCGGTTCCAACTTATCCTCAATCAGGGCGGAAATGCCTTGGAGGGGCGAATGACCCTGGACATGAGCAAGGCTGGCACTCCTTTTGAGTGGTTTTTCACTGCCAACCGCATGGATTTGCGTTTTCTGGCGACACCATGGTTTGCGACGGATCCCCGGAATTATTTTTACCTCAATGGTTCGTGGAACATGAAGGGCCAACTGGGCGACTTTTGGCGATCTAACGGGAAACTCACCATATCGAATATCAGTGGCAGGATGCTGCGTGAGGTTACCGGTGAACAGCGTGTGGTAGATTTCAAATCAGAAGCCCCATTTGAAGCCATTTTTTCGGGTGGTGCCCTCTCGGCGCAGGGTTCCCGGGACTTGATCCTGTCGTCACGGCAGGCACGACTTCGGGCGAGCGTACGTGATGGAAATATTTTACCTCATCGTTTGAACATTGGAATGGATGGTACTGTTGACCTTTCCTTGCTGCGTGACATGATTCCGCAGATTGAAAGCGCCACTGGAAAGCTCGCATTCAAAGGTCAAGTCACCGGCAAGGTTGACGATCCCTCCTACGGATTTGAGGTCAACGATGTGCGCGCGAATCCGTTTACAGCTGGGTCATGGGAGCCAGTCTCAGTCGGTCTCGCCGATTTTCGGCCACCGTTAAGAAACATCCGCCTGAAGGCTGTCGTAGTGAACGGTCAACTTCAGCTCGAATCTTTCACAGCTGCCAAGGGAAGCGGCCGTCTCGATGGTGCTGGAACTTTTGTTTTTGGATCGTCGGATGAACAAAGCGAGTCTAGTCTGGACTTGCGTCTTGAGGACGCTGCCGTCGTCTATCCGGTCGCTTTCTTGAAGAGCTTTGAATCAAATGTCAGCGGGAACCTTTCGTTGACTGGAAAAGGGCGCCCCTATCGCCTTTCTGGGGACCTTCAGGTGACCCGTGCGCGTTCGACGCGTGAGGTTGACCTCGGCGCAGAAATTCTCAATTCAATCCGAAAACAGGCGATTTCAATCCCTTCCGCAGTCAGCGACCCTGTGCTTCAATTTGATTTAACAATCCGTGCGGATCAGACTGTAAACGTGAACAACCGGCTGATTCAGGCATTACTAAGCACCAACCTGCAGATTGGCGGATCGGATCAACAGCCATCAATTTTGGGGCAGATTGATGTTGTCCGCGGGAAGTTCGTCTACAAGCGTGATTTCTCGATAAGTCGTGGCATCATTTCATTCGACGATCCGCTTCGCGTTGACCCGACCCTCGAGATTACGGCCGTCAGTGAAGTCCAAAACTATCGGGTTTACATCAACATGTCTGGTCGCGCGTCCAATCCTAGAGTTGATTTCTCGATTGACCCGCCTACCCGCCAAAATGGGAATGCCATCAGCAAGGTGGATATTCTTGTTCTTCTTGGGCGCGGTTCTTTGCCAGAGGAACAGCAAGCCCTTGGTGAAACCCAAAATGTCGCAGCGACAGAGGCTCTGGGTTTTATTTGGGGGCAATTGGACGAACCTGTCGAGAAACTTTTTGATTTGTCGGGCCAAAAGATTGTGAAACAGGTTTATTTCGACACGTATGCGGCTCCTGATGGCAAACCAATGCTAAGAGTCAATTTGCCGCTGAATCTGGGTGATGATCTGGATGTTGTGCTGAGGGTTGATCAGGAACAATCAATGAAGTTGTCGAGTGAAATCTCGTTGTCAGACAATATTTCTTTTGGCTTGGGTGTCGAACGCCAAAGCCAGAGTTCTTCGGCGACTGAGACAAAGAGTTCGATTCCTGCCGATACTGGCGCCGACTTGAAATTTAGATTTGCATTTCCGTGAGTATGAGAACCATCAAAAGGAAGTGATTGAATTGTGATTCGTTTCCAAAAAATATTCGGGACGATTTTGAGCCTCGCACTCATTGGTGGTGCAAGCGTGGCTTTTGCTGCGCCGTGGGAAATTGCGCCTGGGTTGTTGTCGGACGCGACGCTCAGGAACCTGCGTGATCGACATCCTGACGTGTCAACTTCTGCGGAACTCATGCGGGTCCTTGAGGATGTTGGACGGAAAACAGATTTTCTTGAACTCGATGCGAAATTTTTAGCATCGGATTCGGGTGGTTCTTTTTTAATCGTTGGCCGTCACGCGCAAGTCGTTGGCGAGATAGAGGTTGAGTCTTCGTTGCGCGATCTGAGGTCCCAGTTGAAGATTATGGCGCAAAACGTGGAAGGCCAAGTCGATACTCCTGAAATGCGTGGAAAAGTCGAATCGGATTTTGTCCTGTATCTGAAAAGTCGGGGCTATTTTGAGGCGAAGGTTTCCGTCAAGCCCGTTCAGGAGGATTCGTACGTTGTATACCGTGCCATGGTCTCAGAAGGTGAGCCCTGCATCATTGAAAAAGTCGACATGGGTCTCAAGTTGCCGGGTGGTGTTTCAGCCGGCATCGCAGTCGGAGATATTTGTGACCAGGAGGCCATTCGGCAATCGGTAGACCGTCTGCTGGAGGCAATGCGTGCCCGTGGTTACAATCAGGCGCGGATCGAACTTGCAGGATTGACCCGTCATCCTCAGAAGAACACCGCTACGGTCCATATTGGTGGTGTGCTTGGAAAACGGATCCGTTACCAGGTTCGCGATCGGTCCACGACCCTCAGAATCGACGATCTTTTCGCCCAGGATGAACTTTCGGGAATCGATCCCACCATTGTCGGTCCGGATGCCATGTCAGCGGAATTGACTCGACGCTATCGTTCCAAGGGATTCAGTGATGTGGCTGTAACGGGACCAAAGCAGGAACGCCCAAGCGATGACGAAGTTGTTTACGTTTTTGATGTCGATCCGGGGGTTCAGTACATCCTCCGTGGAATCAATTTCGAGGGCGGCCAACGGTTTTCTTATCGCGAACTGATTGGGCTGATGAACATCAAGGGATTTTGGCAGAATACTTCTGCGCCTCTCGATCCAGATCTGATCCGGAACGGGGTTGAATCGATCAAGGCGAAGTACCAAATGGCTGGGTTTTGGGATGTGGTGGTCCGTGATCGTCCGCCGTCCCGCGACCGGGATACGGGAAGTGCGCAGTTGACCATTGCGATCAATGAAGGGGCTCAGAGGGTTTTGGGTTCCATTCAGGTTCAAGGCGCGAAATTTCTGGACCCCGCTGATCTACTTCGCCTCCCGGAGGAAGATGGCGCTTTGGTTGTTAACGATCCGTTGGACCGGTCCGCCCTGTTCAAGTTGCAGCAGTCGATCAAGACCAAGTATTTTGAAGCTGGATTTCTCTATGCAGACGTCAAGTTGGACATGTCCTTTCGGACGGAACGGAAAAAAGTCCTGGTGGATGTTGTGGTCGAGGTTTTCGAGGGAAAACGCGTCAAGATCGGAAATATATCCGTAGCCGGTTTAGCCCGCACGAAGTCCAAGGTTGTGGTGCGGGAGTTGCGGTTTGAGACGGGCGATTGGTACGATCCAGCAAAAATCACGGATTCGAGAAGGGCGTTGGTGGCCCTTGGGCTTTTCCGTTCGGTTCAGATTTTGCCGATGGACCGGAATGCCTTGGCTGACGAGGACCCGGAATTGGATATTTTGGTGGACGTGCGTGAAGGCAAGGCGGGCACCGTGTCTTTTGGACCCGGCTGGAGTCTGGGTGATGGATACCGGTTTAATACCGAGGCCACGTATTCAAACATTGGTGGAGTCGGTCGGCAGGTTTCTGTTCGAGCAGGTTTCACCCAAGAGCTCCGTCAAATTGCCATCGGTAACAAGACCCTGGTCGGGCGAAACATCGGGGCTGGCTACGTTGAGCCTTACATATTTGATATGCCTGTTGATTTTACGATTTCTGCGAACAACCAGGCCAGATCCACGGAAAGTGCGTGGGAGATCAGCCGTGCGGGAGAGGTTGCGCTCACCAGAAAATTACGTTGGTTGGGGGCGTCCTCCCATGCATCGTTATTCTACGGACAAAAATTAACGAAGCAGGAAAGTGGTGAGATCCAGAAGTCCCCTCTGCTGTCGGATGATGTGCGAGTCGGGTTTATCGGGATTCGCGCCAATATCGACAAGAGAAACGATCCGACCTGGCCAACCCGCGGCTATACGTTGATTCCAGAACTCAGTCTGGCCCGTTTTGACCTCGGCGGTGATTTGCGCTATCTGCGTTCAGACATTAGCTACGCCAGATACTTTGGGTTCGGTTCGCGTTTTGTCGTTGCGCTTGGTGCTCTACTGACGACATTTCATGATGTAGAGCGGAGGGGAGAAGACCGGTCTCTTGACCTTTTGCCTCCCTCGGAGCGCCTATACGTTGGCGGCGCTGACACAGTGCGTGGATTCAGAGAGCGATCACTTGGGCCAATTGTCCGCAGTCCGCATTTGAACCAGGACGGTTATTGGGATTGTTCCTATCAGAACACCAGATCGGGGGGCTCCCGGCGGGTCGTGCTCAAGACCGAGGGGCGCTATCGGCTCAGTGAAACCCTTGCCGCCACGTTATTTTTTGATAACGGGAACGTGTTTTTTAGCAAAGAAGAATCAGACCGGTTTACCCGTGCATTTTCTTCTCCAGTCGAGCTTAACGGAAACGACTCTGCATGCCCGGCAGATACGGCCCTGCGATCCATTGAAGACAACAATGGCTATAGCATCAGTGATCTAAAAGGACGGCCAGACCGTTTATGGAGCGATCATTACTCCAGTTACGGCACCAGCCTGAACTTTCTCACCGCCATTGGTTCCGTGAACCTGGCGTACGGGCTGCCCCTTCACGAACCACAGACGGATGCCTGCGAGGCGAATGCTTCATTGTGTTATCCCCGAGGAAAAAAAACCGGATTTTGGGTCGCACGTGGTGAATTTCATCTGAACGTTGGTGCACGCTTTTAATATCAGGAGTTAATTTTGAAGCCTGTGAACGCCTTGGACTCTTATCTTGCCGGTGAGTCCCATGAAGTCCGGATGCGGCTCCTGTCGGGATTTGTTTCGACCGGAGTCGGCCTGCCTTCTGCAATTGTCGTTGCCCTGCTTCGGCTCGAGCTGCCCGCAGCCGAAAAGATTTCCCTTCTCGAGGCAATCTCCATGGGTGACCCAACCACCTTCGAAGATTTTGTTTTTGATCACATGATCCACTGGCCCCAGGATGTTGCCGCCAAAGCATTGCGGCTATGGGCTGGTACGCCGTCATGCTCCCGGTGGAACGAACTCGTGACTTTGGCGGGCCTGCCCGGGATACCTCAGCGAATCCTTTATACCATTCTGGAAGTATCAGTCCGTGCACCGGATGATAGCCTTGCCCGGGCCTGTGTTGATGTCGCGATGCGCGCAGAAGGCGACGCATGGTCTCCAGCGTTCAAGGCCCTCATGTTTGTCCGTATGTTGCAAAGGAGAATTCAGGACGAGCGCGTGGACGCCCTGGCTCGCATGATTTGCGAGAAGTCCGTTCACGAGTTTGTGCCAGAGGACAAATCTGCCTTTGCCGCCTGGATCTACCTTTGGTCCTTTCACAACAAGGAGTTTAAGTCTTTGCAGGCTCGAATCAGCAGTGGTTCACCTCAATCCCTGCTGCTCCTGTTGCCTGTCGATGGGAATCTTGAATGGTTGAACGGGAGACTGCCAGGTCTCGCAAGCAAGGCGCCTTTGGTTGAGCGTGCCAAGGGGGTGCGTGGTTCATCCGATGACGATGGCGCAGGGGCTTGCCTCAGCTGGCTTCTGACCAAGGATGGTCCACCGGAGCACATAAAAAAAATCGTCTCAGGAGTCTGGCAACAGTTTGTTGTCATCGGTGATCCAGCTGCATCCGACGATTCCTGGACAGCAGCGACCAATGCAATGAGGGCAAAGACTGGTATCTACCGGATCATTTGCATCCGTGCCCTGGGCAAGCGCCATCAGAGCGATCTCGCCGTGTTGAAGCTTCTTGATTTTGTCAGATCTGATGATGTTCGTGAGTTGACCGAAGTGGCGCGTGCACTCGGTTCCATAGGGTCTTCTCGTGCAGTTCAGGAATTGATTTCCATGGTCTCCCGCGACAATGCTGCAACAGATTTGCAAATCGAAATTGCGGGTATCCTGAAAACGCAGAAACTCGACGGCCATCGTGATGCAATTGCTGCCGCCGTGGCTCACATGGCCGGTCGTATCAAGGCCTCGCGTGGAAACGGAGGATCAAGTGAGCCATTGGTTGAGGTTTGGGAGGCATTGACCGGTTTGGCTGGAAGCCCGGCGTCCGTCGCGGTACCGGCCATTGACGCAAAAGTGATGGACGATGCCCTCGCGAAGTCGATTCCGCATTACGAGCAGCTTTCCGCAGAGGTAAAGAGAGCCTTGAGGACAGCTTGGTATTTCCACCGCCAGATTGAGAACGGATCGGCTGCGGCATCGATCGATCTTAGTCCAGTGATCGACATGCAATATAAAGCGATGGAGCTTCTGTTTCGTGAGTATTTTGAGTCGGCTTGCCTTCGCCTGGTTCAACAGGGGACGATCCAAAGAAAGTTGGATCTGATTGGATACGCCCGTCCAATCCAGGAGAAGATGGACGAGTTTGAGAATTACATTGCTGCGATGCCTGTCATCAAGGCGATTCCATTTTTCAGCAAGTTCAAGATGCGTAAATTGCTATTGGCCCTTTGCCAGTTCAAACCGGGCCGCCGGTTCACCTTGGACGGTCTGAAAGCCTTTGGTTTGTTTTTCTTTATTTTTGGACGCAACGAGTGCCGATTTGGTTTGACCGGAATCCTTCCCGTTGTGCCGGCGGCGTTCAAGGATCAGTCAGTCCTTGCAGAGTTTTGCCGCCTGCTCCATGTTTTTCAGGATTTTCGCAATCGAGCCGCCCACGAGGGGTTTCACCCTGATGCCGCCGCCGACATCAATGGAATTTGGCGTAATACGGCTGAAATCGTCCAATTTGCGCACGCTATGAAAAGGGTTTTGAGTCAATCCCAGGTTGAACCCGGTCTTGTCCGAGGCCGCGCCAGCTGATAACCTGCCCCCAGATCCGTCCCGTGATTTTTCGGGAATTACTAATACTTTTGGCGGGTTGGGGGCATTCATGGCGGACAAGGTGGCTTTGGTCACGGGGGCGTCTCGGGGGATTGGTGCTGCTTGCGCGATGGCGCTGGGCAATGCCGGCTTCAAAGTGGCAGTGCATTATCGCGGCAACGAAGACAAGGCTCTTGCTTTGTGTGCTGCAATTCCAGGTTCTCGTGCGTTTCGTGCGGACCTTTCGGACGCTGCAGCGTGCCAGAATTTGATCAAGACCGTTGCTGCCGAGATGGGTGGCCTTCATGTGTTGGTGAACAACGCGGGCGTTGCCATCGATCAAATCTTGCCCCTGGCCAAGCCTGATGATTTCGACACTCTGATCAACACCAATTTGAAGTCAGTTTTTCTCCTTTCAAAATTTGCTGCCCGCCCAATGATCCGGCAGAAATGGGGCCGGATCATCAACCTCGCCTCGGTGGTCGGGTTCACTGGCAACCCGGGACAGAGCATGTATGCAGCAACAAAAGCCGGGATCGTTGGATTTACCAAGTCCATTGCTGCTGAACTTGCACCATTCGGGATTCTTGCCAACTGCGTGGCTCCTGGTTTTATTGAGACGGACATGACGGGGGCTTTACCAGAGCCAGTCAAAGAGGCCATGTTGGGCCGGATTCCACTTAAGCGCTTTGGTGCCGTAGAGGATATTGCAGGAGCCGTGGAGTTCCTGGCCTCAGAAAAATCATCCTACATCACAGGTTCCACCATCCATGTGAACGGTGGAATGTTCACCAATTGACAGGAATTTCATGTCAGCCGACCAAAAAATTACATCCAGAATATTTTTGACTGCGGTTGGGCACTATGTGCCCGACAATGTCCTGGACAACAACTTTTTCGACAGTTTGGACATCGGTTCGGACGCCCAGTGGATTGTGGACCGGGTCGGTATTCAAGAGCGGCGGAGTATCCTCCGGCCGGAAGAAATCCGTGCCCTTCGATTCGGCGAGACCACTCGTGATGATCTGGTTCAAGCTGGGCGCGTGATGACCTTTGGTCAGATGAGCGCAAAGTCTTGGGATCTGGCCATGAAGCGTTCTGGTTTAGAGGGCGAAAACCTAAATGCCGGTGCCGTCATCGGTGGAACGTCGGTTCCCGACAGTGACATCCCTTCCCACGCTTGTTATGCGGCGCGAGACTCAAATTTAAAGACTGGTTACGCCTACGACACAAACTCGGCCTGCAGCACCTTCGCCGTCCAGATTCAGACCATGCGTGGAGCTTTCGCCATCGGTAGTGCAACGACTGGCGCGATTTTCGGCGCCGAGCGCTACACGACCCGCGTCGATTACTCCGACCGGAAGGGGTGTATCCTTTTTGGTGACAGTTCCTATGCGGCCTATGTCGAGAATGCTCCGAGGGGGAAATGCCTCGAGGTTATCGATACCATGGTTGAATCCTCGCCAGAGGGCGCTGATACGATCCGGATGCTGGATGGAAAATCTTTTGAGCAGGATGGTAAAGCGGTTCAAAAGTTTGCGATCCTGAAAACCGTCAGCGCTGCCCAGGCCGTCATGGAGCGCAACGGTCTGGAAGTAGGGGATGTAAACTGGTTTATCGGTCATCAGGCCAACCTTCGTATGCTCATGTCAGCATCCCAGAGGATTGGCATCGCTCCGGAAAAACACCTCCATAATGTCGCTTTCCACGGCAATCAAGGCGGTGCGGGCGCGCCGGTGACCATGTCACAGAATTGGGACCGGTACCGCGACGGCGACATCATCGTCATGTCGGTTGTTGGTTCCGGTTTGACCTGGGGTTCTGTTGTTTTCAAAGTTCACGACGGCAACCGCTGACGTTTTTGGAGATCCAATTCGCCATGATTCGATCGTCACCAGATTTTCAAAGAAGAATTGTCCTGGTGACGGGGGCCTCCCGTGGGATAGGTGCAGCAACGGCCCACAAGTTCGCCCAACAAGGCCACCCGGTCATTTTGACGGCGCGCGGAAAGCCAGCGCTTGATTCTGTCGCGGCAGAGATCAAGGCAAACGGTGGTACAGCCCACGTCATGCCTGCCGATCTGTCGGGTTCAAAAAAAGCGATCAAATTCATCCAGACGGTACTTCGTCGTCATCCTGACGTTTGCGCTGCTGTGCTGAATGCCGGGGTGGCCGTAGAAGGGCCTTTGATTGACCGTGATCCGGAATCTTTTCTTGATGAATTCGAAGTCAATTACTTTGCGCCGGTTTCGATCGCTCACGAACTCGCACTTCACTGGATGCGTCAAAAAAACTCTGGATCCATCATTGCTGTGTCATCCGTTACCTCGACGGTCCCGTTTCCCGGGCACGCCAATTATGGGGCTTCCAAGGCGGCATTAAATCAAATGCTGCGAAACATGAGGATTGAAATTGGTTCAGCCAAGAAGATCCATATCGGAATTGTCATGCCCGGCTACACCGAAACAGCGATGACAGCTAATCTTGAATCTATGCTGCCCGGCAGTGCACCAGAATTTATTGCTGAGACGGTTTGGGATTCCTTCAATCAAGAGATTCCCGAATCCATAGCGGGGCTCGACAACAAGTTGGTTGCTGGCATGTTCCGGTTTTTTCCTGCCTTGTCTGATAAACTCCTTCAATTGTCGGCTTCTGTTCTGGTTCCTCGCAAAAAAAAATAGATCAGAAAAAGAGATCAAATTGAGGGATTGCTCTTGAACTCTCCGATCGAATCAAAAAAATGGATCTTGATGACCGGCGCAGCTGGCTTGATTGGTCGGCATCTCCGTTTTTCTCTCAATGATCAGTTTCGCTTCTGGTGCATCGACAAGCATCCTGTGAACGACATGTATATCGGTGATGTTGTCGATGTTTTGGATATTGGCAGCCTTGCAACTTTTACCGATGCTTGGGACAGCCACCCTGAGATCACGGCAAACTTGCACGCGGTCATCCACCTTGCCGCTTATTATGATTTTAGCAACCAGCCAAACCCGGCCTACCAACGCGTCAATGAAGGCCTGGAGCGCCTGCTGATGTTGATGTCAAAAGATGCGCCAGGTGATTGCCTGATGATCTCTGCGGGTAGCATGGCAGCCCTTGCTCCAGTGCTGCCCGGCCAGCGGCAAAATGAGACGAGTCCGCGAGCCGGACTTTGGGAATACCCTCACAGCAAGTTACAGGCAGAGAGGTTGCTGGATCAGACGACGATCAGACAGCCGATCGTCCAATTGATTCTGGCTGCGGTTTACTCTGATTGGTGTGAACTCGTTCCGCTGTTCAACTGGATAGAAATATGTGCTTCGGAAGGTTTGGAAAAATATTTTTATCCGGGGCCTCCGACCCGGGGTTTGACGTACTGTCATATTGAAGACGTCGTGCGGGCTTTTGCGATCACCCTTCAAAAGTTTGGTCCAGGTGGCGAATTGATCCAGCAGGCAGAGGCTGACCTGGCTGCAAAAAGGCTCAAAAAGTCCGTTGAGGTTGCCATGGAGGGAGGGGTTCGGGACAAATTTCTCATCGGGCAACCTCAGCCAATGACCTACCGTGAGATTCATGCCCGGGCATGCACGGCGTTTCGTGGGAAGGCCATCTCCCTGATGCAGTTGCCGCCTGAAGTGGTGACGATTGGTGCATGGATCATCGAGTTGGTTGAACGGATCAGGAAAAGGCCACACTTTACCAAGCCATGGATGATCAAATTTGCCGGTGAGCATTTTTCATTCGATCTGACCTACGTCCGGACCCGACTTGGTTGGGTTCCAAAAAAGTCGATTCAGCAGGACTTTAATGCGATCTTGATCCGCGCGGTCCGGGAACGCGCCAACTGGCTGAAGATCAACGCCATGCGGCCGCGCTAAGGCTTTTTACTTAACATTTCTTTTTGGAATGGGGAGCTTGGTGATCTGCATCCGTCGCAGGTCGCTCAGGGGATAAGTGGTGCCGCGCCAGTTGATCCCTCCGCGCCGCAAGGTCTGAACCATGGATCTCACTCCGGCAATTCCACAGAGCATCATGCCCAATGGAAAGGCTGGTATCAAAGCCGGGTTCACGCCGTGATTTTGCAGGGACCTGAACTCCAACAGACAAGAAATCAAGTAGACGGCGACTCCTGAAGAGATGGTCCAGTCGGACCGGAAAAATGGCCAGACGAATGCGAGCAAAGGTGCGGCAATGACGAACATGTTCTCCGCGCTGGCGCGTACCAGAGAGTAGCGTGATAATGCAAAAGCGTTCTTTTCGAGGCCCTTGAGCATTTCACCGTAACCGGCGTAATACTCAAGGGAAACGGCGGTACCCGCACCCATGAGGGCACCTTTTCCCTGGGCCTGATGGCACACGATTGCAAGCCCGATGTCGTCAATCACTTCCATGCGCAATGTCTTGAACGGTTGAATCCTGCGCATCAAATCGGCGCGGACAAGATTGAAGGCTCCGACGCCCATCGGAGCGCGGCATTCGTCAGTCCCCATCTTGGCTGGATTGATAAAATAAAAAAGAACCCAGCCGGCTTGGGCCAGGGCTGTATCAAACAGAAATCCTGCAGAAGCGATCTTTGGGAGCAAAGATAAATGGTCCAGGCGGCGATGCTCCATCGTCATCACCGAACGCTTCAGGGCATCTTTGGAAAAATGAACATCTGCATCTGTGCACAAGATGAAGTCGCCTGTTGAAGCAATCAATGCCTGGTCCAAGGCGTGGACTTTGCCGAGCCATCCATTTGGCAGTTCACTGACATTGATGGCCTTGATTCGATTGTCCTGCGCCGCCAATTCCTGGATGACAGACCCTGTATCGTCGGTGGAGCGGTCATTGACGCAAATGATTTCAAAGTCCGGATAGTCGACCGCAAGAAGCGTCATCAATGCCGCGCGCAGGGTTGTCCCTTCGTTCAGTGCTGGAATAAGAATGGAAAGCCGTGGCCATTTTTTTATGGGTTCGATTGCCAGTGATTTCGCGCAAGGCAGGACCTGTAATGCAGACGCGTGTCTTGCTGTCCGCAGCCAAACCCCCAAGATTACCAGTTGCGAAAAAACAATGATGCATGTGGCCATCATGTTGCAGGGCCCATGGCCGCGAGAATCTGTTCAGCCTTTTTTAAAGTGTCCGGCGTTTTGCAGAAGGCAAAACGAAGTTGCCGCAGGTCCTTGCTTGTTGGATCACCGGGCAGATAAAACGGCGAGAGCGGAATCGTTGCCAATTTTTTTTTGCGGACGAGGTTCAAACTGAATTCCAAGTCATTCAAATGGGGCGCGAGTCGCTCATATCCAGCTGAAATAAAATAAGTTCCCTGAGGCGCCGGGGCGTCAAAACCGGCGGCCCTGATGGAAGCCAAAAGTGAATCGCGACGTTGAAGGTAATCATGGCGAAACTGCTTGTAGTATTCGTCACCGAGTTCAAAAGCACGCACCATGGCGTGCTGCAGAGGCGTCGCCGAACAGAATACCGTAAACTGGTGAACGCGTCGGATGCCCTCGGTCAAGGCTGCGGGTGCGCAAGCATAGCCGACCTTCCACCCGGTGAAACTGAACGTCTTCGATGTTGAAGATATGGTGATCGTCCGGTCCCACATCCCTGGCAGTGATGCCATTGGGATGTGCACCGCGGGCTCAAAAACAATTTCTTCGTAAACTTCATCAGAAACGACGATAAGGTCGTGCTTGCGGGCTACGGTGGCGATCCCTTCCATTTCGGACCGGGTCAAAACACGCCCGGTCGGATTATGGGGCGTGTTGATCAGAATCATTTTTGTTTTGGTGGTTACCAGGCGCTCGATGGCATCTGCGTCCACCTTCCAGTGGGGCGGCTGCAGGGCAACGGTTTTCAGGGTGGCTCCGCCTGCATGACAGGCCGCGGGATAAGAATCATAAAAAGGGGCGATTCCAATGGCTTCGTCCCCCGGTCCGCAAAAGGCCTGTACGGCACACCAGATAGCCTCGGTTGCCCCACTGAGCACCGTAACTCCCTGTTCTGAATCATATTTTAGATCGTAGGCCTTTTGGTAGCGGCGGCTGATCGCATCGCGCAGCGACTTGATTCCCGTGGCTGGTGCGTATTGGTTAAGGCCTTTTCTCATCGCCTCGCAGGCGGCTTCAATGACGGACTCAGGGCCGTTAAAGTCCGGAAATCCTTGGGCCAAATTCACTGCGCCGGCAGCATTGGCCTCTGCCGACATGACGCTGAAAATGGAGGTCGGATAAGTTTGCCATCGGTGTTGCGGTATCATGTTGGCCGTCCTGTGATATCAGGTATTGTGCGAGCGAAAATTGAGTCCCGGCCGGAGGTTTCCTAGCCCTATGATCAAGATCAAAACTACAAAATTTTCGATGCCCAAGATCATGGCGTCAATTATGACTTTTGCCGCTGCATCTTGCACGCAGATTCCCCAAGGCGGCGCGGCCCCGGAAGGCAATGGTACTTTTTTGGTGGACGATGCCAAATCTTGTGACGTGGTTGAGCATTCTGGCGCCCTGGCTGCAACGCTCGGTAACGGTGGGCTCAAGGGCATCGTTGCTGCAGTGACAACGGATGCCTCATACTCGTCCAGTGCCCTGTGGGCCCTGGATGCGGCAACCGATCGCCTGTGCCCGGTTTCCAGTGGTGAGGCCGGCGACCTTTTTATGACTTCGGCGGGCGATGGTCTGGCGCTTTTTTCGCGCCATGCTCCTGAATTGAATTATTCAGTTTTTACCTCGGTCGGACGCACCACGCAGCAGGCAACTCCGTTTGCTGGCAACGGCGATCCACACGCACTGCGCGTTTTTCGCGATGGCTCATTCGTGCGATGGCTGATTGCCCTCAATACTGCGGGAAAGCTCGTGGAGTTTGATCCTTCTGCCCCGCGGGAAGGTGTGGCCGTGGTGCCCGCAGACTTCAGGCAGACCTCAGTTGGGAGTTCATTCCGGCCGGTGGACCTGATGGTCGTAAAGGGCGAAGAACTGCTCGAAGCACTGGTCAAGGCGTCGGGTGGCAAGGCCGAGGATGATTATGTTTTTGCCCTGCATCAAGGTCTCGATGCCTACTACCGCGGCAACAACACCCAAGCCATTTACGGATGGCGCCGGATTGGCCCCGGCCAATACGTCGAAATTGATTTGAATGGATCGAAGCCCGGCGTAAACGGCCTGCCTCTGCGGTTTACCAATCCCTCTGGATTCCTGCGTAACGGTGACCGGGTCTCGATGGTCAGCCTTTGTTTCAGTGCCGATCCAAACTGTAAAAAAGGCATAGAATATTTGGACGTGATTGAGTTCGGGTATACTGCCGAAACCAGAGTCGCGACTGATTTTGCTGCAACGACGATTTTCACCAACGGCGCAACGGTTGGCGGCAGACCAGAAAAAGCCAATTCCAGCAGCAACGACAAGCCGGTTTCCATGGCATTTTCTTCGGTACAGACATCATCTGGAAAAAAAATCGCTTCGATCGATCTGGCGTCGGGAGTCGTTCAAACCATTCACACATTCGATGCTGCAAGCAGCGGTTTTTACGGGCTTGCATTTGATCAGGCGTCCTCCAATCTTCTTGTTGGTGACAGCGATGGCAAAAATTCACTGATGTGGGTTTATCCAATCGGCACCAATGGCAAGGCGTCTGGGAATCCTGCGCGGTACATACTGGCCAGTCCGGGCCAGACCTATCCAATGCAATTTGTGTTGTTGAACAAGAATTGAATGAAGAGAAAAAGAACGATAAAGCGAGATATTTTTTCAACGTACACGGGGATTTTGATCTGGATTTCAACAACCCTGATTGCGAATTCTGGTCTGTGTGCATCGATAGCGATGGCGCAGGAGAACAGGGTGATTGTTCGCGGTCGCAGGCCCGATCAATCCCGGATTGAATATCCTGGTTCGGGCCTCAGGTTCTTTCCCAACGGGTCATCTCAAGACGATCTGACATCACATTTGAAACGCCAGGGGGCTTTTGATGCAGCCCCCTCAGAGCGCCCGTCGCCTTTTGGCTTCAGCCTGCCTCGGGTTCGCGGGCAAGACGCCAGGTTTACCCAATTGTTTGTGGATGACTTGCCCCTTGCCGATCCCTATGCCGCTCTGCCCCTCATTGAAGAAATGGACCTTCCTGCCTTTGATTCTGTCGAGGCAACATCAGGGGCTGCTCCGTTTGATTTACCGGCTGTGGCTTCCCGTGGAGCCTTGCGATTTCGTTTGTTTGAAGGTGATCAGGATCAAACGTGGTTAGGTCGGGAGTTTTCCGTTCCAACGCTTTCAGGTCAAAAATTTGGTTTGCGCATTGCAGAACCCACGGCAACCACAAGTTCATTGCGGGCGCAATCCAGCGGAGAAAACTTCCGGTCACGCCTGTACATCCGCCAACTGAACAGCCGCGGAAATTTCCGCTATTACGATGACAACGGCACCCCGTTGAATCGTGAGGATGATTCGGTGATCCGGCGCCGGAACAACGACCGGGTTTCGCGATTTGCCATGCCTGCTTTTTTGATGCGGCAGGGTGGGACGACTTTAAAGGGGTTTGGCGTGTGGAGCCAGTCCCGCCAGGGTTTGCCGTCTTTGCTGCAACGGTCAGGGACCAATTTGGCGCAGCAACACCATAACTTGGGAATCGGACGCATCTCCATTCAGCAGGATACTGGACCATCAGACTCGTTTGATGCGGCGGTTGGACTGATTTCCGACCGGCGTACCGTTGACGATCCCGATGGTGACATTCTGATCGTACGTGATCATGACGAGCGGCTCATCATGACGCGAACGGGGGATGCCGGTTGGAGTGGTGCGTGTGTCGGCATGATGGCGCAGTGCCGGATTTTATTTCGCGGCGACGAATCGGAGTTGCCTTCGCAGAAACTTGCTCGCGGCACCCGCCATGCCATGGCCGCGATCCGGATCGCAGAGGGGCCGTCACAGTTTGGCAGCATCGAGGTAAAGGTAGATGCAGCTAGATATTCCGGTGGTGAGGTCGCTGAGACGCGCCCCGCATGGTCTGCGGGTTGGCAGGCTCCGTTGCGGTTTGATTTTCGTCCCTATGTTCAAGTTGCTTCTGAGATGCGTCCTCCGAGTTTGCTGGAGTCAGAAGGTGATGGGGCGAGGATCATCCCGTCGAGCGATATCCAGCCCGAAGAAATCAATCATTTTGAAGTTGGAGTAGACCACGACGACGAGTCTGCGTTCGCCTCACTTCACATGTCCATGTTTCATGACAATCGCCAAGATGCGATCGTCATTGTTCCGTCGAGCATTTCAAGCTACCGCGCGATAAACCTTGGCGAAGCAAGTTCGATTACTGGAATTGAATTCAGTGGCGAGAAGTCCTGGGATTTATTTGACGTCGGAGCCCTGCGGTCCGGTGCGTCTTGGGTTTGGTTTCGTTCCAAAAGTGGCGATGGCAACAACCTTCTAATTCCAGGCGTGCCAGCAGACCAAGGGGCGATCAGCGTTTCCCAACCTTTGTACCGCCGGCCTTGGCGGTCGGCTGTGGCCCGTTGGACATCGCGGCGAAGGGGGCGTGTATACCGGGACGTTGCCAATGATGTTTTGCTGCCGCCTTGGTGGGTTCACGATGCGGCATTGGACGTGAAATGGCGTTGCGATCGCGGGAGTATAATTTCTCGTCCATTGGATCTGGAAATCGGCTTCATGGCCACCAATGTCGCTGATGCGATGGCAACGAGCTACCGGACATCAGTGGGGCAGGATGGCAAGACGGGTTATTCCGATATCTGGGGTATTCCGTTGCCCGGCAGGGCTTGGATGCTTTCAATGGGCGCTGGGTTCTAGGAAAGGATCCTTCCCCTTCGCTTCGCTCAGGGTCAGGATGACGGGGCACCCCGTCATTCTGAGGCCGCAGGCCGAAGAATCTTTTCCTGGCCCCGTCATTCTGAGGCCGCAGGCCGAAGAATCTTTTCCTGGCCCCGTCATTCTGAGGCCGCAGGCCGAAGAATCTTTTCTTACTTCTTAACCTTCACATAAACCGGCACGGAGCACTGGGCATCAAACGGTCCGTTCAATGTGACGAGAATGTCGCTGGCACGCAGGCCTTGGCCACCATTGACGATGAAAGCCCCGTGGACATTTTCCGATGGCGTTGCGGGATCGTACTTGCCCTCTGAAACGGTGCCTGCACCAAGGACTTCGGTCTGCTTGCAGAAATCAGGAATCGCCACGCGAATGCCAATCACAATTCCGTCCAAGGGACTGCGTCCGCTTTGAACCACGGGGAGGTCCCGGCCAAAGCCGCCGCTATAGTTCACCACGCCGATGAGTTGCTCCGGAGCATCAACTGGCGTCCCGGGCTGCCCTGGATCGGACGGATGATTCGGGTCTTGTGGATTTGGGGCAGGATTTGGCGCGGGATTCACTGGGGCCGGCGCTACGCCGGTCTCAAGAAGGGCAAAGAAGTTCAGGTCGCAAAACGACGGCGCAGTCCCGTAGGGCTGAGTGATTTCAAAGGCAACCCAGCTGAGGGTGCCATAGGCAACTTCAAACGAACCATCAGGGAAGCGGTTCATGCGCTGCGCGAAAATCGGGCGAGGGTTGCCGGTATACTGCGCATTTTGAACATAGGCCCGGCAATTCGGTCCGGAAAGTTGACCCACAACACGGCTGGTTATCATGACGTTGGGCGCAAAGGAGTAATTTGGGCTCATCACAACACGGCCGCCTTCAACGACGATACCAGAGGTCCTGGCGATCTGGCGGTATGCAAGCTCGGCACGCGCTTCACCAGCTGTTGAGATGATCATGGCAACAGTCGCAGCTGCAACAAATCCAAAAATCTTTTGTTTGTTCATCATTTTTGACTTCCTCATTTTCAATAGGCTGGGAACTGTTCTGGACTGCGTTCGTGCATCATGCCGTAAATCACATCAAAAATTTGCTCGGCGTTCGGTTTGGAGTAGTAGTCGCCATCAGAAGCATAGGCCGAACGGTGCTCTCGCGCCGCGACGGTCCGCGGTGCAGAGTCCAGATATTCGTAAGCGCCCTGCTTTTCAAGCACTTCCTGCATCATAAAGGCGCTTGCACCGCCAGGGACGTCCTCGTCCAAAAACACGGCAGCATTTGTTTTGCTTATGGATTCGCCGATCCGGCCATAGCGGTCAAACGGCAGCAGGGTCTGGACGTCGATCAGTTCGACGCTTATGCCAACATCCGCCAATAGTTTCAGCGCCTCTTGGGCGACCCGAACACAAGCCCCATAGGTGACCAACGTGACATCTGTGCCCTCCGTCAGGACCTCCGGCACGCCAAGTGGAATTGAATAGGTACCGATATTGGCTGGCATGTCCTCTTTGATGCGGTAGCCGTTCAGGACTTCAATCACCAAAGCCGGGTCGTCGCCCTGGAAGAGCGTGTTGTACATCCCGGCAGCCTGGACCATGTTGCGCGGGACGCAAACGTGGATGCCCCGGATGCCATTGATGATCATGCCCATCGGCGAACCTGTGTGCCAAATGCCTTCCAGCCTGTGCCCCTTCGTCCGGATGATGACTGGCGCGCCTTGGCCCCCAACGGTCCGGTAATGCAGGGTGGCGAGGTCGTCGCTCATCCCCTGAAAGCAATACAGGAGGTAGTCCAGATATTGGATGTCCACCACCGGGCGAAGTCCGCGCATCGCAGCGCCCAACCCTTGGCCAAAGATCGTGGCTTCACGAATGCCTGTGTCAGTGACTCTGGTTTCTCCGAACTTTGCCTGCAGGCCGTCGAACTCGAGGTTCACTCCGCCAAGTTTTCCAATGTCTTCGCCAACGATAAAAACACGCGGATCACGGGCCAGTTGGATGTCGAAAAATTTCTGAATGACCTGACGACCGTCCACTTTTTCCGGGGAGGCATCATAGGCAGGTTTTACTTCGGCGATGGCCAGTGGCGAACGTGCCGTCTCACTAAAAAGATGAGAGGAGTAGCGCCGCTGGTTTTCCTGGGCGTAATTAGCGAGCAAACTGCGTAATTCTTCCTTGGCCGCCGTTGCCTCGTCCCGCAATGCAATCATCGTTCGCTTCATTGAACCTTGAATCGTTCGCCGCATCAGGGCTGGTGTGCGAAGCAATTCCTGCGCTGCACGGGCCACAAGTTCCGCGTGTCCTGATTCAGCCTTCAGGCGCTCGTAAACGGCAAGGACTTCATTGCGTTCAGTTTCCAGGGGCGCCAGATATTCCTGCCAGGCTTCTTCGCGGCAGGCATCGACGTGCTTGCGGCCTTCGGCCTCCATCTTTTCCAGTTCGGCTTCGGTGGCAATGCCCTCGGCCGTCATCCACTCACGCATTTTTTTCAAGCAGTCGATGGAATCTTCGTAGGCAAGGCGTTCCTTGGTTTTGTAACGCTCGTGGCTGCCGCTGGTCGAATGCCCTTGGGGTTGCGTCATCTCAACGACATGAAACAAAACCGGCATGTGTTGTTCGCGGCAGATTTTTGCCGCCTCTTCATAGGCCTTGACGAGGGCAGGGTAATCCCATCCCTTGACGACCTGAATGTGAAACGCAGCCAGTCCAGGCTCGCTCTTGAAGCCATCCATCGCTTTGGAAATCGATTGTTTCGTTGTCTGATACCGGGCAGGGACGGAGATGCCGTATTCGTCGTCCCATACTGACATCAACAGGGGAACCTGCAGAACTCCGGCTGCATTCATGGTTTCCCAGAACAGGCCTTCGCTGGTGCTGGCATTGCCGATCGTGCCAAAGGCAATTTCGTCGCCGTTGACGGAAAACTTTACGCTGCCGCCAAGTTCCGAATTTTCGCGGTAGATTTTTGAGGCATAGGCCAGGCCGAGCAGGCGTGCCATTTGCCCCCCGGTTGGGGAAATGTCTGCTGAAGTGTTGAATTTGTCTTTCTGTGACATCCATTCGCCGTCTGCCGAGACATAACGGGTTGCGAAGTGATTGTTCATCTGGCGACCACCCGATGCCGGTTCGTGGTCCAGGTTGGTATCCGCAAAAAGCTGTGCAAAGTATTGCTTGATGGTGCAGGCGCCCGTCGCAAACATGAATGTCTGGTCACGGTAGTAGCCGCTGCGCCAGTCGCCTTTTTTGAAAGCGCGCGCCATCGCCAGTTGGGCCACTTCCTTGCCGTCGCCAAAGATTCCAAACTTGGCCTTGCCGGTCAGAACTTCTTTGCGGCCAATCAGGCTTGCCTGACGGCTCAAATAGGCTGTCTGGTAATCTTTTTTAATTTCCCCGGCATTGAGCCGGTCGTTCAAGTTTGCTGGCATTGAGGTGTCCTCAAGGTAATTCAAACGCGGCGATGACCGGCGCGTGATCAGAAGGTTTCTCGCCTTTGCGTTCATTGCGGTCGACGCGAACATCGCGGCACAATTCCGCGAGGGGTGCAGTAGCGTAAATTAAATCGATGCGAAGGCCCTTGTTTTGCACAAAACTCATCTGCCGGTAGTCCCACCATGAATACCCCGGATCGTCCGGGTTAAGATGACGGAAGGTATCGACCAGGCCAAAACCCACAATTTGATGCAGAGCCTGGCGTTCGCGAATTGAAGTGTGGATATGTTCGCGCCAGGCCACCGGGTCGTAGACATCGATGTCGGCAGGTGCAACGTTGAAGTCGCCAACCAGGGCCAAGAGGTCATCGGGCTTGTGATGGGTGTCGAGGTATTTGCGCAGGCGCTGAAACCATTCGAGCTTGTAGATGTATTTTTCTGACCCGATGGATTGGCCATTCGGAAAATAGCCGCACATGATCGTGAGCGGCTTGGTGCCGGTCTCCAGTTCGTATGTTGCCGAGATGAAGCGTGCGGCAGGATCATCGACCCCGTCACCAAAATTGCGGGTCACGGAAACCGGCTTGATCTTGCTCAGGATCGCCACGCCGTTATAGGCCTTTTGGCCAAAAACCTCGGCCTGGTAACCAGCCGCGACAACGGCTTCCATGGGAAATTTCTCGTCCGCACCCTTGAGTTCTTGAAGGCACAGGAAGTCAGGGGCTTCACGGTCCAAAAAAGCCAGCAGTCGGTCCAGGCGTTGGCCGACCGAATTAACGTTCCAAGTTGCTGTTTTAATTATTTTTTTGGTCAAACCACCCATCCCGTCGGTTAATCCCGGAAAATGCCCACCGAATCTACCCGATGGGGCCGCAAATTTCACCGACATTTCACCGGCATCTCAACGCTCAGGAGACGGACAGGATCTCGTATTCTTTGGTTCTTCCTGCAATGGTCACTTCGATTAAGTCACCGGCCATTTTGCCCAGCAAGGCGCGTCCCAGTGGCGACTGGGTTGTGATGCTTGTGATGTTCGCTCGGATCGTTTTGCCGGGCTGGCCATCGCCAGCGGTTT
>CANJZQ010000015.1 GCA_947479535.1 Oligoflexales bacterium | reverse complement strand
GGCAACCCCTATCCTTTGGGGGTGCGACGATGTGCACCGAAATTTCGAGTGCAGGGCAATCCATTTTTGTGGACATGGGTTCTGGATTGCGCGAAGCGGGCACCTTGGCACTGCAGCGCGGCCGGAAGGAATTCCACATCCTGCTGACCCACATGCACTGGGATCACCTGATTGGCTTGCCCTTCTTCCTGCCTCTGCACCAGGAAGGTTCAAAAATTCACATCCACCACATTCACAAGAACGCCCCTGAGTACGTCAAAATCAAGTTCAATGGGATCAATTTTCCGTTAAAATGGGATCAACTCAAGGGATCTGTCGAATTCCACCAGCACAAAATCTACGAGAAATTTAAAATTGGAGCGTTATCCATTGCCGCCTTCACCCTGGACCACCCTGGGGGCTGTTTCGGTTACCGGGTCGAGCAGGGCGGCCATTCGGTCAGCGTGGCTGTAGACGGGGAATTCAAGCGTAGAACCGCCAAGGAACTCGGCAAAGACCTGCCCTACTTTCAGAATCTGGACTTGCTGATTTTCGACTCCCAATACGACCGCGTCGAACTGGAAAGTCGATTCGATTGGGGGCATTGCACCCCGATCATCGGTACAGAACTGGCCTTGAGAGAGGGGATCCGGACCATCGCCTTTGTCCATCACGACCCATGGGCCGCCCCCCACAAGCTGCGGTCCATGCATCACGAAGCCGCTGATTTTCTTGCCGCCAACAGCCCCGAGTACGCGGAAGCCTGGAAGGCACGCGGCGCCCTGGGTCCCAAGCTCGTCATGGGCTACGATGGGCTTGTCCTGAACCTGGACAAGCTATAGAGTCCACAACGGAAAATCGATGCACCACCCCCATCGACAGGAGCCCGTCATGGCCGCAAAAAGTATGCTCGCCGCTGTCATCGCTTTGGCTTTCACGAGTCCCGCTTGGGGTATCGGAGGCATCACAACAACCGGGTCGCTACCGCGTGACACCTCCCGCGGCTACTTTGATCTGAGCGTGACTGTCAAAGATGTTCTGCCGAGCGACCTCGCATTGAAGTCCAAGGAAACATCCCTCACCCAGCGACTAAGCCTTTACCTGACAGATGTAAGCTCTTCAGAAACCGTTGGCACCAACACGGCAGGCACCGCAACGGTCGCTTTCTATCTGGAGTTTCGCGACGATGTCCTCTCGGAACTGAATTCGTCCGGAAACTACAACCTGACTTTTTACCCTCGCATCCGCCAGGTCAACACCAACGGACTCCAGAATCTTGTCGACAGCAGCACAGACAAAAAATCCCTGAAAGTCCGGATCAAATACCTCGAGGACTTGGTGGCCAAGGGCGATCCGGTGGACAACACCATCATCGTGAATCCAACGGTGGCCAACGAGGCTCCGGCAAGCCTCGCCGTCTTGGCCAGCCATAAGCTCCTGAGCGTCGCGTTTGATTCCAAGTCCAGCATCGCTTTTATTGGCGCATCAGACGCCGCTTCGACCGATGCACCAACAGACGCAACCGTGGTCGCATTCCGGCTAGGAACGGCTTATCCGTCCCTCCCGGCCAAAATCTTCACTCCAGCCGCCACCACCGATACCGATACCACTTGTGAATTCGATGCCACCCAGGCTGACGGCGGCTCTTGCATTGTCTGCAGCGACTCCAAGGCTTATCTCGATGTTGCCTCACTCGCTACGCTAGACCCTGAAAACATCAGCGTGCGCAGTGCTTCGAAGGGAGCCCGCGACATCTCGGGCCTGGAAAACGATGTCAGTTACGCAGTCGTCGCGATGTATCAACCCGACGGAATCCAACGCTCGGCATGCTTGACTGCGACGCCATCTGAAAACTTGACGCTGACCGAATTGAATGGCGAAGGCGAAGCCAAGGAACAGAATTTCCGTTGTTTTGTTGCCACGGCGGCCTACGGCTCTCCCCTCCACAAAAACCTTCGCGGACTGCGCTGGTTCCGGGACGGAATTGCGGGAATGCACCCCGCAGGCAATGCGCTGATTGAAGCCTACTACCGGAACAGCCCACCGCTTGCCGCCTGGATTTCAAAACACCCCATGGCCGCAGCCTCTGTCCGGGCTGCCCTTTGGGCACCTGCACTCGTTACAGGCGCCACGATGACCGCCGCCCGTCAAATTGGACTGACGGCCTCCCAATCTGTCGCAGGCCTGACCTTCGTGCTGATATTGGCGTTGACTGCCATTGCCATCAGCGCACAGAAGAATCACAGCCGCCGTGTGAGGTCGACGCCCCGATGACCGGCCCCTCACTACGCCACTCCATGTTCCACGCGGTGATTTTTCCTGACGAACAGTTGTTCGGCTGCGAATCTGGCCGCGCGGGTGCCATCGCAGACGACGATCTGATGTTGCGCCGTTTGCTGCGTTTTGTTCCTGCTCCTGACGCACGAATTGAAGAGATGCCGATTGTCGTTTTTGACTTTGAGACCACCGGCCTCGATGCACAACAAGACCGAATCATCGAGATCGGAGCGGAGAAGCTCGTAGGCTTTGAAGTCGTTGAAACATTTTCAACACTCATTTCAACAAACGTGGAACTGACGCCACATATTCAAAAGCTCACCGGAATCACTCCTGACATGCTTGTCGGGAAACCCGCAATCGAAAATGCTCTACCCGAATTCCTGAAATTCGTGGAGGGCAGCATCATGGTAGCCCACAATGCAGATTTCGATTTGATGATGCTCAAGGCGGCGGCGACCCGCCTTGGTTATGACATGGACTTGCCCTGTTTCTGTACCCTCAAGATGGCACGAACTTTCTTGCCCAACCTTGAGAACCGCAAACTTGACACGATAGCCCAACACTACGACCTGACTTTTGAAAGTCGCCACCGTTCATCGGGTGACGTTCGCGTCACTTCTGAGGTTTTAAGAAATCTCATCACGGTTGACGGCGACGGTCTCGAGTGTTGGAAAGACCTTCAACCCTTTCAAGTTGTCTGATCAGAATGAAAATACAAAGCCAGATCTCGCCAAAATCCCAAGATTTTAAGAACAACCACGCCTTCCAGTTGCAGGCCATTAACGCACTGACAGAAAAAACTTCCAGAGGCGAACGCCTTTCAGCAGAAGGCGCCGCAAAGCGCTCCGACGGCAAACTTTCAGCCCGGGAACGGGTCCGTCAGCTGGTCGATGGTGAATCTTCATTCATGGAATTATCAGCCCTGGCCGGCGATGGCTTGTACGAGGATGATGTTCCTGCAGGCGGGATTGTGACAGGAGTTGGCCTCGTTCACGGACGCCCCTGCATGATTGTTGCCAATGACCACTCCGTGAAGGGTGGCACCTACTACCCGATCACCGTAAAAAAACACCTCAGGGCTCAAGAGATCGCACAGCAATTGCATTTGCCGTGCATCTATCTTGTCGACTCGGGCGGCGCCTTTCTGCCGATGCAAGACGAAGTCTTTCCAGACAAGGATGACTTTGGTCGAATCTTTTTCAATCAAGCCCGAATGAGCGCAGCAGGAATTCAGCAGATCGCTTCCGTCCACGGATTCTGTACGGCAGGTGGCGCCTATATTCCTGCCATGTCAGATCAAAGCGTCATCGTTCGCGGCAACGGCACAATCTTTCTCGCTGGTCCGCCCCTGGTCAAGGCCGCCACTGGCGAAGACGTGACGGCCGAGGAGCTTGGTGGCGCTGACGTTCACACCCGGATCAGCGGAGTTGCCGACCACATCGCAGAAGATGACGGGCACGCACTCGCGATCGTCCGAAAGATTGTGGAGCACCTTGGCGATCCACAACGTGCTAAAGTCGCACTCCGCACAGCATCCAGCCCTGCCTACGATCCAGACGAGCTTTTGGGCATACTGCCGCAGGATCCACGCAAGTTTTTTGACATCCGCGAAGTGATCGCGCGAATCGTCGACAACTCCGAATTATTCGAGTTCAAACCAAATTATGCAACCACGCTGGTAACGGGTTTTTGCCATTTAAATGGCGTGCCTGTGGGAATCATCGCCAATAACGGAGTGCTGTTCTCGGAATCGGCACTGAAGGCTTCGCATTTCATCGAACTTTGTACCCAAGAAAACATCCCTCTCCTGTTCCTTCAAAACATCACGGGATTCATCGTTGGCAAAAAATACGAGCATGGCGGCATTGCCAAAGACGGTGCCAAACTGGTCCATGCGGTTGCGAATGCGCGGGTTCCTAAAATCACGATGGTGGTCGGCGGCAGTTTCGGCGCCGGAAACTACGGAATGTGCGGACGGGCCTACGACCCCGCGTATTTGTTCATGTGGCCAAATGCACGCATTTCGGTCATGGGCGGCGAACAGGCCGCAGACGTCCTGGCTACCGTAAAAGAACAGCAACTGGCAAAAAGAGGCGAAAAACTAAGCGCGGAAGAACGCGCGAAAATCCGCCAACCGATCCTCGAGAAGTATGCGCGTGAAGGTTCCGCCTATTATTCGACGGCGCGTTTATGGGACGACGGAATCATTGATCCCCGTAGTTCAAGAGCCATGCTTTCGATGTCTCTCGCATCAACCCTCTACCACGACTGGATTAAAACCCAGTTCGGCATTTTCAGGATGTGATCATGACCAACAACAAGACTGGGACCAAAGACATCATTCGGATTGGGAACGCTGGCGGTTATTGGGGAGACGACCCCGACGCTCTAAAACGACAGGTTCGCGGCGGACACCTCGACTACATCAGCATGGATTTCCTTGCCGAAGTCACGATGTCGATTATGCAAAAGCAGCGCTCCCACGATCCGAAACTTGGTTATGCGCGCGACTTCATCAGCATGCTGGAGGATGTCCTCCCAGACATTCTTAAAAACCGCACAAAAATCATCACCAATGCCGGTGGGGTAAACCCGCAGGGTTGCGCTGATGCCATCATGGCCCTCGGCAAGCGCTTGGGGCTAAAACCGAAAGTCGCGATTGTTTACGGCGACGATATCCTGAACGACATCCCGAGGCTCCAAACCGAAGGCTGTGAATTCCGCAACATGGAATCCGGCACCGATTTCTCTGGAGTGGCCTCGCGCATTGAATCAGCAAATATTTATTTTGGCGCGGCACCCGTTGCTGATGCCTTGAAGTGGGATCCAGATATTATTGTCACGGGCCGCGTCACGGACACGGGGATCACGGTCGGTGCAATGCTACACGAATTCGGTTGGTCGACCACGGATTGGGATAAGCTGGCTGCTGGCGTCATTGCTGGCCACGTCATCGAGTGCGGCACACAGGCGACTGGTGGAAACTTCACGGACTGGCGCAAAGTCCCCTCGTTTGCGAACATGGGTTTTCCTGTTCTTGAAGTTCATCGCGACGGAACGTTTGTCGTGACCAAGCATCCGGGTACTGGCGGCCTTGTATCGGTCGACACTGTGCGCGAGCAACTCTTCTATGAAATGGGAAATCCCCACGCCTACATTACGCCCGATGTGGTTGCTGATTTTGCAACCATAACACTGAAGCAGGTTGGCGCTGACCGCGTCCTGGTGAGCGGCATCAAGGGCTACGAGCCCACCCCATTTTACAAGGTATCGATGGCCTATGCTGACGGATTCAAAAGCATCGGAGCCATCGCCATGTCTGGTCCAGATGCACGGGCCAAGGCTGAAGTATTTGCGAAAAATTTCTGGGGTCGATTTGAATCCAAGGAGTTCACGGAAACATCGACGGAATATTTTGGCTGGAACGCCTGCCACGGTTCTCTTGGCGGCAGGGATGACGGCAATGAAATTCTGCTGCGCCTCGGAGCCCGCAGCTCAGACGAGAAAAAACTGCGCCGCTTTGGCAAGTTCATTCCAAGCCTGATCCTGTCGGGTCCTCCCGGTGTTTGCGTCATTGGCGGCGTACCAAAGGCCCAGGAGATCGTGAGTTACTGGCCCGCATTGATGCCGAAATCTGTTGTTCGCCCGAAAATCGCGTTATGTGAAACCGACAAGGGAATCCACAGCGAAACGGTTGTCCCACCAGAACAATCTGGAAAGTTTGATCCGGCTGGTTACAAACCCGACCAGATTGCAAATCGCGTCAGCTGTGACCTCCGCGCTGCGATGAAAATACAGGATCATCCAGAGGCCTTGCCGCTCTCGACCATTTGCCTCGGTCGCAGTGGTGACAAGGGTGACATGGCAAACATCGGGATCATGGCGCGCAGTCAGAAGGCTTTTACCTTTCTCGATCAATATCTGACCGCCCAGCGCGTCAAGGATCTGTTCCAAGAAATTTGCCACGGTAGCGTCACCCGGTACCGCCTCCCCAACATGGAAGGACTCAATTTCCTTCTGGATGAATCCCTCGGTGGAGGCGGAACCGTTACCTTAAGAACCGATGCCCAAGGCAAGACGTTTGCCCAAGCCCTCCTGCGCCAAAAGATTCTTATCCCCAAAGATGTTTTGGAGGGTCTCGCGTGATTGCTGCTCCAACGTCTTGGACCACACTGAATCTTGACGAGAGCGGCAACTCCAAAGCCGGTGTTCTTATTTTGGACCGCCCCGATACCGCAAACGCATTTAGCGGAGCGATGCTTGATGCAATTACAGAGGCAATCCGGAATGCGGTTTCCGACCCTTCCCTGCGCTGCCTCATTATTGCGGGACGGGGAAAGCACTTCTGCGCCGGGGCCGATCTGGGCTGGATGCAGGAGAGTGCAAGGCTTTCCCACCAGGAAAATCTGGCGGATGCAGCGCGCTTGACGCATATGTTTGAAGCCGTCGCAAATTTTCCCAGGCCGACCATCGCACTGGTGCGCGGAGCCGCGTATGGCGGAGCCGTTGGCCTTGTTGCGTGCTGCGACATCGTCATCGCAACGGAGACTAGCCGGTTTTGTTTGAGTGAAGCACGGCTGGGACTTGTCCCGGCGGTTATCATGCCCTATCTGGCCCGCAGGTTTTCCCCTGGCCCCTTACGACGTGCAGCGTTGACCTCGCGTGTTTTTGATGCCCAAGAGGCAAGGAACGCTGGTCTTGTTGATGTTGTTGTCGAGGGCGGGGATTTAGATGACGCCACTCGCACGGAAGTCGGACACGTTGTCCAGGCAGGTCCACTCGCCCAAAGCACCATCAAGAAACTGCTGGATCAAGTCCGCGAACAGTCCGGTCGTCAAGGCGATTACACCGCTCAAGCCATTGCATTGGCACGAACTGGCAACGAAGGCCAAGCCGGCCTTCAAGCATTCTTCGCAAAATCCCCTTCTCCCTGGTCAATCAAAATTTCAGACGAGTTTAAAATCTCTCCCCTCTTGGAGCGCATTGAATCGTGAATCCACGGCTAAAAAATCCAGAACTCTGCAAACGACTTTTCATTGCCAATCGCGGTGAGATTGCCCGCCGCATCGCGTTGACTGCGCAGCGGCTGGGAATTGAAACGGTGGCTTTGACGGACCGTGTAACACCACCCGCATACCTGGCTGATGTGATCACCGTATTTCACCATGTTCCTGAGGAAACCACGGCCCTATACTTGAACGGCAATGAAATGATCAAACTCGCTAAACTATGCGAGTGCGATGCGATTCATCCTGGTTTTGGATTCTTGTCCGAAAACGCTGTTTTTGCTGAAGCCGTGGCCAGTGCCGGGCTGATCTGGGTTGGTCCGGCAGCCACTGGAATCAAGGCGATGGCCAGCAAAGCCGCGGCAAGGACTTTAGCCCTGAAGGCCTCCGTTCCGTGTATTGAGGGCCTCGATGGCATTGATTTGGATCGCGACCCGGAACTGGCTGCCACTCAATTGCGCAAATTCGCCAAGTCCACGGGCTTTCCCCTTCTGATCAAGGCAGCCTTTGGCGGTGGCGGCAAAGGCATGCGCATCGTTCATGACGAAGACGCATTGATCGAGCAAAGTCATCGGGCCGCGTCCGAGGCCAAGAGTTCTTTCGGCAACGGCCTTCTCGTGGTTGAAAGGTACCTCGAGAGCCCCCGCCATGTGGAAGTTCAGATCCTCGCAGATAAATCGGGCCAAGTGTTTGCCATTGGTGACCGTGATTGTTCACTGCAACGCCGCCACCAAAAGATCATCGAGGAAGCACCTGCTCCTGACTTGCACGAGACAACAAGAAAAGCGATGCAAACTGCGGCCATCGGACTCGCCAAGTCTGTCGGTTATGACTCTGCAGGGACCGTGGAATTTCTCGTCGACGGCAAAGCCCCAGCAACCTCACCCCAGCCGTTTTATTTCCTTGAGATGAACACCCGCCTGCAAGTTGAACATCCGGTCAGCGAAGAAGTCTTTGGACTTGATCTGGTTGAGTGGCAACTGCGTATCGCTTGCGGCACAACCATGCCAGCATCACTTGGAAAACTTCTCCCACGTGGACATTCCGTGGAAGCCAGAATTTACGCTGAAGATGTGCACCAGAATTTTTTTCCGGCTCCAGGCCCTGTTTCGTCCTTCATCACGCCCAGCAGTCCAGGAATTCGCTGGGAAACGGGACTTGATACTGTCGACGAAGTCACCACGCGCTTTGATCCAATGGTCGCAAAACTTGTGGCCACGGCTGAATCGCGCGAGGCGGCCCTGGCTCGTCTCACGCAGACCCTAAAAGCGATGTTTCTCGCCAACAGCGCCAATAATATCTCCCTGCTTACATGGCTTTCCGGTTTCAGTGGATTTCGCAGCAAGGTTGTCAGCACGCATTTTATTGCTGACGCCATGCCTGAATTTTTAAAATGGGAAAAAGCTGAGCGCGCCAAACTAGAAACTGCAGCAACGGCTGCGTTGGATGCCGTCGCCTTTTCTACGGGGCTCACCTCGCACGGTCCCGCCTCCCACACCCGCGCAGGCGCCGGTGAATCCCTGGCAGCCCAGTTGACCCGCGCCGCCTTCGGATCTCTCGTGAAAGCTGCGCCGGCGCCTTCCGACCACAACACAATGGCACATCTGCACCACGAGAAGATTTTAGCGCAAGACGGCACAACGACCACACGCATGGGACTTGGGTCAGTCCGGATGGCAAGTCGTCATCTGCCATTCCATTTTGCCTCCCGGCAAACCGGTGGCGACCGTATCTTGTTCGTCAATTTATGCGGTCACAATTTCAAGCGGGAAATCACCAAAATTTCGCTTGTCGCCCCGACATCAAGAGCATCTGCAAGGCAGGCGACAAGCCTTCATGTTTCAGCCCCGGTTCCCGGCAAGATTGTTGCAATAAAGGTCTCTGCAGGAGTGGAGGTTGAGGAGGGTGCCGCCGTCCTCGTGATCGAATCGATGAAAATGGAATTCGAAGTCAAGTCCCAACGCCAGGGACGGATCGAAAGTGTAGATGTGACTGTTGGAGAGCAAGTTTCTGCGGGTCAAACCGTAGCCCGTTGGAGTCCATAGCCAACCTCGGGTAAGATGACATCTCCGGGGCAACATCGGGAGACATCAAAATGAGCGTCCAGAGCTTTTATCGCGAGTCCGGTTTCAAACTTCTTGCACTGGCCAAACTTAGCCAGTGTGAGTACAGCATTGTGCTGTATTTGCTGAACTGCGCGGTTTCTGGCTTGGACCACATCATCACCACCGAACACGAACTAGGGCTCACACTTCACCGCCAGCCAATGGAAATCCGTGACGCCATCAGCAACCTGGTAACGCGCGGGATCATTCGCGCTGGTTATGGTGACTTGACTCAAGCCCCGAAAATTCAATCCGTCAGACTGTCCATGCAATTTGATACGCACAAATGGCGGCACGACAATGGCGAAACCCACTCCTCCCATGACGCTCTTGTTTTTCCCTTCCGGCGCCAAGGCCTGGCCAATCTGCAGGTCTTAGACGGACACCGTCGGGACAAGGATCGCGGAAATCACCGGCAGGTGGAGATAAATACCTGGCAACGCGTCCTTGAATCCTTCATCCGCAACCGCAGCCTGGATGATGTTGAACTGGCGACATCAGAGGCCGCAGCGAAAACTTTATGCGAGACACATCCTGTCGATCAGGTGGTCTTGATGTTGCGGCATTTTGGGCCAAGAATTCCTACCTTGTCGCTGCTCGCCAGTTCATGGCAGCATTTTCAGTTATTATTCGAGGAAGAAACCCAGAAGGTAGACTTGCTGGAGGCACGTCAAAAGCATCACGAATTGGACCAAAAGGTCCGTGATGCGGCGTCCGAATGCTTTGGCCGCAAGGACGATCTTGAACTCAACGAGGAAGAGCAGGGGGTTCTGCAAATCCTGTCGACGCACCGCCACCCGCGCCGCCAACTCTTCTGGGCTTGGCAAATGCGCAATCGCTATCCAAATCTGTCAAAATTCTTCGACCAGACCAGCAATCTTATGCTTTCCGTCACTGGGACCGGAACCATCGTCCGCAAGCCGACGGAATAACCAGTTACTGTATCATTGGCTAAAAACGAAAGCCTGGCATGATAATCCCAACAACCCAGAATGCTCCACTGGAGAACGTCCTGGCTTGGTTTCGCTCCTTGCATGTCAGGACGAACCTTGCGGGCAAGAACGTATTGGACTTCGGCTGCGGCGCTCGATTCAATGCGCTAAGAATGGTCGCAAAGCTAGCAAAGTCCCGCACTGCACTCGATCTTATTTTCATCGAAGAGAAGCCGTTCATTTCACATGACGGGATCCATGTGTTCGGTTCCATCAACGAACTTGCAAACAAGGTTCGAACGAAACAACTCGAACCATTCGACTGCGTCCTCGCGCTTGCCTGTTTTGAACACATGGAGCATGAAAAGTACAAGACAGCACTTGCAGAGCTGCTCTCACTAACGACATCGGAATGCGTAATTATTGGAACCGTGCCGACCCCGCGCGCAAAACCAGTTTTGGAATTCCTTAGCTTTCAGCTAGGACTAATTGATCCATCTCAAATCAAAGATCACAAGGTGTACTACGACAAATCCGCACTGATTGAAGCAACTTCGGGGACGGGCTGGATCATAAGCGAATATTCTACTTTCCAGTTTGGCATGAATAGCAGGTTTAAGCTGAGGAAATTATCCTTATAATGACTTGCTGATTCAAATCAGAAAATCTCGTAGACATCGACCCCCTCAAGTGAAACCGCTGCAGTTTTTCTGGAAAGCTTTTTGGCAATCCACTTGGGAACTTGACGAAATTTAGATTTAGCAATGATCAGAACTGGTCGAGAATCCACCAACGCGCGGTGTTGCGCCAACACAGATTGCATATAATCAATTGACTCCGGCGTCACGACTGAGGGTATTGCAACTGATGTGCCTTTGATGCCATAGGCCGCATCCGGTCCAAGAAAAAACCGGTGTCGAATCATTTCGACGTGGGCGCTCTGGAATGCACCATTTAACACCAAGACAAGTTGGTCACTCGATTTTGAACGTGCGTTGACGAGTGCAACCCCGCGGCGCCAGTCCTCCCGGTCCGTATTATCGGAAAGGGAAACGAGAATTGCGACAACGAGACCAGAAATGAACAGGCTTCGCCATATCCGGCTAGTCGCGGCTATGCCGATGAAGATCCCGAACGCTAGTGCAGCTGCTGGAAAAGTTGCACCAAGAAAACGAGCACTGATAACAAACGTTCCCTTCCATACCCAGACCAACAAATGCAGTACTGCCGGGAAAATAGCGCAAGCAACGAGTAGCCACGCTGCCGCCATCGATTTTTTTTGTATTGGCACCCCGTCGTGCGCAAGGCCTTTAACTAGAAAAGAACCAAGAACAAGGGCCATTACAGCCGGAGGAAACCAGGAAAAAATCAACCATTCCAGAAGGTAGGCGGTCGAGACGCCTCCGGTATAACCGTGGATGTGCGAGGTCGAGCCAAAGCGGAAAGCCATAGGAAGCATCAACAACGCAGGCCCAGCAACAAACAGGCATCCTCCGACAAACCTGGTAAAAGAAAACAATCCGCGCCTGTGTAGAATTAAACCAGAAAACAAAGCGAAGGGCAGAAAAGCCTCAAAAACATTGATACGAGTCCAACCAGCAAACGCCCAGAAGAAACAAGAGAGGTACCAGGCGCGCCAACTGGCACTATCAGTCAGGAATGCCGCCCCATGGAATATCGCCACACTCACAAGGGCAAACGCCATCGCATAGGGGCGCGCCTCGCAGATTGCATGCTGCACAGGCGGCATCGCCAGTACCACAAGTGACGGCATCCAAGCTGTCGCAGGGGGAAGGAAAAAAGACGACGAACGCCAGAGAAAATGAAGCATGATTGCACCGAACATCATAGATGGCAAGCGGAGCCATGCCTCCGAGTAGCCCAAATATTTCCCAACACACCAGGCTAGAATCTCGTACGGCGACAGCATCGGAATAATATTGCTGTAGTCATAAACCATCTCACTGAATGGTGCTTTGATCATGGCGATCAAGCCAATTTCATCTTGCTGAAAAGAATCGCCCGCACGCACCATGCAAAGCAAAGCCATGGCAACGACAAGCATCGCCATCATTCGGCTTGACCTGGATTCAGTATTCATTCGAAAACCCAAAGGGATTACATATCGTTGAACGAATTAAGCAGCATTCAACGGCATGTGAAAACTCAGCCCATCGACATCGATATTGAAGCCTTTGCCGTCGGCTCGAACGGTCAGTTCCTTACCTGCAAATTTCAACACCCTTGAACCGCCGAATGGAATGATGGCTGGATCGACTGTGATCGAGGCTCCGCCACCGAAACTGAAAACAAACTTTCCAGACGGATCAATTTCCATGCCTTCAAGATATTCAATCGACACCGGGGCGATTGGAGACTCATCCATCGCGCCATTGAAGCTTAGAACATTCGATTCGACTTCAACCTCAGGTGCGACCTGAAAATCCGTCATTGAATCTGAATTCATTGGTGGCTCAAATGAAGACTCAAGAGCAACGTCCGCCTCAGGCTCCGGAGCAATCTCCGCCACAGCCTCCGGGAGAGAATCCAGTATTTCGTTCCTCGCAGATGCATTTTCATCCGCAGGAACCGGTACGGCAGCCTCGGCTTCCATGGAGGCAGCCATCGTGCTTTCAAGCGCATCTTCTGTAATCGACTCGGGCACAACTTCGGAAGCAGAACCTGTTTGTTCCAGGCCTGTTGGTGCAAGTGGCTCCATTGGGACTGGGGCAGTATCCAGAATCTGGTCCAGATTACCCGAGGCATCACCGCTATAAGGAGCAAGTGCCTCGATGAATGGAGTCATTCCAATCCGCTCCACGACTCCCTGCATCCTCTCACCTGGCTGCCCATGCTCTTTCCAGACATCAACGACGGCCCTGACTTTATCCACCAATTCACTGGCAGGAATTCCCTCGGCTGCAAAGGAAGCCAACTCCGGAACGATCATCTGCCTGCCACCGAGAGAAATTCGGTAGCCTTCCTCTTGTCCAACAATCGCAATATCCAATGTGTGGCATGGCACACAGCATGAGGCACAGCCGTTGATCCCAATCTTTAGTGCCGCAACAGCCTCTATTCCTGCCAACCCTTCCGTTATGTCAAGAGAAGCCTTCAAGGCATCCTGCTTGCTCTCCGGACACAAGGCACCAATACAGGCGACAGGCTGATGCACGCCGTCTTGATAGTGACGGACTGCAAGGCCACCGGATGTCAGATCTCGCGAAATCGACTCAACTTGTTCTGGCACGACAAACATGACAATCCGCTGATCTTCCGTCGCCTTCATGATTACGGAATGCTGCTCCGACACTGCAGCCAGTTTTTTTAAGTGTGCGGAGTTATAGAGCCCCCCTGGGACTTCGGCCAACAGGGCTACAGAACCGTTCTTTAATTTAAATGGCGTACCCATGCTTGGTTCCTTCGATTGAGGTCATCACGCGACAGGGCTTGGCGCGCATGTCCAGAATCGGAGGAGAATCCATGCCACTTGATTATTTCGATAAAAAAACAGGCCCTCAGGAACGGAATTCTCCGCCCAAGGGCCTATTAACAGACAAAAAACGATATTTTTTTTCTTAAAAACAAAAGCCCGATCGTTCAATCAGCTAAGATTTTCCATGTAGTCCCGCAGGCGCTGATTCATCAGCGCCTTGGAAACCCAGAAGGTCGATGCGAGCTGCTGCACGATATCCAAACTACTGTCGATCCGCTCAACTTCGCGACGCATGAAGTCACCCGGGACCAGGAGCAATCCAGCAAAGGCATTGCCCTGAACTTCAAGAGCCTCTGCCGGAGCGCCAACGAATGCGGCACCCAAGGCATGGCCAGAACGTACCAACCAGTTAAAAACTTCCTTGGCGATCAAAAACCGGATGAAGGAGCGTGAGTCGCTGGCGCGGTGGCGAATGGTCAGCTTTGTTTCAGAGCCTTCACCCGTGTATTCAGCAACGAATGCCTTGGCAAGAGTCGCCTCTGCCACAATTGAAATTGCGGGAAACATCTGCAGCACTTCAGGGATGTAAACTGGTGCTTCCGTGAACCGCCCTTGTTCGATGATCGCCTTGACCGTCTTGAGGACTGCCGCGCGATTCACATCAAAAAGTGTCTCAAAAGAAATCGGAGCACCTTCAGCCTGCCAGCGGCTGGGGTTCTTGAAGAATTCTTTTTTCAGGTTCTCCTGGTGGCGACCGGAGATCGAAAATGCGCCGTAGCCGCGGTATTCAAACACGGCTTCATCCAAACCGACCGCGCCTGCAGCAATGTCAATCACCAGGCGCTCGTCCACGTTCAGATGATCAGCCAGACCGCGCAAGGTCGAAAGGGAGCGAATATTCTTCTTTCCCTTCTTCCAATGGCTGCAATCGGCTGGATCGTAACCAAGGATCGCGCCGACATCCTGGTCAATGACCTTGACGTTGCCTTCATAGCGGATCTCAAGGGCTTCCTTGCAGAAGCGGAACAAGGTGGCGGAATGCGGGTAACGGTTCTCTTCCGTCTTTTTCATATCGGCTAACCTCCGTGTCATACGCCAAAGCCCAAAGGATCCGCATTGTACAGAACCATAAGGGCACCAAAGAAACGCGGCCTCATGCCGCGCTAAAAGCCTGTTTTTTCAACTGTTAGGGAATGGCTGTATTCAATTAGAAACGATTTTTTGGGACCGGTCAAGGCGCTCAGGCCTTGACTGGTTCCAAAAGGGCGATCGTGATGGGGCCAGGAACCATGGAAACCTTGCACTTCACAACACTGGTGACGCGCTCAAGAAGGGCACGGGCCCGTTCTGGTGACTCGCGTTCGCGGCCACGAAGGCGGACGATGACCTTCACCTTGTCTCCGCGTTCGAGGAACTTTGTGATGTTGCCAATTTTAGTTTGCAGGTCGTGGTCACTGATGTTGATCTTGAGCTGGATTTCTTTCAGCTCCGAGCTCTTCTGCTGCTTGGACTTTGCTTTTTTCTGCTCGTAAAGGAGCTTCTTGAAGTCTTGTAGACGAACAACCGGTGGGGTCGACTTGTCGCTGACGAGGCAAAGGTCAAGGCCCTCTTCCTCTGCACGACGCAGGGCTTCCGACACGGGAACGATTTCGTTTACTTCTTCGCCAACCAGGCGGACTTGAGGGTACTGACGGGAGTTGGTGCGATTTATGACTTCCAAAAGCGGTTTGTCCTTTCGACAGGTTTTACAGCAGGCACTTTGCGTTGTCGGATTTTCCGTTCGACATCACTTTCTTATACAAATTAGCAGAATTTTCCAGCAAGATTGAGGCCTTGAATAAAGATCCCCCGGGGGTCAAACCCCGAAAATCCAAGATAAACAAACAATTACAGATGGTTACTAATGCCGAAGACCACCCTGACAACCCCAGATCCAATCGAACAAGCCTTCAAAATAGGTGACCATTGGGTTCCGGGGATTTGGCGTTACATGCTTCCTGTGGCTTTGACTGAAATGACGCTTCCCCAGGAACGGCGTGCCACCTGCCTAAATTGCCCACGAGCCCGCTTCGAGGGCTGGCGTCCCGATTACCGTTGCTGCACCTACCATCCGCGAGTTCCTAATTTTCTCCTGGGCCTTGCGCTGAGTGAACCAGCATCAGAAAAAATAATAAAACGTCTTGTCCGCGATGGATTTCTTTTGCCCGAGGGCATGATCTCTTCACCAAACCAGTGGGCACACTATCTAACAGACACTGGTGAGGACCGTTTTGGCCGAAGCGAAAAGGTGCTTTGCCCGTTCCTCGAACAAAAATCAGGACTCTGCAATCTATACGCTTTCCGGAATTCGGTTTGTTCCACTTTCTTTTGCCAGCACGACCACGGCGACAAGGGCGACCGCTTTTGGTCCAGCGTGCAAACCGTGGCCCAACAGGTCGAGATGGCCCTTGGGCAATGGGCCCTGAATCAATTGGGCTTTGATGTTAAAGCCTATATGAAACGCCTCAACTCGCTTTCGAAAAAAATCGAAAAGGTTTCAGACCCAGAAACCGGTGCATGGACACCAGCAGCTCTGAAAGTTGTGTGGGGCAAGTTTCATGGCCGCGAAATAGAACTTCTCAAGGCTTGCGGAGATTTGGTCAGAAAACATCGTGACGAACTTTGGAAAATCGCAAACACCATCGACATCCTGGAGGCACACAAGTTTGACCGCGCTTCCGTCCGGATCGTGCCAAAAAAATACCGCTCAGAAATCGATGCAGAATATTTTGAAAGCGGCGACACATCACCACCACGGGATATTTGGCGGGGATTAAAAGCCCTGCACAAAAACCTTTGGGCGCTCCCCGTGGGCTCCGTTTCCTTCAGCCCCAGGGCGAAAATCCTGCCAAACCCCAAAGAGGATGATGAAGGCAAAGCATTCAGCGACTGCACCCACATGGTCGAATTTCGTGCCCGTCGTAATTCCCACGATTACGAGTGGAGGGAGTACATCCCAGCCGACAAGGCAATGGCACTCTTGTGGTTCAGCAGAAAGCGCCGGGTAAATGACGCACTTCTGGAACGCCTGAGGGAAATCACCAGGCAAGACCCCTCACAGTTCCTGTCCGAGTGGACGGGCAAAAAAGTTTTGACGAAATCTTTGCCCTGAGACCTGCTCCTGCCGTAAGCTTTTTGAACACCCTTCGATCCCGGAGGGGGCATCAAAAAAAAACAAATGAGGAGTCCGAAATGATTTTCAAGAATTTTTCCAAGGCGAACGCCGCGAACAACGCCTTAGTGGGAATCATCGCGTTTGTAGCGTCCTCAACACAGGCTTTGTCTGCCGTGTGGGTGACGGATCAGGCCCACTCGTCCGCACATTTCAAAATCAAGCACATGATGATCAGCAACGTCACTGGCGATATCACAGGAGTTGATGCCAAGATCGACTTGAACGAAAAGGACATCACCAAGTCGACCGTTGAAGCCACGCTCGACCTGAAGACAATCAACACCAACAACACAAAACGCGATGAGCACCTTCGCAGCCCTGATTTTTTTGACGCCACCAAGTTCCCCGTTATCAAGTTTGTGTCTAAAAAAATCGTCAAAGTTGGCAAGGATCAATTAAAAGTGTCTGGTGACCTGACGATTCGCGACATCTCAAAGCCAGTCACCCTGGATGTCACAGGACCAACCGCAGGATTCAAGGATCCATGGGGCAACATGAAGCGCGGACTCAGCGCCTCAACCAAGATCAACCGCAAGGACTTCGGCCTGACCTGGAACAAGGCACTCGAAACTGGCGGAGTCGTCGTCGGTGAAGACGTTAAAATCGAAATTGAACTGGAACTTCAGCAGCCGGTAGAAAAGAAGCCTGCTCACTAAAGCGGGTTTGCACTTTAACCGGAAGCAAGAGCGGGAGCAGGAAGAAATGGTTAAAAAAAAATCTGTTAAAAAAAAAGCCGTTAAAAAAACGGTGAAAAAGCCGTCAAAAAAACCTGTGAAAGCCGCGACTCCGGTTAAAAAATCATCACCAGCTGGAGCCATCCCAAATTCCGGCGCTTCTGCGCCGGAATTTACACTCCCCGCCTCTTTGCTGGGTGAAATCGATCTGGCTTCCTACCGGGGAAAAAAGAACGTCGTCTTGTATTTTTATCCGAAGGATGACACTCCAGGCTGCACGACGGAAGCTTGCTCTTTTCGTGACCATTACGAGCGGATTTTAAAAACCGGTACGATCATCATAGGCATCAGCCCGGACCCGGTTAAAAAACATGATCGCTTCATCGAGAAGTACAGCCTTCCGTTTCCATTGGCCTCGGATGAACAGAACATTGTCGCAAAAAAATACGGCGTCTGGGTCGAGAAAAGTATGTACGGCCGGACCTATATGGGAATTCAACGCGCAACTTTCCTGATCGACAAGTCGGGCAAAATTGCTGCGGTGTGGCCCAAGGTCAAGGTCGATGGCCACACGGACGAAGTCCTGGCGGCCATCACCCGACTATAAGACCTACTAAAGCAACGATGCCGCCAGGGTTGCCAACTCACTTCTCTCACCGCGCTTCAGGGTGATGTGGGCTGCGATCTTGGCGCTGCGGAACCGCTCAATCACATAGGTCAGACCATTGTTCTCTGAATCAATATAAGGATTGTCGATCTGGTACGGGTCGCCCGTCAGAACGATCTTTGTACCTTCGCCTGCGCGGGTCAGAATCGTTTTGATTTCATGAGGCGTCAAATTTTGCGCCTCGTCCACGATGAAATACTGGTTTGGCAATGAACGCCCGCGGATATAGGTCAACGGTTCAACGGCAAGCATCCCCTGATTGATCAACTCCTGGTAGCCTTTGCCAAAGCGCTTGTGCCTGCCGCCAGCACCACCACTGAGCAACAATTCAAGATTGTCAAAAATTGGCTGCATCCAGGGGTTGAGTTTCTCGTCCAAGTCCCCAGGAAGAAACCCAAGGTCTTTACCCAAAGGAAAGATCGGTCGCGCCACTAGAAGCTTGTGGTACTCGTCCTCGTCCGTTGTTTTGGCCAGGCCGGCTGCGATTGCCATTAGCGTCTTGCCTGTTCCAGCACCACCACTGAGGGTCACCAGCTTGATGTTGTCATCAAGAAGGGCCTCAAGGGCAAAAGTCTGTTCCAGGTTTCTGGGATAAATGCCCCATACACCTTCAGAATGGGGCTCAAGCATCCTGACCACTTCACCCTGGGGGTCGTACATCCCATAGACAAACTGATTGGAGTCATCCTGATCTTCCAAAATAACAAACTCATTTGGATAAAGGTCAGGAACAGGGGATTTCATCTCTCGCCGGTTGTACAAGTCGTTGATCGCTTGGGAAGAAGCCTTGACATTCCGGTAGCCCGAATAGAGGTGCGAAATATCAACTTTATCCGCCTCAAAATCCTCTGCGGCGATTCCAAATGCGTCCGCCTTGATCCGAAGATTTGAGTCCTTCGTGATGATGCTGACCTTGCGCCCGTCGCCAAATTGTTTTTGCAACGTCAGGGCAATCGACAAAATATGATTGTCCGTGTTGTCGGCCAGGACATCAGGAAGGACGTTCATGTTGTGACCGAGGTATACGAAGAGGCTGCCTGATTCTTCTTTGTCATCGAACAGGCGAATCCCGGATGACAGCGTGCCCTTTTCGCGCAAACGATCCAGAATCCGGGACACCTCGCGGGCATTTCGGCCCGTTTCACTCAAATCTTTTTTGAAAGTATCAACTTCCTCAATGACCGAGATTGGAATGACCACATCGTTGTCATCGAACTTGAAAATACTGTCGGGGTTGTTCAGAAGAATGTTCGTATCAAGGATAAAAACTTTTTTCATAAACCTCGCCTTGGGTAAGAGGGCTGACTTGGTAAAACGGTAACACAGTTCACTGACCCCTGTCATGGCAGCCTGATGCAATCCCAACTTTGGCCGTTGTGATGACACCGCCCCCCCGTTCCGATATCTTTATAGTGGGGGAGGGTCGCAAAATGGCACCTAATGAAAACCGGCCGACGGATCCATACACTTCGGGCTCCAATGCCGGGGTCGAGACCCTGCTCACCGGATTCACGGACGCGAGCAAGTCCCTATTCAAACAACGAAAAACCCTGCTGAGTTTCGCGGACTTCTTGACGATCGTCCAAAAGAATCCACGTCCGATGATCCGGAACAGCTCGAGCTACCTTCGCGATGTTTTCGACCATTTTGGAAAGTCAGACTCAAAAGGTGACACCGGAAGGAGCACACCTGCCCACCTTCAGGGGGCAGAACGCTTCAAAATTTTCGATATCGGTACGGACCGCCAAATTCCCATCATCGGGGGGGAGTCGGTCCAACGTGATTTTTATAATATCATCCAGGCGTTTGTGCGTCAGGGTGTTTCAAATAAATTGATCATGCTGCACGGACCGAACGGATCGGCAAAAACCTCTACAATTGAAGCCATTGCCCACGCCATGCAAATGTACAGCGAAGAGGATGCTGGGGCTGTTTATCGCTTCAATTGGGTCTTCCCCACCGATAAATCGACAACCTCAAAAATTCGTGGGGAATCAGGTCCAATCGGTTTTGGAAAATCATCCCCTCAGGATTCCGGGCCGTCCTCCTATGCACTTCTTGACGAATCGGAAATAGCTTCTAAAATCGTCTCCGAGTTCAAGGAAAATCCGATTTACCTTATTCCAATGCCCACACGGGAAATCTGGCTCCGTAATTGGATCGCCCAGCAGGAATCACGCTCCCCGGATGACATCGAGCTGCCTCCGAATATTCTCTTGGGAGGTTTGTCGAAAAAAAATCAGCAAATATACGAAAACTTGCTGAATGCTTTTGACGGAGATGCAGGAAAAGTCCTCCGTCATGTCCAGATCGAGCGCTTCTTTTACTCGCGTCAATACCGCGTGGGAATGTCGACCGTCGAGCCCCAGATGTCGATTGATGCCCAGGAAAAGCAACTCACGATGGACAAGAACCTCGCGAACCTGCCAAGCATCCTCCAGAATATCCGGTTTTATGAAGCGCAGGGTGAACTGGTTGAAGCCAACCGCGGAATCCTTGAGTTCTCCGATTTGCTTAAACGTCCCGTAGAAACCTTCAAATACCTTCTTTCGACGATTGAGCGCGGCATGGTGTCACTGCCATCGGCAACCTCGCTGATTGACGTTGTTTTTCTGGCCACGAGCAACGAAAAACATCTGGATGCATTCAAGACCATTCCTGACTTCAGCTCGTTCCGAGGGCGGTTTGAATTCATCAAGGTTCCGTACCTTCTGCGTCCGTCACTTGAAGTCAAAATTTATGAGACGGATCGAGCCGCTCTGGCAAAGTCCCACGAGATTCTTCCACACACACTTGATCTTCTCAGCCTTTGGGCTGTGATGACGCGTCTGAAGCAACCTGACCCAGAGGGTTATGACGCACCCATGCGCGGTGCCATCGTCAAGCTTGATCCGCGCAACAAGATACGTCTTTATGAGGGACAAGAACTGCGGGGACTGAAATCGTCAGAAAGCCATCAAATCCAAGAACTGCGGAACCAAATTATTTCTGAATCAGTTGGTTCTGTCGTCTACGAAGGGCGCTTCGGAGCTTCACCTCGTGAAATCAGGCAGGTTCTTTACCGTGCGGGGCAGGCGGCCCAGAATGGGATGCTCGGCCCGGTCGAAATTTTCAGAGAACTCGATCTGCTCATAAAAGACCGCTCGGTCTATGATTTTTTGCAATTTGAACCACGCGGGAAATATCACGATGCTCCCTTGTTCGTGAGAATGCTCCAGGATGAGTTTGCTGACATCTTCGAGTCAGAGCTCCTGTCATCCTTGACTCTGGTGGAAGAGGAGCAGTACGAACAGCTCCTTCAACGTTACGTCGAAAATATCGTGGCAGAGATCAAGAAAGAGAAGATCTACAACTCAAAAACCTCGTCTTATGAGCCCGCAAATCAAAATCTGATGAGGGATCTGGAAAAAGTGATCGGGATTACGGGCAACGTCGAGAAGCATCGTGAAAGTGTGCTTGCCCGGGTTGCAGCCTGGAAGATCGAAAATCCGTCAGCAAAGATCGATATTTCAGGAATCTTCCCGGACTTTCTGCGCAAGGCCCACGAGCACTACTATGAGGAAAAGGCGAAGGTCATCGATTCAGCCCAAAAGGCGATGCTCGCCCTTGGCACCGACTCCGAAAAAAGTCTCGCAGATCAGGAGCGCGATCTGGCACGCACTGGATTCTCCCAACTGGAAAAACGATTTGGGTATTCTGAGCGCGCAGCACGCGCAAGCTTGAAGTTCCTGATGACGAATCGCAAGGGCAGAGCGAAGAAATAATTTCGTTATCTTATTCTTTTTCAATCATTGACAGGCCACATCAAGGCCCAGACCTTGCGTATACGGCGTAGTGCCTTCACACCGACTGTCCGGGCCTCTAGTTCATCCATGTGCGAAACCTGGCTGGCAGTCACAGATTTGGGTATGAGGATGCAAACACTCAGCTCCCCGATGAGCCCGCCATAGGCCTGATGGTCAACCATGAATGCAGACGCACCAGCCTTTTCAAATAAGCCCGGATCTGGAATTTGACCAGTACGCAGCACCTTGCGAATTTTATCCCAGGCGTAAAGATCAGGAGGAAACTCAGGGGGCGGCAGCAGCCTTTCACTTTCGCGTTCGCCTTCAGGATTCTGCTCAACTGCCCTCACCTCTTCTGACGGACGGACCCGATTCAAGTCATCACCGTTCACCCAAACCATAGAGCCATCTTCCCGGTCAGCTCTGTCAGATCCTTGATGCTCGTCAGAATGATCCTCAGGCTTCAAACCCAACTTTTGAGCTTCAATTAGCGATTGATCAAAGTACCTCTTCGCCTTGAAGAAGGTACCTTTAGACCTGTCCCATGCCCGCTTGAACCAACCCGATGCATCAATGGGTTTGTGCCATCGCATGTATGCCAACCCAAGATTGAATCCAAGCTTGATCCAGTCCGCATCATTTTCAGCATAACGAATGGCAGACTGGTAATGCTGGACGCCATCTTCAATCTTGCCTTCGCGCACCATGATCACGCCAATTGCGTTGAGCATCGAAGCAAGGGAACCTTGCATCTTCGAAGGATCCAGCACCCCTAGATGGCGTTCCATGTTGGTGGCAATCTGAAGGCCACTGATCACCCTTTCATCATTGGGATCAACAGCCGTGGCCTCGGTGAAGGTTTCCCGCGCCTCCGACCCACGCAGTGACCGAATCTGAACGTCGCCTAAAAGGCACAAACGTTCCAAATTTCTTGGCGCCAAGGCTTCTGCACGCTTCAAGAGCTTTGTCGCAGCCGGCAGATTGCCATCAGCAATTTTCTTGCGCCCCATTTCAATCAAGGCTGGCGCACAATCAGGCTCGAGGTTGAGCAAATCCTGCAGCAAAATACCGGCCATATTTTCCATGCCACGACTGCGTAAAAGTCGCATTGCAATGAAATAAACTGGAGCTGGTCGTGGGGCCTGCCGCAGTTTTGATCTCAGTGCCTCCCAACCTTTATCGACAAAATTAGCGCGTGGAACCAGGTTCTGTATCTCCGCGGCCATGGTTTGGGATTCCGCGTCAAAGAAATCCCGCTCCCGAAAAAGTTCACCGAGTTTTTTGAAAACAAAGTTGGCATGCGAGGGCTTTTCAACCAGCGCCAGCAACGGGAATTCCGCAGCCAAGCGAAAATCCCTCTTGTCCAAAAATCCGGAAAGCACCAAAACAGGGGTCCGGTCGAATGCAACTTGCGCGCGAATTCGATTGATCAGGGCAAGGCCGCCAAGATCGGGCAAACGCCAATCCACGACAAAGGCATCGACGGCGGCACCGCTGGCAATGATACGGGAGGCCGACGTGCCATCCTCGAAGGTCATGACATCCTTGACGCCAGCATCCAGAAAGGCCCGTTCGAGCGCAAACAAAACCGCCTTTTCATCATCAACGATGACAATCCGGCGGGGCTGCCATCCCAACAGGTCAATCGGATCCCTGGATATTGTAGATGGAACCAAACCTGCCGCCCCTCACACGTTGAAGTGCTTTCCGACCAATCCATCGATTAATTTTGGATCTGCCTCATAAGGCAGTGTGATCTGTTGCTCACCCTCATGCTCACGGTTGAATTCCATGCAGGTACCGATTGAGTTTTGATTCCGCGCCCAGCTCCGGCGCGCAACGCCACCCATGACGTCCCATGGCATTGCCATGTCGACCACTTTGGTGGCCCGTTCGCTGCCATCCAAAACCATTCCAAATCCACCGTTGATGGACTTGCCAATGCCTACGCCGCCGCCATTGTTCAAGGCCACCAGGGTCATGCCACGGGCCGCGTTCCCGGCAAAAATCTGCGTGGCCATGTCGGCCATGATGTTCGACCCATCCTTGATATTGGATGTCTCGCGAAAGGGGGAATCCGTGCCGCCCGTATCATGATGATCGCGCCCCAACATGATTGGCCCCACCTCACCAAGCCTAACCATTTCGTTGAAACGCAAGGCAATCGCCCTGCGTCCACCGGCGTCCTGATAAAGGATCCGGGCCTGAGACCCCACCACCAACTTGTTTTTCCCGGCATCCTGCACCCACTCAAGATTATCACGATCCTGGTAACGCAATTCGGATCTGATCGACTTGATGACGTCCGCAGCAGCAAGATCCGTTTTCACGAGATCATCAGGTTTTCCGCTCAGGCACACCCAACGAAAGGGTCCGTACCCGTAATCAAAAAGTTCAGGTCCAAGGATGTCTTCCACGTAACTTGGGAAGATAAATCCATCACGTTCGTCGCGACCATTTTTGACGATCTCATTCACCCCGGCATCGAATACCGACTTCATGAAAGCATTGCCGTAATCGAAAAAATACGTCCCGTGCTTGACCAGCGCCTTCACCGCAGCATAGTGACACCGCAAGGTCTGATCGACCCGCTTGCGAAGGGTCAGCGGATCCTCTGCAAGAAGCCTCGTGCGCTCATCAAAACTGATTCCCTGCGGGCAGTAACCACCTTCGTAAACGGCATGGCAGCTGGTCTGGTCTGAAAGCAGATCAATGTGGATTTTCTTTTCAACGGCAAACTCCAACAGATCCACGATGTTGCCTTGAAACGCAATTGCCCGTGGTGCCTTCGCCGCCATGGCCTTGCCCGCTGCAGCAAACGCAGCTGCAGGCGTCAGCGCAACTTCACTCACCCAACCTTGGCTGCGCCTGGTCTCAATGCGAGATGGATCAACCTCCGCAATGATTCCGACTCCGCCCGCAATTTCCACCGCCTTGCCCTGGGCTCCACTCATGCCACCAAGTCCGCTGGTCACAAACAGTTTGCCCGCCAGATTTTGGGATTCCTTCAAACCGAGCTTGAGGCGTCCTGCAAGCATGATCGTGTTGTATGTTCCGTGGACGATTCCCTGCGGGCCAATGTACATCCAGCCACCCGCCGTCATCTGCCCATAATTCGCCACACCAATGGCAGCGGCACGGTGCCATGCCTCGGGGTTGTCATACATGCCAACCATCAATGCATTAGTCGTGATCACACGGGGTGCCATCGCGTGACTCTTGAAAACGCCAATTGGATGGCCTGAGTAGATGGCCAGGGTTTGTTCGTGGGTGATATTTTCCAAATACTTTTTTATCAGGCGGTACTGCATCCAGTTCTGACAAACTTGGCCCGTCTCGCCATAAGTGACGAGTTCATAAGGATAGAGGGCAATCTCAAAATCGAGATTGTTGTCGATCATCAATTGCAGCGCGCGGCCTTCGAGGCACTTTCCCTTGTAACTGTCTACGGCATTGGCCTTGATCGTGCCTTGAGGCCGGAAACGGTATCCGTAAATCCGCCCTCTGGTGACCAGCTCTTCCAAAAACTCTGGAGCCAGTTCAGCGTGATGCCGTTGTGGGATATAGCGCAGCGCATTTTTCAGGGCGAGTTCGACATCCTGCCGGTCAAGGCGCAACGGCCGCATCGGCGCCCGCCGAATCCCATCTTGAAATTTCGGCTTGGGCGGCAGTGGCTCGCCCACTTCCATGACTTGAAAACTCATGTGGCTTGAAATATCAAATTCATTGAACATCGTGGCTGCCTCCGGGCCTTATTTTATACCATAGCGGGCTTGCCATGGCCGCTCCAGACTGTTTCACTACCGACCTATGAATCCTTCCGACAACAACTCCATCACGAATTCTCGGTTCCATCAGCTTGCCTTGTTGACGCGCCTGGCCATTCCAGTTGTGATGAGCCGGGTGGGCCTGTATGCCATGGAAATCGTGGACACCTTGATCATTGGCCAAATCGGTGCCGCCGCCTTGGCCGGAGTTGGCACGGGCGGTGCCTTGTTTTGGTTTGTCACAGTGACGGTTTCAGCCGTTGTCTTGCCCCTGGATGCCATGCTTTCCCGTAAGCTTGGCGCCGGTCACACCAAAGACGCCCAAAACCTTCTCCTCCATGGACTAATCATCGGAATGGCCCTCTCCACCTTTGGTGTTGGAATCCTTTGGGTCACAAGCAACTTCCTTCCGGAAATCGGAATTGGCGCTGAAATGCTGGATCCGGCAAAGGCCTTTCTGCAAACGATCCTTCTGAGTTTCCCTCTGGTCATCACCATCAACATCATGAATTCATTCTGGCAGGCCCGCAAACGCCCGATTGCCATGGCCGTGATCATTGTTGCTGCCAACTTCGTCAACTATTTTGCCAACATGGGCCTCGTACTGGGCCATTACGGGTTTGAACCGCTTGGAGCACGCGGGGCGGCGCTGGCAACCTTGATCGCCCGGATTTTCATGGTGCTGGCAATCCTTGCCTATTCCAACTGGTCTTACGGCGGGCAGTTGATCAAAACATTCCGTCAGGCGTGGTCGCCCCATCTGGAAACGTTTCGCCATATTCTAAAACTAGGCATTCCGTCGGCTGCCCAGGCTGCTGCTGAAGTTGGCGCCTTTTCACTATCGACCATTGTCATCACACGCCTGGGAGCACAGGCCACCGCCGCACATCAGGTTCTCCTTCGCATCGCCTCATTCACTTTCATGTTTCCACTTGGCATCTCTCAGGCAACATCCGTCATGGTTGGCCACCGGATTGGTGAGGGTGATACCAATGGCGCGCGCCGCGCTGGCTGGTCTGGTATTTATCTTGGTGCCGGGATCATGGCCATCAGCAGCATCGCCATGCTCCTGTTTCCGGAAATCATCTACGGGAGCTTCACCACAGATCCCGCTGTTTTTAACCTTGGCGTGTCATGCCTGCTATACATGGGCATTTTTCAGATCTTCGACGGGATCCAAGTTGCTGCCACCGGAGCCTTGCGCGGAATCGGCAATACCGCAGCCTCCATGCAGGCCAACCTTCTTGGCTACTACCTGCTGGGCCTACCCATTGGACTTTGGCTCTGCTTTGGCCGGGGCATGAACATCCTCGGCTTATGGATCGGACTCGCAACCGGCCTCATTGCCGTTGCAATATGGTTGCTCATTGTCTGGGTTCAACTAACCCGGCGGACGCCAACACCTTCACTCGCCCCCCAAATTTCTTGATCCGTCACGGCATTCAAAATTCGAAGTCCGGTTGGCAGAAAACTAAAAGCCCAATAAAATTGAATGTTTATATATAATTTCTGAGAAATTATATTTATTTTAATTTGATAGTTAACTGGCCGGCCAAGTCTAACACTTTCATTAGAAACCGAGTTAGAAGGCGTTTGTGTTTAAGAAATCACTTTTAAGGCACCCAATCGAGAGGAACACCAACATGTCTGCAAAAAAAATCGCCATTCAATTCGCCACCCGCAACATCATCGCTCTCTTGAGCACCCTGGCAATCTCCAGTCACGCAATGGCCGGCGGGGTCTACGAAAGCCCAGCCATCGCGAAAATCTCAGCCAAAGCCGCCGTGATCTCTGAACTCGAAGTCAACAGAACCCAGGGCGGAATCAATCCAGACTACTTCGCCTATATCGTTAAAGGCCGCATTGAAATCGGAACCAACAACTGCGATGCCTCGGGTCGCAAGGTCAATCTCGCAACCAAACAAGTCGGCGAAGACCTCGTCGTGTTTGCTGAGATCAAGAAAAGCCGCGATGAAGCAGGTCGCATTTGCTCCATGGAATACGCACCGGTATTTGCCACTGTCGAAGCAACCGTTCGCGGCATGCGCTCACAGATTGATCAGGTCTTGATTTTGAACGTCGATCGCGAAGGGTCGCACGAATCGATCAATCCATAATTCAAAACAGCGAACGTTTTCTCAGAATCGAAACCAGAACCAAAAAACTCGCACCGGCGGCGGTTAACATGACAACCAAAGCCGGAACGGGAACGCCCAACATGGACCGGCCGTCCGTGTCGCGAGCCAAGATAGCCCCCGCAATGAAAAGGCCTGCGGCCATCAGGCTCAGAGCCAAGCGGGCAGAGGACCGGTCAACAATATCCCCCAGGGCATCCACGCTCTCACTGTCGACCTGAACCCGCAAATCTCCGTCCAAAGCCGCCTTGAGTAAACGCCGCATCTGCAATGGCGCATGACGCAAAAGTGCTGCAGCATCCCGCCCGATCACGATGGCCTGATCTCGAAGGTTTTCAGGGGAATACAGATCCTTGACGATTTTGGCCGTAAATTTCTCGCAAGTCGCGATGATGTCAAAGTCTGGATTCAGGTGCAGCCCAATGCTTTCAAACTGAACCAGCGTTTTGATAAACATGATGAGTTCTTGCGGCATTGGCACGCCGTGCCGCGCTGCAATCTTCGCCAAATCAAAAAGCAGCCCCCCGGAACGAATAGCCTTCAGGCGCAAACCAACAAACGGCGCCACAGAATTTGCGATGTCGTGCTGGAATCGTTCCAGGTCAAAGTCCGGCGATGGCTCAGACAATTCAACGAAATGCTGGACCATGCGCTCGAAATCTTCCGCCACGAGGGCGACCAGAAGCCCCGCCAAGTGCTCGCGGGTGAACTTTGAAATGCGAACGACCAGGCCGAAATCCAAAACACCCACGCGATTTTCAGGCAAAACCAGAAGATTACCTGGATGAAGATCGCCGTGGTACAGCCCATCCACGAAAACCATTTTCAGGAACATCTCGAGCCCCTGCTCGACGAGCAAGACTGGATTCAAGCCAAGGCGCTGGATTTCCGCCTTGTCCCATGGTGATGTCCCGCGCAAGTAAGTCATCGTCAAAACGCGCTGCGTGGTAAAAGCCCAATAAACTTCGGGAATCACAACATAGGGAACATTCCTGAAATTCGCGGCGAATTTGGTCGTACTTCCGGCCTCGCGAATAAAATCCAACTCGCTCGACATCGCACGGCTAAGTTCATCGGCCATGGTCGAAAGTCGAATGGAACGCAACTCAGGAACATATTTTTCAAGCAGAGCTGCCAAAGTTCCAATCAGCTGCAAATCGGTCTCGATCTGGCTGCGAATGTTGGGCCGCTGGACTTTAATGACCACGTCTTCGCCAGTGGATAATTTCGCTGTATGAACTTGCGCGATCGAACCAGCAGCGAGAGGTTGCTCGCTGATCTCAACGAAGTCCGCCAGGCGTTCGGACCCAAGTTCTTCCTCAAGGCGCTGACGGATCACGGGATATGGCAGGGGCTCGACTTGAGTGTGCAGCTTGCGCAATTCAGACAGATAATCTTCTGAAAGCAAATCCTCACGAACCGCAAGCACTTGGCCCAGCTTTACAAAAGCGGGACCAAGCTCCTCAAATGAAATGCGGAGCCGTTCGGGTAACGACAAATCACGATCACCTCGATTTTCAGCCGAAGACTGGGCCTCAGCAGTCCGGAACTGGTCAGGAGTCAGCCAGCGGTCGAGCCGCGACTCGCGAATGAATCCCCAGAAACCATGTCGAGCAAAGACGTTGATGATTTGGGCCATGCGACCGACGTTGCGCACGCGACGGCCAAGTGTCATAGCAAGAGAATGTCGTTTGAAATTACCTGGAGCCATCAATTGAGCCTCTTAACCGGAGACGTTGCCACCCGCGCCTTGGCTGTGATTTCTGCCATTTCCGCCGCGGGATCGCTGTGCACTACGATACCGCTTCCCACGGCCAATTCAAACGTACCATTGGATTTACTGGCCATCGTACGGATCAAAACAGAGGAATCAAAGGATCCATCAAAACGCCAGTGAAAGGCATGCCCCATATGGTATCCACGCGCACGCCCCTCCAGTCCATCGATCGATTTGATGACTTCGAGCTTGGGTGCTCCGGTGATCGACCCTGCCGGGCAAATCGCCCCAATCAATCCAGCCAGATCGATGCCTGGCTTGAGCTTCCCTGTTACGTGAGCATGCAAATGATGAACATTGGCATGAGACCGCACCTCTTGGGCCACAGGCACGGCGACCGAGCCCTGCAAACAGATCCGGTGAAAATCATTTCTCATCAAATCAACAATCATATGAAGTTCAGCCAAATCTTTGGTGCTTTCAAGAAGCCTCCGGGCGTTCGCTGCGTCCCGGTCGGGGTCAGCATCCCGCGCAATGGTTCCCTTGACTGGAAACGTTTCAATGCGCTCGCCTGAAATTGAAACAAATTGTTCGGGACTGAAAGATGTGACCCGGACGCCATCGTCGACATCGATCATCGCAGACCAGGAACCACCAACCTTTTCAATTCTATTGCCCGGCCACCCCTGAGGGGCGCATCCAGACAGCTCAAAAAACCGGAGCAGGTTCAATTGATAAAAACGTCCGTCCCGAATGAGTTCAATGACTTTGGCTGCTTTCTCAAGGTAGCCGTCGTCCGTGACCTCTGCGCTGCATGCTGGCTGCCAGTCTGCCCAGTCCTGGGGCAGATTTTTCTGGCCGGAATCCCCGACGGCATGGGCTACGGCACCGTCCAAAAGATCATCAATCCGGGCCAGAGATGCTGCGCGCAGATGTGAAGGCCACACACCGAAGATCGCTTGGCGGCCGGCGTCGATCTGTAAACCAGCGGGAACGGCCCAGACTTTAGATAGGCCCGGCTTGAATTCGCGCCGAACCTCCATGGATTCGCGGTAAGACAACCGGGCCAGGTCATCGTAAGACAAAATCCCAACAAGACCACACGCGGCATGCGGCCAACGCGAGGCAACGGCATCATGACCAAATTGCGCGGCCAGAACCTCGCCCCATTCCAGCGCCGAGCGGCCCAAACCGAATAGAACAGGGGAGCCCCGTCCGCCGAGGTAAATGCTGTCGTAAACCCGTTCAGAGCCAAGGACCAGCCATTGCAGCAACTCCGACACTGATCCTTTCAGTCCATGGCGGTCCAAGACCGACCGGGCGTCCAGACTAAGGGTCTGGGTTTCGGACAAGGAGGGATTCTGGTGAATGTGTTGCATTTAAGGCCTGTTCATCTAAGATTCCCGGAGATTTTTGCATGAGGTGGATCGAGATGGGAATTGAAATCGCAGGATTTAAGACAATTGGAGTGATTGGCGGCGGTCAAATGGGGGCGGGAATCGCACAAGTCTGTGCGACCCACGGACTTCAGACGGTGCTGGTTGATGTCAGCGACAACCAGCTGCAGAAGGCCAAATCTGGAATCGAGGCTTCCCTGGAGAAACTTGCCGGGAAAAACGTCATTGATTCTGCCAGCCGGGAACGCGCCCTGAAGGCTTTGAGCTTCAAGAACGACATGCAGGCCCTTGCCGGATGCGACCTGATCGTGGAAGCCATCACAGAAAATGAAAGGGTGAAGGTCGAGGTCTTTCAAAAAATCGACAAAATCACTCCAGCCACAACCATTTTTGCCAGCAACACGTCCTCGATTCCGATCACGCGCCTTGCGGCTGCCACCAGCCGGCCGGGCCAGTTCATCGGGATGCACTTTATGAATCCAGTGCCACTCATGAAGCTGGTGGAGATCATCCCGGGGATGACAACGTCAGAAGAGACAACGAGGAGAATCCTTGACCTTGCCCACGCCCTGGGCAAGGAAACCTCGCGGAGCGCTGATTACCCCGGCTTTGTGGTGAACCGGATCCTGATGCCAATGATCAACGAGGCCTTCAACGCCCTCATGGAAGGCGTTGCTTCAGCAGAGGACATCGACAAGGGGATGAAGCTTGGCACCAATCAGCCGATGGGCCCATTGACCCTTGCTGATTTTATTGGCCTGGATACTTGCCTCGCCATCATGCGCGTCCTCCACGAAGGACTCGGAGATCCACGCTACCGCCCATCCCCACTTCTCGTTAAACACGTTGAGGCTGGCTGGCTGGGCCGCAAATCCAAGCGTGGTGTCTACTCCTACTAACTGATGAAAAGGGTCGAATTCATGCAGGAAACTTTCAAGGGACCTTTCGAGACACTCATCGTGGATTCAATCCACGACGGGAAAGCCGCGAAGGTTGTTATCAATCGCCCATCCTCACTGAACGCCTTGAACCGAAAAATCCTGGAAGAATTGAGAACCTCGCTGACCCGAATCAGCGAAACGCCAGAAATTCGCGTCGTCACCATTGAAGGTGCCGGGGAAAAGGCGTTTGTTGCGGGTGCGGACATTGTTCAAATGCGCGAACTCGACGCCTCCGGGGCACGCCAATTCGCACTTTTGGGCCAGGAAGTTACGACCTTGATCGAATTCATGCCACAAATCGTGATTGCCAAGGTTCGCGGATTCGCATTGGGCGGAGGCTGCGAATTGGCCATGGCCTGCGACATCCTGCTGGCCACGAATACGGCGAAATTTGGCCAACCAGAAGTGAACCTCGGGCTGATTCCCGGATTCGGTGGAACCCAGCGCCTTGCCCGCCGTGTTGGCCTGCCTGTTGCATTAGACATGATTTGTTCGGGTCGGGGACGAACCCTGAAGGCCGACGAAGCGCTGAATGCAGGATTGGTGTCTCGAGTGATTGATTCCGAGAAAATGGATGCCGAGGCGCATGCTCTGGTGGAATCGATCTTGGCCGCTGGGCCAGAAGCCGTTCGGACCTGCAAGCGCCTTGTCCGCGAGAGCCTGAGCGTGGATTTGGCCAAGGGTTTGCGTTCAGAGGCCAACGCCTTTGTCGATTGCTGGTCCGTTGGTGAAGCCGGCGAAGGAATGTCAGCATTCCTTGAAAAACGGGCACCTGCGTTTGATTCGAAGCGTGCACAGCCTTGACGCTGGAAGCGATCGACTTTAGTTTGTTACGAAGGCAATGTTTTTTAACCCTGAAGGGGAATCCGATGAAAGACTTCATAGGCAAACTGCAAAAGGACCTGGCTCACCTGCAAAAAACACTAAAGCAGGAAGGCGACGATCTGGTCAAAAAACTGCGCACTGCAACCAACAAGAAAAATCTGAAGGCCACAGGAAAGCATCTGGAAAAGATGGTCGAAAGTCGCCTTAAAAAGTTTGAGCCGCAAGTGAATCGCGTTGTTGCTGACCTGCGCAAAAACGCCAAGAAAGCGGGCATCAACGTTGATGCGATCGAGAAGAATGTCCGCGCGCGCCTCGGCGTGAAAAGCAAGCCGAAGAAAAAAACCTCATCGAAAAACGGTAAGGCAACCGTTCGCAAGGCACCAGCCCGCAAGGCAACGGCCACCCGGCGCACCAAGACTTCTGCATCAGCACATGAGTCCGCAGTTAACTAAGTCGACACGTTAGAGCCATTCATGCAACTTCTGGCCTGGTACGACCAAAACAAGCGCCCTTTGCCTTGGCGGTTGGACCAGGCCAGTTTGCGTGATCCTTACCGGACTTGGGTCAGCGAGGTCATGCTTCAGCAGACTCTGATTCCAGTTGTGATTCCCGCTTATCAAAGATTCCTCGAAAAATTTCCCGACGTGTTTGCCCTTTCCCACGCGACCGAAGACGACCTGCGCCCCGTCGTCAAAGGTTTGGGATACTATCGCCGGTTTGGGATGCTTCATCGTGCCGCAAAAATTATCGCCGACTCATCACCATCAGGAAAACCTTCATGGCCTGAAAATCAAGATGGCTGGAAGGCATTGCCCGGAATTGGCGAATACACTTCTGCTGCCATTGGCAGCATCGCGTTTGGAATCCCGGTGCCAGTCATAGATGGAAACGTCGAACGGGTCCTTTGCCGCCTGGCCGACATACGCAAGCCACCCAACCTTCCAGAGCTGAAACCACGGTATCGCCAGATGATCACCAAGATGCTGGGGAACCCGGTGGCCACGAACCGCCCGGGAGATTTCAATCAAGCGATGATGGAACTTGGGCAACGGATTTGTACGCCGAAAAGCCCTGACTGCCGTGCCTGCCCCATATCGGCAAAGTGCGCTTCTCGCAAAGCCAATAGCCAGCACCTGGCCCCAGCACCAAAGATCCGTCCCGAATACGAGGAAGTCCGGCTCCAAATGATTATTGGATTGCGCCGCGGTGTGGATGGAAAACGGGAGGTCGCATTGTTCCGCCGTGGACCAAAGGACAGGTTTCTAAAGGGTAGCCGCGGATTTTGGTACGGCGAGACTGGAGATCTCCCAACAGGCACTGAAAATGTCGGCGCATTCCGTCACTCCATAACGAAACACAAAATCACAGCAGATGTTCAAATTCTTGAAATCAAATCTGACACGAAAAAATCGTGCCAGATTTCAGCATGGACAAAAGAAAGCCCCGACTGGGTGCCAGCCGGGGCAGTAGAAAACGAATTGATTTCCAACCTGGATGTGAAAGCCTGGCGCCTGGTTACTCGTCGGCTCCAGCCTTGAAATCGCCCCCAGCCTTTACATTGAAGCCACTGACGATTCCGCTGACATCCAGCTTCACCGCACCAAGAACCGGCACGCCGGCAAAAATAGCCGCGCGAACCTGAAGGTCCTCAACATCATCAGAGCGGGTGCCAAGCTGAGACTGCGCTGCCATGGAAACAAGGTCACGCGCAATTTTGAATAAACCGGAAAGCTCGCTATCGATCCCGTAGGTTTTCACATCGTAGATCAAAATCTTGTCGCAATGAGGATAAAAGTTACCGTCCATATTGCGGGCGTCTACGTACCCTTCATGCCGCACTTTGAAGTCAGGACCAACATAGCTCCCGTTGGCGCGCAGGTTTGCCATGAACTCAGGGGAAAAATAATCGGCGGGAACCATCACCTTTTCAGTGCCCGTTTTGCGCCCAACCATCTGGACATTAAAGTCATAAGTCATGCTTGATTCGTAGGCTGCACCACTCTTGTGGTCAGGAACATAAGCATCAACGCTGACATCGACCTTACCGCTTAGGATCATACTGGTCGTGCGAGAGGCATTGCGGTCGAGATCGTAATGTGCCCGGTCGCCAACTGGCGAAGCGTAGGCGTTTGAAGAGGTTGCCACGACAGCAATGGCCACGGACAACAAGGCACTTGAAAATTGAGCTCGCATGAATCCCCTCATAAATCCTCCTGGAATCAATTCCGTTGGTCTTTGCCTGTAATGGTACCCCATTCGGGAGAAATTTAGGGGGCTTCCGTCTGGAATCTGATTCATGTAATATGCGCCCGGACCAGGAGCCTACATGCCAATTTATGCATACAAATGCGGGACTTGCGACAAAGAGTTCGAAGTTCACGCGCGGATGTCAGACCCTGACCCAACTCGGGGCGAGGACTGCACCAGCACCCGGTGCACACTGCAAAAGATCATGAGTCCCGTTTCCATTTCAATAGCATCAGGGGGAACCAAGGGCTCACGCGAACGCGCTCCGGAGTCCGCAGCCCCAGCAAAACCCGCCCACGCATGTGGGTTTGGGTGCAAACACTGACGATCACTTTCTTTTTTCGAAAGCCCAGCCATGTCAAAGATGACAAAAAAATCAAAAATTCCATTCCTGTTAGTCGGCGCCGTTGCAGTCATTCTTCTAGCAATTTCAGCGGCTTTCATGACTGGTCAGCGCTCGCCACTCTACGCGTCTGGCTCAATTTCCATCGCACCAGACCTTGAAGCTTCGGCCAGAGGATTCAGGACCCTGTATATTGTTGCTTTGCCAGCAGGGGGCGCCCGCATGCCACTTGGTGCGGCACGCTTCAATGTCTCCGCCGATGCCCAGGGAAAATTTCAGGACTTTGTTCTGACCCCTGAAACCATGACAATGATGCCCGGTGCTGCTGCGGGCGGAATGCCGGAGGCATTCACAATAAAGGCGCGCCTCGATTCTGACGGAGCTGGTGGCATGGATCAGCCCGGCGACCTGACGGGCGAAACCACGGACGTTCGCCTTGGATCCAAGGACATCCATGTCACCATTAGCCGTGCAGTAAAATGACCATCAAGACTGAAAAACTTTCCCCAGATGCTTATGGCCTGGACAAGGCGATTGCCCTGCTGAATGCCGGTGAGCTCGTTGCCATTCCCACGGAAACGGTTTACGGACTTGCGGCAGTGGCGTTGAATGCAAACGCTGCGGCTGGGATCTTTGCCGCAAAGGAACGGCCATCATTCGACCCATTGATCGTTCATGTGCCTCGGGCTTGGCAATCTTCTGCAGATTTGATCGCAGCAAACATTTTCTCTGCCACCAAAATTGGACTCAAGCAAAAAACCGTCATTGATGCACTGATCCGTGCCTTTTGGCCCGGCCCATTGACCATTGTGGCCCCAAAATCAGAAAAGATTCCAGACGTAGTCACCAGCGGACTACCTACAGTCGGCGTGCGAATGCCCGATCACCCGGTGACGCAAGTCCTGCTACAGCGTCTTGGCCAACCACTCGCTGCGCCGAGCGCCAACCGATTTGGACGCATCAGCCCCACCACCGCAGATCATGTGCTCGACGAACTAGATGGACGTATTGCAGCCGTGTTGGATGGTGGTCCTTGTGATGTTGGCGTCGAATCAACCATCGTCGCCGTGGGGCAGGACGGATCGCTGACGATACTCCGCCCAGGCGGCGTGAGCATCGAAGCCCTGCGCCACGCCCTCACATTCGAACTCCATTCCAACATGATCCCCATAAAGCTTCCAGCTGCAACGGGTGAATCCATTGCGGTACAAGCTCCAGGGATGATGGATTCGCATTATGCCCCGCGCAAATCGCTGTTCTTGATGCTGCCGGGAACAAGCGTGCGTCTGGCGCGAAGAGACGATACCGCAATCCAAATGATAAAGGACACGGTCTCCCGGCAATGCGCCGGCGCCTTGAGGATTGGCTACCTGGTCCCAACCGGAAGCCCGGAATTGCATCAAAAATCCGTCGAGAGCGCCCTTGGCATTCCTGTGACGGTTAAATCGTTGAGCCCAAAAGGCGACATGGTAGAGGCTGCACGCAATCTTTTCGGCGCGATGAGGTCTCTTGATGACGACTCCCACATTTCTTGCATCCTCGCCGAATCATGTCCGGATGACATGGGCCTCGCTTTTGCGATCAACGACCGACTTAAACGCGCCGCATCCCGGTCACTATGACTTATAAAAACGACGACCTCGCCGTGGTACCCGAGACACAGAGGACATGGACCACCGCAAATTATGCGGCCCTCTGGATTGGAATGAGCATGTGCATACCAACGTACATGCTGGCCAGTTCCATGATCGAAGGCGGGATGAACTGGTGGCAAGCTCTTGCAACCGTTTTTCTCGGCAACGTCATTGTCCTCGTTCCAATGATTTTGAACGGACATGCCGGTGCACAATACGGAATTCCGTTTCCTGTGTTGGCCCGGGCAAGTTTTGGAATTCTGGGTGCAAATATCCCGGCAATGCTCAGGGCAATTGTCGCATGCGGCTGGTTTGGAATTCAGTCTTGGATTGGAGGCGCGGCACTTTACCGCCTCATCGCAGTCTGGGCACCAGACATCGGGAATCTATCGCCCATTTTCCCTTCGTCATTTGGCATGGAGACTGGACTTGGCCTCGCATTTTTTTTGTTTTGGGCCCTGAACATGTTTGTCATTTATATGGGAATTGATAGCATTCGCCGGCTTCTTTCGATCAAGGCAATCGTCCTTCCAGTAATCTCTTTAGCCCTTCTAGTGTGGGCAATTTCCGCCACCGATGGCCTCGGACCGATTCTGGCAAGGCCGGCTCTCTTTCAAAATCGATCAGAATTTTGGGCTTTTTTCTTTCCAGCCTTGACGGGCGTGGTCGGATTTTGGGCAACGATCTCACTGAATATCCCAGATTTTACGCGCTACGCGTCCTCCCAGCGGGCTCATATTTTAGGGCAGGCAATCGGATTACCCACTTCAATGACGGCGTTTGCTTTTGTCGGGATCGTTGTCACCAGCGCAACCGCATTGATTTACGGCGAAATGATTTGGGATCCTGTCGCACTCTCAGCAAAATTTACATCACCACTTCTTGTGACATGCGCCATGCTTGCGATTATCGTTTCAACCTTGGCGACCAACATCGCAGCCAACATTGTCAGTCCTGCCAACGATTTCGCAAATCTTGCCCCTCGATGGATATCTTTTCGGACCGGAGGCTATATCACCGGCGTCATTGGAATCGCGATAATGCCCTGGAGATTAGTCAATGACCCGACTGGTTATATCTTTACCTGGCTGATCGCCTATTCAGCGTTGCTTGGTCCTATCGGCGGCATTCTTATTGTTGACTATTATTTGGTGCGCCGTTGCAAACTTGACGTAGACGCATTGTACTCAAATCATGGAGCCTATTGGTATACAGGGGGAATTAACTGGCGGGCAATCGTGGCTCTGATTGCGGGCATCGCTCCGAGCGTCCCTGGTTTTTTGGTTGCCATCAAAACAATCCGCCCTGATGCGGCGCCAGCTTATCTGAACAATTTATACCACTACGCTTGGTTTGTCGGATTTGGCGTTGCCGGCATCCTGTACTTTAGTTTTCAGCATTGGTTTACGCCATCGACATCACGAAATATGGCAATTCGTTACCCCGGCTGAACTAATTCACCTGACGACTACGCCCCTTCCAATAGGGTTCACGCAATTTAAATTTTTGCAATTTTCCTGTCGTCGTCCTGGGCAACTCAGTCCGGAACTCGACTTTTTTGGGACACTTGTAGCCGGCCAACTTGGCTTTGGTATACGCGATCACCTCAACTTCAGTGAGAACGGAACCGGGGGCACGCACCACAAGTGCAAGGACCACCTCACCCCACCTCTCGTCCGGAATACCTATGACAGCGACTTCGGCTACCTCGGGATGTGAGAAGACAGCATCCTCGACTTCAATCGAACTGACATTTTCACCACCAGAGACAATGACATCCTTTTTCCGGTCGCTGATCGTCACGAAATTTTCATCGCTGATGAAGCCCCCATCACCCGTGTGAAACCAGCCGTCTAAAATTGCCTTGGCGGTCTCTTCGGGTTGATCCCAATACCCGCCCATCACCACATTGCCGCGAGCAAGTATCTGCCCACTTGGGTCAGATTTCACTTCAACCCCCAACGCAGGTGAACCGGCGGTAGCGAGTTTCGTTGCGCGCTCGGCGCTGGATAAATGATCGAATTCCGCACGAGGGCGATTAATGGTCAGAACTGGCGCGGTTTCTGTCAGGCCATAAATTTGATTGAACTCCCATCCCAACTCTCTCTCAATTCGCTCAATGGTGCGAGTCGGGGGCGGAGCACCGGCGACTACCATCCTCACGCGACCCCGGCCAGGTATCTCACCCTGCCAGGCTGCTGCGGCATCAAGAACGATGTTGGCAACAGCAGGAGCCCCACACAAAATTGTGACCCCATGCGCCTCAATCCGCCTGAGGATCTCTGCGCCATCCACCTTGCGCAAGATGATATGTTGACCGCCCATGCCCGTGACTGCATAGACCATCCCCCAACTGTTGCAATGAAACTGAGGCAATGTATGCAAATAGACATCACGATCGGACACACCCATGTGCCAACCAAACACGGCAGCATTGAGCCACAAAGTGCGATGGGTGAGCTGCACTCCCTTCGGCCGGTCCGTTGTACCGCTGGTATAATTGATAGTCGCTGTCGCGTCTTCGTCAGGCGACCAAGGCAGTGGTTCAGTGTTAAATTTGTACAGCTGCTCGTCAGACTGGGCACCGATAATAAAGCGGTGCTTTGCCGTCACTTTGGCAAGTGCGTCCTCGAGCTGCGGATCAATCAGCAGAACATCGGCACCAGAGTGTTTCACGATGTAGGAAACTTCATCCGCCAATAATCTAAAGTTGATCGGCACAAGAATGCGCCCGGATCCACTCACGCCAAAAAAACTGGTAAACAATCGAGCGGAATTCTGACTTACGATTGCAACGCGAGCACCGGCAGGGACGCCCAATGCATCCAATCCGGCGGCTTGGGCGCGGGCCCGAATCGCCACCTGAGAATAAGTCAAATTACCCCATGAAAGCGCAGGTTGTTCGGCTTCGTCAACAACACCAATCCGATTGCCATAAACCTGTTCGGCCCTGCGCAAATGATCGAGTACTGTTAACGGAACCCTCATCGTTCACCAGCCTGAGCAAGCTAAAATTAAAACCATGCCCCGAGTCGCATGTAGACTTGACGCGCACCGCGCAGGATTTGCAACGCTGACTGTTCGGACTCGGATTGGACAAGCCAACCACCGACGGAAAGTTTCCATGTATTCGCGGAAGGCTGTTTATCACGCCATTCGAAAGTAACATCGGGACTGATCAGCCATGAGCGCTTTGGGCCAGTGATCGTCGTGTCACAGCTGATAAACAAATCATCGAAAGATTCATTGGTCAGCCTCATAGTCGCCGTATGATCCCTAAGCGCCTCCTCCACACTGTCGCCCGCTGGAGTTCTTCCCGTAACCTGCGAAACCGTGACGTAGCCCTCAGAATAAATTTTTAAGTGCTTTGAAAAAACATAGTCAAAACCAAGGCCACCACGCAGGCGGTCCTCAATTGAGCCGGAACGATAGACCCGATCTCCCAAAAAACTCGGCGAGTTCCCCAAGGCCGGCGACAAATACTTAGCCAACTCATCCTGCAGCAAAACTGATGGTGTGCGGCCCGGCTCGTAAAGGCTAAATAATCTAAAAACTGAGGCTTCACCGCCAAGAGAGGCAAATACGCCATAGCTGCTCATCTGAGGATATTTTTCCGTCGCCTTAAGATCCCAAATCTCAGTATCAAACGACGAACCCTCAGCCTCATCAAAGGTCAATTCCAAAGACGGCGTCCGCTGATGTCCCCGCCAAGCAAAAGCAGAAAAATCGATACCGCTTGCACTCATCAAATACCGGCCACCGTATTCAGCATGGGTGGTATCAACAGGAATTTGACCCGAGATCAGAGCAGGGTTTATGACTCGACGAACTCCTGAAGCAACCAGTGCCTGTTGCACTCCTCCAAGTAACCCATTGACCCGCTCAACATAGCCGTAACCATTCTCGCCCTTTGGCAAGCGGTGGTGCCTGCCCCTTGGCACGATCATAAATTCTGCGCTACCAAAACCAACGGAAGTGTTTGCGGAAATCGCCTCGACGGGTTCAATGATCTGGGACGGATTGTCAAATCCACCATGACGCAAATCCAGCGCCGTGACGGCGTCGCTGGTCCTTGGAGACAAGGAGTCCATCCAGTCAAATTGGATGCGTCCAACCTTGATTGCCCACTTTTCCGAAAGCCAATCCACGTAGATTTGACGGGCTTCCGCTTCAAAACCTTCATCGTTGCGGACTTCTTTCGAATAGTGCCGAAATTGAATGGAGGGCGTTGGAAAGAGGGCCGAATCATAAAGAAAGCGCCCTTCGATCACGCTTGTCATGCCCTCGCCGATGTCAGCGACCTGACGCAAGCTGACTTCCGTTATCTGATGACGAAGGCGCTGATCTTCGAGAAAATATCGAGCCGTCTGCGTCGCGTGCCCGCGAAGGTCGACTTTTGCCCAAGCACCATCGAACCCGATCGCTGATGGGAGCAGGATACCGGCAAAGAGTATCCCAATTGCGGTCAGAAATCTTGTTTGAGGAACTGGCACGGACGCTCCTGATTCCGGGATTTAATTCCGTCCAAGATTTTGCTTTTCGAACATCAAATCAGGAAAGGATTTCTGCTTTGGGTTTTTAAATTTCAGCCGTGTCACATGACCCGCCCTGAGAAGGTTTTTCAAAACAAATATGCGTGGCCGCTGAACTCCAAAAACCTCGCCAAAATCCTCAAAAGTTCCTTCGCGAATCGCTTTTCCGCTCTGGGTCATGTACACCGCCTTGACCGGCTTGAATGTTTTCACATCGACCCAGTACTCTATTTTGTCGTAAGTCACCGGGCGCTCAGGAATCGATGTCAGTTCCAATACATACGTATCCCTGCCATCCACCTTCTCAACCGACTTGTGCTTTGCTGAGTAATTACCAACGAATGACAGCCTTGCTACATCACCGTAAGCTGCATTTCCTGTCAGCTTTTGATTCGCAGAAATTCGCACAGGCTTGGCCGAAGTAGGCACAAAGACGTACATGTCTGGACCAGTCATGAGCACTCTAGTTCCTGATTCCGAAGCAGGCTCCACAAACTTAACCAAGGCCTTGTCCCGACCTTTGACAAAGGTTTCGTAACGGCGAAGGTCTGTCTTGCTATCCTTTGTGTCGCTCAAGTCGACTTCCACGGAATAATTATCGCCAGGATTTCGAATGACTTCTGCCTTCTCAAGCACCACAGAAGCCTCTACTTTTTCAGCCGCCATTGCTGGTATGTTGATGCAAAGGCCCATCATAAACGCGATGCCCAGCAACCTTGAGCGCCAGTTCATTTGATCATTCCTCATCAATTTTCCCATCCTTGATCTTAATGATCCTCTCAGCCATGTCAGCAATAGCCTTGTCGTGAGTGGCAACAAAAATCGTCGTGTGTAGTTCATCCTTGAGCCGTTTCATCAGATCAAGGATTTGCGCTGCTGTCTTGGAATCCAGATTTGCCGTTGGTTCATCAGCGATAATGATCTGGGGCTCCTTGACCAGCGCCCTTGCGATTGCCACGCGCTGCCGCTGACCCCCACTCAATTCTGCCGGGCGATGCTTTGCGAACCTTTCCAAACCAACACTCTGAATCGCTTTCATAGCCCGTGCGTGCACTTCTTGGCGGGAGAATTTTTGCTCCAAATAAAGTGCGTATTCCACATTCTCCAGGGCCGAGAGAACCGGGATCAAATTAAAACTTTGAAAAATGAATCCGATGCATTCCTGCCTCAGATCCGTTAGCAGACCCTCACTGGCATTGGTCACATCCTGATCACGAAATCGAATCGTTCCACCCGTCGGCTTTTCAATCAGTCCGACGACATTCAGCAGAGTTGACTTGCCGCTTCCCGAAGGTCCTTGCAAGGCTGCAAATTCACCCTTCCGGATGGATAAGGTTAGACCATTCAAAGCATCAACCGGGACTTTCCCGACCATGTAGGTCTTTGACACATTAGCAAGTTGGTAGATCTCAGACATTGCGACCCAGCGCCTCCACAATTCTGATTCTGGCCATACGCCAAGCGGGCAAGACTCCCGCCCCTCCTGCGACAAGAACACAAAGTGCGAGCGTTACTGGAATGTTTGCCCACGGAATTAAAAACGTCACATGAAAGGGAACCGACATCAAGGGGGGCGGTGGCATGGTGATCCCCTTTGAAAGTAACCCTTTGATGATCAGCATTCCCGTCCCGATCCCGATCAAGCTTCCCAGAGTGGACTGCAATATTGATTCAAAAAAGATCATTATGGCTATGGACTGCCGGTGAGTTCCAATCGCACGCATGGTGCCAAATTCGCCCATCCGCTCCATCAGACCCATCATAAAGACCGTTACAATGCTGATCGTTGCGATGATCAAAATGATGATTCTGAAAACGAAGACCTGATTTTCGACCCATCCCATTGTATTGTCAAAAAATTCAGCAAGTTGGCGCCAATGAGCCACCTCAAGGGTTGAATCGTAGTCCGCGACGACTTTGTTTAATTTCTTTTGATACTTGAGCTCATCGTCATCCTTGAACCCAAGCATGAAAATTGGCGCCCCCTCGACCTTCAGAAGTTGCTCCGCCATCCGGTGATGAATAAAGTAAGAACCTTCGTCCAACTGGGTAATTCCGGTCTTGAAGGTTCCGACCATTTCCAAGTCCAAGGCGTTCATGGAACCAGTTTTGGTGGTGACGAGAGCCGTCACATTGTCACCTGGCTTAAGTCGCAATCTTTGTGCCAACTTATAGCCAACAAAGACGGAGAGGTCTCCGCCCTCGGCCAAATGTTTTCCCTCTTCAACCTGAACCAGGGTCAAAAAACGACGTTCTTCATCAGCCTCGATCCCAAAGCCGACTCCCCCTACGGAGCGGTCATTAGAGTTTAGAAGTCCGTAAAAAATCTGTCGTTGGGCGAAAAACGAAAGGGGACCAACCTCCTTTTCGATGCGTTCACGCAGCTTTGCTGCACCAGTGATCTGATAAGCGAATGGCTCATCGCTCTCATTTTTTCGAAAGCCGTGCCTGGTAATCTGATAGTGACCGTAGTTCGACGTGATTACATTGTGGCGAAAGGTCGATTTGACCCCATTCACAAAGGACTGAAAAACAACCATCGCAGCCACTGCGCTGGAGATCGCAAGCAAGCTGATTGCAGTCCTCCTCAATGACCTTTTGAGGTTTCGCCCGGAGGCCATTAGAAGGAAGCGCCACCATAGGATACGGGCGTTCATTGTGTAGGATTTCTTCATTCGTGATTCCCCTGGCACACTGGCAACGTGACCTGATTTGGCTTCGCTAAGCCAGCCTAGCCAGCATCGCATAAGATCAAAAACAGCCCCTCAGCGCAAACCCCAATTTTCCCTCGGCGACAGCAGCGATGCTGGTGTAATACCTTGCAGTTCCCCTTTACAGGAGTCGCAATTGAATCAAACGTGGCTTTTCGGACTATTCGGCGTGATTGTGCTGGGATTATTGGCCCTTGATCTGGGGGTGTTTCACAAACGCGATCGCGAAATAAAATTCCGTGAAGCACTCATCTGGAGCTCCTTCTGGATCGGCCTTGCCATGGCATTCAACGGCTTGATCCTGCTGAACCTCGGCCAAGACGCTGCCCTGATCTTTCTCACAGGATATATCGTCGAACTCTCGCTCAGCGTCGACAACCTCTTCGTGTTCCTCCTTATTTTCTCGGCCTTTCGAGTGTCGCCCCGGTTGCAACATCGGGTTCTGTTCTGGGGCATTCTCGGAGCCCTCCTCATGCGGGCCGTTTGCATCGGAGCCGGAGTTGCCGCCCTTCAGCGTTTCGAGTGGCTCACCTACATTTTTGGAATGATTTTAATCTACGGAGGCATCAAGGCAGCGCTTGAAAAAGAAGGCGACTTCAACCCAAGCGAAGGGGTCGTTGTGAAATTCTTTCGTAAAATCATACCCTTGACGAACCAGTTTCACGGAGAGCATTTTTTTATCCGCGAAAAAGGCCCCCGGGGAGGCATGCGATGGGTCGCAACGCCATTATTTCTCACGCTGTTGGTCGTCGAAGTGTCGGACCTGATTTTTGCCGTGGACTCAATCCCAGCGGTGTTGGCGATTACGACAGATCCATTTCTGGTTTACACGTCCAACGTGTTTGCGATCCTCGGCCTGCGCTCGATTTATTTTGCACTGGCCCGGGTCGTCGACCTCTTCAGGTATCTGAAGTCTGGACTTTCAGTCGTCTTGGTATTCATCGGGACAAAAATTATGCTGACCCATCACGTCCACATACCGGTGACGGTGTCTCTTGGCGTCATTGTCACAACTTTGGCAGCTGCAATCTTGGCCTCAGTCGTGATCAAACCCGCACCAAGCAAACCTGAATCAACCAGTTCAGCGCAAATAAAGAAGGGATAACGCACCGAAGCTCATCAATCCGACCACGGCAGCTGCCACAAAACCAACAAGAAGGGGTTTGATTCCCAAGCCCTTTAGTTTTACCAAATCGGTGTTCAAGCCAATTCCGGCCAAAGCTCCGGCCAGTGCCCACTTGGATACCCATCCCGCCCCATCCAGGAATTTAACCCAAAACTCGGTCTTAGTTGAATCCGCGTCAACAGCAAAATCGCCCAACGATCGCAAGGCGATCGCCAACAAGAAAAGAAAAATAAATCCAGGAACGGCGTCTTTGATCTGACGGAATGAAACTCTTCCCGAGCCGTTGCCGCCATTTCCAAATTTCGTCGCGATCAATGGAATCAAAACGGCCATACTCATATTCCGGATCAACTTGGTCACGGTCGCAGCCTGCAATGCTAAAGGCTCTCCAAAAGCCTCTTGATAGATCATACCGGCTCCAGCGACTTGGGATGTGTCATGGATCGAGGTCCCAAGAAATATTCCCGCCAACAACGGATCGAGGCTAAAAAAATGGTGTGCCAGCCATGGATAAGTGAACAAGGCCAGCAGTCCGAAGATGGTCACGCAAGCTACGGCATAGCTGGTCTCATTTTCATCGGCATCGATGGCCGGTCCCGTTGCAACAATCGCCGTGACACCGCAAACGCTCGTCCCAACAGCGATCAGGGCACCCAACTTCGGCGGTAGCCGCAACCAGTTATTGAATATGGTAACTACGACCAGAGCCGTGCCAATGCATGCAATAACGATCGGCAATGCCTTGCCACTGATTGCGCCGGTCGTCCCCAGAGCCAACTTGAACCCCAAGAGGACAATCCCGATTCTTAGACCAGTCTTCAGGATCCAGACAATCCCCGGACGAAGGACTGTCGAAACACCGACTGTATTGCGCACCATCAATCCAATAATGACAGCAAGGCTGATCCCACTAACCAAATGGTGGGAATTTTTATCAGCGGGATCGATTCCAGAAAGTCCGGCAAGAAAAACACTTAAATGATCCGCAGCAGATGCACCAATTATGGCAACAACCGCTGCGGCAAGGATGCCAGGAACAAGCCGTGGGATCACAAAACCACCTGCATTCCGATTTCAATAACCCGATTCGGGGGAATTCCAAAATAGGCCGTGGCCGGCAATGAATTTCTAGCCAGGAAGGAGAACAGGGTTTTCCTCCAGCGGAGCATTCGCTCTGGCCCATCGGTCAGCAGGATGTCGCGGCCAAGGAAATAAGTGGTTCTGGCCTCTTCCACTTCAAGTCCGGCCTGCAACCGGGCAAGTCGGAAAATCTTTTCAACCTTTGGACTCTGCATGTAGCCAAACCGGGCGATCACTTCGTAGAAACCCTCACCTCTAGGAAAAACTTCCACCGCCTCCTTGAGCGGCACAAAGGGAACTTCCTCTGTGAGAATCGAAAGCAGGATCACCTGTCGGTGCAGGATCTGATTGTGCTCAAAATGATGCCGCAGGGCAGGGGGCACCATCCGTGCATTTCCCGTCATGAAGACAGCGGTTCCAGGAACCCGGTGAGGGCGGTCCTGCTGAATCCCCTCGACGAAGCTCATTACCGGAGCAAACTGGGATTCCATGCGTTTTGCAAGTGCACCTCGCCCACGCTTCCAGGTCAACATAACGGTCAGAACGACACCGCTGATTACGATCGTAAACCAGCCACCCTCCATGATTTTATGCAGGTTGGCTGCCAGAAAAGTCAGATCGATACCTAAAAATATTGCCACCATAAAAACGGCTGAAGAAGTCTTCCATTTCCATCGCCTGACTGCGACGAAGTACATTAAAAATGAAGTGATTGACATGGTGCCCACCACTGAAATTCCGTAAGCCGCCGCCAAAGCCGATGAGGTCTTGAACACAAAAACAAGCGCGACACACGCAACCATCAAAAGGAAATTTACTTCCGGAATGTAAATCTGACCCTTGGTGTCCTCAGACGTGTGAATGATCGTCAATCTTGGAGAATAACCCAATTGAACCGCTTGCTGGGCCAGAGAGAAAGATCCAGAGATCAATGCCTGCGATGCGATTACTGTCGCCAGTGTCGAAAGAACCACCATCGGATAAATCCCCCATTGGGGAACTAATCCGTAAAAAGGATTTGCAGAAACTTCTTTACCGCGCATCAAAAGAACAGCGCCTTGCCCAAGGTAGTTGATCATCAAACACGGCAACGCCACCCAAAGACAGGCCTTCCTGATCGGCTTGCGTCCAAAGTGCCCCATGTCCGCGTACAGCGCTTCAGCCCCGGTCAGACACAACACCACCGCACCAAGAACCAGAAACCCTTGCCATCCATGGGTCAATAACAACTTGATCCCATGATACGGGTTCAGGGCACCAAGGATTTTTGGCTCAGCAAAAATCGCAGGCAAAGCCATAATCGCAAGGACAGCAAACCATAACGCCATTGCCGGCGCAAAAATCTTGGCGACACGCGCCGTCCCTCGACGCTGCACCATAAACAAGGACACAAGGATTGCTATGGTTCCTGGGATTACCAGTGGCTGCAAATGTGGGGTAGCGATTTCAAGGCCTTCCATCGCCGACAAAACTGAGATCGCAGGCGTGATGGTTCCGTCCGCAGCCAATAAAGATGCGCCAATCACGCCGCTGTACATGACAACCCTGCCAAGGCGCGAGCGAGTTTTTTCCTTGGCACCCGGGGAAACCAAGGCCATCAAGGACAAGATTCCACCCTCTCCACGGTTGTCGGCACGCATGACAAAAGACACATACTTGATGACAACGACCGTTAGCAGTGACCAAAAAAAGAGTGAAATAATCCCCATGACATTGGATGGCACCGGGGCCAAACCGAAGGCTTCTGAAAAACACTCTTTGACTGCGTAGAGGGGAGAAGTTCCGATATCACCAAAAACGACGCCAAGGGCGGCATAAGCCAGCAACCTTTCAGAGCTAGAACCATTAAGGCGGTGGCTTTTAGCATCGGTGATGCCAGAAACATGCTTCAATTAATTATCCCCGCAATGGTTAGCATCAACTATGCCACAAACGCGCAACGTATTCGAAACCAAAAAGACCAATCGAACCAATGACCGTCGCATTGATTGCCGCCACGAGATATCCGATCCCGAGGATGACTGAGTCGCACTCCAGCACGCCCATCG
>CANJZQ010000014.1 GCA_947479535.1 Oligoflexales bacterium | reverse complement strand
CAAACACCATGTTGTTTGGTGCCGGCGTCAATTATTTCTGGTCGGAAGAGTGGGGCGTGGGAGTTGAGGCCATGATGGCTTCAAACACAGACAAATCTGAACGCGAGTGCCTTGAAAATTTTTACAACGATCCTGAAAATGTCGTCTCTGCCGAATGTGGAGACGGCAGCGATTTAACGGGACGCGCCAACTTCGGACCAGCTTACGTTCCGGTCCGGCAAACCAACACACTGCTCGGAGCCCATGCCATCTGGAACCCCGTCTATGGGAAACAGATCATTCTCCTCAGGGCCGTGACGCATTTCGATTTATATGTCCTTGCAGGCGGCGGGCTGGCGATGTCGACATTTTGGAAGCAACAAACCCAGCTGAAGGGCACCAGCCGCTCCAACCGCGGGACCTTCAATGCTGACACGACGGTCTCCACAGGAAATCCTGGAGCTGCCGTATCGGAAAGCGGACTTTACGGAACAGAGGGACGCCCAGATCCTGAGTCGCTGACGAGCATTCAAGGCACCTTTGCCGTGGGGCAAAAATACCATTTCACCAAAAACCTGCATGCGCGCATTGAATTGCGCGACTACCTGCTCCTTGGCACGGCCTCAGGCTTTGATAATTTCTTTGCGCTGACCGGAGGCCTAGGATTCCGCTTTTGAATTTGAAAATGACTGGCCCCGGAATTTCTCTGCGCCCCCTTGAGGCTTCTGACTCTGAAGCCCTTTACGCCGCGGCATCCGATCCAGAAATTTGGCGGCAGCATTCAGAAACCGGGCGCTGGCAGCGTGATCCTTTCAAGGTTTTTTTTGACAAGGCCCTCAGTTCAGAAGGTGCCTATGTCATCATTGAAAATGCCTCAAAAGAAATCATCGGCAGCAGCCGCTACTACGATTTCGACAGAAACCATAAACAAATCTTCATCGGATACACATTTCTCGCGCGACGTTTCTGGGGCGGAAAATACAATTTGGAAGTGAAGAAATTAATGATCGGTCACGCATTCACCTTTGCTGACCGGGTTTTGTTTCATACGAGCGAGCAAAATCTGCGTTCTCAACAAGCGCTTGAAAAGCTAGGTGCTGTTCGCCGGAAGGATCTTGTCACTCCACCCGATTTGGACGGCGCGACACGGGTCGAATATTCGCTGACGAAGGAGCAGTGGAATCAACGTCATCCTGAGCATCATCCTGCGGACGCGTCATCCTGAGCATCATCCTGCTGACGCGTCATCCTGAGCGTCAGCGAAGGATCTTTTATTAATTGCCGCAGGCGAAAGTCATGCCCTTCAACGCCCGATCCGCTGCTTGATGATGGTGAAGACCTTCTCAAGATCTTTTGGTGTGATGCCAAACTTCATCAGTCCGCCGACATCAATGACAATGGCTTCTTTTTTCAAGGGTCGCGCGAAATCAAGGTGGTACCAGATCCTTTGAAGATCCGTGCCCCAGAGGCGCCATTTTCCAGACAGAACCCGCAGGGGAGAGCGGCGGGCAGAACGAATTTCCGTCCAAGCAATCTTGCGGGACCGCCTGGACGGAAAATAAAAATTACGAATCAAAATACCATCAGAGCTGCACGCGATGAGGGTGTCATCGTAGAGCGATTTCGACTTGGCCTTCAAAATGGAATGTCATCCAGGGTCGGATCGTAAGTGCCGCCGGCACCTGGCTGGCTACCGCTGACTTCCTGGGAACCTTGGTTGCCAGAGGCATTTTGGCTATTCTGGGAATTCGATGGAGCAGCACCCATTTCGCCGCGCTCGCGCGACTGGGATCCGCCGGCACCGCCGAGGAATTGCACGTTCTGCGCTACGATCTCTGTCGTGTAACGCTTCTGGCCTGTCTTGTCTTCCCATGAACGCGTCTGGAGTTTGCCTTCAACGAATACTGTCCGGCCCTTGGCCAGGTACTTGGCGCAATTTTCAGCCTGCTTGTTCCAAACGATAACGCGGTGCCACTCAGTCACCTCTTGACGCTGGCCATCTGCCCCCGGACGGGACTCGGTCGTCGCAACGTTGAGGGTCGCCACGGCAACCTGGTTGGGTGTGTAGCGGAGCTCGGGATCTTGGCCGAGGTTGCCGATGATTAAAACACGGTTTAGGGATGCCATTTTTTAACTCCTGCAGAAACAAGTGGCACAAGGCGTTCGCTCATTTGGGATACCCGTAAATCTTTGCTGCCGTCAAAACTAATTTATGATTTGCCGAAAATGCCATGCCATGACATCCTCGGGTCATGTCAAAAACCATTAAAAACAGCCGCTTTTCTTTTAATATTGTCCATATTTTTCTGCTACTTACGTTGGGCTCCCTTGCGCCAGCCAGCTGCAAGAGGGAAGAGACATTCCCGGCCCTTGGGGAGCAGGTCGCAAGTCCGGTGGACGTCGCAGTGGCTCCGGGCGAGGGTTATTTTTACGCACTGAATTCGGATTTTGACCGGACTTTTAATGCTGGATCGCTCCTCGTGATCGATGCCGACGGCAACAAAAAAACTACCATTTCAGTCCCACGCCTCGGTCGCAGCATTGCCATCGCCGGAAACGACATGCTGGTCACATTTGATGCCGACGGGACCAGCCGCGCTGCCGAAGCCATCCTTTACGATGTTTCAACACCAGAGGCTCCGCGAGAAGTTACCCGCCTCGATCTTGGTTGCAGTCCGCTAAATACGGTCATGCGTGAAGGTTACAAGCACTTTGCCATTGCCTGCGAAAATGCTGGTGATGCCGGGGGAATTTTGATTGGAACCCTCACAGACGACCGCACACAAACCACCGTCAAGCTGGTTCGTACCTACGGCACTGCCCGCCGGGCCATGCACCTGGATCCCGTTAACGAAGTTTTATTCGCATTTCCGACGGATTACGGGATGCAAACCTGGATGGATCTGGACCTGGATGATTCATCAACTTTTGCGGCAGATGGAACCCAAACCAGCGTCCCCAATGAGATCCCGGACGATTATGAGAAGACGCGCCGCGCCCGCTCAAACCTGTCCCAGCGCCACATCTATCAGTTTATTGTCTACGATCTGGCGGCAGAACGTGCGGCCACACCGGAACCTTTTCCCTTCCGTGATGTCAAATCCACCGAGGTCGCCAGGGAATTCCGCTGGACCTATTTTAATCCTGAGGGATTCGGCGGAATACCGGATTCTGACGCAGGACTCACCTCAACCACGGCCACCCGCCGCTACTACCGGACCAACTTCTTTGCCGCGGCACATGATCCTGACGACGGGGCCGCTTTTTACTTAAGCCACCGCGGCCACGTTGATTCAGCCACAGGCCTCGGTTCATCCCAGGCCAACGATGTCCTCCGCGTCGCTTTAACCGGTGACCCCAGGGTAAAAGCCGACGGAACAGTCCCCCTGACCAGCGACTACCTTCAATTCACTCGCGTTTACGGGCGTGGAGTTGAGGACAACGAAAAGGGTTTGCACTACCCCGGCGACATTGAGGTGAAGCACGTCCAGGGTGAAAAGATGCTTTTTGTTAATCATTTCAGGGATTTAGTCAACTGGACGCGTTCCCAAGTCTATTTCGGGATCGCCGCCAAATCCCTTGGTAAGGACTATTGGAGCAGCGAAGTCGGGAATTCTGATTCTGACGCCCAGAAATCCTATTACCAGATTGCGGTGACCTCAGCCGGCCGCGCTGCGGCCTGCTCCTTCTATGGGAACAAGGTTATTTTATTTGATGTTGTGCCCGGTGCTGCTATAAAAGAGCACTTAATCGTCCAATAAACGTTGTGGCAGTAACCAATGCACCTAAAACGAATCACCGTTCAGGGCTTCAAGTCCTTTGCTGACAAAATCAGCCTGACCTTTGACCGCGGTATTACCGGGGTTGTGGGGCCGAACGGCTCTGGCAAAAGTAACATCATCGATGCTGTGCGCTGGGTCATGGGCGAACAAAACGCCAAGAACCTGCGCGGTGAAAAAGCGACCGACATTATTTTCGCTGGCTCCGAACGCCGCAAGACCATGTCCATGGCTGAAGTTTCAGTCAGTTTTGACAACACGGAAGGCGACAGTATTTGTCCGCCGGAATACCGCCATGAACCTGAGATCACCCTTACGCGTCGCCTTTATGCAGACGGCCAACGCGAGTACTTGATCAATCGCAAACCCTGCCGCTTGAAAGACATCGTCGGTTTCTTCACCATGACCGGTTTAGGTGGCCGCAGTTATTCAATGATCCAGCAGGGTCAGGTCGACCGTATCCTCAACGCCAAACCCGAAGACGTCCGCGAAATCCTGGAAGAGGCAGCCGGCACACTGCTCTACAAGCAGCGCAAACTCGAGGCCCAAAAACGCCTCGAGGGCACAAACCTCAACTTGTCTCGCGTAACGGACATCCTGACCGAGATCGAGCGCCAAAAGACCACCCTCGAAGAACAGGTTGAAAAAGCGCAAAAATGGCAGGAGATGAGCACCAGACTGCGTGACGAAGAACTCCTTCTGCTCGCGCAAAATTTCACTCTGTTCAAGAACAAATTAGACGAAGCCCAGGCGGCCCTTGCGGAGCAAACCACCAAGGAAGCAGAGTTCCTCGCCGCAGTCAGCCAGTACGAAGCGCGCTACGAAGAACTTCAACAACAACTGGCCGAGGCCGACCCGGACCTTGCCGCCGTCGTCGAACAAATTTCATCGATCCGCGAAGAAATCGCCCGCGCGGAATCGGCCGTCGGAAACGCACAGACGCGCATGGACACTGGTTCAAACCGTCTGCGGGACATCGAGCGCGAGATCGAAGAAGACGCCTCGAACTTGAAAGTGATCGAAGCCCAAGTTGACGGTGCCACCGCAGAACTTTCGGCGGCGGAAAAATCAGCGACGCTGCTGCGCAGCCAGCTGGAAGACTTCCAAAATGAAGTCGACGCCGTCGACGAAACAACACGTGTCTTCCGCAGCAAAATCGAAGAAGGCGAAGACGAGCAGCGTAATCTCACTCGCTTGATCGACAGCAACAAAGTGCGCTCGGAAGGCGCTCAGCGGGAAATTTCACGCGTCGAGAAACTCCTCGAAGGCGAGAAGACCCGGCGCCAAAGCCTGCAAACCGATGTGGCGCATGCGCTGGAATCGTTCGAGGCTGCCCGGGAAAAAGCTGCCGGCCAACAAGACGGCCTGGATGTTGAAATCCGGGAAAAACACTCCCGCGAAGCGGCCGTCGCGGCTCGTTATGGTCAAATCAAAGACGCAAACACAACGCGCGACTCGCTGCGTGAAAAATATCATGAATCAAGGGCTCGACTTGCCTCGCTCCAAGAGCTTGACGAACAGGGTGCAACCGACGCGGCATCATCTCTGCAAAAGCTTTACGAGACAGGGTCCGTTGACCGCAGCCACGTTCCAGGCCTGTTTGCGGAACAGATAGCATGGACGGCCAATGCCCAAGAGCTGCCGAAACCGGCAACACAAGCCTTCGAACGTTGGTCGGAGCGGGTAGTCATCACCGGCGTTGAGGGCCTCAACCAGGTTGTTCGTGCGGCTTCCAAAGCCGAAGTCACGCCCCTGCCAGTGACCCTGCTCGGTCGCTCGATCGCTCTAAAATCTGACGGAACTTTTGGCGCGCGCGTGAAAACGTGGGCGGATGATTTTGATGCCGTGGCCATGGGCGAATTTCTGCGCATTGACTCAAAGCAAAATCTCGACCCGGCCGCCAAGGCCGGCCTTGAAGCCCTTTTATCACGCCTTTATTTCGTTCCCGCCTTGGCGATGGACGATGGATCACTGAAGGATTTACCCGCAGGGGTGATTGCTTTCACGGCTCAGGGCCTCTGTATTGCTGGCGAAGATGATTTTCTGGTCAGTGGCCGGGGCGGGACGAGCGTCCTTAGCCGCAAAGCGGAGCAGGAAAATCTGGCCAAGATCCTGAAGCAAACCGAGGGCGACCTCGCACGCGCCCAATCGCAGATCGACGAACTCGAAGTGCGAATGAATGAAGACCGTACCGTCGTCATTGAAATCGACGGCCGCTTGCAGCAGCAAAATGCCACGGTACTGGCCATCATGTCGGAACTTCAGTCTGCGCAGCAGGTTGCCGCCCACAAGCAAGAACTGCTCGCTGCTCAAGAACAAACGATGGCCGACCTTGAGCGCCAAGATTCCCAGTTCCGTGATGAACTCACAAAACTTGAGGCATCGCGCAGCTCTCTTGAAACAGAACTCCGCAATGCCGAAACCGAGTTACTCAGCATCCGCGAGGAAGCTGCCGGCCTTGAAGAGCGTCGCGAGGAAGTTTTCCGCCAAAACCAGAACCGCTCCGTTGATCTGGCAAAATCCGAGTCCCGTGCAACGGCACTCCGGGAAAGCTTTACCCATGCCAGGGCACAACAAGAGCTTCTCCAGAACAAGCTCAGCCGTCGCTACGAAGAACAAGGCGCCATTCAAAATGACATTGAATCCGCCAAGAACCTGCTTGAGCATTCTCAGTCGCGCATTGAAGGTTTGATCGACCGTCGTGCGGAGCTTGATGAAAAAGTCGCTGAAAAGCGCGAAGCCCAAGCCGGCATTCACGAAGAATTGCGCGTCATCGATTCGCGCCTCAAAGAATGCCGTGAACATCAGGCTAAGGTTCAAAAGAGCCTGTCTGATAAGAATGTTCAAATTGAGCGAGCCAACATGGCTATCACCAGTGTGAATGCCCAAGCGCAGGAAAAATATCAGCTCGATATTTCGACCTACACATTCACCTACGACCCAGAATTTGAAGCCGACAAGGCTGCACGCAGCGTCGGTAGTTTGCGTGGGCGGATCGAGTCCCTTGGCCCGATCAATATGATGGCCCTGCGTGAGTTTGAAGACCTGACCACACGGGAAACTTTCATCCGCACGCAACAAGATGAAATCAACGCCAGCATCGCCCTTCTTAACGAGGCGATTGGCGAAATTGAAGTCTCGTCAAAGGACAAGTTCCTCGCGATATTTACAGTGATCAACCGTGAATTCGGCCAACTCTTCCCAATCCTCTTCCCCAACGGCGAAGGCCATTTGGAACTGACGAACCCGGAAGATCCACTAAACGGTGGCGTCGAGATCATGGTTCGCTTGCCTGGCAAAAAGCCGCAGAGCATGAACCTGTTCTCCGGCGGAGAGAAAGCCCTTACGGCAATCTCCTTGATCTTTGCTTTGCTAAAGACAAAACCAACTCCATTTTGTTTCCTTGACGAAGTGGATGCACCACTCGATGAGGCCAACGTCGGTCGTTACAACCGCGTTCTTGATGCCCTGTCAGACCAGTTCCAATTCATCATCATCACCCACAACCGCCGTACGATGGAGGTGCTCGACACCCTCTACGGCGTTACGATGCAGGAACCAGGTGTTTCGAGCATCGTCGGGGTGGATATGAAGAAAGATCTACCGAACCACTTGAGAAAGGCCTTCAAGGAAGAGCCTAAAAAGGCTGTTCCTGCTGCAGCCCTTGACGATAGCTTCGACCCGGATGGTCCAGTTGCCGTTCTCCCTGCAGGCGACGGCCGGACCCTCGAAGGTGCGAGCTCGCGGTAGTCATGATCTGCTGATCGTGATTATGTCGCCCGCTTGATATTGACGTCCACGGTAGACCGCTGACTGCTCTAATGTCAGTTCAACCTTTGACACCCTGGTCCCCCAGAGTTCCATTCCGTTTTTGACCGCGAATACCTCTCCGGAAGACAAGACGGCATAATTGTCGAGATCACTTGTCGTCAGCAGAGTCACTGCGACCTCACCGACGCGGGTCGTCTGAACCCAGGCAAAACTGCCCATTTTTACGCTGAACGACTCTCCTCCCGGTAGAGCCAGACTGACGACAGGATCATCAAGCCAGATACCGCCAGTGGGTTTTCCCTCATTCATCGTGTCCGTGAAATTAACTTCTGATGAAATCATCCGCATCCCAAGCGGCATTCCGAGATCAATCTTTCCCTCAAACACGCAGCTTTGAGGATTTCGATCTCGATCAAACACAATGACTTGGCCAGTGCTGCAAATCCGTCCAGCCAACAAAACATCAGCCGCAAGGTAAGCACTCTTTACTGCGCCATTTTCGTGCCACTCTGTTTTTCTATCTAATTGAAAACGAAACGGTCCGAAAGAGAGGTCATATTGAGGACTTCCTGCCTTGATCGTTCCATCTGACCAAAACTCAAGGGGAACCCTCCCGCTTCCCAATCCGCTGTAGCTCTTTCCCCGGTAAGTGACGACTCTGGAATTATCGAATGGCAAAATCCGAAGCTGGCATGATGGAAAATAAAACAGCAAATTCTCGCGATCCCCCTCCAACTTCAAGCCACCCATTGCAAGGCATTCGGTGCGTGCGTATTCAACGAATTCTTCAACGGTCTTGAATTCCGAGTAGCGAAGTGCCACGAGAGAGGACAGAGCCTTGAGTTTCAAATCGTCTGAGGTTCTGGAATCACCTAAAAACGTCTGAAGCCGCCTCCGCATCTCCTCTCCACCACTACCAAAGGCTGTCCCTTTTGATGTGGCAATGGTAGCGCCTGGGGTGAATTCGTTATTCTCTTCGCCAGAAACCATATAGGAACCTGAGCCTCGGCCCGCTGTCATTGCAGCGTGAATCCCCTTGACCCAGCCCAGCCATGACAGTTCATCCTTGTCTGCTTGCGTCCATGCCGATTCCGGTGCGTCGGACAAAACCGCAGCGCGAAGCAAGCTTTCAAGGATTACATCCTTCTGTCGCCAACCGCTCACATAGTCAAAAGAGGAAATCAGGTCGATGTTCATGGCCTGATTGTCAAAGTCAGCCAATGCCTTTGCAGCAAGGACTTCTGCCATGCCATACACATACGTCTGACAACCGTCTAACGCTATGATCTGATACTTACCCTTGGGATAGGACGACGGATCCTTCAATGCACCTTCGATATTTGCCCCGGCTCCCGCATGCCCACCAAAATAAATGACATCAGCCGAATGGATGGCACTGCGGAATGCCTCCCTTGCCCGGTCATTATGATGCTCGGAGGCAATTGTGAGCCGTATCGTCACAGACCTGCCAGCATGCGTTCGAATTGATCTTGTGAACACCACGAGGTCGGTCAAATCCGGTTGACCTGTCATCGTAAATCCCAACGCCTTCAATCGCGGAAGGATCTCATTAAAGAACTCAGCCTCCACCGATCTTTTTTCATAGATGCCAAAAAAATAGAAAATATCCAGAGGGTCTTCGCCAGCAAAAAGGCGGTGGTATTCAGGAAATTTCCCTGAATCCATTTTCTTTGACTCCGATTTTTCCACGACAAGATCCACGACACCCGCCGAGGAACAACCCTGATTGCGCGGATCGAAATAATAAAAAAGATAAAATGGATTTAGAACCGATCCCTCTCCGAAGGTGTAACACTTCACATTTTCCGAGCGACCTTGGGTATTGAAAAGCCAACGCTGGCTCAGCGTCGCCATTTCACCCATGACAGCTTCGTAGGTCTCAGGATCCAAAGACGCCAGATTGAATCCAAACGTATCCCAGCCACGTTGGAGGTATTCAGCAAATTCATTGTGAAAAAATCGCACAGGATCCAAGGGGACCTGAATTTTGTCGCCGGTTTCGAGCATTTCCTGATGGGTTATTTGAGATGGACTGACATGAGCGCTCACTTGACCAACAGCCCGGTATATTGCGCGAAAGCTGATCTTCACCGTTTCCGGCCTTGGCCTCTCGACGACAAGGCCTTCATCAAGAACTTGATCCAGGGTCAGCGCAATCCCACGTCCAGAAAGAACACGCTTTGAATATTTTGCCTGAGCGGCGATCCAGTAACGCAGCGCCGTGACATCCACTTTGCCATTGGCATCGATCACAGGGCGCCCAGCCTTGGGATCGTCTGCAAACTGCTGGTTTAATGCCCGGTATGAATTGTACGAAGCTGGGCCTGTTGCCGTTGCAGGGGCCTCGACATGCCATCCCACAAGGTTCATCAAGTGATTGGTCACATAAAATTCACGGTCTGCTGGCAATTCAATCGTGCCGCGCACCGTCAACATGCTCTCCTGCAAACGATCGGATGTTGTTCGCAGTGATGAGGCCTTAATTCTAGTCTTGCAGGAGGGAAGCACAGCCAAGAAGGCGACAATAAGGGAAATACAAGTCGAGGCACGCATGCTGAACACTCCCTGTCCTAACGGTCGTGAATTGAGATCACGTTAAGGACAGGTCAATTGTACTACAATGGTTTGTAGGGTTGAAAAAACTGGTTGAGACCAAGGGATATTCCCGAGGTTGAAAGGTCATTGCTCCTGCCCCAAGCATAATCAACCCGAAAAACGAGGCGGTGCACCTTCGGGATGGAAAGGCGGAACCCGCCACCAGCAGAGCGAAACAAGTCTTCACTGGCGTCTTGGAAGTCCTTGCCCGCGACCCCTGCGTCAACAAAAGCAACGGTCGCAATCTTCAGCCATTTTGAGGTCCATGCCTCGCGGCGCACTTCTAGATTTCCATAGGCTGCAACGGCGCCGCAGCGGATCCCATCTGGAAAACCTCGGATGGAGTCAAATCCTCCGAGATGAAATACGTTTGAAATGGTCGGACTTCCTGCCGTCTGGAGGTAAGCATGAATGGCGATATTGAGATCGGAACTCGGCCGATGAAATGAAAATCCTTCGGCTTCGGAGTAATTCGACAGGCCCGGAGTTTCGATCCCTTCACCCTTTGACAAGCCGCTCTTGAACATCAGTCGATGCCCCTCAAGCTGCTGGTCTTCGACTGACAGGTTATCAAAAACAAGGCTGGCCAGTGCGCGATGCTCCCAGGCATTTTCCCGTTCTGGCAGGTTCAGATTGGCGACGGATTTTCCGTCAACGGTGGGCTTGCGGTCACGACGCGAAAGTAGCTCTATTCCTGCCTGAAAGATCTCGGGGGCAAGAGGGTCAGCCTCCGGAAAAAGTGGAACCAAGTGATAGAGCCGCACATAGGCGCTGTCGAAACCAAGTTTGCCAGTCATTTCTCCGGCAGAGTCATAATATGAGCGCCGACGAAAGTCGCGCCAGATTTCAATTCCGGTGTTTCCTTTGCCGCCGGCTGCACGAGGAAGTTTTGCCCACAGGGTAAAACCAGTGGGGGCCGTGCCATATTTTTTTGTTTCGAAGCCGAGGGTCAGGAGCCGTCCATAGGCATGCATGTCATAAACACCTGCCACGAGAAGGGGAGTGCCGCCACCGTATGCACCACGGATGACCGGAATGGTGGTCCATTTTTCGTCGACATCAACGACCAGCTCTGAGGTTTCCTCGTCCACACGGACTTGAACGTCAATAAAGACATCAGCCGTCATCAGCTTCTGGCGAATGCGTTGAACATCAAGGTCAGAAAGATCAGCAGGAAAATCGATTCCGATATAATCCTGCAACCACTGCACGTCACTGCGCACGGCGCCATGAACTTGAAGTCCAGTCACCTTGCGAACACCGGCCTGGATTGCAAAAGCCCACGCTCCAGGCAACAAGAATCCTGCCAGGACCAAGGAGGAGGCGAAAGTGTGTCGCAACAGGAACTTCATGATCAAAGAAACGGATCTTGACTGGTAAGGTAACGAGTTACGTACTCCTTCACACCATCTTCAAGAGGCGTAAAGGATTTCGTATAACCACCCTGTTCACGCAATTGGGAAAGGTTGGCCTCGGTGAAATACTGGTATTGGTTTTTGAGATCATCCGGCATTTCAACCCAGTCAAACTTGGCTTCGCGTTTTCCCATTGAAGAGAAAACGGCCCGACCAAGATCCGCAAACGAGCGGGCCTCTCCACTCCCTACGTTGTAAATCCCTGATTTGGCATTTTTTGGCGCACGCATGAAATGCAAGATCACATCGACAACGTCCTTGATCCAAACAAAATCGCGGCGCTGTTCGCCGTGGGCAATTCCATCCTTGTAGGACTTGAACAGCTTGAGGTTCCCACGGTCGCGGACCTGAGGAAATGCGTGAAACACGACGCTGGCCTGCCCCCCCTTGTGGTATTCCTGCGGTCCGTAGACGTTAAAAAATTTCAGGCCCGCCCAAAATGGCGGTTTTTCCCGCTGATTCATGACCCACTGATCAAAGACATGCTTGCTGTACCCGTAGGGATTGATCGGTCGAAGCCTGTGGATAAGCTGGGGATCGTCGCTATAGCCATGTTCCCCCATGCCATAGGTGGCCGCAGAGGAGGCATAGATGAACGGAATCTTCTCGCGGGCGGCAAACTGAAATAACTCGGCGGAATAGTTGAAGTTATTTTTAATCAGATAGTCCACATCCTTCTCGGTTGTGGCAGAACAGGCACCCATGTGGATGATTGCATCGATGGCGGCAGGACGGGATTTCGTACTGAGCCAGTCGAGGAGTTGGTCTTTGTGCAGGGCATATCCGATCCGCCGCTTGGCCAGGTTGCGCCATTTGTTGCCGGTACCGAACTCATCCGCGACCAAGATGTCGTGCAGTCCCTCCTCGTTGAGTTTCCACAAAAAGGCACTGCCAATAAAGCCTGCACCACCTGTAACGACGATCATAGAGTTCCTCCCAGGGCCCGAATCCCATTTATCAATTCATACAATTCTACTAGAGTCGCCGCCATATGTTTGGACTGGGAATATCTGAAATAATTGTGATCGTTGTTGCGGCCCTGATCTTTGTCGGGCCAAAGCAATTGCCGGAGTTCATCAAATCGGCGGGAAAACTTTTTGTTCAAGTCCGCCGCGCTGCCAATGAAGTCAAGTCTACCGTTGATGGCGTGATCCGCGAAGCAGAAGAGGAAGTCCGCAAAGAGGCCAAGTCCATCGCGGATTCTGTGGATCAAAAGGCGATAGTCAAGAACCTCTCTGAGATTCCAGGCACATTTGACATGCCTGGGACTTTAGATGTTTCCATGAAGGGCATCCGGGCCAACTTTACAACCGGTGGCCTTGAACTTCCTGAAACTCCAACCAATACTGAGAACAAACCCAAGTGACGCCGAAACACCTCGGATTTCACCATCGGAACGACGGACTTTGGTGCGATGAAGTTCGGCTTGCTGACATTGCTCAATCGTTTGAAACGCCATGCTACGTCTATTCCACGAACCGGCTCCACTTTCAGTTGGATCTGTTTTCCAGTGCCTTCAGGGGCATGAACATTCTTCCTTGTTACGCAGCCAAGGCCAACAACAACCCGGAGATCCTGCGCCAGATCGCAGCCTGTTCCAGTTTGCAATGGGGCATGGACGCCGTTTCTGGCGGTGAACTCAAGGCCGGACTCGCGTGTGGTTTTTCTCCAGACCGCATGATTTTTTCTGGTGTGGGAAAAAAAGATGCAGAAATTTTATTCGCCGTTGAACATGACATTGCCTTGAACGTTGAAAGCCTATTTGAGCTGGAAAGTATCATTGCCATCGCGAGATCACGCAGTAAGCGGGCTCGAATTGGCCTGCGCGTTAATCCAGATGTTGACGCACACACCCACCCGAAGATCACGACAGGAAAGAAAAAGAACAAGTTTGGACTTTCGGGCTTCATGATTGAATTGGCATTGAAAAGGATTTCGGAAACCGGCGATTTTATCAGGTTGTCCGGAGTTTCGGCCCATATCGGGAGCCAAATCACCGATGTCTCTGCCTGGCGAATTGCCGCTGACCACCTTGTTCGTCTGGCCGATTCAATCCACGAGAGCGGCCGGGAGGATCTGGAATTCATCGACTTTGGCGGTGGATTTCCTGTGCGTTACGAAGGCGACCCTGAACCGCCAGGAATCGAACAATTTGCCAATGCCATAAAGGGTGCCCAAGCCAGTGCGCGTTTGGCTTCCACGAGAAATTTGCGGATTATCGTTGAACCAGGAAGATGGGTTGTCGCGGAATGTGGCGGGTTGTTGACACGCGTGATTGGTGTCAAAGACCAATTTGTTGTGGTCGATGCCTCTATGACCGAACTAATACGTCCTGCACTTTACGATGCGCGCCACGAGATTATCCTTGAGGGCCACCAGGAACAGGCAGGTAAGGGCGCTTGCTTTGATGTCGTCGGTCCAGTTTGTGAATCAAGCGACGTGCTGGCGTATGATATTCGCTTTAACGATTCGCCTAAAAAAAATCAGCTTGCAGTGATTCTGCAAGCTGGCGCGTATGGCTTCACAATGGCTTCAAACTATAACTTGCGACCAATGCCAGCCGAACTTGTGGTCAAGCACGACCTTTTCGCGGTGACGCGCCACAGGCAGTGCCTCTAACTTACTTTTTTCCCCACAGCCGGATCTTTTTCACCAGACCCTCAATTTCTTCCTGTGACAACACCGCGCCCCAAGGCGGCATGCTTCCACTTAATCCGTATGCTGCGCCACCCTTGGAAATGACGCCGGCAATGTGAGCATCATCGACTTTGGCTTGCCAGTTTGTGTCGTGAAAGTTACGTGGTTTTGGCACCAGGCCACCAGATGCCGCGCCATTTCCCTTGCCGTCTTCACCATGGCAACTCGCGCACATGGTCGCATATTTCGCGAAAACAGGGTCCACTTCAGCCACTGCGGCCTCCATTGGCGGAATCTCACCTTTTGCCGTTAGCTTCTGCAAGGGACGGTGCGCCAATTCCCGCTCATCTTTGGTCTGCTTCCAAAACCGGCGGGGATTGAATTGCTCCATACAACCAACAGTCAGGATGAGTAGACCAGAGATCAGGGCTACCGATGTAATTCTTGAGCGCATCGACGGTTTCCTCGCAGTAGAGGGCAAAAACAGGTTTTTTTCATGGGGCCTGCCCCAATCGGCGATAAAGATTAACCCATCAAAACGACTCATCCAAACAGATTGTTTGCCCTGTTTAAAAAATAAGCAAACTCGCAGGCTGTTATCCCAAAAGAATATCCCAGCAAAAGGGCGCCAAGGTTCCGCCGCATCGCCATTTTTTTGGCGCAAAACGTCAGCGGGACTTTGACGCCACCGTCAAAAACTTGGGACCTCCAACGCGGGGGGCGCGCCAGACAAGGCCCCGGCTCGCGGCTTGGCGTGTCAAACGGCTGACCCGGGAACTTGGCACGCGAATTGTATGGGTAGGCAGAGAACTCCCAGATTCACGTGACCAGGACGCCGTTTGGCGGACAAATTTTGCGCAGTACTGCGCCATTGGAATGAACCATGTCTGAGAAAAAAGAAGAAAAGAAGGCCCCAGAAAAGGGCAAGGAGGCCGCTGCCGCGACTCCTGAAGACGAAGCCAAACAGAAGAAAAAGAAACTTCTGATCATGGCAATCGGCGGGGTTGTTGGCGTTGCAGCAATTGGCGGCGGCGCAGCCATGTTCCTCGGGAAGAAAAAGGCGGAACCGGCGGCCACGGAGGCAGGTGCCCACGGCCCAGAAAAGAAAGCCGACGAACACGCCGCTGAAAATAAAACGGACGAGCACGCAGCCGACAAAAAACCCGACGAACACGCCGCTGACAAGAAAGCGGACGAACACGCGCCCGACAAAAAAGCTGACGCACACGGCAAGGAGTCGGAAAAGGGGAGCGACGCATCCGGCGGATCAGATTCAGCCCCAGATTTTGGTCAGACCTATTCATTTGCGGCTTTCAACATCAACCTCGGCAATCCCATGGACAGCCACTACGCGCGGATGGAAGTGACGGTCGAGTTCTTTGGGGGGGCTGAACAAGAGGGTGAAATTAAAAAACGCCTGCCCCAGTTGCGTGACGCCATTGTTTCCGTCGCCAGCAAGAAATCCCGCGAATTTCTGTTGGGCCCTGACGGAAAGGACCAACTTCGCCTCGAAATAAAGAATCGTTTGAACCAGTACATGACCCGCAAGATCGAGAACGTTTACATCACCGATATCTTGATTGAGTAGGACGGCCGAATGAACCAGGTACTTTCCCAAAGTGAAGTTGACGCGCTCCTTTCCGCGGTATCGGACAATCGTCCAGCCGGAAATGAAACGGGTGGCGGTGAAGCCAAGTCTGGCGTGATGGGCTACGATCTTGCCAATCAGGACAGGATCATTCGCGGCCGCATGCCCACCCTGGATATCATCCATGACCGGTTCATCAGGCTCTTTCGTGTCACCCTGTCCAACTCACTGCGCAAGATGGCCAACCTGAGCGTCAACTCGACCGGGCCACTGAAGTTTTCCGAGTTCATGAACTCCCTCCCCCTGCCGTCGTGCCTTAATATTTTGCGCCTTGAACCGCTGCGTGGCGCCGCCGTCATGGTTATCGAGTCAAAGCTCCTCTATGCCCTCGTTGACAGCCTGTTCGGTGGCAACGACGTTCCTTACACAAAAATTGAAGGCAAGGACTTCACCCCAATCGAAATCAAAATCGCCCGGCGCATCGTCATGGCTGCCATCGATGATCTGGAGAAAGCATGGGAGCCAGTTTACCCGTTAAAAATTGGCTACAGCCGGACCGAGATCAATCCGCAGTTCGTCGCCGTCGTTCCGCCCTCTGATGTTGTCATTGCAACGACCTTCGATATCGAACTGGAAAAGGTTTCGGGCACGATCAAAATCGTGATTCCATATTCGACCCTTGAGCCTATCAAGTCGAAACTCTCCGTTGGTTTTCAGAGCGAACAGCTCGAAGTCGACTTCATCTGGATCAACAGGATCAAGGAAAAAATCATGGGAACCGCCGCCAATGTCAGCGTGCGCCTTGGCGATGCAGACATCAGCGTCAAAGACCTCATGCAGCTCGAACCCGGTGACATCATTCAGTTGAACAATGATGCCACCATGCCCCTCGACGTCTTGATTGAGGGGCAGCCAAAATTCCGCGGGGTCCCCGGTCTCCTTAAAGGAAGTCGCGCGATCAAAATCACTGAATCCCTGATTGAAATGTAACGAAACCGGGTACCAAGGAGGGTCATCATGGCAGATGCAAGTGCAGCAGAAGGCGCGACGAGCGCAGAGTTTGACGAAGCGCTAAAGGACCCAAACGAGGGCCCTGACCTTGGCGATGGCCATGCCGGAAGGTTGGCCAGGACCGATTTCTCAAAACTTAAAATGATTTTAGATGTCCCACTGAAGGTTTCCGTGGAGCTTGGTCGCACGAAAATGCTGATCAATGATCTTCTGCAGCTTGGTCAGGGATCCGTGATTGAACTGGACAAAATCGCCGGTGAACCGATGGAAATCTTGATCAATGACAAGCTCGTAGCGATGGGTGAAGTGGTCGTGGTCAACGAAAAATTTGGCGTCCGGTTGACGGATGTGGTTTCGCAGTTCGGATTGAATGACCTGCAGCCTGCAAAAGAGGGCTAATCCATGAAAATGCGGACCAGCAGACGGAAGTTATTGGAACGTGGCATTTTCTCCCTTGCTTCGCTCCTTATTGCGACAGCCTCTTTGGCCGCTGCAGCAGCAGGCACATCAATCGTAACGATCGAGGGCGAATCGGACAAAGCCCTCTCGATTGTTACCGTTGCACTTGCCGGCAAGCCAGACTGGGCAAGTCCGTCTGTGGAAGATCATGGAACCTTCGTCCAAATTCTTTTGCCGTCCACGATCGTCCCGTCACCGGGAACTTTTCTTGATGCGAACAGTCCGTACATCACAAAAATAGCTGCCTTTCAGGTACCCAACGCGACGACTGGCCAGCCAACGGACGCGGCCGTGCGACTGTTTGTAAACCGTGACGCAGCCGCAGTTAAGCAGGCACTGGTCAGTGAAATACTAACGGACCGGGTTGTTGTGACCCTGGATCATAAAAAACTGGATGCCGCACTTGCTTCAGCGGGCCAAATTGCAAATCCATCTGCATCCGACAGCAAAATCGAAACCGGCAACGCACCGACGCCAGCCGAACTCGTGCGAATTGAGTCTGATCAGAAGATCGATTCTGCGCCGCCACTTGAATCCTCCTGGTCCACTGTCGGAGTCAAGGTTCCCGACCTGTCGAACAAGCTTGCGATAGTCAGCGGATTTTCGCTGTTCATGCTTGCCCTTCTCGGAATTGTGTACAAATGGCGCAGGCTGAATCCATTTTCCCAAAGGGCCCGCGAATCTGCCGGGAACCCAATCCGATTTAAAAACATCATCAAGCATCGCGTCCCCGAGAGCGAGGATGGTGATGATTTCGCGCGCGACACGGTCAAAATGACAATGAAAACAATATCCAGCATGGCCGTAGGACCGCGTCAAAAGTTGACGCTCGTTCAAGTGGGCAACGAAACCGTTCTCTTGTCCATATCACCAACTGGTGTTCAGTTCTTGACGAACGTCTCCAACGGAGCAAACCGGATTCCTTCCTACGATATGACTCAAGTTCAGGGGTCTCGGCAGATCGAACGCTTGCCAGAAGCGAAGAGCAAGTCTTTCGAGGAGCGAATAGACCACGACGACCTGGAGGAGGCCTTTGCTGCAGCCACTCAAGACCTGACCGACGTTCAAAAACCTGTGCCAGCAAAAAGCCCCTTGAGGGTTTCAGCCCGCCAGGGAGCCACGGTCACAAAGAAGGTCCGTGTTGCCGTGACCGACCAAGGCATAACGAACCTTGAAACCAGTGAAACGTCACCGTCCCAAGCCGCCACCAAACCGTCCGATGATATTACGAGGCTTATCCGTGAAAAACTGCGGAACCTTCCGGTCATCTGACCGGAACACGAGATGGCTTGCCAAAGGCTGCGGGATCGCACTGCTGATCCTTGCAGCCATCGGTATTGGGGCTGAACTTGCAAGGGCTGCCGACGCATCTTTGCCGTCTTTGAACATCAATCTTGCGCAGAAGGACGATCCAGACGGGGTTGTGCCAGCCATCAAGATTGTCGCGTTGATGACCGTTCTTTCAGTCGCGCCGGCAATCCTCCTGATGATGACTTCCTTCACACGGATTCTGATTGTCTTAAGTTTTGTCCGCCAGGCTCTCGGCACCATGTCAATGCCACCCAATCAGGTGCTGGTTGGACTTTCCCTTTTCTTGACGGCATTCACCATGTCCCCGGTCATCGATATCCTGAGCGAGCGGGCGGTGACTCCATACCTTGCAAAGGCAATCACGCAAGAGCAAGCGTTGGGTGAGGCATCAAACCCAATTCGAAAATTCATGCTCGCTGAAACCAGAGAGAGTGACATCGGGCTCTTCTATGCCATATCAAAAAAAGAACAACCAAAATCCGCAAAAGACGTTCCGTTCACAGTGCTGATCCCAGCTTTCATGATCAGTGAACTGAAGACCGCGTTCCAGATCGGATTTCTGATCTACATCCCATTTCTCGTAATTGACATGGTGATATCAGCAATCCTCATGGCACTTGGGATGATGATGCTTCCGCCGACCATTGTTTCGCTCCCTTTCAAATTAGTACTCTTCGTGCTCGTTGACGGATGGGCATTGATTGTTGGATCAATCGTCAAAAGCTTTCACACCTACGGTTAATCGCAACGAAGTCGGGAGGAAAGAAACATGACAGAGCAAACGGTCATTGATATCGCTGGAAAGGCAATCATGGTTGCCATGAAAATTGCTGCTCCGGCTCTCATTTCAACATTGATCGTCGGTTTGCTCGTATCCATTGTTCAAGCTGCAACACAAATCAACGAACAGACACTCACGTTTATCCCAAAAATTATCATCCTGAGCCTTACACTGGCTCTTGCAGGCCCGTGGATCCTTCAGACCATGATGAATTTTACGATCGAAATCATAAACACGATACCGGCGGTAACGCGCTAATGATTGATTTCCGCGACGTAGACACCATCATCAACCACGGGCTGGCATTTCTGCGAGTCGGTGGGATGGTCTTTTCGTTGCCAATCCTTGGTGACGCGCCGACGCCAGTTCCGGCGAGGGTCCTGCTTTCCGCGGCACTTACTGCCTCCATAGCCCACATGATTCCAGTGGCTCCCGTGATCAGCCAAAATGCCGACGTGATGCTGCTGGCCGCCATGGTTATCAAGGAACTGGTCATCGGAATCGCAATTGGATACCTCGCCCGGGTGACCTTTGACGGACTCCTGATGGCGGCATCCATCACTGGCTATCAAATGGGCTTCGGAACGGCGTCACTGTTCCTTCCTGACGCAGGACAACAGATGGACACATTCACGTCGTTTCACCGGGTCATCATCATGACCATATTTTTGATGCTGAATTTGCATCACCTTTACATTGATGCCCTCATCACCACCTTCAACGTCATTCCCTTGGGCAAGGTTTCGATCTCCCTCGCGCCATTGACCAGCACAATATTCCAGGTGAGCGGCAGCGTTTTCAAGGTTGCGCTCCAGCTGGGTGCCCCGGTTTTGATCGCACTCATGTTCACCCAGGCAGCACTTGGTCTTGTGGCCCGCGCCGTCCCTCAACTCAACATCTTCATCATCAGCTTCCCTGCCAGTTTCGCTGTCGGCCTTTTCGTCTATGTCGCAACACTTCCATTTTTCCCTGAATGGATGAATTCACACTACTTGGACACCAGGGATCTTTTCATGAGCGCAATCAAGTCGATGAAACACGGTTAAAAGAAAAATTCATTGAGGTGAACGTTTGGCTGGACCCGGCGAAAGTGGTGACGATCGCACAGAAGACGCGACCCAGGAACGCCGAGAGGACTTCCAGGAGCGCGGTCAAGTTGCAGTTTCGCGGGAAATCACTGCCGTGTTTGTCCTTATTGCTGGAACCATGGTCATTTACTACGGAGCGGGGCCTGGGACGACCTCCATCGAAAGAATGATGATGGACTCCTTTCAGAGGGCCTCGTCATTCCGGGTAAACGAAGTCAATATCTTTTCGTACCTGGGTGCGATGTGGATCGCGGGGTTGTCCATTGCGTTGCCCGTATGTCTTGCTGCAGCGGTTATATCAGCCGCGGTGACGTTGGCCCAAACACAGATGAACTGGTCCTGGCAAAAACTCAGTCCAGATTTCCAGAAACTAAATCCGCTCCCGGGAATCATGCGAATGGTCAGCATGGATTCCGCTGCTGAACTTGTTAAAACCATCGCCAAGACAGCAGCCATCGCCACCGTGGCTGTGAGCGTTATCAAAACGGAGCTGCAAAACGCCCCAAGCCTTATGATGACGCCAATCACAGGAACGTGGGCGCACTGGGGTCTGATCACATCCCAACTTGTGTGGTCTGTCGGTGCAATCATGGGATTCATCGCGGCGGCCGACTTCTTCTACAATTGGTTCCGCCTTGAAAAACAAATGAAGATGACCAAGCAAGAAATCAAAGAAGAAATCAAACGGCGCGAAACGGACCCGTTACTGAAAGGCCGCCAGAAGAGGATGCAGAGGGAGATCGCAACAAGGAAAGTGGTAGAGAAAACGAAACAGGCAACGGTATTAATCACAAATCCTACCCACTACTCAATTGCCATCAAATATGAAATGGGGATGGGCGCGCCGGTTGTTCTGGCGAAGGGAATCGATCACCTGGCACTTAAGATGCGTGAAATTGCCAAGGAGGCCGATATCCCAATCGTTGAAAACCGGCCACTGGCGCGCGCCATCTATGCGGACGTCGACGAAGACCAGGAGATTCCGGACACGATGTTCAAAGCCGTGTCAGAGATCATCCGTTACGTATTTAAACTCAAGGGTATCAAGATCGGCAAGAAGTCTGCCTGAATCAAAGGGTAATTGGAGTCACCTATGGCATCTGCGACATCAACAATCAAGAGCCAGGCCGGTGCAGCAACCGCTGCGAATTCGGACAATGGCATTATCGCCCTGCTGAGGAGTTCTGATATTCAGTTCGCAGTCGCACTTCTTGCGATTGTGTTCATGATGATCATTCCCCTTCCGGCCGTGCTCCTTGATATGCTTCTCGCAGTTTCGATCACCATGTCGATTCTAATATTGCTCATTTCAGTCTACATAAAACATCCACTTGATTTCTCAACCTTCCCGACTGTTTTGCTGGTGACCACATTATTTCGCCTGGGGCTCAATGTCGCTACAACCCGCGCCATCCTGCTCAAGGCCCAGAAAGGTGACGTCTCCGATGTTGTCGAGGCATTCGGACATTTCGTCGTTGGTGGGAATTACTTTGTTGGTTTCACGATCTTCCTGATTCTGGTTGTCATTAACTTCATCGTTATCACAAAGGGTGCTGGGCGCATCGCAGAGGTTGGCGCACGATTTACGTTGGACGCAATGCCCGGCAAACAAATGGCCATCGACGCGGAGATGAATGCGGGATTAATTGACCGGGATGAGGCCAAGAAACGCCGGTCCAAGGTCGAGCAAGAGGCAGATTTTTACGGCTCCATGGACGGTGCCTCCAAGTTTGTTCGCGGAGATGCCATTGCAGGCATCATCATCACAATAATCAATGTCATCGTCGGACTGCTTGTTGGCGTCTTTCAACACGGTATGTCGTTCCAAAATGCAGCCGAACTTTACACATTGCTTACAATTGGTGATGGCCTTGTCTCCCAAATCCCTGCACTGATCATTTCCACAGCGGCTGGTATCATTGTCACCCGCGCGTCGGCCGGCGGCGGCCTTTCCCAGGATCTCTCTGATCAGATTGCCGTTCATCCAAAGGCACTCTTTGCATGTTCCGGATTGCTGCTATTGATGGCAGTCATCCCGGGACTTCCATTAATTCCCTTCATTTTACTGTCGGCAGGATTCTTTTACCTTGGTCGGCTCGCTGCCAGCGCGATGACCCTCAAGGCAGAGGAGGAGGCTAAAATCACGTCTCTCGACAAGGATCGAAAAGAAGGTGGTTCTGATTCGATTGAAGCACTCCTTCACGTTGACACCATGGCTCTTGAAGTTGGTGTGGGCATGATTCCCCTCGTTGACACGGCACAGGACGGCGAGATTCTTGAGCGGATCATTTCTGCACGCAAGCAGTTTGCCCAGGACCTTGGAATTGTTGTTCCGATGGTCATGGTCCGGGACAACATCCAATTACAACCAGGTGAGTACCAGATTCTACTGAAAGGAAATGTGATCGGTCGGGGCAGCCTGATGATTGACTACTACCTCGCCATGGATCCGGGCGATATATCCGAGCCGATCCATGGGATTAAAACAATCGAGCCGGCATACGGACTTGAGGCCCTTTGGATTAAGCCGAACCAGCGGGATGAAGCCACGTTCCGTGGATATACGGCTGTCAATTGTGCCACCGTTGTCGTGACACACCTTACGAAACTCATTTCTGAACACGCTTACGAATTGCTCGGCAGGCAGGAGACGCAAAATCTGATTGAAGGAATCAAACGTGATCATCCGAAGGTCATTGAAGAAGTCATCGCGAGCGATCGACTTACCCTTGGGGATGTTGTCAAGGTCCTCCAAAATCTTCTGTCTGAGTCGGTAAGTATCCGGGATACATTGACAATTTTTGAGACTCTTGCAGACCATTCCAAAACGATCAAATCTCCAGAGATTCTCACCCGCTATGTTCGCAAGTCTTTGGGCCGTGGTATCATAAAAAAGTACCTGACAAGCGACAATCAACTGATGATCGCAAGCCTCGACCGCGCGGTCGAAGACACGATTGTGATGAGCCAACAGATCAACGATGACGGGTCAACATCCCTTAATCTTGATCCCGAGTTGGCCCAGAGGCTTTTGAATAGCATTGCCGGTACCATGCGAGGCTTTGAACCACATGGTGCCATCCCCATCCTCCTTTGCGGTTCCCGCATTCGATGGGACTTGAAGAAGCTCGTTACCAGGTTCATTCCTGGTTTGATCATTCTTGCATTTGATGAACTCCCGACAGAAACGAAGACAAAGTCGATTGGAACAGTACGGCTGCAATAAGGACGCGCGCGATGCAAATTAAAACCTTTGAAGCGGTTTCGTTCAAGGATGCCGTGAAGGCCGTAAAGCAGGAATTCGGTAACGATGCCGTGATTCTGTCGACGCGTGAGCGCACCGTAGAGGGAAGACCGGGCGTCAAGACTGTTGAAGTCACTGCAGGCGCAGCAAACGCCGTTCGCAACCTTACCGGCGCGTCGGCTTCAGCAAAGGGTGGACCTGCCGACGGAAATTCCCAAGGAAGGATCGATGCTGCCTTCGAACGGATGGAAAAACAAATTTCGGGACTTGAGGCCAGACTCCCTTCTTCAAGAAGGATTGAAAATCTTGAGGGTTCCGTGCATGACTTGAAACTTCTACTTTTAGAGGTTTTACGGAAAAATAATTCTGGATCCGAGGAGTCGTTACCCCCGGAAGCCGCCGAAGTCATCCGCATGCTTCGCCACAGCAACATTGAAGAGACGCTGCTCTCGAAGCTGGCCTCAAACCTTGGCAAAATACCTGAACCAAAATCAGGGGGCACCGTCAGCGCTGAAAATCAATACCGCGACCATTCGATCCGGTGGATGCTGAAGCAAATTTCAATCTCGCCACGTTGGGAGACACTCAGCGGAGGGCAGTCAATCCACTGTCTGGTGGGACCTCCTGGCGTCGGCAAATCAACCCTTCTTTGCAAGTTGGCGGCCCAATTCGCGGTGAGAGAGAAGCGCAAAGTCCTGATTGTCTCGTTTGATGCCGTACGCCTTGCAGCGTCGGAGCAGTTGCGCGTCTATGCCAAAGTTCTCGACATTCGTTTTGCAGCGATCCAAGAACCTGGTGACCTGCCCGACGTGCTCCAGAAAAATCAGGACTGCGGATTGGTCCTGCTTGACACAACTGGTCGCCCGGTCAAGCAAGGCAAGATCCTCGAGGACCTGCAGTCACTGAAATCAAAGGTCCCGGCAATCGAGTTTCACCTCGTTCTCTCTGCTGCCGAAAAGGCCAATGTGCTGGATTCAGCAGTTCGCATGTACTCGAACCTTGGGATTCGAAGCCTCGCTTTTAACAAATTAGACGAGAGTTGGCAGTTTTCAGACGCCTTCAATATTGCCGCAAAGTGGGGCGTGCCACTTAGCTTCTTCGGGACGGGGCCGGAGATCCCAGATGATGTTGAAAGGGCTAGTCGAGAGCGGGTTGTTGAGCAGATTTTTGGCCTTTCGAAGTAATAAGGAATCCGTTCATGCATGCCATTCAAGTGAAACGTACCATCGCAGTATCGAGCGGCAAGGGTGGAGTCGGTAAGACCCTCACATCCGTCCACCTCGCTGCTGCCGCCGCAAGACGTGGCGACAGGACATTGATCATCGACGGTGATCTTGGGCTGGCAAATGTCGACGTTTTGCTTGGCGTAAAGGCAGAACATAGCATCTTTGAGGTGATCACCGGAAACCTGCGAATCGAGGACGCACTCCTCAAAGGTCCGATGGGCATTAACCTGCTGCCTGCCGGATCCGGCATCGCAGCCCTTCAAAACCTGGACTCCGATCTTCGCGAGCGCCTCATTTCTGGAATCAAATCCGTAGCAGCCCGTTTTGACACCGTCATCATAGACACAGGCGCCGGCATCTCGGAAACTGTGCTTCAACTAAACCGCCTCGCAAGGATCAACCTTGTGGTCACAACACCGGAACCACACGCCGTAACTGATGCATATGCCCTCATCAAAGTGCTGTCTGAATGCGAAGACATCCCGACCATAGCCGTCGCAGTCAATCAGGTTCGGTCAGAGGACGAGGGGCGACGGGTTTTCGAGCGACTCTCAGAAGTGGCTTCAAGATTCGTAACGGCACGGCTTGTTTTTGCTGGCTCAATTCCCACTGATCCAGCGGTACAGCGGAGTGTGATGGCGAGAAAAGCAGTTCAAGAAAATTCACACTTCTCTATAGCCGGACAGGCATGGACCCAGTGTTTCCACCGCCTCTTGAACCTTGCAGATGACTGGCGCCAAGACGGCATTCGATTGGTCAACGATTTTGCGCACGCGGAGGGAACCCAACCATGAAGGGCCTCGTAAAACGCTACAAACAAGAGACCCAAGGCGTCGACGGAAAACTCCGCGATCAGCTGATCATGGATTATGCACCCCTGATTCGATTTGTTTCACAAAGGATTGCAGCGCGCCTGCCGTCAAACATTGAAATCGACGATCTGATCAGCGCCGGCGTGATCGGGCTCATGGATGCGATCGAGAAGTACGACCCCAGCCGGGACAATAAATTCAAGACATATGCTGAATTTCGGATTCGCGGTGCAATCCTGGATGAACTCCGCAGCCAGGATTGGGTGCCACGTTCCGTGCGGGACAAGGCAAAGAAAATTGAACGGACCTATGCCGAACTAGAGCAGAAATATGGGCGAACGATTACGGACGCTGAATTGTCAGATGCACTTGGAATGGACTTGGACGCGTACCATGAATTGGTTTCGAAGGTTAAGTCTGTAACGCTTCTTTCAATCGATGAATTAAGCGGACCAAGCCAAAGCGACAGAAAAAGCCTTCTTGAATCACTTGAAAATCCGAACTCCAAAAATCCATTTCAACACCTGAAAAATCAGGGCGTACGTCAGCTCTTGATCAACCACATTCAGGATCTACCTGAAAAACAGAAACTTGTTCTCTCGCTTTACTACTACGAGGATCTCAATCTCAAGGAAATCGGTAAAATTCTTGAGGTCACTGAGTCGCGCGTTAGTCAGCTTCATACCCAGGCCGTGACTCGCCTCCGTGTCAAACTTAAACACATTCTGAGTGAATGATCACAACAAAGGGGTAACCATGGCACTCGGCAGCCCAGAAATGAAAATTCTCGTCGTCGATGACTTTGTGACGATGCGTCGTATTACCAAGACCCTCATGAAGCAGCTCGGGTACACAAATATGATCGAGGCTGAAGATGGAAAGCAGGCACTTGATCTACTGCAGAAAGATTCGTCCATTGAATTCATCATTTCGGACTGGAACATGCCGAATATGACGGGCCTCGAACTGCTTCAGGCAGTCAGGGCAGATGATAAATTGAAAAAACTTCCCTTTTTGATGGTAACCGCAGAAGCCGAGCAGGAAAATATCATGGCGGCTGTGAAAAGCGGCGTTTCGAATTACGTGATCAAACCTTTTACCGCGCTCACATTGCAGGACAAATTGGCGAAGGTTTTCGCGACACATGCCGTCAAAAAAGCTGGTTAAAGGGGTATCCGCATGTCTGGATTCATAGATTCTGAGAACACGGTTGACACAGATGAGGGATCGAGGATTCCCGTCAAGAGTGACGCTGAGCTGTTTAGCGAAAAGCAGATCAGGAGTTTCCCCAGGTCTAACAAGAAGGTCCCTATTTCCGTTGCGCCATTCAGCCTTAAATCTGATCCAGGGCATAACCATGACATCCAATCGCTGTTTATTAGTCCCCACGGTGTCGAGTTTCAGGTCCCAGCAGACTACAAAGAGGGCGCACTTCTGAAAATTGAGGTGACGCTGCCCGACTTTTGGACAAGAAAACAGCGGGTCGTTGAATACCGCCGGATTGATGTTCCGGACACTTTCCGCATTTTGGCAAAAGTCATTCGGGTGGAAGACATCGGGAAGCGCGGAAAGAAAAAGCACATCATTGCACAGACTGTAAATCTAGACCCCTCCGATGAACAGGTTCTACGCAGGTATTTGGAAGAGGGCTGAAGCCATAGTGCCATCTGGCATGGGAGAATTTTGATGTTACAAACTAGCCTGATCATAATTTTGCTGCTTGTTGACGCGGGCTTGATTTATGCCTTTTGGCAGTTCGCCCGGCGGCGCACGATTGAGGCGGACATTGTCTCTGAGCTGGCGGAAGAACGCCGGATGCTGGAAGACCTCCGCCGCGGCGCGCGCATCGAGATATCCGAGGGGCAGTCACGTGTTCGTGAGGCTAGCGATCGTGTCAGCCGGTTGGCCCTCGAGGCGGAACAAGAGGTGAAGGGTAGTGGTGGAGTCATCCGCAATGAAGTCGAGAAGGTACTCGCCGGCTTCGGCGGGACGTTAGATGCACCTCTGGCCGAACTTGCCGCCCGCCAGGAACAGATTCAAGCCATTTTGCGGAAGGTGGAATCTGAAAGAAACGTCCTTCGAAAGCTTCTCACCAGAGCCGAGATGATGTGCAAAGCACTGGATGAAAAAGTTCCCTTCGAGGAAGTGCTTAGCGAAATTCGTGAGAAGAAGTATACCGACGCACGCAGCCTTCTGACGAGGGGTCTGAGCATTCCAATGGTTGCCGCTGAAGTGGAATTAAGTGAAGCTGAAGTCCGATTGTTGGTCGGAATTACTGCGGCACCAACAAAATCCTTTTAGTGTAATTCGCCCTTGCAGAACTTTGCGATGACTTCATAAAGTTCCTTTGGGCGCTCCGCCAAAAGCAAGTGACCTGCACCGGGAAAAATCCTGACACTTGAACCGCTGATCGCGTCTGCCAATATCCGGGCAGCGGCAGGTGGAACGATGGCGTCCTCTGACCCATGGATCACGAGTGCTTTTACCCTGATTCTCTTCAGAATTGGCGTGGCATCGAATCCCTGCATGGCCGCCATTTGACGCTTTGAATCTTCCAGAAACGCACCCTCCCGTGCAGCTTTAGCCATTTGTTTGGCCATCGCAGCTATCAGGATTTTATTTGCTGATCGAAAAGCTGCCGAGAAATATCCCAAGAGTTTCTCTTCAACCGCTTTTTCATCATCTGACCAGGCATAGCTCCCGTGATCTTTAATCCAGTTGCGGTTAGGGCAAGTAGAAACCAGGACGAGAGATGTGAGACGGCTTCCGTGATTACCGGCAATCCATTGAGCGACCATTCCACCCATTGAAATTCCAAGCAGGTGACTTTGGCTGATACCAAGGTGATCCCAGATTGCGACAACATCTTCGGCCATGTCATTGAGATCAAATTCAGACTGCACAACACTTCGACCAGCTCCGCGATTATCCAAGACAATGACCCTAAATCCTTTCTCCACCAAATACCTGGTCATCATCTTGAAGTCTGAAGATGTTCTCATGTGCCCGTTGATCAGGGTGATGACTGGAGCGTCTTCTGACTCACCTGCAGGAGCGGCCAGCTCGAAATGTATCTTTGCCCCTGCGCGGTCAAGGAACGGCATGGCGAAGCTCATCTTCAGCAAGGGGAATTCCTTCCCCCTTTTTTCTCATAAGCAGATAAGGCACGATTCCAGTTAAATTCAGGGCGAGCTGTCCAAGGGCAATGACGTTAAAAACATTTGCCCCGCCGTTGAGTCCGATCAATGAAAAAAGTTTATCGAAAGCAACATGTCCAACACCAAGTCCCCCAGGGGCAATTGGCAAGACCGTGGCAATCATTCCAAATGGCAGGACAATGATAAATTCAGGAAAAGGTGGCACCTGGCCGGTCAACTGAACGGTTGTGTACCAATGGTACGCAATTCCAACTCCCTGTATCACGACGGAAACTCCCCAAGCGGCAAGAAGCTCCCGGGGGTGATCACGGTATGAACGCAGCGCCTTGTAAACCTTAAGCACAGCGGCAAAAAGGTGGCTTAAAAGCCAAGGCTTTTTCGTCAAAATTCTCTCAAAGGGATCGCGGCCGGCCTTGTGTGGAAAGAAAACAACTCCCAGAAAGCCCACCATCCCCAGACCGCATATAAAAACCAAATAAGCCATGGGCTGCAAAACCGGGTTTGTGCTCAGACTCTGCAAGAAGATGATGCTCGCCACACCCGCAATGGTAAAAAGTCCCATCAAGCCAACAACACGATCTAAAATAATCGCAATTGCAGCGGCAGTTTTTCTCTGCCCACTTTGATCGCGGACCACGTAGACGGCCTTCACAAGGTCGCCACTCACTGCCCCTGGCATTGCCGTGTTGAAAAACAAGCCCACGAGTTGCAACTGAAGGGAGCGAAGGTAGGACACACGAACTTTGGCTCCACGAAGCAACATGAACCAGCGAAACGACCCCAAAGCTACTGGCACAAAAAACCAGTAGACGATCGAAACAGCAAGAAACGTGGTGTTTTCAAAGAAAATGGACAGGGTCGACGTGTTCAAGCGACCACTGCGGATCATCCACCAGATCAAAAGGGCAACAAGCCCAAATTTAAGGACTGCCTTAAAAAGATTTTTCCAACTCATCTCGCCCTGCCCATCCGGAAACTAATTGATTCCGGATGATACTTGCGCATGCCATCATTGGCGAGGATTTTTCATTTTTTACTGCGTTTGATTCCCTGGGCTGAAATGGTGCCTTCACCTTTCGCCGTGGCTACTATGGCGGGCCCGATCGTCAATTTCCCGGCAGCCAGCTGATAATCCTGCGTTTCAATTCCATCGACTGTCACCACGACCGTTTGCAGACGAATCCGGCTGTCGTCGACACCAGTCTGCGATGAAACATCAAAAGTTGCGTGGCGGCCTGTGATTGTCTTGTATTCGATATGCAAGGTCGCCTCGTCTCCCGGGGCACACCGGAAATGTAGCGTCTTTCCTTCAACCCTCACGTCGCTTGTGCATGCCCCAACAGGATCCGCCACCATGTTAAACGTTCCCTCTTCAGGCAGGGACGCCAGCTCCCACGTTTGATTCTGATTCGCTTCCCCGTAATCATAGGTGACACGGATCACCCTTCCCGGCTGAACATCCGACGCATTGAACTGTACCGATGTGCCACGGAACACGATGGTCACGGGTTCGCCGGTGGCGGCATCCACAGCTGTCACGCCAAGAACCTTGTCTGCCTGGGACACCGCAACTGGATAGACCGTCGTGTAGTCAGAAGCGACGCGGTAGGAGACAGCAATCGCAGCTCCCTCAGGCGGTGGGACTGCAAACACAACCGTCCCCGTCTGTGCATCAAAACTCCAACCGCCCGTTGCGGTCCCGGCGACTAAAACAGAGACGGTCGCGGGAACGACGTCTCCCCGACCCAAACTAAATTGATCGCGCCATGTTATCTTTTCCTTGTATGACACCAGGATCGAGGCATTTTCAGCGGGCTGTGTCACAAACCGCAGGATGCGTGTCGCGGGATCAATCGTCCATGCTGTGGGATCCAACAAATTGCCATCGACTGTCACGGAAATAGTCCCGTCGTCGGGAACTTTGGTGAGCGTGACAGAGTCAAATTTGGCCACGCCACCAGAGGAATAGGTAACCACAAGCATGGTTTTTCCATCGGATGAGGCCGAATCCAGAACAACCTTTTTTCCGTTCACCGTGTACCCCGACCCAAGCGTCTGTCCATCGACTGCAACTTCTACGACTCGCATGTCGGGATTGTCGGACAAGATAAATTCTTTAACGACGGATTTCCGGACGTTCTGTGAGATCTGTTGCAAGGTCTGGGTGTAGTCCGCATCACAAATCGATCCCGCATATCCGCCTGAAATCGTGATCCCTTCCTGGTACTTCCAGGCTTCACCAAGTGCCGTGTTACAGCTGTGGTCATTTGGAATCCAATGGATGCCGTATAATTTACTTTTGTCTGGTGTGCGAATCTGCCGCAGAAAGTCGGTCATCTCTGTGGCATTCTTTCCATAATCACGGGCACAGGAGTTGCTGCCGTTGTTGCTTCCACAATTATCCTCGTCGCTGACGACAAGAACGGCGACGGTGGATCCTTCGCGAATCCAGGGATTATAGCGGCCGTTGCACTCGCCCTTCAACGCGCGGATTGCCATCGGATATCCCTTTTCGATGACATTGTTGTTCATTCCTACAGACGCAGCCTGCAAAAATGCAGAAGTGCGATCAGAGTCGCTGCGCTTGATCACGCGGCCAAGACGCAAGCATGGGCTCGACATGTTGATCACACCGATCTGCCAGTTGGTGTCATCAACGGCACTCGTCAAAGCATCCAGTTTCTGAGCAAGATTTTGTTGCTCTTCTTCCATCGAAGTTGAGTTGTCGACCACAACAAGGATGTCGAGCAGGCCGGCCCGAGTCACAGCGAAAGTTTCGGTCCTGACAACGCCATCATGACCCTGGCGAAACGCATTCGCCACGTTGTTCCGAACAGCCTGGCGAAATTCAGTGCGGGATTCAGTCCGGACTTTCATTGAAACATTTTCATCAAGTGTCCCGAACGCCGGACGGATATCTGCAGATACATCCTGGCGATCGACAATTTGTAAACTTTCCGTAAAGGCCAGCGGCTCCCAAGAGCCCCCAGCAAGATCGTCGATTTGAGACTGGGTCTGGTCCCCAAATCCCTCCGATTGACCCGGCAATGCACCCGCCGTGGCGTCAGCCCCGTTTGCAGCAAGACGATTTCCGTTGGCAAATTTTGCTTCGTTTGAACATCCACTCGCCAATGCGAAAACCGCAACCGCCAGAAGGCTGGCTGATAGGCTTGGACGAAACGACGCACCAAAACGCGCTTCATATTTCATGGCACTAGTTCCTCTATATCGGCACCGGAGCTTCAGGTCACTGCCTGGCGCAGCCGCTGCGTTAGAGTCGTCGGTGGAGCCATGGCGTGGCTTTAAGGAAAATTAACGAGATGGATTTAAAATCAATAAATCTTGAGAGTTAGAATTATTTTAGGGGTGCGTCGCGAGGGCCGCAAAATCCGCCTCCATTGCATCGCGGGCCGGACCGTTGGCATTTGAGAAAAATCCGTAGCCTGATCTATGGACCACAAACCAAGGCGCTGTCTGAGGCTCGGATTTTGAAGCAAGCTTACTTAGCAACACTCCGTGAGGATCCGAAGCGTAAAGGACAGGCATACCCAAGTTTGCACCATTGGGTTGGATTTCAACCGAACATGGCGCGCAACTTTCTTGACCCGCGGGCGGGACGATCCGGAAAAATGCAATTTCGATTTTTTCACCTTCCATAAAGGCACAGACCGAAAGATTTTTTTCACGGTATGTGACGCGCCAATCTGCAGCAGGAAGTTTTGCCAACCGGTTGATCAACGAAAGGCCGCGAGCCCTCGCGATAAACACTTCGACATCCGGGCCGTTGCCACAGGGTGCATTGATGAGGGTGACCCGGGGATCTCCTCCCAGGGTTTGCGGCCTGCCTGACGGGGGGGGCCCTTGAACCACAGTGGCGTCCCCCTGATCCAAGGTGTCGCGGCTGCCTTTTTGTGCAACCCGACAGGCTCCAACAAAAAGGGCCACAGATACCCCGGCAAGGATCGCCAAAAATATTTTTTTATTCATTAAATACGGCATGTTAACTTAATTTTTATCCGTCAGTGCGCTGGGACGACGCGCCGTTTTGAATCTCCCAAAACCAGCAGATTCATCGGCTCGAAAGGTGCAAGGCTTGAGGGGCGCAGACCGAATGCCACGGCTTGCCATTTTGGAGCTACAGGCATAAAACGAAACCTTCTGGAATGAATCAGAGAAAAGGGCTTTTCCTCATGATGATCAACACGAAAAACAGGGAACTCCAGACTTGGGTTGACCAGGTCGTAAAGCTAACCAAACCGGACAAGGTCCATTGGTGCGATGGCAGCCAGAGCGAATTTGAAACATTGGTTCAGGAGATGCTCGCTGCAGGCACCCTGATTGAATTGAACGAAAAGACCCATCCACGGTGCTACCTGCACCGCTCAAACCCCACAGATGTTGCTCGCACAGAGCACTTGACGTTTATTTGCACCAAGAATCAAGAAGACGTCGGGCCGAACAACAACTGGATGTCGATTGAGGAAGGAAACAAAAAAGTCGACGCCCTGTTCGAAGGCTGCATGCGCGGGCGTACCATGTACGTCGTTCCTTACTGCATGGGCCCTATTGATTCTCCACTCTCACGCTGCGGCGTTGAGATCACCGACAGCGCATACGTTGTCGCCAACATGCGTATCATGACCCGCATGGGCAGGCAGGCACTTGACCGGATCGAGAAAAATGGCAGCTTTGTTCGCGGCCTGCACTCAACCGGCGACTTGAGTCCAGATCGCCGCTTCATCATGCATTTTCCAGAAGATCTGATGATCAAAAGCATCGGCTCTGGTTACGGTGGCAATGCGCTCCTTGGCAAAAAATGCCATGCATTGCGACTTGGCAGCTGGCAGGCACGCAAGGAAGGCTGGCTCGCGGAGCACATGCTCATCGTTGGCGTTGAAAACCCTCAAGGTGAAGTTCACTACATCGCAGCTGCGTTTCCTTCTGCCTGCGGAAAAACCAATCTCGCGATGATGATCCCGCCAGAATCACACAAGGGATGGAAAATCTGGACGGTTGGTGACGACATCGCTTGGATTCATCCTGGCGAAGACGGCCGTCTCTATGCCATCAATCCAGAAGCAGGTTTTTTTGGGGTGGCACCGGGAACCGGCAAGAACACAAACCCCAACGCCCTTGCCATGCTCAATCACGATACGATTTTCACAAACGTTGCCGTAACGAAAGACGGAACTCCCTGGTGGGAGGGACTCAGCAAGCCGGCGCCGGAAGGGATGACCGACTGGCAGGGCAAGCCGCACCATGCGGGAAGCGGCCCGGCCGCTCATCCAAACTCACGCTTCACCGTGAGTGCCAAGCAATGTGCAAGCTACACAACCAAAGCCGAAGAACCCAAAGGCGTTCCGCTGACGGCGATTGTTTTCGGTGGCCGCCGCCGTGAATTGGCTCCACTTGTCTTTCAATCCCTCGACTGGAAGCACGGCGTTTTTGCTGGTGCATCCGTGGCTTCAGAAACAACAGCTGCCGCAACGGGCAAAGTCGGAGTCGTTCGCCGAGACCCGATGGCAATGCAGCCATTCTGCGGGTACAACTTTGCCGACTACTGGAGCCACTGGCTCAGCTTTGGCGACAAATACAAAAACCTTCCCAAAATTTTTCACGTCAACTGGTTCCGTCAAGATAAAGACGGAGCGTTCCTGTGGCCGGGATTTGGAGACAACTTGCGCGTGATCCGCTGGGTCATCGATCGCTGCAAAGGCGATGACAAGAACAATGCGACGCGCACGGCCATCGGTTATCTGCCGACCGAAGATGCCATCGATACCAAGGGTCTGTCCTTGGCGCCGGGAGCCATGCACGAATTGCTGCAAGTCGACAAGGATGCATGGAAGCACGAAGTTGGCGCGATCCGGGATTACTTCGCGCACTATGGTTCACACATGCCAAAAGAGCTGGTTGGCGAACTTGACAGGATCGAAAGAGAACTCCAAGGCTAACGCAGACTGCTGGCAACCTTTGGCATCACTCAAAATCTTGTTTTTTTAATCGAAGATCTTGCCGGGATTCATCATCCCGGCGGGATCCACAAGCTTCTTGATGCCTCGCATCAGGTTGATTTCGGCTTCTGACCGGGAAAATTTCAGGTCTTTCTTTTTCAAGAGTCCAATCCCGTGCTCGGCACTGACGCTGCCCTTGTATTTTGGAAGCAACGAAAAAATTTGCTCCTCGACCTTTCGCGCTGCCTCTTGAAATTTATTTTTGTCGCCGGAGCGCGGGCCCACATAATTGATGTGCAGGTTGCCATCACCAATGTGACCAAACAAAACAACCTCCATGTCTTTTGGCGCCTTCGCCACTTCATCCACCAGTTCTTGGATAAATGGATCCAGCATATCCACCGGCAAAGAGATGTCATTTTTTCGAACGTGACCGTGGGCACTCAGTGACTCGGTGATGTTTTCGCGCAGGCTCCATAGCTCTTTGAATTGCGCAGAATTCTGCGCAATCACGGCATCAATGCAGATGTCACCTTCATACAGCTTCTCGAGAAGTGGCTCCATGACACTCGCTCCGCCGATGGAATCCTCCACTTCCAGAATGACGTAAAATGGTGCCCGCTGCTGAAATGGAGTCCTGGCACCCTGCGCGTGCTGCAATACAATTCCATGGGCGACGTCGGTAAAAAACTCAAACGCAGTGATCGTTGCGCCTTCCGTGCTGGCAACAGTGAGGATCTTGGTGATGTCAGAAAAGTTGCGGGCGGCAATACAGGCCAGTTGAACATTTCTTGGCTTCGCCATCAGGCGCAGGGTGGCGCGAGTTACAATTCCAAGCGTCCCCTCAGACCCAATGAAAAGTTGCTTCAAATCATAACCGGTGTTGTTTTTGCGCAGGCGTGAATTCATGTCGAGAATGCTGCCGTCGGGCAATACCACTTCAATGCCAAGAACCTGTTCCCGCATGCCACCATAACGAATTAATTTTAGACCACCAGCGTTGGTTGCAATATTGCCACCGATGTGCGAGCTGCCCTTTGCCGCCAAATCCAACGCAAAAAATAGTCCAGCAGCCGACGCCGCCTCCTGAACCGACTGGGTTGTGGCCCCAGCTTCACATTGAATGGTAAGTCCCACGCGATCCACTGGATCAATCCTGCTCATCCTCTTCAGGGATATGACGATCTCCTTGTTTCCTGCAACGGCTCCACCCGCAAGGCCGGTGCGGCCTCCGCTTGGAACAACGCCTAATCCATGCTCGTTGCAGAACTTGACCACCGCAGCCACTTCCCCAGTGGAAGCGGGAAAAACTGCTGCCATTGGATCAACAGAAAATATTTTCGTCCAATCACACCCAAGGACCTGCAACTCAGACGGGTCCGTTACAACGTGACGTTCACCAACAATCTTGCGCAAAGAGGCCATCAACCCTGACGTTTCATGATTGGTCATATTCATCTCCTGAAATCCCTCGCAAGAATAATTGGCGGTACTTGATGAACTACAAAGTCTGGCCAAAAAACACTGTGCTTTTGGCGTGTTGAGCATTTTTACTCAACCATTGTTACCCAAGTCCGACCAATCCTCAACTTGCCGGGAGCCGCCGTGACATAGGTTTACGGACGGAGGAGCCGGCGAAAGCGCCTGTGATCTAACTTTTAGAGGAGCCTAAAGCATGAGAACAACACGTGTATTTCCAGCGGGAGCGGCGGGTTTAACGCTGCTTCTGGCGGCCTGTGGGGTCAACCCAGGGGAGTTCAAGGCAAGGGACAGCGAAGGCTGCCACGACAAGGTGATCCCGCCAAAGGGTTACTACGATGCGCTGATGGCTGAGAAGGTCAACAAGCTTGGGCTGGCATCGGCATCCGCGCCGAAGACGCTCTACATCAACTTTGACGGTGGCATGATTGAGAAGGGCTTCAACCGGGGCCAGAGCTTCATTGCGTGCTCTGCCCTCTCCAACCTTCCCGAGTCCGGGCTGTCCCCGGCAGACCGCGACGAGATCGTCTCACGCGTCTCAATTCATTTTGAGACCGCCGGTGTTGAATTGGCTGTTACGGCAACCGCGCCGGTTTCGGGGGACTACACGACAATGTACGTCGGCGGTTCCTACGGCTCCCTTGGATGCACCGAAAGTCAGTCCACTCTTGGAATAGCGCCCTTTGACGATGGCAACCAGAATTTGAACGACATTGGTTTTGCGTTCACAAAGTATGAAACCAATATTGGAGTCATCGCAGACACAGTTGCCCATGAGGCCGGCCATAGCTTTGGTTTGGATCACACCGTCAACGTCAAGGATCTGATGCATCCGTCTGCGCAAGGCAATGACCTTGAGTTTGCCATCAGCCAGGTGGTCAATGGCACAGACATGCAAGACGGTCCTGCGATGCTTCGCCGAAATGTCGGCACAAAGCCTGGCTTTGCAGATCCATCCGGCTCCAACAACGCAACGGTTCCCGGTAGCGTGAACAACGGATCCAGCTCGGGCAGTGGGTCAATTTCCGGTGGGGGTCTCTTTAGTGGAATATCGACCCTCGGCGGACTTCTTGGTCAAATTCAGCCAAATCAGATCATGAACATCATGACCCTGCTTCCTGGATTTGCCTCGATGATCCCGGGGATGAGCAACGGCACCACTTCGGCTTTTCCAGGCGGAAACTACATGGCGGTCCTCGGCGCACTCCCTGGTATCGACAAGATCAATTCCATGGTGAGCATGGCAGCACCCGGATTCGCCGGAGCATCAGGCATCGCTGGATTCAACCCAGCAAGTATCGCCTCGATGGCAGCCCTTGCTGCGTTCGGAGGCTATGCCAGCATCCCGGCTGCAATGACGGGGGCGCAAAGCTCTTTGGCACCATTGATGGCAATGATCATGCAGATGCTGGGAATGAATTTGTCCGGCCAGGGCGCTCTTCCTGACCCGGCACAGATCGCGGGCCAGTTGCCGTCATACGTCAATGCTTACAACCTTGGTTCAGTCACCACGGCACCGGCCTTGTTGAGCGCCATGGGACAGCAATCTTCGTTCATCACGGCCAATTACACGGGCGCCAACCAAGCCGCACTTTTGTCCGGCCTTAAAGTCGCCTCAAGTCAAGCTTACGTTCTCATGAACCACTAGAGGAAAATTAAGATGGTTCACGCCGGATCAACGGGTATCAACCGTTGATCCGGCTTCTTATTCGCCCTGGGCTGGAGTCGGGGCCGGTGCCGATGGTTGTGGCAACAAGCCTTGAACAAATGACGCGATGACACTCTGCGGGAGTGCAGCAATAAAAGTTTGAGGAAGCATTGCCTCTCCACCATCCGAGAACAAGAACGGCAAGACAAACCCGTACGACTTCAATTCCGGAATCTGTTCAAAGATCGCTGCCGAAAGGGAAGCGAGATCATTTGGATCGATGGAATCCGATTTCGACGCAATCGTCGATAAATCACTGAATAATTTTAGCGATGTCTGACGAACGACACCTTTCTGAGCGTCGGTCAAAGCAAGACCGTTGTTGGTCAGTCTCCGAAGTGCATCAGCCTTTGCCACCAAGAAATCTGCCGCCGGATCAAACCCTTGCCCGAGAAGTACTGGCCTTGCATGGTTCATCGCAAACTCTATCGCCGAAGATGCCACAAGCAAACGCTTGGATCCCGACGCAAGTTTCGGAACGATTTGAGTTTGGACCAGCAGAGCGAAAATGGGCAGATTCGCAAGGACTTGCTCGAGTCGATTTGGTTTCAAATCGAAACGAACTTCCTTAGTTTCATTTTTAGCCTGGCCACTTTTGCAAACGACACTGAGTTCGATACCTTGCGCGCGAGCCTCGAGCTCGTTATGCCTGCAGACTACTTCCAGCGGACCGACGTCCACATCGAAACACTTTGTTCGCATCAACTCCCGCGGTCGACACTGAAGGCAAACTTTACGCTGGGACTGGCCGGCATCGAGCAAGCTTTTTTGCATGATAGCAATGATGCCGCTGATGCCGTCCGTGCTAATCGGCTGATCCTGAACTTCCTGACATATGGAAGGAATACCGGCACCGAGGTTGAATGCAGCAGCATTGCCGCTACCAACTTGTCCGCTTTGACTTGACTGGCGTTCCACTTGCACAGACTTGCCACAAGACAAAACAAAAACGCTTAGCGTGATTGCAAGGCAAGCCACTCGTGGACGGATGCCACCTGATCGGATCTTGATCATAAAACCTCGGTATGGTTACCGGGCTTATCGGAATTTCAGGGGGGAATACTGACTAGAGGCCTTCAAAACGCGTCGCTTCAAACTCGATCCGAACGCGACCAGCCCAAAGATCTCTAATAATACCGAATACTTGTCCACCTCCAGGGCTGCCACCACCAAAAATCCCGCCGCCGGCTCCAAGGCCGCTTTGAGATGAGTCCTGCGAAATGAAACTGCTGACGTTGCCTTGAATCACAATTTTTGGAATGACCAAGGGGCGGGCATTCCAGAGCATCTCAATCCGGTCGAAAATCATCGCATCACTTTTTGGAATGCCATCGTATCCAGTCGACGTCATTTCCCAGTGCAGGATCCGGTCAAACCGTTTGCCGAGGAAAGATGAGTCGTATCGTTCATTGACACCGATCACGCGCACCACAGTTGTTCCAGATGAATTGACCGTTTTACCCGTCTCTGGATTTTTCCAGGTTGCCTGATGCTGGCTGGTCTGGTTTAGGCCAATAAATGGTGCTGTATCTTGCACCATTGGCCCAAGAATAAGCGGCCTTGGTGGATTAAAAGCGACTCCACCGATTGTCCTGACGCGAATCATCAAACCATCGGCCAAAACATCAATTTCAGGTGCCGAGTTCCCCGATAGTCCACGGAGCATCCGACCAAAGTCGATCTTCTGGCCGACGCAAATCATCCCACCATTTGCAGGACCAAACCCCAGATCACTCATAAGTTCCAAATCAACGGCACCGGAACAAAGCTCCGCGCCAGACTGGCCAAAGACCCTGACCCGGTAGGTCGCAGTTGCAATGGAAACGGGAACATAAGGCGCAGGCCGCGATGATTCTGTGTTGTTGTGAGCCCGAATTCTATGTCCAGCCGGATCCAGGAAAACATCATCATCCTGATTATGGCAGGAACTGCCAACCAGGAGCAGGAATGCCCCTAACATCCTTGATGTGCGATTCATAAAATTCATGGTTCAGTCCAATTTGATCAGTGCATCAAGTCCAGCTTTAATTCCCACTGCAAGCGCATACGTGACTTGTTCTGCCACCAACCGGTCTGCGCCGAAGGAGTTGATATGCAGGTCAACCACCATGTCCACGTACACGTCGTCACCAAAAGGAATGATCAAGACGACAGCGTTCATACGTTTCAACAGGGATTTTTCGAAAGGACTGTCTTCGCGTGTGTTGACCTCAAGGGCAATGGAATCATTAAATATTCGCCCTTCCGTCACAAACACGTTCTGGATTGTGACCGCTCCGCGGCCGTTGAGTTCAATTGAAGAATTGAGCCTGGTCCCTGAATCATCGAGGGTCGTCTTTTGGATTTCAGTAAACGACAAGCGCAGGATGTCACTTTCTGCCGCTGATGCGTTCATGTTTGGCAGGATGGCGCTCGTTCCATTGGCCTCAGCATCTCGTATCGCCCGAATTAGTTTCTGGGTCAGCCGCAGCATCGAGTGATTGAGCCAAACTTGCCCACGCGTCTGAACGTATAATACTGGATTCGGATCGTTGGATTGTTCGGAAACAAATCTTTTCTGATCTATCTTTACGAACTCAAGCTCTTTGGATTGGGATAGCTCTTGGGGTTTCTCATCGACTGCCATGCACTGGGCCAAAGTCAATTTGACTGATCGCAAAGAAGGAGCTTCTGTCGCATCAGCAAGCTGCTCACACAAGCCAGAGGCAACCTCACGAATTTTTTGAGGCTCTCGCTGAAACATTCCTACAACATCCGATGCCTTTTTCGTGGGTGCGCCGCAGCCAAATGGAATCGCCACCGCAACAAGCAGCGCAAACCAAAAATTTTTCTGCAAATGATGCCGCACGGCAACCCCCCTCAAAGCCACCAGAGCGGGCCTTGACCTGGATAGGTTATGCAAGAAGCGGGCGCAGGAATGAGCGGTTCATTTCAGAATTCAGTGAATAATTACCGTGACTTGAATTTGTGGGGCGAACTCAGTTTCAGAAACCTGTCAAATTTCTAGTCACTCCAGCGGCATTTTCAGCAATGCAGCCAATGCCGCATCCTGCTGGCTGCGCAGTGATGACACGGATGGCTGAGACTTCCCTGAAATGCCGTTTTCGAGAACGGCAAAAGCGATTAACCCGTGTTTGGGGTGCTTTAAGAAACCAGCGAGGCAGGAGACCGTAATTGGTTCACTCAATGTCCCGGATTTTGCCCGGATCATGCTGCCAACTTGTTCACGGTCAGACCCCTTCATGCGTTTTTTCAAAGAACCTTCCCACCCATAAGAAGGCAAGCTGGCTAGAAAATCAGGAAAGATTGCCATGTCTTTTTCAACGTGGAGCAACAAGCGGACAATGTCGTCTGCGCTCAATCGATTTTCAATCGAAAGGCCAGAACCATTTTCAATCGCAAATCCTTCCTTGAGCCCAACTTCTTGCGTCAGGTATTCACGCAACACTTTGGCACCGCGATACATTGATCCCGGCTGGGACCCACCGGCAGCAAAACGCTTGGTCAGCATGTCGCCAATAAAATTGTTGGAATACGTATTCAGCCCACTGACAATGCGGCGCATGTCGTAAGACGGTACGGTGAGCAAGGTGCGCTCATCCCCAGACGCCTTGCCGGTCCTGACGCGCCCGGTTGTGGCGATTCCTGCATCCTTCAGGAAAGCCCGCAAATATTCTCCGGCCAAGCGACCTGGATTTACCATCGAGCGGTATATTTTCTTCGGTTCACTGTCTGCTGCGATATTGCCTGACACCCGCAAAAGAGGCGTCTGCCCCTCTGACCCGATCCGTGCCGCCGCCAGTTTGGAATCACTCCCCGGGGGCGTCGTCTTTGCCGAACTCTCGATCTTTAGACCGTCTAAATCAACCGGGTCTGTGTGAATCAGGGCTGCAGTGCCCGACTTTTCTGCAGGACTGATGGTAATGGCGACCGTATTGAAATTGACTGCAAAGGCGCTGACTGGCGCGTCGTAGGCGTTGGAAGAGGATCTGGCACCCTCCTCGCGGCTCTCATCTCGTGTTTCGCCATCAAACAGCGAATTGTCGACGACGATGTCGCCGTCAATTTGGTTGATTCCCATGGCCCGCAAATCGGCAGCCACCTGCCACATTTTTTCGGAGATCAAGAGGGGATCACCATCACCCACGGCAAATAGATTTCCGGAAATCACAGATCCCTTGCGCTGCCCGGAGTGGAGAAACCGTGTTGTAAAAGTATGCGCCGGGCCAAATTTACTCAGGGCTGCGGCCGCAGTGACAAGCTTGGTCACCGACGCCGGAGAAAGTCGCAGTTGGGGTTCGTACTGGTAAATTAAGGAACCATCAGAGACGCGAACAAACTTGATGCTCTGTCGCACCGACTTGTTTTTCGTCTCGAAGTGTTTTGCCAAAGCGGCAGGTTTATTAGCAGCGGCAACCTGCATCAGGCAAAGGAACAGCAAAGTCCAGAAGGATGTCGTACAGGTTCGCGTCAGAGGGACGCATCCTTGAGAGGCGCATCGCTGCTGCGGGACTGACTGGGCTGCTTGATCTGGTTGAGTGCCGCCACGGTATTGTTTTTCTTCAGCCATTGATAAATCCGTCGTACGTCAGCAAAACGTGTCAGTTTACCTTCTGCGCCCATCAGCACCATGCCCAGATCGCCGTGCTCAACGGTCCTCACCGCAACGGCGAGGCAGTAGCGAGCCAGATTGGTGAACCCCGTCTTGCCGCCGATCACACTGAAATCCCGGCTTTGCAGCAAACGGTCGGTGTTACGAATTTCGTAACGCTGGGTTCTTTTCCCGCCAGGCAGATGAGCGGTCATCCAATAGGAGCGCTTGGCCATGATAGCCTGCAAACGCGGTCTTTTGGTAACTTCCTGCAGCATCAGGGCAACTTCGTGGGCTGTAGAAACATTATTGGGAGACAATCCCGTCGGCTCGGAGAAAACCGTCTTGGCCAAGCCTAATTCGCGGGCACGCGAGGTCATGCGTTCGCCAAGTTGAAGGGGTGTCATGCCACAGGCTTCAGCCAAGGCCGGAAAGGCCCGGTTGTCGCTGCGCATGAGTGCAGCATGCATCAGATCCTCGACCGAGAATTTCCAACCGGTCTTGAGCTTCGAGGAATCCCCGCCGCGGGCGGCTTCGCGGTTTTCTGGCGACATCTCGTGTAAAGAATTCCAGTCAATCTTGCATTCGTCGTCGATCACAAAGCTGGCAAACATCTTGGACAGGCTGGCGATGGGACGAACTTCGTCGGCATTGCGTTCGTACAAGATCTTGCCTTGATCCCAAGACAAAACGACCACGCTGGGGCTCTTGACGTCGGGGCGGGAAGCACCAAAAGCTGGCGAAAATGGCAAAGCCACAGCCGACGCCAAACCCACGAGCAGTGCGGGTATCGTCACCGAATGCGATGCCGTTGCAAAAAATTTGCACAACATGTCAGGCCCCTATGGTCTTTCCAACCATCCTATAATGAGATCGGCCAGTCAGCCAACCAGATTAAGATCTGACTATTTTTTGCACACAACCTTCGGAACATGTTGAAAGTCCTTATCAATCGCCCTTCATTTCTCTATCCTCCAAATAGAATTTCAGGCAAAAACGCCGGGAAATAGGGGTACGAATAAATGTCTACCAACGAAGTCACCATCATCGGTACCGGCCCTGCGGGTCTTACCGCGGCCATTTATGCGGCGCGCGCAGCCTTAAACCCAGTTGTTTATGCGGGAGTCCAGCACGGCGGCCAATTGACCACGACCACTGAGGTGGAAAATTTTCCGGGTTTTGAACACGGCATTCTTGGCCCAAAGCTCATGACGGATATGACGGCCCAGGCAGAACGCTTCGGAACAAAGATCAACTACGAGGAAATCACCAAGGTCGACTTTTCTTCCCAGCCGCTTAAACTTTGGGCTGGAGATCATCTGATCGAGTCCAAGACAGTGATCATTGCCACGGGGGCAACAGCCAAAACCCTTGGCCTCAAAAGTGAATCAAAATTGATGGGCCGGGGCCTTTCGACCTGCGCCACCTGCGACGGATTTTTCTATCGCAACAAGCGTGTCGTAGTAGCCGGTGGCGGTGACTCTGCCATGGAAGAGGCCAACTACCTTTCTAAAATTTGCTCTGAAGTGATCCTGATTCACCGCCGTAACGACTTCCGCGCCTCAAAAATCATGGCGGAACGGGCGCGGGCCAACCCAAAAATAAAAATCATGACCCCGTGGATTGTTGAAGACACCATCTCAGACGAGACCGGGCTCACCGGTCTTAAGTTGAAACATGCAGAAACGGGCGAAACCAAAAACCTTGAAACAACTTCCTTGTTCATGGCAATCGGTCACAAACCCAATTCAGACTTGTTCAAACCTTGGGTCGACACCGATTCCCACGGCTACATCAAGACGACCAATCACACGGCCACGAAGACACCTGGTGTTTTTGCGGCCGGCGATATTGCAGATCCTCTGTTCAAGCAAGCCATCACGGCCGCAGGCCTTGGATGCCAAGCTGCCATTCAGGCCTCTAAATTTCTGGAAGGGCACTGATCATGGGAATCATGGATCGCATCACGGAACGTTTTACTTCCAAGGGCTCTACGAAGCAGCCAGTGACTCTGGATGAGACAACTGTGCTAAATGCACTGCGTGTGGTCCAGGATCCGGACTTGCACAAAGACATCGTCACGCTGGGTTTTGTGCGCAATGTGAAAATAAGCGCTGCCACAGGTGGACTTGAAGGCCAGCACGAAGTCAGCCTTGAAGTGAATTTGACGACTCCTGCCTGCCCGGTAAAGGAACAACTGAAAACACAGTGTGAAGAAGCCTTGATGGCTTTGCCTGGCGTCAGCAGCACCAAAGTCACCATGACGGCTTCAACCCGGGGCGCACTACCCCTGAACACTGGCTCGCCGGTGGCTGCGTCCCTTGGACAGGTAAAAAATATCATTGCGGTTGCCAGCGGCAAGGGCGGGGTCGGCAAGTCAACGACGGCCGTGAATCTTGCTTGGTCCCTTGCGAAATCAGGCTCGAAGGTTGGCCTGCTTGATGCCGACATTTACGGACCTTCGATTCCTCTCATGACACGCCTGAATGCCGGTGCGACGGCATCTGGGACTTTGGTTGAGCCACCACAGGTCGACGGCGTAAAAATCATGTCGGTTGGTATGTTTGGTCAGGGTGGAAAAGCCACTATCATGCGCGGGCCAATGGCGGCTGCCGTCATTAAGCAGTTCCTGTCGCAGGTTGCTTGGGGCGAACTCGATTACCTGGTCATTGACTACCCGCCAGGCACAGGCGACATCCAATTAACCATCTCGCAGACAGCACCCGTCACTGGGGCCGTGATTGTCACGACACCTCAAGAAGTCGCACTGATTGACGTCCGCAAGGCAATCTCGATGTTTGAAACATTGAAAGTTCCCGTCCTCGGCGTCGTAGAAACCATGAGTCACTTCATCTGTGACGGATGCGACAAAAAGCATTTTATTTTCCGCGAGGGTGGGGGAGCCCGCGTTGCCAGCGAGCACGGCGTCGCCTTCTTAGGCGAAATTCCGATGGATCAAGGCCTCGTTCAAGCCTCTGACGAAGGAAAGCCTTACGTTACGAGCCACCAAAAATCACCTGTCGCCAGTGCCTTTGCAAGCGTAGCAGGTGCCGTTGCGTCGCAGGTTTCAATCCTGCACGCCGAAAACAAAAATGTGCTTCAGCACTTTAGCCTCGAGTGGGTCCATTGAATGGAAAATATTCGCGTCCAAGACATCACCCAGCTAGACCCAAAAACCCTTGGGATCCTTTGGACTGATGGCAAGAAGTCTGCCCTTGATGTGGTGATGCTGCGGCGCAAATGCCCGTGTGCAGCCTGCATTGACGAATGGTCCCACGAACCACGCCTGAAACCAGAAGACGTCAAGGACACCGTACGTCCCGTGAAGATCGAATCCGTTGGCCTCTATGCACTGACCATCCATTTTAACGATGGCCACCGGACTGGCATCTACACATTCAAATACCTTCGCGACCTGGCACCGCTTGCATCCAGCGGGGACTAGCGCGATTTGCTTGAGAAGTTGGCCCGCAGGGTCGCAAGCTCTTTGGTCTCCGCTCGGCGCGGACGGACCTCACGGATGGATTTAGCCAAATCCTCTGGCATGTTACCCAAAATTTCCATTTCGTATTCGAGCCAAACACCAAATTTTGTGTAGACGGCCTCGCGCATCATCAAAGAGAGCTCGAGGATGTCGCGGCTCGATGCCCGTTTATCTCGATTGAAAACAAAGTTGGCGTGCTGCGGATTGACCACTGCACCACCACGGGTTAGGGATTTGACCCCGGCAGACTCAAGAAGCATGCCGCTCGGCACACCCACCGTATAATCATTTTTAAAAACACAGCCGCACGACGGGTGAGTGAACTGCCCCTTGAGAACCCGGTCGTCTTCACAGAATTTCATCAGATCATGAGTTGCAGCCGTGTCGCCTGGCTCCAACTGGATTTCAACCGAAGCAATGATCTCGCCCGTCTGCATGAAGCTCGTGTCTTTGTAGCCTCGAAAAACTTTACTTGGATCATCATGGACGACAATATTGCCCGAGAGATCCACACAGGTGATTTTTTTCACGATCTGGCTGATTTCACCGCCATAGCAGCGGGCGTTCATCCGAACAGTGCCGCCCATTTGGCCCGGCAAACGATTCATCCATCCTGCACCAATCAGTCCGTGATCGACGGCAAATCGCGCAAACGTGGAATTCTCAACTCCCGCCTCACAAAAAATACTGCCATTTTTTTCAAGCGTGCGAAGTCCAACCATATGATTCAAAGCGATGACGGCACCAGACCAGTTGTCGTCACACACAAGAGAATTGGTTCCGCCGCCCAGAACAAAAAATGGCTGGGATAACCTGTGGATTTCCCGGACGGCGTCCTGGATTTCACTAATTGATTTTGGGAGATACAGGCGAGAACAGCTTCCACCCGTTTGATAGTAGGCAATTTCGGCGAGGCGCTGGATGGGCATTTGTGGTCCCTGCCTCAATGAATATCGGGAAAGGTTGCGAAAAGCTGGGCCTGAAAACAATCATAAACCGCAAGGCTTCCCAACACCAACGTGATGCGTTTGGGCACGGCGGGAATTCGACCGCCTTGGGCCGTGCGCGCTGCAGCCTCATCCAAGAAACTTTTCAGAGCCACCATGGCCAGGCTGCCGTAGAGGTCGCCCAATTCTTCTGACTGCGGCACTGCCATTGCTATGTGTCGGACTCCCAGGCCTGCCGCAAAAGCCAACGCATTGCCGTATGATCCAAGAACTGTCCCCAGCTTTCCGCGATCGTTGACATCCACCAGCGACGCATAAGCAACGGCCAAAAGATGATCTGAGGGACAAAAGAAATCTTTTCCAGGAAAAATCATGGCCTCGCCGGGAGGCAATCCTGCCACCGCCGGCAGGCCGCCGGGTGGCGAACCTGCAGGAAAAAATGCAACCGACACGTCGCAGACGAACTTTTTCAAGTCCCCCTGCCAAAGGTCGATTGCAGTGCCCTGGTGACGCCTGATGCCAAGCACGGAGGTGTTACTTCCTTCCGTGTTTTTTCATGTGCTCAATCAATGTCGAAGCGATGTCTGCTGGAGAACGGGCAACGCCCACCCCGGCTGCAATCAAGGCTTCCATTTTTTCTGCTGCAGTTCCGTGACCACCCGAAATGATCGCGCCGGCATGACCCATGCGCTTCCCTTCAGGGGCTGTCTGTCCAGCGATGAATGCCGCAACGGGCTTGCGGATATTTTCTTTGATGAACTGGGCTGCCTTGATTTCAGCGTCGCCACCAATCTCACCGATCATGATGATTGCATCCGTCTCCGGATCCTCTTCAAACATGGCCAGCAAGTCGATGAAGGTGGTTCCGATGATGGGATCGCCACCAATTCCAATGCATGTACTTTGGCCGAGTCCGGCCCGGGTTGTCTGACCAACCGACTCGTACGTCAGCGTACCTGATTTGGAAACGATACCGATTTTGCCGCGTTTGTGGATGTGGCCTGGCATGATGCCAATCTTGCACTCGCCCGGCGTAATGATACCCGGACAGTTGGGGCCAATGAGGCGCGTCTTGCGCGAACGCTCCAAGGCTTTTTTAACCGGCACCATGTCTAACACGGGAATGCCTTCCGTGATGCAGACGACGAGCTCAATTTCAGCAGCAATGGCTTCAAGGATTGCATCGGCAGCGAACGGAGGCGGAACAAAAATCATCGATGCGTTGCAGTTGGTTTTTTCCTTGGCCTCGGCAACGGTGTCAAAGACCGGCAAATCAATGTGCTTTGTTCCACCCTTGCCCGGGGTCACGCCGCCGACAAAACACGGCGCATGTTCGTGGGAAAGTTTTGTATGAAACTCACCGGACTTGCCAGTGATGCCTTGGGTGATGACGCGGGTTTTTTTGTTGACCAGAATCGACACGGTCGAGTTCTCCTGCTCTTAGTTTTTTGCGGCGCGGGCAGCTTCAACGGCCTTGCGGGCACCGTCAGCCATGTCGTCAGCCGGGATGATCTTCAGTCCAGACGTTTCCAGGATTTGCTTTCCCTTTTCGACGTTGGTGCCTTCAAGGCGGACGATGAGGGGCTGGCGTAAACCCAATTCTTTGGCTGCAGCCACAATCCCCTGAGCAATGACGTCGCAGCGCATGATGCCGCCGAAAATATTGACGAACACAGCCTTGACGTTTGGATCCGAGAACAAAATGCGAAATGCATTGCGCACCATTTCTTCACTGGCGCCACCGCCAACGTCAAGAAAGTTGGCCGGCTCGCCGCCACTGAGCTTGATGATGTCCATGGTGGCCATGGCCAGACCTGCACCGTTGACCAGACAACCGATGTTGCCTTCGAGGCCAATGTAACTCAGACCGAATTTCGAGGCCTCGATCTCGCGCGGGTCTTCTTCCGCAAAATCACGCATCGCTTCAATGTCTTTGTGGCGGTAGAGGGCGTTGTCATCGAAGTTCATCTTGCCGTCGAGGGCCAGCATTTTTCCCTGCTTGTTCACGATCAGCGGATTGATTTCGAGCAGCGAGTAATCGTATTTAAGAAACATGGCGTAAAGCTTCTTTACCATCGCCATCAGTTCCTTGCCTTCGTCGGCGGGCAACTTCAAGCCGTAAGCCAAAGAACGCAGGTGGTAGCCCTGCAAGCCAATGGTTGGATCGACCGAAATTTTAACGATCTTGTCGGGGTGCTTTTCGGCAACCTCTTCAATGTCCATGCCGCCTTCGGTCGAGAACATGATCGCAACGCCAGCCGTCTCACGGTCCAGGACCATGGCCAGATAATATTCCTTGGCAATCTCGCTGCCGGCTTCGATGTAAACCATCCGAACCAGTTTGCCTTCGGCTCCGGTTTGCGGCGTAACCAAACGCATGCCGATCATCTTTTCTGTGACCTTGGCACACTCGTCTGGCGATTTGACGAGCTTCACACCACCTGCCTTGCCGCGGCCACCGGCGTGAACCTGCGCCTTCACCACGGCGACGGGACCACCCAGACGGCGCATGGCAAATTCGGCTTCAATCGGGGTGCGGGCAAGGTAGCCTTCAGGGACTGCCACACCGTTGTCTGCAAATAGTTTTTTCGCCTGATATTCATGAATATTCATTGGATCACATCCTTTGTTCCGGAACAGCCAGACGACTATACCGGGCAGGGGCCATCCCCGCAATTGAAGGTCGTGGACAAAATCATGCCCGAAAGCCACAATCGGCACCCGGAGGCACTGACATGGCAAAAAGAGTTTTGATAGCAGGCGGCGCGGGTTTCATTGGCAGTCATTTATGCGCGGCTTATTTGGCCAAAGGCTGGGAAGTCCTCTGCGTGGACAACTTTATGACCTCTCGGCGTTCAAATGTTTTCCACTTGCTCGCAAATCCGAACTTCGAGCTGGTTCGCCATGACATCATTGAACCCTATTTGGCTGACGTGGACCTGATCCTCAACTTTGCCTGTCCAGCCAGTCCGGTTCATTATCAGGACAATCCGATCCGCACGGTCAAGACCAATGTTCTGGGGACAATGAACCTCCTTGGCCTGGCAAAGCGTTGCGGGGCAAGGTTTTTACAAGCAAGCACGTCCGAGGTTTACGGCGATCCAAAGGAACATCCGCAGCGGGAAACCTACTGGGGCAACGTGAACCCAACCGGCATCAGAAGTTGCTATGACGAAGGCAAGCGCCTGGCCGAGACCCTTTGTTTTGACTACCACCGCCAGCACGGGGTCGACATCCGGGTCATCCGGATTTTCAATACCTATGGCCCCCAAATGGCCATCGACGACGGCCGGGTGGTCAGCAACTTTATCGTCCAGGCCTTGCGCGGCGAGGATCTGACCATCTACGGAAACGGCGAGCAGACGCGTTCCTTCTGCTTTGTCGACGACCTCGTCGACGGCATCGTCCGGTTTGCGGCCACCGAGGGCGAAACCGGTCCGATCAATCTAGGAAACGACGGCGAATTCACCGTCATGGAACTGGCCCAGGAGGTCCTCCGTCAGATTCCGACAAAATCGAAAATTGTTTACCGCCCCTTGCCATCCGACGATCCAAAAACCAGGAGGCCGGACTTGACCAAGACAAAGTCCGTCTTGAAAGGATGGGAACCCAAAGTCGCACTGAAGGACGGCCTTGCCCGGGCCATTCCGTGGTTTCGCGCGGCAGTAGAAAGTCGATAGTCAATTCCTAGAGCAACCATCGGCGGGATCGGTAGTCTCGGGCTTGGCAGGCCTACCCAGAGCCTTACGAACGCTGTTCAGGCCGTTAATATGGGCGCCTTTACCTTCGGCTTCTTCCAAAACTTTAAGGTTAAACTCTGAAAATAAATAAGCCTCAATAGCCTGGGTTGTGTCACCTTTGGAAATAACCCCAACCACCCCTTCCTCATAAAGAACCGGCCCACCTGAGTCGCCATGTCCGTTGGTTGAGTCCTGTCCGGCAGTTGGGTGTGTCCCCGCCGCTGATTCAAAAATCAAAAGTCCGTCCTTCAAAAAGTCAATACGATTAGATCCATAGCGAACGTTTCCATCGTTATTATCGTTCTGAAAACTTGTGTCACCGTAACCGGCAATCATTATTGTATCCCCAACTTTTGGCGGATTTGGCGCGATATTGCGCCAACTCGATGAAGTTCCAGATGGAAAAATCAGCACGGCAATATCCCTCGAAGTTCGATCAAAATACTGGGCATTTGAAAGTTCAGTCCCTGACCCATTCTCTGTGGCCGCTTGGTCTTCTTTTTTATCTTCAACAGTCCAACCCCGCACCATCGCAACCGCTTTCGTGCCGTCAGGAAGCTCCACATTTCCAGTTGCCGTGTTCTCCGTGCAATGAGATGCCGTCAAAACCGCATTGTCCCCCAAGAATGTCCCTGTGCACGACCCACCCTCCGATCCGTCCTGATTATTTATTTTCAAATTGACGACCGCACGAACATTGTCGACCACGATACCGTTCAAAATTTTGGGACATTGCCCGTTAGAAGAATTTCTTAAACCCGATGGACGCCCCGCCTTCTCGAATACTTGATTCGTGCAAGCCGCCAATGCAACGGTCAGCGAAATCTGGACCAATTTTGAGAACACTGTTTTATTTTGTTTTTTTTCTTTCGACATCCGGCCCTCGACGGAAAAAGAGCGAAAAAATATTAATCAATAATCGAAAATTATTCACCGCCCGTTGCCACCAACTGACACGCCATCCTGAGCCTTCACGTCATCCTGAGCCTAGTGCGAAGGATCCTTTCTTCAAGTGTTCAGCAAGACGGAACGTCAATCGCAACGGTATCCGAATCAAGGGCACCGTCTTTCTCGGCAACGCCCAGGGACTTTCGGATATGGTTTACGCCATTGATGTGAGCCCCTTTTGCTTCGGCCTCCTCCATCACTTTAAGCGCCTGGCTTGAAAACAGGTAAAAGTCCTCTTCGAAAAAAATGGGAGCGTCTGTGGTACCCCCGCTGGTGAGGGCCACTTGACCGTCCCCACTAAAAATTGGCCCCCCCGAATCGCCACGTCCAGAAATTGAATCCTGCCCCTGTCCAAGGCCGTTCGTCGTCGAATTCGATTGATATTTGAAAAGTGCCTGGTCGACCGAGACTGAATCCACCACATTAAAACCGTACCGAACCTTACCGTCCGTGTCGTTGTTTGCGATAAGATCCGTCTGACCGTAGCCCGCCACAACCAAGGTATCGCCTGCCTTGGGTGCATTGGTCGCGATCTTGCGCCACGATTTTGATGTGCCCACAGGGAAAATCAGAATTGCGATGTCCTGCATAGGGCGAGCTTCGGGGGCTGTTTCACCCACGACGCCGCCATGGACCATGGAGACCGGCATGGTTCCGTCGATGAGACCCATACCACCAGTGGACGTCGTATCCATGCAATGGGCGGCGGTTAAAACGACGTTGTCGCCAAGAAAAGTCCCGGTGCAGAGGGAATTCTGCTGGATCGTCGTAAGCAGCACCACGGCAGGTATGTTGATCCGCTCAATCCCATTGACCACTTTGAAACAGCTGCTCTGTTTGCTTGCGACGGCGAAATCTGGAATCCCGGATTTCTTGTAAACCTGATGCTTGCCACAGCCCGCCCAAACGCCAGCCAAAGCCAAGCAAAACAACAACCCTGCCGTACGGCGGTAAGAAAAGGCAATTTTTCCAAATTCCCCCAAATAAGATTCGGCATTTGAGGCCATCCCTTTAAGGAAAATCGCCCCCAAGGTGGCTTCCGCAGCGAAGTCGTGAAAAAATGAATAAAATCAGAAACAAACAGGAGAACGGCAAAATGCGCAGGGAATTTATCGCTGCCTCGATCCTCATTCCCCTTGGCACGGCCATCCTCGCCCATCTGTTTTACCCAGGCCTTTGGACGGCGTTTGCCGTCCTCCTGCCCGTTTTTTGGCTCGGCTGGGCGGATATCCTTCAAAAGAAGCAGACAATTCGCCGGAACTTTCCCGTCTTGGGACGGTTTCGTTATCTTGCAGAAATGGTCCGCCCTGAAATTCAGCAGTATTTCGTTGAATCAGACGAGGACGGAAAGCCATTTTCCAGAAACAACCGGTCTGTCGTTTACGCACGGGCCAAAAAGGAAGTGGCAACGAAACCATTCGGCACAATGCTGGACGTCTATCAGCAAGGCTATGAATTCATTAATCACTCCCTGGCTCCGGTGCACTGCGATCCTGAGGCTCTGCGCGTTACCATCGGCGGACCCTCGTGTAAAAAACCGTACCGAGCAAGCATCTTTAACATTTCAGCCATGAGCTACGGGGCCTTGAGCTCGAATGCGATTCGAGCCTTGAATGGCGGCGCTAAATTGGGCGGCTTTGCCCACAACACCGGTGAAGGCGGACTTTCACCGCACCACTTGGCCCCAGAGGGTGACATCATTTGGGAAATCGGGACTGGATATTTCAGTTGTCGCGATGCGTCAGGAAAGTTTGATCCAGAAAAATTTCGAGAACATGCGAACCATGCTCATGTAAAAATGATTGAGATCAAACTTTCACAGGGCGCGAAACCGGGCCACGGCGGAGTCCTGCCCGCAAAAAAGATCACACCTGAAATTTCTGCCATTCGCGGAATCCCGATGGGGAAAGATTGCCTGTCGCCCCCTGGGCATTCTGTCTTTTCATCACCACGCGGTCTTCTGGAATGGGTGCAGCAATTGCGCGACCTTTCCGGCGGAAAACCAGTTGGATTCAAACTTTGCATCGGCAAGCGCCGGGAATTT